>CALXKZ010000074.1 GCA_944389065.1 uncultured Spirochaetaceae bacterium
TGAGAAGGTAGAAAACCTGATAAAACGGATTATTGAAAACCCAAATTCGCTGAAATACAGGGACTAAACCGAAAATGAACGCTTCAAATGCGGTTTTCCATCAACGCTGTGCAGATAGGAGTTTATAATAATAAAGGAAGTTTCCCGCATTGCATAGAAAAATATTCCATGCCAGAGCTGATTAAAAAACCGGCAAGCGATGAACCTGCCGGAATCTTATCAATTATCTGATGCTTATTACTTTGCACCAGCCTTCTTCTTCTCCTGATATGCCTTCTTCAGCTCATCGGATACTGACTGAGGAACACGGCCGTACTTGGCGACTTCCATTGTGAACTCAGCCTTACCCTGTGTAAGGGAGCGGAGAACCGTTGAGTATCCGAACATCTCTGAAAGCGGCACTTCAGCGATAACCTGGCACTGGTTATTGTCCTCTGTGGAGGAGACAATCATGCCTCTTCTCTGATTGATGGATCCGAAGATGTTTCCCTGGAACTCGGAAGGACCTTCCACCTCAACCTTCATGATAGGCTCGAGTATGACAGGCTTTGCCTTCTCGAAAGCTTCCCTGAATGCGCCGATAGCAGCTGTCTGGAATGCCATATCAGATGAGTCAACCGGATGCCACTGGCCATCGTTTACGACACAGCGCACACCGATTACAGGGAATCCGATCTGAGAGCCCTTCTTCATAGCTGACTGGAAGCCCTTATCACAGGATGGGATGTACTCGGTAGGAATCGCTCCGCCCTTGACCTCATCAACGAACTCATAGTCCTTTGCAGGCTCATCCGGATCTGTCTGCACAATCGGCTCAATATAGCCTGCAACACGTGCATACTGACCAGAACCACCTGTCTGCTTCTTATGAGTGAAGTTGAACTCAGCCTTCTGGCTGATAGCCTCTCTGTATGCAACCTCCGGCTGACCGACTTTGACCTCAGCCTTATACTCTCTCTTCATTCTCTCGATATATACATCGAGGTGAAGCTCGCCCATTCCCCTGATGATCGTCTGATTTGACTCAGGATCAACATATGTCTGGAAGGTCGGGTCTTCCTTTGTGAAGCGGTTGAGAGCCTTTGCCATGTTATCTGCAGCCTTCTTGTCAACAGGCTCGATAGCGAGCGAGATAACAGGAGTCGGAACGAACATCGATGTCATCGAGTAGTTGAGAGATGGATCGCAGAATGTGTCACCGGAAGCACAGTCGATACCGAAGAGAGCAGCAATCTCTCCGCATCCCGCCTCAGAGATATCCTCCATTGTGGAAGCATGCATCTTCACGAGACGTCCGACATTGAACTTCTTCTTTGTCCTTGTATTGAGAAGCGTATCGCCCTTCTTGATCTTTCCCTGATAGATCCTGATATATGTAAGCTGACCGAACTGGCCATCTTCCAGTTTGAATGCAAGGATAACAGGCTTTGCATCTTCCTTTGACTCGAGAACGATTTCCTTCTCGTTATCATCAAGATCAAGAGCAATATTCTGGACTTCTGTAGGATTCGGAAGGTAGCTTACGACGCCATCAAGAAGCGGCTGGATACCCTTGTTCTTGTAAGCGGAACCCATGAAGACAGGGCAGAGCTCAAGGCTGATTGTTCCCTTTCTTACAGCAGCGCGGATGAGATCCGGTGTGACGGAGTCCTCAAGCATAGCCTCCATAAGCTCATCGGAGCACATCGATACAGCATCAAGCATCTCTTCCCTCTTTGCCTGGGCCTCAGCAAGAAGCTCAGAAGGAATCTCTGCCTCTCTTACCTGGAGGTGATCATCGCCCTGGTCGAAATAGAGAGCCTTCATCTCTACAAGGTCGACAACACCCTCAAGCCTGTCCTCCAGTCCGATTGGGATCTGCATCAGAACAGCATTGAGACCGAGCTTCTCTACAAGCTGGTTCTTGACCTTATACGGATTGGCTCCGGTTCTGTCGCACTTATTGACGAATGCGATGCGCGGAACATGGTATCTCTTCATCTGGCGGTCAACAGTGATGGACTGCGACTGAACACCACCGACAGAGCAGAGGACGAGGATTGCGCCATCAAGAACACGGAGGGATCTTTCTACCTCAATAGTGAAGTCAACGTGTCCCGGAGTATCGATGATATTGATCTCATGGCCCTTCCACTCTACATTTGTAGCAGCCGATGCGATCGTGATACCTCTCTCCCTCTCAAGCTCCATGGAGTCCATGGTAGCACCGACACCATCTTTTCCACGGACTTCGTGGATAGCATGGATCTTGTTGCAGAAATAGAGAATGCGCTCGGAAAGCGTTGTCTTTCCTGAGTCGATATGGGCGCTGATTCCGATATTCCTCATGCCCAGTAAGTCGTGTGCCATATCTATTACCTCGTTATAAAAAAGTCTGTTTCAACTGCAGCTGAAAAGCCACCAGATTGGCATAATACTGATTCTTGCCCCTTTGTGCAATAGATTATCTGATATCATGGGATATGCATTCCCTTCCCATGCAAGGAAAAGAATCAGAGGAATACCCAGAGGATGCTGCAGGAACATGCATCCTGGCTCTATCCGGACATATGAAAGCAAATAGCAGCAGCACGGCGAACTCACAATAGCCCGCCGGCCCCGATGTGTGATAGTATTCATGTATGGCAACAGTATTCGAAATGATCATCAAGGGAGAAATCCCTTCTGTAAAGCTTTATGAGGATGACCAGTGCGTAGTCATTCTTGATATCAATCCGGTAGCGAAAGGCCATGCTCTTGTGATATCAAAAGAGCCCTATCCTACATTCACGGACGTTCCCGCAGAGACTCTGCACCATATGATGGATGTAGCAAGAATGGTAGACAGGAAACAGAGAGACGTTCTGAAAGCAGAAGGGACGAACATAATGATAAACAATTCACCCGCATCCGGGCAGGAAGTTCCCCACCTCCATATCCATGTGATTCCGCGTGTTTCCGGAGATGGAAAGACTCCCAGACTCGATAAAACACAATATGCAGAGGGAGAGGCTCTCAGATATGGAGATATGCTGAGGCTGAAATGAAAAGGATACTCACAGTTCTTCCCATTGTCCTCGTTCTGCTTTCATCATGCATATCATACACGGTGGAGATGGGATACAGCAGAATCGATCTGCCTGATGAGACAGGCCCTAAGAAGGAAACAAGGTACAGACTGATACAGGCTGCAGAGGGGTATCCGTCAGAAGATGGGACACTTTATGAAGAGCCTCCATATCCTGACGATCTTTCAGCGATCAGCTTTCCTTATCTTTATATGCCGCATAATGCAGGGCCGCTCAAGGACAGCAGGATAACAGAGATCACGATTATGGCTGTTCCTCTTGGGCATGAAGAGCTGAGAGAGGAAGAGATATCCTCCATTCTCTCATCTTTAAGCGATATCGAAGCGGATTTCATCATTCTCACAGGATCACTGGAAAATCAGGTGCTGGGGGCAGAAGCAGCTGGAATCAATGCGGTGACGCTTGAAGGCGGCACTGTTCTTTTCTCCCTTCCGTATTCCTCATCAGATGGAAAGAGCGCTGTCTTCACAGTTGCCAACGGAAAGGATGTGGAGATCGCAGCAGCGTCATTTGATAATGCAATGCCATCCTCCCCTGCTGATATCCCAGCCTGGACAGAGGAAATCGGGAAATCCGGGGACGCGGCGAAGGTCAGGATGATCGCTTCTTCAATGACCGATAAGGAAAGCATCCTCGTCATCTCATCTTCAGAGCCTTCAACGCTTGACTGGACGATGCTGACACTGCGATACCGTGGAGAAAAGAACTTCCCGATATCCGATATGCTGCTCTCATCCGGATGGACAGATGCATACAGGGCCACGCATTTCAGCCCGGAAACGGATTCAGGAGCAACAAGGGTCAATGGGAGCCTCTATGAACGCATGGATTTCATCTATACAAAAGGAGTCATGCCATCCTGGATGATAGCATTCCCTGTAAAAGGCCTTACGGATGCAAAGGGGATTTCTGCCATTCTTGCCGATATCATAGTCCCATGATTATCTTGCAGTAAAGGAGATTGGACACATATGGATATTACAAAGAATAATTTCAATGAGGAAGTATTGAACGCGAAGGAGCCTGTGCTCCTTGATTTCTGGGCATCATGGTGCGGACCATGCAGGATGCAGACGAGAATTCTGGAAGAATCAGCAGCAGAGCTCAGCGGAGCAAAGATCTGCAAATGCAACGTCGATGAGAATCCGGAGCTTGCATCACAGTTCGGAGTCCAGGCAATACCTACGCTTCTTGTATTCCGTGGCGGACAGGTTACTGACAGAGCAACAGGTGTAAGGAACGCTGCAGAGCTTAAGAGGATGCTTGGAATCTGATCAGATGAACGAGTGGATCTCAAAATCTGAGATGTAATCGGAATTCTCCAGATACCGTATCGTTTTCTCCTGATTCTTCTTGGAAGAGAAAGCGATATATGCAGAGAACATCATATGGCCGTTTCCATTTTTCCTGAGGGAGTAGCTGCTGAAGGATATTCCCTCCTCTTTGAAACGGCTTTTTATTTCTTCCGGAGAAAGACCAGTAGCTGTGATATCGATCCTCACAGAGCCTGATACGGGCCAGATGGCCCGTATGAAGCGCATATGGAGCACAAACTGCACAAGAAGCATTATCAGGGTGGCAAAAGCCGCAATGCCATACATCCCTGATCCGGCTGCGATTCCCACACCGACCGTAGCCCAGAGGCCAGCGGCTGTAGTAAGGCCCATTGAAGAAGAATCGCTCCGTACGAATATGACACCAGCACCAAGAAATCCGATAGCACTCACAACGCCTGCTGCGATTCTGGATGCATCCACGCTTATCCCCTCAACTGAGAGGACATCTGCAAAGCCGTATTTTGATACCATCATCATCAGTGCGGATGCAAGGGCGACAACAATATGCGTTCTGATACCGGCACTCTTCTGCCGTATCTCCCTTTCTATTCCTATAAGAGCACCAAATACAACTGCTGCCAGAAGACGCAGAAACATATCAATCATATCCACATTCATGATACCACAGAACGCAAACGATGACGGAGCATTCTGCTGGTGGCGAATACAGCTGCATAGATGATCATATGGCAGACAACCACCGACGCACCTGCAGGAAGAGAGAATGCATAGGATGCGGAGAACCCAGCAAGGAATGCTAGAGCTGATTCAAATGCCGCGAAGAAGGAAACCGTACGATATGTTCTTGCCACAAGCATCGCAGATGAGGCAGGGAAGATTATCAGAGCAGAGATAAGCAGCGAGCCAAGCATGCGCATGCCGACAACGATTATCAAAGCTGTCAGGACGGCAAGAACTGATGTATATCTGGCGCACTTTATCCCTGTCGCCTCTGCGAAAACCGGATCGAATGTCGTCGCATAGATCTGATGATAGAAAACAATATAGACAAAGAATGTCACAACTGCAGCCGATGCCGCGATAACCGCATCGCTTTTTGACACAGAAAGTATCGATCCGAACAGAAATGCATTGAGATCGGTATTGACTCCGCCTGCAGATACTGCAATCACACCAATAGCCAATGCTGATGAGGATATCAGGGCAATTGACCTGTCCCCTCCGCTCTTTCCTGAAAGCCGGAGAAGAAGGAAAGCAGATGCTATGACAACTGGAATCGTCAGAGCCATCGGAGAGACGTAGAGAACAGCGGCGATACCAAGTGCTCCGAATCCTACATGGGAAAGGCCATCACCTATCATCGAGAATCTCCTCAGCACAAGGCTTACCCCCAGAATCGATGATGATACAGAGACAAGGAAACCGACAAGGAGCGCTCTCAGCAGAAATGGATAGGAAAGGATATCACTGATGATCATGTCCAGCCTCCTTCAGGAAATTACGCCCCATTTCCGATCTGAAATATCCATCCCTTGTTCCGAAAAAATAGGATCCATGGGAAAGATGCAGTATTGTATCGGCGGCATTCAGAGCTGGGTGGATATCATGTGTGACCATCATTATTGCAGTACCTGAGTCATTGAGACTGTCTATGATACCATACAGCTCTGCAGTTGAAGATGCATCAAGGGCTGCAGACGGCTCATCAAGCAGAATAAGCTTATCAGTAGCCATCAAGGCCCGGGCAAGGAGCACGCGCTGCTGCTGTCCCCCTGATAATTCCTGGAACGGAGAAAGCTTACGGCTATCCATTCCAAGGCGCGAAAGCTCATATACAGCCCGCTCCTTCTCCTCTTTCGAGTACCCGAAGAGGCGCTTGTGTCTGTTGAGGCATCCTGATAGCACTACCTCCATTACCGACGATGGGAAATCCCGCTGGATTCCCGACTGCTGCGGCAGATATCCGATCTCATTCTGCCTGAGCCCGTTCTCGAAGACTATGCTCCCTGAAAGAGGCGGGATAAGCGAAAGCACTGTCTTTATGAATGTGCTTTTCCCTGACCCGTTCTCACCGACAATGCAAAGATAGTCGCCTTCATCGACTGTGAACGAAAGCCCGGAGAGCACCGGATCACCTTCATATCCTATCGCGATATCATTTCCTTCAATAAGCCTCATGAAAGCGCCTCCTCCAGGACTTCGGCATTTCTTGCCATCAATGTCAGATAGGTCTCTCCTGCAAGGTAATCATTCAGTGTGATATTATGCATCGAATTGAATACCAGGACACCACAGCCTGCTTCTTCTGCTATCGTTCGCGCAATAAGAGCAGATGATAGCTCTATATTCATGACATATCCCGCATCAATCTCCTTGGCCTTATCTATCAGGAAGGCGATCGTACGGGCACTCGGTTCTGTTTCCTCTGCACAGCCAGGGAATGCAGCATAATACTCCAGACCATACTCAGATACGAAATACAGAAGAGGGAAACGCGATGCGAATATAAGAGTATCCAGCCTTGATGCGGCAACTATCTTCCTGATCTTCTCATCAAGCGCTTCAAGCTCTGCAATATAAGCATCTGCATTATGAAGAAACTCCTCAGCCCTTTCGCTGTCCAGAGAAATGAGGGCATCTGCGAGATTATTTATTATCGATATCTCATTCGGTATGCTCGTCCAGACGTGTTCATCAATTCCATGATGATGTCCTCTATCCTCCATTCCTTCCCTGCTCTCCTCGGAAAGAAGCTCAACCTGATCAATGAGACGGAAACAGAGCGGGGGATCATCAGATGCAGAAAGCAATCTGTCTACCCAGTCCTGTGAATGCCCACCTGTATATACAACGATATCAGCATCTGCGACTGCAATCATATCCTTGGGAGTCGGTTCGTAGCCATGACTCTCCACCCCTGGAGGAAGAAGCATCAGAATATCATCATCGTCTCCCATAATGGCCCGAAGAGCATCATAGGAAGGAAAATCCACGGCAACGGCAGAATACTGATGAGAACTGGCTGTACTGCATCCTGCAAGGACTGCCAGAGAGATGATGGCAAGCATGGAAAACCTCATTGTGCATCCTCCATGCAATCAGGGCATAATCCTTCCAGAATCGACGAGTTGAGAAGACGGAATCCAGAGGCCTTGCCTATCTGCTCGGAAATCGCGGCAGAGATTCTGTCGTCGATATGCATCATACGGCCGCATCGGACGCACTTTATATGGAAGTGCCCGGAGCAAAGCCCTGGATCACGATACTGGAAGACAGCTTCCTGACCGGATGGAACTTTCAGAAGATATCCATCCCTCATCAGCCGAGGGATCGCCCTGTATACAGTAGCCAATCCGATATCAGGAAGAAGGCCTGCAATTTCATGGGCAGTAAAGCTCTTCGAGGGATTCGACTCAAAAACCGAGAGTATCCTGGCGCGCTGCTTTGTATTGTATTCCTTCACGGAAAATGAGAATAATTCTCATTTTACAGAGCGTCAACCCTCCTCGACAATCTTCCTTGCCCGCTCCGGATAATTCGTTATAAGGCCATCCACATCCCAGGCCAGGCATTTTCTGATGCACTCATCATCGTTGACTGTCCATGCATTTATACCGCAGCTGCTCGCTTTCAGCTCACTCACAGCGCTGTCAGAAAGGAGGGAGTAATCAGGATGATAGTACTCCATGCCGATAGAATGTATAAGGCTGCCTATGTTGACAATGCGAGGAGAGGCAATCAGGAAACCGGAACGTATATCCGGATCCAGCTCTCTTGCACGGATGACAGAAAGCCAGTTGAATGAAGAGAAAATGATCCTGTCCTCCAAGGAGAACCTCTGTATCAATCTGATTGTCTTCTCTTCGATCCCTGGATAGTAAACAGGTGCGGTCTTCAGCTCTATATTCGTATAAAGGCCAGTGTCCTTTACCCACGAAAGATACTCTTCAAGAGAAGGAACAGGAGTAAAGCCGAATGCATCGTCCTTCGTTCTCCCTGCATTGGTCTTTTCCAGCTCGGCCCTTGTGCATTCCATCAGAAGCTTCTTCATTCCTGCAGTACGCTCAAGGGATTCATCATGCATTATCATCACCTCACCATCCCTGGAGAGGTGGACATCCAGCTCAATTCCATCGGCTCCGGCTTCGGCAGCCTTAATGAAAGAGAGCATCGTATTCTCGGGATAAGTCCCGCTCATGCCCCGGTGCGCAATAATGTCCATGCTTCTGGGATAGCAGAGAAAGGATCCTGTGGCAAGAAGATATTTGACAGAGAGCCTTTCCATTGCGATATTCATCATATGGCTAATAGTTTCTATTCAGGCCGGAATGGTTCTGACGCGCTCTCTGTATTCCTAGCGGCTGTCGCTGCGGTGCTTGCAATAGCAGCATCCGTAGCTTCATCTCCATCTGTCCGTCTTTTCCTGAGCGGACTTGCAATCATTCTCGTCGTCATTGCCCTGCTGCGCATGCTCAGCAGGAACGTCGGGAAAAGAAGGAGCGAGAATGACGCTTTTCTATCACTATTCAGCTTCCTTTCTCCAGATCCGAAGAAGAAAGCTCTGAAGGAAGAGGAAAAGAGGAGAAGGGAAGAGAGGAAGGAAGATCTTAGGACACATGCCTATTTCCGCTGTCCGGAATGCAGAACAGAGTGCAGGGTACCAAAAGGAAAGGGCAAGATCCGCATCACATGCCCCAAGTGCGGACACCAGTTCATAAAGAGGACTTGATATGTTCGGTTATCTTACAGCTGATACAGGCCAGATGGAGAAAGAGGAGAAGGCATTATACAAAGCCCACTACTGCGGACTATGCCATGTACTCAAAGACCGTTATGGCAAAACAGGGATGGCAGCATTATCCTTTGACATGGCATTTCTTGAAATGCTTCTTTCAGATCTTGCAGACAGCAGAACGGAAGAAGGTCTGGAAAAGTGCGTGACCCATCCCGTCAAAGCCCATCGATATATCATTTCGGAATGCACTGGGTACTCGGCTGATATGCAGATGCTCCTTGCCTATTATGCAGCATGCGATGATGCAGAAGATGAAGGCAGGACACAGAAAGCCGCAAAGCTTAAGCCATTCATTGATGGACTGAGGGCAAAGTACCCCAGACAGGATGAAGCTGTCGCATCAGCTCTGGCAAGAATACAGGAAGAGGAAAGAAAGAACACCAGAGACCCAAGGCTGATGGCTTGTCTCTCCGGAGAGATGATCTCCGAAATCTTTGTGATCGATGATAGTTCATTCTTTGCTGATGACCTGAGGGCTCTGGGCTTTGGCCTTGGCCGCTTCATATATCTTATGGATGCCTGGTGCGACAGGAAGAAGGACGGGAAGAAAGATCAGTACAATCCATTCGACAGGGATATAAGCTGGGAAACTGCCAAGGACATGCTGATGGAAGCTGCATCCGATGCCGCAGAAGCTTTTGAGCGTCTGCCGCTTGATCAGCATGTTCCAATTCTCAGGAATATCATCTACAGTGGCATATGGATAAGAACACGACGGGAGGAAAGGAACAGCAATGACTGATCCATACAGAGTCCTGGGCCTTTCCCCAGGGGCTTCGGACGATGAAGTCAAGAAAGCATATAAAACTCTTGCGAAGAAGTACCATCCGGATGTTGCCGGAAATACAGAGGAAGCGGCAAGGAAGATGCAGGAGATCAATGCGGCCTACGACCAGATAATCAATCATAAAGCTGATTACTCTTCATCTGCCTATAACGGCTATTCATCATCCTATTCATATAATAATCAGGGAAACGCTGACCCAATAGAACTCAGAGCAGCTGTAAGCTACATAAATGCAAGAAGGTACAGAGAGGCTCTCAATGCCCTCTCTTCCATTCCGCCAGAGAGGCGGAGTGGCCGGTGGTATTACCTTTCCTCATACGCCAAGGCATTCTCCGGAGATTCCCAAGGTGCTTTGAATGATATCTCCGTGGCAATTGCAAAAGAACCGGGGAATATGACATATATCGCATTCAGGGAAAGGCTTATGGGCAGAAGGAGCGAATACACAATGCACACAGGCAACTACAGCAACAGCCCTGCAGGACTGTGCTCTTCGATCTGCCTTTCCATGCTGTTCTTCAGATTCTGCTGCTGTATGATCTGATCATCCGCTGATTGTCTTTATGATTCCAGAAAGGAATGAAGGGGCAGCCTCAAGGGATATTGGAGATGCACCTGTCACCACATCATAATAGAATACAGCGATGCCTGCTATTATGAAATCAAGCTTGCAAGAGGCTGTGACTTTATCCTCGGCGTTCCTCAGACGCTCAGCCTGTCCAAGATACTCTGTGATAACCCCGCGTATTTCACGGAGAAGGCCTCCGACTCCAATGACCGATACGAGCATTCTGTAATAGTTTATGTCCTTATTCAGGAATTCGGATACCGCAGCCAGAACCGGCTCAGGATTCTCAAGCATCCTGTCAGGTGAAATAACCCGCAATGCTTTGCCGACTTCCTCTATGGCATCCTCCCTTATCTTATCAAGAACCTGTCTTGAATCCTTATAGTGCGCATAGAATGTCCCCCTGTTTATATCCGCACGCTTGACGATATCAGTTACAGTAATCTTCTCGAAAGGTTTTTCCCTCATAAGTGAGACCAGAGCATTCCTTATCAGGAGCTTGGACCTGATAGAGCTTCTATACTCTGCTTTCCTGCGCTTCTGTTCCTCCATTTCTCCGTCCCTCCTTATATGGTAAAGAATATAATGCTTCCGGATAATATGAAAGAATTATTTGATTTTAGCGCGTTTCAGAGCGGAATAATGCGAATTCCACTGCTTTGAGAAGTCCATCATCACTGATATCATCAGTAATATATCCAGCTATTTCCTTCAAGGAATCATCGGCATTGCCCATGGCTATGCCCAGACCGGCATGGGCAACCATTTCAATATCATTTGCACCATCGCCTATTGCCACCGCATCTTCTATCGAACCGCCATAGAAACCGAGAATGGAATCAATTCCTGTAGCCTTTGTGATATCGGAAAGCACTATCTCGCCCATAAGATGGGAAGGCAGCCCCACTGTATTGGCGACAACGGAGAAACCGGCAGGGACCTCTGCAGCTACCTCTTCAACAGGCATCCCATCGCCATTGCAGATATAAAGAAGCTTGATGATCGATAATGGAATGCTGTCCGTGACTTTTATTCCCGGGATATCAAGCAGCCGCCCTACATGCCTGAGAAGAAGAGATTGCCAGTATTCAAGGTCATCCTTTCGTATATATGTGCCATCATCGCTCTGGATCAGCATCCTGAATCCATGATAGCGGCAGTAATCCAGGATTGAATCACGCTCTGCTTCCGTCATACGGCGTCTGAATATATAATGGCCTGCAGCTTCGACAGTGGCACCTGCCGAGTATACACCTCCATCGAATCCGAGAGAACGGATAGCATCAGGAATCTCGATGAGGCTGCGGCCTGTAGCGAGAAATGACCTCGAACCATGCTCTCGGATAAGGCTGATTGCTCTTCTTGTGCTTTCAGGGATGTCCTTGCCGAATGGCAGAAGCGTTCCATCGACATCAAAGAAGAAATATAGCATCAGGCATCACCCCAGAGCTGAAAGCCATGAGAGCGCAGCGCTTTCTTGATCTGCTCTATATGCTCATGATCCCTTGTCTCCATTGTCACACGGAGCGTACAGTTATTCAGCTCTTTCTCATTGCCATTCTTATCATGGAATACACCTGTCACATTCGCACCTGCATCCGCGATTATAGAAGAAACCTCAACGAGCTGTCCCGGTTTATCAATAAGCTCAGTAGTGATATCCGCAAGACGGCCTTCCCTGCGCAGTGCCCTGTTTATGACTCTTGAAAGCACTGTCACATCGATATTGCCCCCCGAAACCAGAAGGACTGTCCTGCCCTTGTCTATCGGTATACGGCCAGAGAGGGCTGCAGCGACAGCGACAGCTCCTGCTCCTTCCGAGACAAGCTTCTGTTTCTCCATAAGATCCAGAATCGCAACAGCAATCTCATCATCTGTTACCGTGACAATATCATCGACATACTTCTCAACAAGCGGGAATGTTATGCCGCCCGGACATTTCACAGCAATACCGTCAGCAATCGTATTCACTCCCTGAAGCGCATGTATCTCATGCATCTCGTGAGAAACGAACATAGAGGCAGCTCCGGTTGCCTGAACACCATATACCTTTATTGAAGGTTTAAGCATCTTCGCAGTGAAAGCCACTCCGGAGATAAGCCCGCCTCCTCCGACAGGGACCACAATGGCATCAGTATCAGGAAGCTGCTGCAGTATCTCAAGAGCGATTGTCCCCTGCCCTGCGATGACATATTCATCATCAAATGGATGTATCATCGTCCGCCCGGTCTCATTCATTATCTCAAGAGCCCGGTTGTACGCATCATCATACACGCCCTTGACAAGCTCAATACGTGCACCATAGCTTCTTGTGGCCTCCACCTTGGATATCGGAGCTCCGGCAGGAAGGCATATGAGAGCATCTATGCCTTGCCGTGATGCAGCAAGGGCAACTCCCTGGGCATGATTGCCTGCAGAACATGCGATCACGCCCTTCTTCTTCTGCTCCTCGGTAAGCATCGAGATCTTGTAATATGCTCCCCTCACTTTGAAAGATCCTGTTATCTGAAGATTCTCGGTCTTCAGATACACATCACTGTCAGGGAACATCCGGGGGGCCCTGATCAAATCCGTAACACGCGCTATCTGCCTCAGCGCGAATGAAGCCTGGTAAACTGTATCAAGAGTCAGCATAGTGGGATTCTACCGCCCCTTCATGATATCTTCAAGCATCCTGCCTGTCATGTTTTCCTTGTATACATATTCTCATAAGTGTAGAATTAATAGATATGGCTAGATCGGAAGACACCAGAAAGGCTCTGGCGGCCTCTCTGAAGAGACTAATGGGTGAGAATCCATTCGATAAGATCCCGGTAGGGATGATAGCGGATGGCGCAGGTCTTACAAGGAAGAGCTTCTATTATCATTTTGCTAACAAGACCGAACTCGTGAACTGGATGCTCGATACAGAGTTCCAGGATTATCTTGAGACAACTCCTGAGGAGGAGGAAGGCTGGGAAGTGATGGAGATGCTATTCGGCTACCTATATAAGGAAAAGGACTTCTGCCGGGCTATCCTTGGAATTCCGGGCAATGCGTATATCGGCAGGATAATGGAACCACTTCTGATGAAATGCCTTCTCGATATCTTTGATGAGATAAGCGACCGGGATGGATATATCTCTTTTGCCCTGGATGCATTCCTCGCTGCCATCTACCGCTGGCTGTCCGAGGATGAGCCTGAGCGTCCAGAGGTCTTCATCAGAAAACTAAGGGCCAGGATAATAAGATTCTCAGAGCGTTGTCTCATCACTCTGAGGCAATCATAGAGCAAGTTGAAATAAGTTTTACGTGACTTTACAATCAGCTTTGGTTATCTTCACAGAAGAAGGAAGTGCAAATATGAAAAACACACTTAAGGAAAACGCAGAAGCGCTGGCAATGAAGACAGTACTGTCGTATATCAACGGAAAGGATCCCGATGAAGCAATCGAGAAGGTCCTCAGCTGGGTTGATAAATTCGATGAGAAGGAAGGTACTGTCGCCAAGCAGCGTAAGCTTATACATGAGGTTCTTGGTGACAAGAACAGCAATTGGTATAAGCTCGTAAAAAGCTTCTGGACCGATATCGATCCTGAAGTCAGACAGAGGACATTTGAGAATTTCATCATAAATGCGACGATTCTCGGAGGAAGAAGAAAGAAAGAAGCCAGAGAGAAGTATGGATGCAATATCCCTTGGACAATTCTTCTGGATCCAACCAGCGCATGCAACCTCCATTGTGTAGGATGCTGGGCTGCAGAATATGGCAACAAGCTTAATCTCAGCTATGAGACTCTCGACTCGATCATCAATCAGGCAAATGAGATCGGAACAAGGATGTTTCTCTATACGGGAGGAGAACCCCTTGTAAGAAAAGCTGACATAATAAAGCTCTGCGAAGCACACCCCGACTCACAGTTCATGGCATTCACAAATGGAACACTCATCGACGACAAGTTCGCAGAGGATATGCTGCGCGTGAAGAACTTCGTGCCTGCAATATCCGTCGAGGGCTTTGGGGAGGCAACTGATTCAAGAAGAGGCCATGGCACGTATGATAAGGTCGTCCAGGCAATGGAGATTCTGAGAAAGCATAAGCTTCCATTCGGCGTATCCTGCTGCTATACCCATCAGAACTACAAGGTAATCGGTTCAGAGGAGTACTTTGACTGGATGGTGAACATGGGTGCAAAGTTCGCATGGTTCTTCACATACATGCCTGTAGGCGTAGGAGCTCCTACAGATCTTATGGCAAAAGCCGAAGACAGGGAGTATATGTACCACAAGATCCGTGAATACAGGCATACCAAGCCAATCTTCACAATGGATTTCTGGAATGATGGTGAGTATGTAAGCGGATGCATTGCAGGAGGAAGGTTCTATCTCCACATCAATGCAAACGGAGACTGTGAGCCATGTGCTTTCATCCACTACTCCGATACGAACATCCATGATCACTCGCTGATTGAGGCTCTGCAGTCGCCGCTGTTCCAGCAGTACGCTGCCCATCAGCCATTCTCTCCGAATTATCTCAGGCCCTGTCCTCTCCTCGATAACAATGGTGCTCTTGCCGAGATGGTCCATGCGTCCGGAGCGGAATCAACAGATCTCAGCGCAAAAGAGGATGTAGATGAACTGTGCGGAAAGTGCAAAGCCGCTGCTGCGAACTGGAAGCCTGTTGCAGATGAGCTCTGGCATAAATCCCATCCGGGAGCACCGGTCTGATTGGAGGAAGATATGAGAAGGTTCTTCACTTCGGAGTCCGTAACGAACGGACATCCTGATAAAGTATGCGACCAGATTGCAGATGGCATACTTGATGAGCTTATAAAAGAGGATCCGATGTCCCGCTCAGCCTGTGAGGTGATTGCAGAGCCGGGGGCTGTGCATATCATGGGAGAGATCACGACGAAAGCCAAAGTCGATTACATCAGTGTAGCAAGGAAGGTGATCAGATCCATTGGATATACAAAGCCTGAGTATGGCTTTGATGAGAATGCGGATATCACATGTTCTCTGCATGAGCAGTCAGGAGACATCGCAATGGGAGTGAATAACTCCTACAGCGATAGCTCAACCCTCGGAGCCGGAGATCAGGGTATGATGTTCGGATATGCCTCGGATGAAGGCGAAGAGTACATGCCGCTTGCCATGAATCTTGCGAGAAAACTCACAATGAGGCTTACGGATTTAAGGGAGGACGGGACACTGCCCTACCTCAGACCGGATGGGAAGTCGCAGGTTACTGTTGAATATGATGGCAGAAAGCCTGTAAGGATAGAGGCTGTTGTCGTATCTGCCCAGCATGATCCGGATGTAAGCCTTGAGCAGCTCCGTGAGGATATCAGGAAGAATGTAATAGATCCGGTACTGCCCAAAGGCATGGCTGATGAGAGCACAAAGTACTTCATCAACCCTACTGGCCGCTTTGTTCTCGGAGGACCTGCTGCTGATACAGGTCTTACAGGAAGGAAGATCATCGTAGATACATATGGCGGCTATGCCCATCATGGAGGTGGAGCATTCTCAGGAAAGGATCCGACAAAGGTCGACAGGACCGCATCACTTGCGCTGAGGAATATCGCGAAGACAATAGTCGCAGCAGGAGTGGCTGGGGAATGCGAGCTTCAGGCTGCATATGCAATCGGAGTTGCAGAACCTGTATCGCTTGCAGTGTTCACCTATGGCACAGGAAAGCTGAGTGATGACCAGATCCTTTCATGGGTCAGAAAGCATTATGATCTCCGTCCAGAGGGAATGATAAAACGCTACAACCTCAGGACTCCTATCTACCTCAAGGCAGCAGGAGAAGGATCATTCGGCAGAACCGATGTCACATTCCCATGGGAGGTGATCGATCAGGATGCACTTTCAGATCTGAAAGCTATGCTCTGAAAAAGACGACAGCGCTCCGGACAGCCGGAGCGTTATTCGTATCCGATGAGATGCCTTTCATATACCCAGAGCTGTCAGAGGTATCACGTTCACTCCGTCTTCCCTTCTGTAAGCATGAAAAGCCATACCGCATATCACAGCAAGGAACGCAGCACTTTTACCAGATGATTCCTTCATCGCGGCATCGACTTTCATCAGTGCTTTTGCCGCATGGTCGATCTCCCCGGCACCAAGCTTGATCTCCACAGCTCCCCAGCGGCCATCAGGAGCCTCGATTATAGCATCTGCCTCATTGCCTCTATAATCCTGATAATGCTTCACCATATTACCTGAGGCCGCTGCATATATTGATAGATCCTGTTCTACAAGTGCTTCGAATAGAAAGCCGAAGGTCTGCAGATCATTCAGAATCGATGACTGATCTAGTCCAAGCAATGACGCTGCGATTGAAGGATCGGTAAAGTGCCGCTTCTCCATCTGCTTGAGACGCAGGGAGGATCTTACGGAAGGACTGAATGGAAGCTGGTTTGATATCAGGACAACCGTGACAGAATCAGCATATAAGCATCAATCGTCGCATCGCTTATTTCTCCATTCATATCCCGCTGCAGCATCTTCTTGGAGACAGTTGTGCTTTCATTTCTTGCCAGAGACCGCATGAACCTATGCATCTTCAGCATATCAATTGATTCAGCAACCCTGGGTATATCTTCCTGAAGAAGGCCATTGACATAATCAGATGCAAAGGATGATGCATATTCGTATGGCACCCCAATGGAATCAGGCCAGCCTCCTTCTTACAATATAATAAGCAAGCTGCTCTATGCTGATACGTCCTGTATCAATGCTCTCAGAGATCCTCTCCGAGAACAACGAAGATAGTGACACCACACCGGAAGACTCTCCCGATTCATAAAGGGACATCGGCTTCATATTGATTAATGCAATCCTTCCGGTACCTGTATGCATTATGCCCTTGCTGACTGGAGTTGAAGACCCTGTCAGTATGAATCTGCCTTTCTCTGAAGATCTATCCACATCATTTCTTACAGCATCCCAGCGGGGACTTCCTTCCATTCATCTATAAGATGAGGGCTATCGCCCTTAAGAGCAAATGATGGATCAAGCATGACAAGCCTGCGATTCGAGAAATTACCGCTTGGATCTCCAAGCATTACCGCGCTTGAGGCCTGATGCATAGAAGCCCACGTTTTTCCAGAGGCTTTCGATCCCTGTACGCAGATTGCCTTTGATAATAAGAGCTTCTCTCTTATCATGGAATCGATGATCCTCGGTCTGTATAGCTTGTTTTCCATACAATGTATTCTATATTTACAGAATTCAGCAAACCAGATTTATAAAAATATCAAAGTCTATTTATAAAATACATCAAACTGACTTTGATTAATTTATCAAACTAGAATTGATTGATTTTAGATATTGATTTGAAGGACATCCTCAATCCTTTCCACCATCTTCATCACGCTGGAGCGATGGAATGAAGCGCTTTGCGAACCTGCCCTTGCCTCTCTTCTTCAGATAGACATATCCGATAGGAGAGAATACGGAAGCTCCAATGAATGTGACGATCAGGTCCTTCATCGTATCAATCAGCCCGATATCAAGATATCCATCGATATTGAGATGTACACCATTGACCGTTGTCTCTGTTATTCCATTTATCGTTACGATCTTATTCGACATCGTCTCATCAAGCGTCACAGAGCTTATTGAATGTATAATCGTATCCTTCTGCATATCCAGTCCAAACATCATATCCATTGAGAATTCGAAGAATTCCCAGATTATGCCAACGGAAAGAGAGAAGCAGAATGCCGTCATCGCGACATACAATGGAGAGAGTGACAGCTTTATATGCTCATTCCTGTTAAGGATATCGACAAGAGAAAACCCTACAGCAGCTGAAAGGAAGCCAGTGATCGTATGAAGCGCAGTATCCCATCCGGGGACATTGACATAATATGCACGTATTTCACCGAGAATCTCTGCTGCATATATGAACAGAAGGATTATGACTTCAAGGGTCCCGGGGATATCTATATGCCAGTTTTTCTCAATGAATGATGGAACGGTGAACAGAACAAGCGTCAGTGCACAGAGAAAGACATTCTTCCAGTCTCTGTTGAATATCTGGGCAATCATTATAAGTATCACAGAAAGACGGAGAAGAATATAAACGACGAAAGCCCCTGGGGTTTTCCTGATCTGCTCATAGAAAGGGATGGTATGCCACTTTTTCCTAGCCATGATGCGATTATACCCTATATGCGGGCAAATATGATACCAGCTTCATATTCAGCGTTTTTGGTGCTATCTTCAATGTATGGACAATACACTGATAAGAAAATACAGAGATTTCCTTGATAGCGGAAAGACTGAAAGAGAGTGCGTCAAGGCAATCATAAAAGCAGCAGAGGCTCATGGCTATAAGGACATCATGGCTTGTGATTCCCTCACAGCCGGCAGCAAGGTTTACTTCCAGATGTATGGAAAATCGATAGCGCTTTTCCAGGTCGGTTCAGGAAAGGCGGAAGAAGGAATGAACATCCTTGGAGCCCATATCGATTCTCCGCGCCTGGATATAAAGATGAAACCTCTTTATGAGAGCGATGGCATAGTTTATCTCGATACCCATTACTATGGTGGCATAAAGAAGTATCAGTGGGTGGCGCTTCCTCTCGCAATCCACGGTGTCGTCATAAAAAAAGACGGAACGGAAATCGATATTGAAATCGGAGAAGATGATGAATCAGCACTCTGCATTTCAGATCTTCTCCCGCATATTGCACAGGATCAGATGAAGAAGACTGCCTCTGAGGTGATCAACGGAGAGGATCTCGATATCATAATCGGCCTTTCAGATGACAGAACATCTGAAGAGAAGGACAAGGGAAAGAAGGCTATCCTATCTATACTTTCAGAGAAATACGGCATCGAAGAAGATGATTTCATCTCAGCTGAGCTTGAAGCGGTTCCTGCAGGCAAGGCAAAGCTGATGGGACTGGACAGTTCAATGGTGCTTGCATACGGGCAGGATGACAGAATATGTGCCTTCACATCGCTGGAGGCATTGCTGAATGCCGGCAATTCAGAAAGAACACTCTGCTGCGTACTTGTTGACAAAGAGGAGATAGGAAGCACCGGCAGCACTGGAATGGACAGCAGGTTCTTCGAGAATGCTGTCTCCGAGCTTCTTGCCAGGCTTCCTGGAGGATATGATGGACTGAAGCTCAGGCGCATGCTTATGAACTCATACATGCTGTCAAGTGATGTGAATTCAGCATATGATCCTCTCAATGCATCCCTTTTTGACAAAAAGAACTCATCATTCCTCGGGGGCGGCATTGTATTCAATAAATACACCGGCTCTAGAGGAAAGAGCGGAGCATCGGATGCAAATGCGGAGTTCATTGCTAAGCTCAGGGAAAAGATGGACTCATGCCAGGTTCCTTTCCAGATGGCAGAGCTTGCAAAGGTCGATGTAGGCGGCGGAGGAACAATTGCAAAGTATGCAGCCTACCACGGCATGAGCGTAATTGATGCAGGAGTTGCTGTGATGAGCATGCATGCTCCATGGGAGATAACAGCTGCAAAGGATGTGGAATATGCAGTTGAATGCTATAAAGCATTCCTTTCCATACAATAAACTGCTAAGAATACCCCGGCAGTTCCGGGGTATTCTACAGTCGGAAGCAACAAGATTTACTTGCCTTCTTTGATGAGCTTCTCTTCCTCTTCCTTCGAAAGGAATGCAGATGGAGCAGGTTCAACGCCCATATTCCATTCGATTATATTGACAAGGAAGAAAGTGATCGTACCGACAGCACAGCCAAATACGACAGGAAGGATTCCAAGATAGAAATCACCGCCGGAAAGCAGCTGCCAGAAGATGACGCCGATTGTTCCTGTTATTATCGAGATGCTTCCAGAGTGCTTTGTCGCACGTGGAACTACCATGCCGAGTCCATAGGCTGCAAACGGGCCTGCGCACCTGATTGCGAATGCGAATGTATTCATAGTAACGATATTCACTCCGAAAAGCGAAATAAGCATCGCAACAGCACAGAAAACTACATTGCAGAATCTCGTCCAGAAGATAGTCTCCTTATCCGTGAAGTTCCTTCCCCTCTCGCTATAGTGGATGAGGATATCATTCATGAACATCGTTGACATGCACAGAAGATTCGAGTCTGCGCTGGACATCGTAGCAGAGATTATCGCAGCTGCGATTATTCCTGTCACGATTGTCGGTGCATATGCCTCTGTCACAGCCATCATTGCTGTTCCGCCAGTGATTCCAGGGATCTGATCCTTGAGCGCAAGCGCTGCAAGACCAAGAAGTGTCGGGAATACAGCCATAGCTGCCATGAGAATAGCAGAAAGAATCGAGGCTCTCATGGCTGTCTTCTCATCTTTGGCACTCTCGAAACGGCTTATCATCTCAGGACCGGAAAGGAATGTGCAGAAGTAGTTGAATATATAACCTATAATCACTACCCATCCGATCTTAGTCGGATTAAGCTGTTCCCCTGGAAGCTTTGCGGCTATCTCGGACCATCCACCACAGGAACTAAGTACTATAGGGGTAGCAATCGCAAGGCCAAAGAGTATTATGATGAACTGGACAAGATCAGAGATCTGATCGGCAATCATTCCACCAAGCGTTGTGTAGAGGATTATAACCACCCCCGCAATGACCAGACACACATTCATCGGAATTCCGGTAAGAGTTGCGACTACCGATCCTGAAGCTGCGACCTGGCTTGATGTAAGGCAGAACAGCGCAACGATATTGAGAACCGCAGAGAAAATCGAGCTGCCTTTCCCGAAACGTCTTCCAACGACCTCCGGAATCGTTATGGCCATTGTTTTCCTGATCTTCGGTGCGAAATAAGCGAGGGGAATCATCGCAATGGAAGCTGCAAGAACATACCAGATGGCACTCATTCCCCACGAACCGAACGCTTTATCGGCAAGACCTGTCGTGGATCCTCCTCCGATGTTGTTCGCCGAAAGCGAGAATGCAACCATGAATAGCCCCATTCTTCTTCCTGCAATCATGTAATCTCTGCTTGTCTTGATCTTGATACGGCCAACGACAAAGCCTATGAGGAGCATTCCGATAAGGTAACCGATAACTATGATGAGAGCACCGGTGTTGATATCAAATCCCATATTCTTCTCCTTCTCTCTTTAGATTTCTCTATTGTCACGGCAGAGTTCGATTTTCGCAAGCATATTGACTTCTGGTCTATGTTATCTTATCTTATTGATAACGATTATCAATAATGGAGGCTGAAAATGAAGTATATCTGCAATCTCTGCGGCTATGTATACGATGAGGAAGCTGGCGATCCTGATAACGGAATCGCACCAGGAACCAAGTGGGAAGATGTCCCCGCTGATTGGCTATGCCCTCTCTGCGGTGCAGGCAAAGATGAGTTCTCCCCTGAGAACTGAGCTGGGATAAGATCTATGGAATGCCCGTTTTCACGGGCATTCTCATTCACTCAACATAGAAAAGCATCTCACCATATGTCGGGTATGGCCAATGTTTCTGCCCGACTATCAGCTCAAGCTGATCCGCATGCTTTCTGACCTCTTCCATTGCAGGGATTATCGCAGAACGCGAATAATGCGAAAGAGATGAACCCTCATATCCGGAAGAGAGCTTTACTTCTTTATCAAGTTCCTTGTTGGCTGCATACAGCTTAGAGATAAGACTCTCAACTTCAGCAAGCCTATCCTCTTCAGCCTTGACATTCATACCCGGGAGCGCGGTCTTTTTCTGTACAATGCCGGAAGCAAGCTCCGATGAATATTCCATGACAGCAGGAAGAACCTGTCTGTTTATCATATCGATAAGCGTAAGCGCCTCGATATGTATTGTCTTTGAGTACTCCTCATGGAGGATCTCATAACGGGAATGCATCTCGACAGAGTTGTATATCCCGAACTCCTCAAAAAGAGCGATGTTCTTCGGAGCCATGAATGTATCATATGCATCAGGCGAGGATGCAAGATTCATAAGCCCTCGTCTGGCAGCTTCCTCAATCCATTCCGACGAGTAGTTATTGCCATTGTAGACAATGCGCCTATGAGCTATGTAGGTATCATGGACCAGATCCTCGACAGCTTTATCAAAATCATCTGCTGCTGAAAGTATCCCATAAAACTCACGGAGAGCCTTAGCGACAATCGTATTCATTACAACATTAGGCTCAGAAACCGAGAATGACGACCCAAGCATCCTGAACTCGAATTTATTGCCTGTGAAAGCAAGCGGGCTTGTCCTGTTCCTATCGGTTGTATCCTTCGGGAAAGCGGGGAGCACATGCACTCCCAGACGAAGCTGTTCACGGGCTTTGCCATTTGTCTTGCGCCCTTCGGCTATAGACTCGAGTATCTCTGTCAGATCATCGCCCAGGAACATCGAGACAATTGCAGGAGGAGCCTCATTAGCTCCGAGTCTGTGATCATTGCCAGCCGATGCCACAGATACACGGAGAAGATCCTGATACTCATCTACCGCTTTTATCACAGCTACCAGGAAAAGAAGGAACTGGGCATTATCGCGGGGATTATCACCTGCATCGAATATATTCCTGCCTGTATCTGTGGACATGGACCAGTTGTTGTGTTTTCCAGAGCCATTTACACCTGCAAAGGGTTTCTCATGAAGCAGACATGCAAACCCATGGCGTTCTGCTATCTTCTTCATGAATTCCATTGTCACCTGGTTGTTATCCACCGCGATATTCGCTGTGGTGAATATCGGAGCAAGCTCGTGCTGGCATGGAGCGACCTCATTATGGGATGTTTTCGCGTAGATCCCAAGCTTCCAGAGTTCTTTATCCAGGTCCTGCATATATTCAGCGACTCTGGTCTTGAGGGCACCGAAATAATGGTCCTCCATCTCCTGCCCCTTAGGTGCCCTTGCGCCAAGCAGTGTCCTGCCTGTATAGATAAGATCCTTGCGTCTTATATAGTCCTTCTTGTCAATAAGGAAATACTCCTGTTCCGGACCGACAGTCGTGATTACGCGTTTGACATCCTTTCCGAACAGTCTGAGTATCTTCACAGCTTCTGCTGACAGTGCTTCCATACTCCTGAGAAGAGGAGTCTTCTTATCCAGCACTTCCCCGGAATAGGAACAATATGCAGTTGGAATGCAAAGGGTATTATCTTTGATGAAGGCATAGCTTGTTGGATCCCATGCTGTATACCCACGGGCTTCGAAAGTTGCCCTTATGCCGCCGGAAGGGAATGATGAAGCATCAGGCTCTCCCTTGATAAGCTCCTTGCCGGAAAACTCAAGAAGGGCTCTTCCTCCATCCTGTGGGGATATGAAGGCTTCATGCTTTTCGGCCGTGATGCCAGTCATAGGCTGGAACCAATGGGTATAATGCGTACAACCCTTCTCAACAGCCCAGTTCTTCATTGCATTGGCAACGGAATTGGCTACGTTCAGATCAAGATCCTTCCCCTCCTCGACAGTACGCTTCAATGCTCTGTACACATCTTTTGAAAGCATCCTCCGCATTACATCATCATTGAATACAAGCGATCCGAAATAATCTGCAGCTGTTTCCATTTCTGAATCCTCCACTCCGATACATTTGCTTTTACAGAATTTCAGGCAGTATAGTCAACAAGTTTTCCCCATAGTGCTACAATGCAGCCATGGCTGCGGTAGATATGACAACAGGAGGTGCGTTCAGACACCTTATAGCATATGCTATTCCCTTGATCCTGGGAAATCTCTTCCAGCTTACATACAATGCTGTCGATTCAATGATCGCAGGGCGCTTCATTGGATCGGAAGCACTTGCAGCAACGGGAATGGCAGGTCCGGTTGTGAACATCATCATACTTGGCATCTCTGGAATATGCATAGGTGCAGGAGTTCTGATGTCCGGTTTCTTCGGTGCAAAAGACAATGAGAAGCTCAAAAGGGAGCTGTCGACAATGCTTACAGCAGGAATAGGATTCTCAGTTGCAGCGGCTCTGCTGGGAATAGCTGCAACAGATCCGCTTCTGTCTGTCCTGAATGTTCCGGAAGAGGTAATGGGGATAACCGCTGTCTACCTCAGGATAATATTCATAGGAACTCCTTTCACATATATATACAATGCACTGTCTTCAGCGCTTAAAAGCGTAGGAGACTCCAAAACCCCGCTCTGCTTTCTTGCTTTCTCATCCGTGCTCAACTGTCTGCTTGACCTTTTCCTTGTCGGCTACATGGGATTCGGTATAACATGCTCTGCAATAACAACAGTCGTGGCACAGGCCGTATCTGCATTCATGACAGCCATATACATTGCAAGGAAGATCCCGCTTCTTTCGCTCAGTGCAAAAGATATCGCTATAGATAAAGGACTGCTTAAACTGACAATGCAGTATGGCTCCGTCACCGCACTCCAGCAGGCATGCCAGCCTATTGGGAAACTTCTTATCCAGAGCGCTGTCAATACGCTCGGTGTCAGTGTGATAGCAGCCTATAATGCTGTAACACGCATTGATGATTTTGCATTCACCCCTGAGCAGAGCATCGGCCACAGCATAACGACATTCACAGCGCAGAACAGAGGAGCGGGCAGGAAAGAAAGGATAACCGGAGGTTTTGCAAAAGGCCTGATAACAGAAGCATGCTATTTCCTGATAATCTTCACAGCAGTCGCACTGCTGAATAAACCCATAATGTCGCTTTTCGTAAGCGGAGAAGGAGCAGACGAGGTCATCTATCAGGGGCACCTGTATCTATCCACAATGGCTTTCTTCTATATCCTGCCAGCAATGACAAATGGTATCCAGGGTTTCTTCAGAGGAATGGGAATGATGAAGCTTACGCTTCTCTGTACATTCATACAGACATCCATAAGAGTAATATTCACATTCATCCTCGTTCCGCATTACGGAATCCATGCAATTGCCTATGCCTGTGCTGCAGGCTGGATAGCCATGCTTCTTTTTGAAGTTCCATATTACTTTCTCCATAAGAAGAAGATGGGATTGTAATATATAGAAGGGGCTCTCCATTTGCTTTCTCTGCATATAGGGTGGTATAATCATAGAATATTTAGGAGCAAGCTATGAAACTTATACTTTCCATAATCCAGTCAGCAGATGAAGCAGATACAGTACAGGAGCTGAACAAGCATGGTTACTTTGTCACAAAGCTCTCAACGACCGGAGGCTTTCTGAAAGCTAAGAACACAACTCTCCTTATAGGAACGGACGATGAAAAGGTAGAAGGAGCTATAGAGATCCTGAAGAAATATGCAGGCCACAGAATGCAGCTCTCCCCTGTTGCAAGTGCGGACATGCGCATATTCAGTCCTTCCGGCGCACATATGGCAGAAGTACCAGTCGGCGGCGGAGTTGTCTTTGTTGTCGATATAGACAAAGCAGAGAAGTTCTGACACCGGATGATAAAGTCCATTTAGAGCTGTCTTTTTCTTTCTGACTGATAGTCAATGATCTTCTGAGAATTCTGCAAGCCCGATTCCCCGGAAAAAGAAAGAAATGAATCGGGCCCCACTCAATACCTGTCAAAGAAGAGATCTGGCAAATACCCGGAATCAAAAACAGGAGCATACAATCCTGATGCTTTCCCAGAACCCCAGATAGCAGTCAATGAAAGAATCTCCACCATACGATTCTAGATAGTCCAAACGAGAAGCAAAGCGGCCTGCGCCAATATCAGATCATGCAGAATCGGCAAATGATAATGAGAAAGATGTCGCTACGATATTCAGAATACGGACATGAATTGAAGAATAGTAACGAGAGAATTGTTGATCCAAAGGACAAAAAAAGAACTCTTCCTGTCTCCTGAACCCGTGAGAATAACGGGAAAAGCTGGAGATTAACGAGAAGAGTTGTCGATTGACAATAATATGTTTCGTTTAATGGAGAAGACGGGGCTCGAACCCGCCACCTACAGATTGCGAACCTGTCGCTCTACCAGATGAGCTACTTCCCCTCTGCACTGAGAGAATATATCAGCAATCAGAATGAAATGCAATTACTTACAGAAGAGCCCCCGCTTCCAGGCGAGGACTCCTTTGCAGAGAAAATAATGATCAGTTTGCCTGTGTCTGCTTTACAAACGGCCCGAACGAACGAGGATTCACGCCACCGAACTCAATCTGGAGTGTCCCATCATCATTGATTCTGAACTCATCAGTACGTCCTACACTTCCGCTAACATTTTTCGGAGTGATTGTGACAACATTCTCTACTGATGTATCCACCTCAATCCAGTCAAACCGGCTCGAACCATACTCGCTTGAATTCGTGATTGTATCCGAATAGCTTCCCTGTATCCGTATCGTGAATCTATTGTGGGTTATCTCAGCGTTATCCTCGCCTTCTACAGCAATCCAGCTGCCCTGGAAAGCTTCAGGGAAATCTATCGCATGAGGAGTATCCCATGGCACATTGCATGACGAAACAGCAATAAGCATCGATACGATAACTGATATGAGCACTATGGATCTGGATTTCATGAGGAACTCCTTTATGCCACTATTTTAAAGAAAATGGGGAAATAATGGAATAAGGCCGTATGGAGAGTACATATCCTCAGAATGTCCAGCCAAGTCCAATGGCAGGGAGCGGTATATTGATTGTAAGCTCCTGCTTACCGAATTCCTGGCTGCCGAAATCACCGAATCCGATCTCGATGCCTGTTCCAACTCTGACAAACATCGACTGAGTGACATAGATATCGAAATCGACTGTTGCAAAGACAGCGAAACCTACCCCGCTGGACCTGAATATGAAGGCAGGTCCCACTCCAGCGATTATATCAACATTGCTGCTCAGTGAGTCCTGATATGCATATCCTGTACTCAGTGCGAATTCGACAGATCCGCCTGTTGAATATGGATTGACTCCGATAAGCATTCCGTGGCCATGGCCGAAATCCATATCGAGCTCTGCGTCGACATCAAAGAGGAACTGGGGCTTCATCTCCCCTCCTCTGTTATCAAATTCCAGGCTGGCCGAGGTAGTCTGTCCGACAACGAAATCAAAATCGACAGCTGAACATACAGCTGCTGTGACTGCAAGGAAAATAAGTACGAGAGATAATCGCTTCATACTATAAGATATAACATCAATACTGCAGTTTCTCCAGCTTACTTTGATCTGCCAAGGAGAAGTCCCAATGATTCCTTCACATATGGGAACCTGAAGCTGCGGTCAACAGCATTTGCAGAGTAATAGCAGTACCAGGTCTCCTCATTCTCCTTATAACGCGCATCGCAGCTTGTAATGCACCTGGAGGCCCATCCCTCTTCAGGGGAAAGCTGTATGATACTATCATCCTGCCAGGAAATGCCATCATCTGATGTCATAAGAAGCATCGCGGATCTGGATTGCCTATGGCGCTCATCGAAGTGATATGCGCATTCAATGGCTGCCAATGCATCAGAGAGGGGAATGACCCTTACTGACCCGACCGCAAGATTCCTATACTGGCTCTCTCCATCAGGAATGATCAAAGGCTTCTCTGCAATAGTGTAAGGACCATCAATGGAAGAGGATTCAGCCATCATGAAAAAGGCAGAAGCTTTCTGGCCTGTATCATATATTCTTGTCTCTCCTGCGCCGAAGTAGAGGCGGTACCTGTCATTCCAGCGGACAAGCTGAGGTCTGGACACCCTGGGCTTTCCTCCTCTGTACACAGAACGGAGAACAGAGCGTGCATCAAGAATCATCCTTGGCTCAGACCACAGGGAAAGATCCGATGAACTTGACATCATTATACGGGAGCCCGTAAGTTTCTCCTTTCTTCCATGCTTTCTTTCAGTATCATGGATTTCATAAAGAAGATAATAGACATTGCCCTCTTTATAGATGAATGGAGAATGGCCTCTGAAGAATATCAGATGCTCGCGCTTCCATTCCAGGCCAGAAGAGGAAACATAATGCTCAACCCCCTGCCATGTATGGGCAAAAAGATGCCATAATGCATCAGGCGATTCATCTGGAAGCAGGAATGAAGGATCTGAAAGGCGCGGAATGAGAAGAGAGCCGCGTGTAGCAACCGGTTCATCATTGAATGAATACCAGTAAGTATCCAGAAAAGATGCCTTGCCCCTGTATCTCATCTTACTCCTCTGTATTCCTCTTAGGCTTCTTCGGAGAGAACAGAGGGGAAAGATTCTCCTCAAGAGCGAATTTCTTCGTTGCCCACTTAACAAGCCTGGAATAGATCAGGAATGAAAGAGCCAATGCTGCGACGAGGACGACAACTGTCAGGATTCCTACGATATCTCCAAGAGCCGGAACCCTGTCAGCAAGCACTGATACAAGAACAAACCCGAATATGATGAAGAACAGAAGCAGTATGAGATTGACAACCGTCCCGATAATCATGAAAAGGAGTGTATTAATTTTCTTTGATGGCATTCTTTCTTCCTCCCAGCATTATGCTTACAACAAGAAGTATGACAGAGATTACAATAGCTGCATCTGCCAGATTATACGTCGGGAATCTCTCCATTCCAAACCACCCATAGTTATTTGTAGATATCCAGTCAACGACACGGAGGGAGCGGAATATCCTATCGATCAGATTGCCTATTCCACCCCCGGCGATTCCCGCAAGACACCAGCGCTGGAAACTGGTAAGAGGGCCCAGCACCTTATCGGATACGATTGCAGCAGAAACTCCAGCCATGATCACAACAGGAAGACCTATGAACACAATGTACTTCAATGCAGCAGGAAGCCCTGCTCCAAGGGAGAATGCGACAGCATCATTCCGCACATGGCAGATCCATAGGAAATCATTGAAGAGAGAGCATGCGACTGTTCCCTCAGGTATGAAATGGACAATCAAGGCTTTTGATATCTGATCAGCAGCGATGATCAGGATTGAAAGCAGAAATGGGAGGAACTTCTTCACAGCCCTGTCTCCGAATCAATGAAAACAGTCTCAATGGAGAATTCCTTCTCTGCCATTCTCTTAAGAGCCTTGACACCGAAAACCTCGCTTCTATAGTGTCCACCGGAAAGAAAGTCTATCCCATATTCACGGACTGTATGGTATATCTCATGCTCGCATGTTCCTGTAATGAAGAGATCGAGACCTTCAGCAATAGCCTGATCAACATCATCGGCCCCGCCTCCAGAGATTATCCCGACAGTCTCAACCATATCCTTCCCTGCTTTTATGATATGCATCCCACCTTCTTCAGAGAATCCCAGAAGGCGTGCGATCTCCGGCACTGTCATCGGGAAAGGAAGCCTGCCTTTGAAGCCTATCTTCCGGCCTTTATACTCACCGAACGGATCAAATGATGTCATGCCAAGCGTCAATGCGATCTGTGCGTTATTGCCATAAAGCGGATGTGCATCAAGAGGAAGATGGCACGCAAACAGGGCAAGACCGCTGTCCATTGCCCTTCTGACCCTTCTGTAGTGGGCATCCCTTATAGCTATAGGAGAGCCCCAGAAAAGACCATGATGCACTACAAGGATATCTGCAGAGGCTTCAGCTGCTGCATCAATTGTCGCAAATGAGGCATCAACTGCGAATGCTGCCTTCTTCAGTTCCCTGTCAGGCCCCTGTATCTGAAAGCCGTTAAGGGAGATATCAAATGGAAAATCATCAATGGAGAGTCTCTTCTCAAGAATCTCTCCGAACTCATTGACAGTCATGTTGCTGATTATAATCGGTTTGACAGCTCATATCCACTGTCATACAATCCCTTTGATGATCAGGGAATTAGAAGCAGGGGATATATCCCTCTCATATAGAGGACGTTCATTCAGCAATATCGTGCCAGGAATGGCAATCACAGGCCAGGAAAGGGCAATCGGCCTTTTAAGGCTTGGCCTTGAAACTGACAGAGCTGGCTATAACATCTTCCTTTCCGGAGATGATGGATCAGGCAGGCTCAATGCCATCCTGGAGGAGATAGGAAAAATTGAAAATGATACTTCAGGCCTGAAGGATGCTGCATATGCATATTCTCCCGACAATGAACGGCCCCGTGTTCTGATATTCCCGAAAGGCAAGGCAAAAGCATTCCAGCATGACCTTGATGGAATAATGGAAGGAAGGATGACAAGGGAGGAAGTCTCTGCAGCATGGGAAGATCCAGCCATAATCCAGTTCATTGCTTCTCTCCCCTCTCCAGAGGAATACCCTGATGCATATAAGCTTGGAATAGTCCTCGACAGAACCCTGGACAGAAAAAGACCGACAATAATCGAGATGCATCCGTCCCATCGCTCGCTTTTCGGAATGGTATCGGAAGGAAGCACACCGCATCTTTCGATAAAGATCGGTTCATACCAGAGAGCTGCTGGAGGCTTTCTCATCCTCAATGCAGAGGAGATATCATCGGATGAAACGCTCTGGAAGACATTCAGAAGATACATAGAGATGACGGTACGGGCACTGACATCTGATTCTGTCATGGGAGAGATGATGGGCGGCGTACGTCCTTCCCCTATTCCTCTGCTTACAAAGGTCATTCTCATAGGCAATGAAGGCACATTCGACAGGCTTATGGAGAAAGATCCGAAATTCACCCGTTATTTCCGTATCGCTCCTGAGTTCGATTACACCATGCCTGCCGATGAGAAGAATATCGCAGGTACAATCAGCTATCTCAAAAGCGCAGGGCATTCGCTCCTAGCAGCTGATGACAGCGCCTATGCAGAGATCCTCCGTTATTCATCATGGCTGGCAGAAGACAGGAATAAGCTTACAACGGAGCTTTCACTTCTTGGCGATCTGCTTGAAGAAGCCTCACGTACAGCACGGCTGGAAGGAAAGGATGCAATACAGGATTCCGATGTAAGAAGGGCAATAGAGCTTAGAAGCTGGTACGCATCACTGGCAGAAGACAGAATAAATGAAGAGATAAAATCAGGGGAGATGGTGATATCTCTTTCAGGAAAGAAGATCGGAATCGTCAATGGACTGGCTGTCATGGACCGGGGCACATCATCTTTTGGAACACCCGCTGTCATATCAGTAGCAGTGGCGCCTGGAAATGAGGGCATAGTGAATATAGAGCATGAAGCAGGACTGTCCGGAGGAATACATGACAAAGGCCTGCTGATCCTCGAAGGATATCTGCGCAACCGTTATGCCAGGACATTCCCATTATCACTCTACGCAGGCATCTGCTTCGAGCAAAGCTATGCTGAGGTGGATGGGGACAGCGCATCCCTTGCTGAACTCTATGCGCTTCTCTCTGCTATAGGAGGGATTCCTATACGGCAGGACATCGCTGTGACAGGCTCAATGAGCCAGACCGGGACACTCCTTCCGGTGGGAGGCATCAATGAGAAGATAGAGGGATTCTTCAATGCATGCTCAACTGCGGGCCTTACAGGCAGCCAGGGAGTGATAATACCGGAAGTCAACAGATCAGCGCTCATTCTTTCAGAGAGAATCGAGGAAGCGATAAACAAAAAGCTCTTCCATATATGGACGATTTCAGGAATCGATGAAGGCATGACGCTTCTTACAGGGCTCGAGAGCGGAGAACGCGACAGAAAGGGGATATTCCCGACAGGCTCTTTCAGCAGGAAAGTAGAGGATGGGCTGAGAAATCTCTGGCACTGCAGTCAGGATAAAGGCTGATTCTTCTCGCTTTCCATCCATTTGCAGAGCATGATCGCCGCAGCAGATGCTACATTGATCGATCCCTTAGCACCATACTGCCTTATAGAGACAATACCCAGGGAATCCTCTGCTTTTTTCCTTGCCTCTTTGGATATGCCATCCTCCTCCGATCCGATTATGCATATCCCATGCCGGGGAAACTCAAACTCGTTTATATCCATACCGCCGACCTCAAGAGCAAACACAGGAAGTTCCGGCAATACGGAAACCTCGCGCTCATCCCACGGAATTCCATCCACTGCAGAGCGCGATGTGCGCTGAGCTCTCGGATGCTCAGGGGAAGCAGTGCCGGGTGCTATGTATATACCTTTGATTCCGAAAGCCTCGGCATTGCGGAATACAGCTCCGACATTATATGGGGAACGAAGATGATCAAGAAAAAGGAAATGATCCCTGACCTCCCTTCTGGACCAGTCAATCTGCCCGGATTCATCACGTGCATCCCAGTCCGAAGGAGTATCGCCGAGTATCGTCAGCACATGGTAGTAGATATCCTCGAACGAAAGGCTATCGCCCTTCTGATAGAACCAGCGGATCCTGTCCTCATCCTCATCACACACTAGATCCGATGACAGGATTATGGATAGAACCTCATCAAGATATTCTTTATCGAGATCCATAGCCGCAGCTTCATGGAAAACATCGGCCGCTCTTCTCAGCTGTACCCTTGGCTTAAGAGTCCTGATCTTCTTCGCGCTTATCACAGATACCCTCCGGAATGACAATCAATGCGAACTCTCCTTTGATAGCATCTCGGCCCGAAAGCGATGCAATCACATCATCAGCACTGCCGGTGATGAATTCCTCATGGGCTTTCGTGAGCTCCCTTCCTGCAACTATGCGGCATTCCCCTGCTTCTTTGATATCCTCAAGCGTTTTCAGCACCCTGAATGGCGATTCATAGACGATGAAGGACTCTTCCCTTCTGAAAAGCTCTGCAAGCCTCTTCTGTCTTCTGCCTTTCTTCGGGGAAAGAAAACCTTCAAAAGTGAAGCTCTTGCCGATATTCCCTGCAGCAGAGACCAATGAGACAAAAGCAGAGGCTCCTGGAATAGGGATAACTGCATGTTCACTCTCTGCTCTGATATACTCAACAAGCCTTGCCCCGGGATCGGAGACCCCGGGAGTTCCAGCATCGGAGCAATATGCAACATTGCTGCCACCATCCAGAAGAGCCAGTATTCCCTTCGCGCTCTCTTCCTCATTGTGCGCATGGCAGGCTATCAGCCGTTTCTTTATCCCATAATGGGAAAGCAGATGCATCGTATGCCGTGTATCCTCGCATGCAATCACATCGACAGAGGAGAGCACTTTGACTGCCCTGTATGTTATATCATCGAGATTCCCTATCGGAGTTGCTACCATATAGAGGTTCATGAGAATGATGATACAGCATAGAAAAGAAAATCACCATCCAGAACGGATGGCGACCAGATCAAAAGAGCGATTTATCCAGAATCACTTGCCTATCTTCACCTCGATCCTGCCGGGCTCAGCCTTTCTGATCCTCGGAATTGTAATCGTAAGAATCCCATTTGTGCTGTCAGCTGATATTCCCTCTGTATCCGAATCCTTCGGAAGTGAGAAGGATCTGCTGAACTCAGGAAGATTGATCTCTCCTGCTATCAGCTTCCTCTCCTCCATTCTCTTCCTGATTCTCTCGCGCCAGGACGGGGCGGATGCGATTGTGACAACGCCATCCTTTACCGTGATCTTTATATCATCATTGCCATATCCTGCGACCTCGAGCTCGATTGTGTATGCTCCTTCTGTCTCATATATATCCACAGGCGGATACTTTCTTGTGGAAACATCGGAAAAGAAATCATCGAAGAAGGAATCAAGTCCTGTGAATCCCGGTGTGCTTCTGCTTATAACGTATCTCATATTTCAATCTCCTGTTTTTATTTCAAGTTTGCATAAATAGGTATGCATAATACATGCCAACTTTTATAATTATTTGTATTATATGCAATTAATTACTTTTTCATATTTTCTCCTGAGACACTCCTTCCGGACAAATTGACACAGTGCGATCCGGCAGGCACCGCTTCGGGTCATTATGACACTAAGCCGGATGATATGGATGAAAATGGGGAAAAAAGATACACTCATGCCATGTCAGTAGAGAAAGTCAGAGAGTTCCTTAAGCCTTTTGGACGGGACAAGGATATAATCGAATTCCCTTCTTCCAGCGCAACAGTTGCACAGGCTGCGGCGGATCTGAATACAGAGGAAGGGAGAATCGCGAAATCAATGTCATTCATGACAGCTTCCGGCCCGATTGTGATTGTGCTTGCGGGAGATGCAAAGATCGATAACAGAAAGTACAAGGATCTATTCCACGAGAAAGCGAAGATGATAGGGGCAGAGGATGTCGAAAGACTTACAGGACATCCTGTAGGAGGTGTCTGTCCATTTGCTCTTCCCGATGGAGTGAAGCTCTATCTGGATGTTTCCCTCAGACGCTTCGATGCATTCTACCCCGCTGCCGGATCGACAAACAGCGCTATAAGAATGACATCGGATGAACTTGAGACGATCTCACAGCCAGAAGCATGGATTGATGTGGCAAAATCTGCACTGTGAAATAGAAAAGCCTGCCGCAGCTTAATGGTGGCAGGCTCTGCATAAACGCTCAGGAATCAGTTCTTTGAACCGATCTTGACTTCAATGTGCCTTGGCTTCTCCTCTGGAAGCTTCGGAAGAGTAACAGTCAGTATTCCGTTCTCAAATGATGCATTTATAGCACTCTCATCAAGGCCTTCAGGCAGGCTGAATGATCTCTCGAATGCAGTGTGCCTTCTCTCCTTTATGAGATACTTGCGTCCTTCCTTCTCCTCATTCTTGGAGTTCTCCTCTCCGGAGATATGAAGAATATGCTTCTCAACATAGATCTTCACATCATTCTCACTATAGCCAGGAAGCTCTGCCTTTATAACAAAGTCATCTGCAGTCTCTTCGATATCAACAGCAGGGACCTTGGATGAATACGAACCCCATGCATTAAGCATTGAATCGAAGAAGTCATCGAATACTGAAAGATTCCTTCCACCTCTGTTATATCCTGTAATTTCGTTAGCCATATTGTGCCTCCTATATCTTTAATGCTTTATGTCTATCCTTGTCGGACACATATTATTTGCAGAAAGCGTGCCAACTTATACAAATTCATATTTTATAAAGAATTATAAGTAAAAAGACTTTTCAAGGAAAAGCTATGATGTTCCGAATTGACTATGGCAGAGAGCATATCCGATCGATTAGAGTCATAATGACACACAAAACCATCAGACAGGCAGAAAACAGGGACTAAAATGGCAAAAGGAAAGGCAACCAACCCCTGAGCCATTGCTCAACCAGCTGATTGCCACTTTTCATTGATGGTCTGGAGACCCACTCCACTGTCGGCTTTTGCCGCTCAATGGTCCAGATTACACCTAATTTAGCAGGGGCAGGACTCGAACCTGCGACCTCCGGGTTATGAGCCCGACGAGCTGCCAACTGCTCTACCCTACGTCGATTTCTCTAAGAATATAAAGGTTTTATTGAATCATGTCAATTGTGTCTGAACCTATTGCAGGAAGAAAATCCTCAAGGGTGAAGATCGCACTCCTTTCCATGTGCATTGATGACCCCTATGGCCTGAAGATAGGCATATACGGTAGTTGACCCTATGAACTTCATTCCTCGTTTTCTTAAATCCATGGAAATCATATCGGAAAGAGGAGACCGAGTCCTCTGTGTATAGTCCTCAGCAATAATCTTACCCCCTGAGAAACTCCAGATGTAAGCATCGAATGATCCATGCTCCTTCTGGATTTCCAGGAATACACGTGCATTTGAAACCGCGGCTTCTATCTTCTGCCTGTTCCTTATGATTCCCGGATTGGAAAGGAGATCCTGGCATTTCCCCTTCCCGTATTCTGCGATCTTAGCTGCATCGAATCCATCGAAGGCCTCACGGAAAGCCTCTCGTTTATTGAGGATGCACTCCCATGAAAGACCTGATTGGAAGAACTCCAGGAAAAGATACTCAAAGAGCTTTCTGTCCGAATGCTCTGGTCTCCCCCATTCCTCATCATGGTATCTGACATACAGAGGATTCTTCAGATTCAGATAAGCACACCGGTTATTTATCGCATTCATATTAAGTGAGATTATCATAAGTGCCATGCTTTGTGATAATCTTTCATTGGAGGTACCTCTATGGATGCAAATAAGAAGAAGGCTATGCAAGGAAGAGTGAAGAAAACGCTCGAAGCCCTTGAACGCAATGGTATGAATGCAGTCTATGTCAATGACAAGGAAGAAGCACTTACGCTTGTGAAGAGCCTTGTACCAGAAGGAGCATATACAGCAACAGGCGGCTCTGTGACATTAAGCGAAACAGGAATAATGGATTACCTTAAGTCAGAGACAGACTGGCACAAAGAATACAGGGACGCATATAATGCATCTTTCTATCTGGTATCAGCCAATGCAATTACCGAGCATGGGGAGATGTATGAGGTTGATGGAACATCCAACAGGGTATCAGCGATGCTCTATGGTCCGGAGAAGGTCATTGTAGTTGCAGGCATCAACAAGCTGGTGCCAGATCTCCGGAGCGCTGTTGTACGTGTAAAGACAGAAGCCGCTCCTGCAAATTGCATAAGGCTTTCATATGACACACCGTGTGCCAAGACCGGTGAGTGCGTCTCTCCCTGCTTTGATGAGGATCACATGGGATCCGTTGGCTGTCAGACTGATGGAAGGATCTGCTGTGGCTTCGTCGTATTCGCCAAGCAGAAGCAGAAAGGAAGGATAACCGTGATCATCGTAGGAGAGGATCTTGGATACTGATGCTCTATACGAAGGCCTTGCAAGCGAAAGCTTCAGGGCATTCAGCGAGAAGATCTCCAAAGACCACCGCTATCCAGTAAAAGGCGTGAGGATCCCGGATCTGAGAAAACTTGCAAAAACCATTGATGACGCATCATTCCCCATCCGATACCATGAGGATATCATACTCAGAGGCCTTCAGATCGGAGGATGGAAGAAGCCTTTCCATGAAAAAGCAGCTGCGCTCGATGAACTCTTACCGCATATGTCAGCCTGGGATCATTCAGATGCGGCAGCTTCCTCTCTCCGTATACGGAAGGGTGAAGAAGACGAAGCACTGGGATACTTTCTTCCCCTTCTTGACGACAACCGGGTATTTGTCCGCCGTACAGCAATCGTCTTTCTGATGTCGCACAGGAAGCTCTATGACAGGAAAATGCTTCTGGATGCGATCACTGCTTCCGATAGCGATGACTACTACATATCAATGGCAGTAGCCTGGGCACTCTCCTCCTTCTATATCGATGATGAAAGCACAGAAGAGTACTTCGGGAAAGTATCAGAAGCCACGAGGAAAAGAGCCCTGCAGAAGATAAAAGATTCCAGAAGGTGTTGACATGCGTTTCTTTTTGTAGTAGCGTTACTGTACAACGTAACACGGAGGAAACATATGAATCTTGTCAACAAAGCTATCAATACAGAGAATCTGCCGGATAAGAACGGATATTTCGGAGAGTATGGCGGTGCATATCTTCCACCAGCACTTGAGAAAGTGATGAAGGATGTGGAGAAAGCCTACGAGGAGATCTCTTCCGATCCCACATTCATCAGTGAACTCAAGGAGCTCAATGAACATTATACAGGACGGCCAAGCCCTGTATACCACGCAAAGAGGCTGTCAAAAGCAGCAGGAGGCGCTGAGATCTATCTCAAGAGGGAGGATCTCAACCATACAGGAGCGCACAAGATCAACCACTGTCTTGGTGAGGCTCTCCTTGCTAAACGCATGGGCAAGAAGAAGATCATAGCAGAGACAGGAGCGGGGCAGCACGGAGTTGCGCTTGCAACAGCTGCAGCGCTTCTTGGCCTTGATTGCGATATCTACATGGGGGCAATCGATGTGAAGAAGGAAGCTCCCAATGTATCAAGGATGAAGGTGCTTGGGGCACACGTAGTTTCAGTTGAGAGCGGCACAAAGACACTGAAAGATGCGGTAGATGCTGCATTTGCAGCCTATCTTGCGGATCCGGTGACACAGATCTACTGCATCGGATCGGTTGTCGGCCCGCATCCTTTCCCTGCTATGGTCCGCGACTTCCAGTCAATCATCGGAATAGAGGCCAGAGAACAGATGCTATCCTATGCAGGATCCCTTCCGGATGCCGTAGTCGCATGTGTTGGAGGAGGCTCAAATGCAATGGGGATCTTCTCTGCATTCCTTGAAGACAGGGACACAGCACTGTATGGCGTGGAACCAGCTGGCAAAGGACTTGATACAGGCATGCATGCCGCGACTATATCAAAGGGAACAGTCGGAATACTCCATGGTTTCAGGTCACTTGTGCTCCAGGATAAGGATGGAGAGCCGCTTCCTGTTTACTCAATCGCATCCGGACTGGACTACCCTGGCGTAGGACCTCAGCATAGCTATCTGCACTCAATCGGCAGAGTGAACTACAAAACAGCGACTGACAGGGAAGCTGTCGAAGCTTTCTATGCTCTTTCAAGGATGGAAGGCATAATCCCGGCACTCGAGTCATCGCACGCTGTAGCATATGCAGTGAAGCTTGCCAGGGAGCTTGGGAATGGAAAGAAGATACTTGTCAATCTCTCCGGACGCGGAGATAAGGATATAGACTTTGTAATGGAACATTATCCTTTGACAGAGTATGAACCTGGAGAAGAGGATAAAAACGGCGGATACGAGGAATTCCTCAGGCACATCGGCGGCGAGAAGAATTAATCAATCCCTGTTGGGCGCAATCCTGTTTATAGGGATGAAGCCCTTTCCTATTACCTCATATGCCTCGGTGATGAATACAAAAGCCGAGGCATCTGATTCCTTTATTATCCTGAGAAGCGTATTGAGCTGGTTATTAGGCACTATCACAAGAAGCATCTGATGTTCCTTTGCGGTGTAGATGCCGCTGCCCCTGAAGATCGTTCCGCCACGCTTCAGCTTCGATATCACATCCTGTGCGATGACTGTTATGCGGTCATCAGAGAGGATGTATACAGCCTTTGCCAGATTCGTTCCCACCCCCATCATCACATAGTTTGTCATCTGAGCAGATATATACATTGCGATTATGGCAAAAAGTATCGCCTGGAAGCCGAAGAATATGCCGCCGCATGTCACAACAACTGCATTGATTGAGAATGAGACAGTTCCTATCGATATGGGAAAGAAATGCGTGACAATCTGGGATACTATATCAGTACCGCCTGTATTGCTGCCGCTCTTCATCGTAAGCCCCACACCGATTCCCATAAGGCATCCACCGAAGATAGCTGAAAGGAGGATGTTTATCGGCTCAGAGTAGTCCAGAAAACCCTTATAATCCGTAATATTCCCTATCAGCGAGGTCCATAAGGAAAGCATTATGGACCCGATCAGCGTCCTTATGCCATAGCGCCAGCCGAATACCTTCATGCCGAAAAGAACAATAGGGATGTTTATGCACATCATCACCATACCCTGATCCAGACCGAAGACATAATAGAATATGGTACCGATACCAGTTGCACCTCCACCTGTGATGTGTGCAGGTGTATAGAATACTGTTGCAGCGATGGCGGCAATAGCCGTACCGATGATAAGGAAGATATAATCCCTGACGCTTGAGAATATACGGAATCCGTGTGCAGCCATAGAGAAATGATAAGGCATCCCGGAGGATGCCTCAATATCAATATCAGCCAACTACGCCATGAAGCGTTTCGCGGACAGCTCCTGGCCCTTCGATCATCGACTTGAAATATCCAAGAACCATGTCAGCAAGCCCGGTCTCGAAAAGATCGACCCCGAAGATCTTCTGATTGGAAAGAATCCCATTCAGCTGATCCAGGCTTCCTTCATACCCAAGCCCTATTCCGCTCAGAGCTTCTCTGGCATACGGAAGAAGAGGATCTGATGATGGCTCGAAAGCAGCACCATTATCATCGATGCCCATTGCATACCTGAGCCATGCAGCATAAACAAGAGGAATGCACTTCAGATCCTTGATTGAGAGCTTGTCGGAGGCAAGATAGGCCTTGATTGTCTCTCCGAAGCGGATAGGAAGCTTCTGGGAGGTATCTGTTGCAATACGCTGAGGTGTATCCGGCATGAACGGATTCGGAATCCTTATGTTGACAACCTCGTCAATGAACTTCTCCGGATTGATGATGCCAGGATTGACAACCACAGGAAGGCCTTCCTTATAACCGATTGTCTTCACAAGCTTCACCAGGTCCTCATCCTTCATCTCATCGGCAATCAATGTATAGCCGAGAAGACAGCCGAAGACAGCAAGAGCTGTATGCAGAGGATTGAGACATGTGCAGACCTTCATCTTCTCAACCTTGTTCACAGTCTCCCTGTCTGTAAAGTAAACACCGGCATTCTCAAGAGCGGGCCTGCCATTCGGGAAGCTATCCTCTATAACAAGATATTCGCACTCCTCCGCATTCACGAAAGAAGCAATATATGTATGCTTGTCTGTGACAACGGTATCTGTATCCTCATAGCCATCTGCAGCAAGCATCGAGGCAACGCTCTTATCCGGGCGCGGGGTGATCTTATCGATCATTGACCATGGATAGGAAACCTTCGAGGAATTCACATACTCCTCAAACCCTTTCTCGACAAGACCTGCCTTGCACCACTCACCTGCGATTGTGGTTATTGCAGCCTGCACCTTCTCTCCATTATGAGAGCAGTTATCCATTGATACGAGAGCAATAGGATATGCACCGGCTTTATAGCGCATCAGAAGAAGCTCAGCAAGACGGGAAAGGAACATCGAGCATTTGCCTGGGCCTTCTGCAAAGTCATGGACATAACCCTTGAGGAATGCTCCTGATGGATCCTTAAGGGCATAGCCCTTCTCTGTGATTGTAAAGGAAACCATCTGCAATGATGGAGATGTGAAGACTTCTCCGAATCTCTTCCATGCATCAGCAAACTGATAATCGCAGGGATAAGCCTCTGTAACAGATCCTACGATCTCCTTATCGATTGATCCATTTGCCTTAAGAGTCACAAGGAGCGTGAGCCTATCATACTTATCATAGATATCTGTGATGATATCGTAATCGAAACCTTCTCCGACTATGATGCCCTTATCTGTCAGGCCCTTCTCGATGAGGATCTGATCCAGCCTTGCAGGAAAGCCACGGAAGATGTTGCCCGCGCCGAAATGCACCCATACAGGTTCCTTATGCGTGGCTTTCTCAATACTGTTTCTGTCATAATCAAAGAGCTTATAGCCTTTCTCCTTCCATTCAGGGCTTCTGAGCCCTTCATTGCTTAGTTTCATAATCAACCTTCTTTGTAAATGAAATACTCGGGATGAGCCTCAATGATGGCTTTTGACTCATACCGGAGCTTTGAGAGATGCTCGGCTTCTATTGCCAGAGCACTATCGAAATCATGGGTAGAAAGCGCCTTTGCAATCGCCTGATGCTGTTCAAGATTAGTCTTCAGGATCTCATCCGATCCCATTGAAAGAATACGCATCCTTCTATGGTTCGAAGTCTCGCGCAGTATCAGCTGCCAGATCCGGGAAAGCCCTGTAGCCTCAAAGAATATGGCATGCATATCATCATCGGCATTGTAGAAACCTACTATATCGCCCGATTCAAGCGCTTCCTTCTGAAGTTCGATGAAGTACTCGATACGGGTTATATCAGAGCTTTTCATATAGTCCTTGAAACGCTCAATGGCACTGCGCTCAAGAGCAAGGCGGAAGAAACGCTCATCCTCCACCTTTCCCAGATCGATTCTGGACACCCAGCATCCACGCTGGGGCCTCATCACAACAAGCGCATCCGACCTCAGCCGCATCAGGGCATCGCGTACTGGAGAACGGGATACATCGAACCTTTCGGACACCTCCTGAGGGGATATCTCATCCCCGGGTTTTCTTCTGAGGAAGATTATCTCATTCTTGAGAGCATCATAGATCGTCTCGCTCGATGTTATCCTCATCGCTATTTTAGCCTCTTCTCACTCTTGTCGATAGCTTCCCAGAGGCCGAGGATATACTCAGCGCCAAGAGCCCTGTCATAAAGACCATAGCCCGGCATTGATACCTCGCCCCAGATAGCTCTTCCATGATCCGGCCTGATCGGGCCATCGAATCCTGTCTCATAGAGGGCACGGACCATCTCATAGAGATCAAAGGAACCATCGGATGACAGATGAGCGGCTTCTTCAAAGACACCAGGCTCAAAGTGATGGAGATTCCTGACATGAGCAAAGTGGATGCGTCCAGGAAGAGCACGGATGATTCCAGGAAGGTCATTCTTCGGATTCGATCCAAAGGATCCTGCACAGAACGTGAGGCCATTGAACGGAGAATCAACCGCCTTCATGACACGGAGAATCTTCTCCTTGGATGTGATGATCCTGGGCAGTCCGAATACGGGCCATGCCGGATCATCAGGATGGATAGCCATCTTTATGCCATGCTTCTCGCATACGGGCTGAATAGCCTTGAGGAAATATACAAGATTATTGAAAAGCGTCTCCTCATCCACATCCTTATATGCCTCAAAAAGCTCCTTGACATGCGAAAGCCTCTCCGGTTCCCATCCAGGCATCACATAACCATTTGAATTATCATTTGTCTGATCGAAGAATGTCTGCGGATCGATTGAGTCCACGACCTTCTGATCATATGCGAGGACCGTTGCCCCATCAGGCCTGACCTTGGCAAGATCTGTCCTCGTCCAGTCGAATACAGGCATGAAGTTGTAGCAGACAAGCTTGATATCGCATGCGGCGAGATTCTCAAGAGTCCTGATGTAATTCTCGATGTATTTATCGCGTGTCGAACGCCCGATCTTTATATCATCATGGATATTGACGCTTTCGATACCAGCAATATTAAGACCTGCATCCTCGACTTCCTTTTTCAACGCCTGGATCCTCTCCAGAGGCCAGAGCTCCCCTGCCGGGATATCATAAAGTGTCGTAATGACTCCAGTAACACCTGGAACCTGTCTTATCTGCCATAGTTTGACTGAATCGAACTTATCGCCAAACCACCTCATTGTCATCTGCATGGCAATCTCTCCTTCTGCATCTAATATATTAGTATATTAGTCTAGTATCCATTAACTGTAAAGGAAAATCTCCAAAGATGGAGTCAAATAAAATCCGGCGCTTGGCCGGATTGGATAAAGGCAGGATATTCCTTAATTGCTCTTCTTGAGAAGATCTCTGATCTCAGTAAGAAGCTGGATATCTGCAGGAGGAGCTGCAGGAGCTGCTGGCTTTGCCTCCTCTTCATGCTTCTTCAGATCATGAAGCTTGTTGAAGCCCTTCACTACGCAGAATACACAGAAAGCAATTACGATGAAGCTGATGATCGCATTGATGAAGATGCCGTATCTGATAGCGACTTCAGGATCAGCCTCTGTAGCTGCCTTGAGAACGATCTTGAGATCAGAGAAATCAATTCCTCCGATTGCAAGTCCAATGACAGGCATGATGATATCATTGACAGCGGAAGTCACGATTGCTGTGAATGCAGCACCAACAACCATACCTACTGCCATATCGAGCACATTTCCACGTGCGATGAACTTTCTGAACTCAGCAAAGAATCCAGTGTCTTTCATGTTTATATTTCCTTATTTATTTAAGAATTCCTTGGTGAGTATATTGATTATCAAAGACTTTGGGAAGTACTGCTGCAAAATACATCTTCACACAATCTTCATATATCATTATGCTTGATGCCTTATGCAGAATATTGGACATAGAACAACGGAGAAGCTCAGGAAGCTCTCCAGATTTATTGAGGAAAAGCATGGAATAACCTTAGCCCGTGCCATTTCAGAGAATCCTGCGAAGATCGCTGACATACTTTCCGGCAAGGAAAGCCCGACCAGAAAGATCTGCACAAAGGTTGCCGCATACTTCTTTATTCCGGTGGATATCATCATAGATGATACGAAGGAACTGCCGGAGCTTGATCAGCTCAAGGTCGACGAGGATCTTCTCTCAATACAGCGCAATGACCTCGAGAATGATATAGAAAGGGAGAAGCAGAAGCACTTCTTCTCTCGCAACTGGAGGATGATCGGATACAGGAAGCGTGTCAGTCTCGTGCTCTCAATCTTGTCATAATGGTTCCTCTTATTGCATTCATCCTTTTCTGTGCATCAGAAGTGGCATATGAGCGCTTTGATGATATCCGCAAATACAGAATAGGCAGCGATGGCCTGGAATATGACATCCATGACCCGATACAGAAGAAGTACCACGATGATCTGGAAGGAACATCAAAGGCAAATAATCCGGATGCGTACTATGTTGAAGTCACAGTAGGAACAGTTCTCGAGAAGATCAAGAATATCCACTCGGAGACATCTTCCTATGAGGCAAGGATGCAGCTTTTCTTCAAGTTCGATAAGGATGAGTTCCGCAATATGTTCCGCCACTATGCAAGGAATGTGCTTGCTGATCAGATAATCGATGCATACTATGCTGAGAGCGATGAGAGAAGACCAGCTGGGACATTCTCCCATGATGAATGGCTCGACAGCCACTCAGAGTTCTTCGAGGAATGGATAGACTCCCATGATCATGAGTACTATCCGGGAGAGACTCCTTCCAACGTCTTCACCGATAAGGAAACGATGTTCACGCTCGGGAATGGCGAGTTCGTACCTGACTCAATGGGTGTCCTGAAGGAGCTGGAAGAGGTACAGTACTATGATGAGGAAGGAAATCTCCGTACCATGTGCTATCAGAAGATAAGATTCAACGGGGCATTCGAGAAAGCCTTCGACAGTGTCAGGTATCCGCTTGATTCCGTCCAGTTCAAGATGTACATCCTTCCGACTATGGATGCTGACTACATCAGATATGCACCAGATACATCAACCGATTCAGATGGTGTACGCGTAAGCGGATTCACACCGTATTTCGGAATAACATCAGGATACAGGCTCATCCATGATACAGAGACCATGGATAATTTCACGCTGCGTCTGAATTACTTCTACGATACGAACAACGATCCAGCTGTGCACTTCGATGAATCTGTAAGGACCCAGCTTGAGATAATAGTCAGGGCCAACAGAACAGGCATCTCGCTCTTCCTGCAGGCTTTCATCAACCTCTTCAGCGTTGTCATATGGATCATCATCGCATTCTACAGCCAGAGCTATACAGGAGAAGACAGCGTCGGAATGCTTGGAACGGGACTGTTTGGTGTCATATCCTCCATGCTTGTCGGACTGTCGATGGTATCGGATGCAGGCATATTCTCCCTGATAACGATGATAAACATATTCACGCTTGCCGTCATAATGATAATGACATATCAGGCGATAGCCGCAAAACGGGCCCAGGTAAAAAAGGACAAGGTCCTGATTGCCTACAATGGCATAAAGCTCAGAGTGCTGTTCATCACTCTCACGATCTGTACCATTGCGATGTTTGTAGTGATTCCGGCTCTTGCCTATATGTGGGGAGTCTGATAGCACCATAGCCACAAAGCGCCCTTCTCTGCTATATTTCACTGTATGCGCCAGTGCAAAGGAGGTTCTGATGAGGATCACCATATGCGAGAATAAGATCGAACTCGGCAGAGAAGCGGCCGCAAGGGGCCGTCATCATATAAATTCTGCTATACATGTACAAGGCAGAGCCAATGTTGCTTTCGTGACAGGAACAAGCCAGCTTGAAATGCTGAAGGCTCTGAGGTCGATGGATATAGACTGGAGCAAGGTCAACATCTTCCTTCTTGATGAGTTCATCGGCCTTCCCGATGGACACAAAGCATCATCGGAGACATTTCTCAAGGAGAACTTCATAAGCTTCCTTCCAGAAGTCGGAAGCTTCCACCCTATCTCAAGGAAAGAGGATGCGGAGAAAACCATAGAAGAGATGAATAAGCTCATGGCAGACTATCCCCTCGATGTATCATTCATCTGCATTGGAGAAAACGGCCATCTTGCATTCAATGATCCCCCTGCGGATCTCGATGCTACAGATCCATATATAATAGTTGATCTAGAAAGACGCTCAAGAAGGCAGCAGGTCGGAGAGGGATGGTTCCAGAACATCGATGAAGTACCTTCAAGAGCTATAACGATGTCTGTCCACGAAATCATATCTTCAAAGAATATAATCTGCTCATGCCCTGATCAGCGCAAGGCAAAAGCCGTAGCAATGTGCGTCTTCGACGATATCGCACCGGCAGCTCCATGTGCTACTCTGCGAAGGACAGAATGCTCGCTCTTCCTCGACAGACAGTCAAGCCGTCTTATCCTGAGCGATGGCCGCCAGAAATAAGCATACCGATCCCGGGCTTCCCGGGATTTTCCTTTTCTCCATATGTGTATCCCTTCTGTATCTGGCAGCACATGCCATCGGATACAGATACTGAAATATAGAAATTTCATGGATTTTTCCCAAAACCGCATAAATTGAACATTACGGAAACTGCTATGTAACCTATATAGTTGTAGAAAACATATATTCTATATGGACTTGCAGCGTTCATCAAAGAAACTCTCAAGGAGGTTGCTTTTGAAAATACTGCATAAAATCATGATACTCGCAATAGCAGCGGCCATTCCGCTGTCTGCTGCCGATGTACCTGTAATAACGCTGGAAGAGGCAATAAAGTCGGCAAAAGAGAACAATATCTCAGTCAGATCCGCCCAGATAACGCTCAATCAGACAATAAGGAATGCAGATAATGCGGCAGGAACATTCATGCCGGAAATAAGACTCAATGCTGGACTGCAGACAGGCGGAGACTTCCCTCCTGCTGTACAGAGTCCTAAGTATACCGGCCTTGTTTTGAACGCCGGAGCTTCTGCCTCCTTCTCTTTCAGGGGATCAATGATAAAGGATGGGGAGACAAGGGCGCTGGAAAAAGAGGCGGCTGCTCTTACCTTCCAGAATGACTACTCCGGAATAGAACAGTCAATAATCAGCGCATACTGGACGATTGCGGCGGATGCTGTACAGGCAGACAGCGCACGTACATTTGCAGAGGACGCAGAGCGGCAGTACCAATCATCATTGGAGATGTATGAAAGCGGGATTGCCGATGAGCTTACGCTCAACCAGTCTGAGCTTGCTTATAATCAGGCACTGCTGACTGTAAAGACCGCAGAGGATGCGCTTGACAACTCGAAGGACGTACTAAGGACACTTACGGGGATAGAGGGCGATTTCCTTATCTCCCCGCTTCCTGATACCGTCTATCTATCATTCCCTTCACCATATGAGATCTTTGAAAGATACAGCGAAGAGAATCTCAGCATAAAGCGCAGCAGAAACAGTCTGGAATCTGCCCGGGTGGCTCTGGACTCAGCAAAGCTTGATGCTTATGTCCCATCCTTGACCGCAGATCTCAGCTACAGCTATCGAGGAGGATGGGATGAGAGCTGGAACTATGGCTCATCCTCTCATGGGCTTTCCGGCGGTATCTCCATTTCCCTTCCCATAGGATCGATACTCCCTGGAGGGAGTTCCTACTCCGCAATAAAGGATGCGGACGATCTTGTATCCATCCGCTCACTGGCACTCCAGCAATCGCAGGAAGATCTTCTTTCCGGCATAAGGGACAGCATATCACGGATCATCCAGTACCAGGACAGTATGGATATGGCCGGGAAATCACTTGAATCAGCAGAAAGGACATATGAACTGATGAATGAAGCTTATAATGCGGGGCTCGTCACAGCATCAGAGCTTGCAGATACGAGAACAGATGTGCTCATGACACAGTTTGAAGCACTTTCATACGATATAAACCAGCTTCTTGAAAGCTATAGTCTTGCTCACATGCTGAACATAGGCATTGATGAGCTGCAGACGGAATACGGAATAAGGAGAGAATGATCCATGAGTGGAAATGACAGCGGGAATAAAATAAAGGAACCTGATTTCGCGGAGCTTGCCGCAATGAAGAAAACCCCATCAAGAGCAAGCAGATTGACAACGGTGGTATTGCTTCTGCTCTGCATCATTCTTACGGGGGCAGTCCTGTACAAGATGTTCAGTGCCCCGCCTGCGGAAAAGGAGCTGACAGCCAGCAATACAGGACTTGCTGCAGTGAATGTGTCAGCCTCACCTGCAAGAACCGGGGATTTCATCCGGATATCCAGGATGAACGGAGAGATCAGAAGAGCAGGAAATGACATCATGATCTATCCGGATATCTCATCAACGGGAACTGTGACAGAAGTCCTCATTGATGAGGGAGATATGATAAACAGTGGTGATACAGTCGCATATATAGATTCGTCCCGGCCCGGATCAAGCTATAAGACAAGCCCTGTGATTGCAAAGGCCGGAGGCATTGTAACCGATGTGAATGTTTCTTCAGGGGAAAGGATAAGCTCCTCAACTGCAATTGCCACAATCACAAGCAATGATGATCTTGTAATAAAAGCATCAATACCAGAGAAGTTCATAGGTACTCTCCGTCGAGGCATGACAGCTGAATTCGAGACAGTTGCATATCCTGGGAAAATGTATAAGGCAGTCCTGACATATATAGCACCCTCTGTCGATCCTGCCTCGAGGACAACTGATATCGAGCTAGCCATCATCGAAGATGCATCGGGCCTGATGTCCGGGATGTATATAAAGCTCAATCTGGAGACAGAGCATCAGAGCAATGTGCTCATGGTTCCTGCAGCTGCGATTGATGAATATCTTGGGGATGATGTCGTATTCCTTGCTGATGACGGTACCGCCAGAAGACAGATTGTCACGATAGGCAGCACAAACGGGACCGATACGGTGATTCTCTCCGGCCTTTCCGAAGGGGATCTTGTCATCACAGCAGGCAATGTCACAGATGGAACTGCTATAAGCGTCGTATAAGGAGGCCTTATGACAATATCAGAACTATCCGTAAGGCGTCCTGTATTGATGACAATGGCATATGTGCTTATCTGCGTCATCTGCCTTGTCTTCCTTCCACGTCTGGATATGTCATTGTATCCCGATGTCGAGCTTCCGGTGATGTCCGTTGTCATCGATTGCAATGATGCCGGCCCGGAAGAAGTTGACCTCCAGGTGACTGATACGATGGAGGAGGCCCTGAATTCACTGCAGAATCTCGATACCATGACATCGATCTCAAGGGAAGGACGCTGTACGATCAGGCTTGAATTCGACTATGGAACGGACCTCGATGACGCTTCGGAAGATGTGAATACCATTGTCTCCATGCGTTCCAGATTCCTTCCCGACTGGGCCGAGTCACCCCGCATAATACGCTATGATTCAACTGGATCAACCACCGTGATGAGGCTTGTCCTCACAGGAAACAGATCAAAGGATGACCTCCAGTATATTGCAGAGAATACCGTACAGCCTCTTCTTGAGAGAATCGACGGCGTCTCCCAGGTCAATGTCTATGGAGGCTCGCAGATCGAATACAACGTCGAGGTTGATCCAAACAGGCTTGAAGCGTATGGACTGACTCTGTCGCAGATCTCTTCAAGGATAGCGGCGAGGAACATACAGAGCACCGGCGGTGAGATTACTCAGGATGGACTCGATTACCAGATCACGACAGATGCACGCTATATGACAATCGAGGATATCAACGAGACAATAGTCGGATATGCCTCAAACGGGAAAGCGATCTATCTGCAGGATATAGCTGAAGTACGCCGTGATAATCAGCGAGGAGGACGGCTGCAGTATCTCGATGGCGATGAGATTGTGACAATAAGCATCGCCAATGAGTCCGATGCCAATGAGACGACAGTCGCAAAGAATATACGCAAAGCGCTTCCAGATATAATCGCAGCCCTTCCTTCAGGTCTCAGCCTGACTATCCAGCGCGACAACACCGAGATGATCACGGATACCATGAACGAAGTCTACAACTCCGCGGTACAGGGCGTTCTTCTGGCAGCTCTCATAATCTTCGTGTTCCTCAGAGGAATAAAGAGCACAATCATCATCTCGCTCTCGATGCCGATCTGCATACTCATCACGCTCATGATAATGTCAATCTCCGGTATGTCAGTGAATGCAATGACGATGTCCGGTCTCATACTTGGTATAGGAATGACCGTTGATGCATCGATCATCATTCTGGAAAACACATACACGTTCAGGCAGAACGGAGAGAGATCGGCGGTGGCTGCGATCCTTGGAAGCAAGAATATGTTCACAGCTATCGTGGCATCAACGCTGACGACGATCTGCGTATTCGTCCCGATAATCATCTACAAATATGACATAGGCATGATCGGAGTCATGTTCCAGGATCTTGTCATAACGGTATGCATCTCGCTCTTCAGTTCGCTCTTTGTAGCTGTCACCCTTGTTCCGGCTCTATGCGGATCCATCCTCAAGATAAACACAAGAACCCAGAAACCTCTGAAGAACAGAGTGCTCAGAGGAATAGATGATGCGATGGAACGCGGAGAGATGCGGATGAGGAATGCCTATGTGCACGTTCTCAACTACTTCCTTGACAGGAAATTCCTCCTGATATTCCTTCTTGTGCTGCTTCTCATACTGTCGATAATGAAATTCTCGGAGATTGGAATTTCCCTGGTGCCGCAGCAGACAACAGATGACAGTGTCACCCTTCAGCTTGAGCTTGAACAGGGAACAACACAGGATGTAACGAAGGAATACGTCTTTGCAATGCTGAAGAATGTTCTTGATACCCTTCCTGAGGGAAGCTATGAGAGCATAATGACAACAGTCGGGAGCAGCAACACAGGAAATATCGAGATAGAGCTTCCGGAGATCACGGCACAGACATATACGGTTTCAGATATACAGGGAATGCTCAGAACATTCCTCGATGATGATCCGAGCGCTGACTGGATATTCTCATCCGGACGTTCGATGAGCGGCCAGGGAATCGAGGTCGTCATCTATTCAGATACCCCGGAGCTTGCAGCCGAGGCATCAGATGAGATCATGGGCATCCTTGACTACTATGTACCGCAGGTCGAGAATCTCTCATCAGATCTTGAGAATGGTGCCCCCAAGTACGATATCGCCATAGATCAGATGAAGCTCAGGGACTTCGGCATCTCAGTAAGCGATCTCACTACAACCGTCAATGCAGCTCTTACTGGTCTTACTGCTACGGAAATCTCCACATTCTCAGCCGACGAGACCTATGATCTGATAGTCCGCATCGATGAGAATGAGATACAGAGCGTTGATGATCTTGCCTCTCTCATGATCCCGACTGCAAATGGAAGCAGAGTCCGGCTTGATGCTGTTGCGGATTTCATTGAATCCACTGCCCCTATGTCGATAAGAAGAGAGAACAGGGAAAGGGTAAACCGCATCAATGGAGATGTCATGGAAGGCTGGGCTGCAAATGAAGTCCAGGCAATAGTCGACAGAGCGCTCGAAGCCCATCTGGTGCTTCCTGAAGGCGTACGCATCGAACAGCATGGAGAGATGTACACTTTCGCAGAATACCTGCCTACGATGATCATGATCATCATACTCGCACTGTTCCTTGTCTATGCTGTCATGGCAGCCCAGTTTGAGTCGCTGATGGATCCTTTCATAATCTTTGCGACAATCCCTCTGCTTCTGATAGGAGTCATCTGGATACATATTGCAATGAACGAGCCCTTCTCGCTCTTCAGCATAGTCGGCGTGATTGCTCTTATTGGAGTCGTTGTGAACAACGGCATCGTTCTTGTCGACTGCATCAACAGGCTTGTTGAGCAGAAGGTGCCGGTAAAACAGGCTTGTCTTCAGGCAGCATATGGACGCTTAAGACCCATCCTTATGACAACGCTGACGACAATACTTGGAATGATACCTATGGCATTCTTCCCTGGTAAAGGTGCAGAGATGATGCAGCCTATAGCAGTCACATTCGTCGGAGGCATAACAACAGGAGCATTCCTCACGCTTCTGCTCTCACCTGTTCTGTATCTCATATTCAACAAGCATAAGGAAAAGAAATTCGATGATCCAGATACTCTTACAAACCAGCTCAGAGAATATGATATGAGGCATCTCAGGACACTTGATGATATAGTCGGTTAATCATGGAAAACGGGAGAGCTGCAGAAAGAAAGCAGCTCTCTCACAATATGCTTAGATCTCTACGTACTTGAATCCAAGGACGAGGGCAAGATAGCGCAGTTCCTCCAGATGATTTCCAGGTGCTATGGCATAATGCTGTGTAACCCCTTCCCTGATCAGGGCTTCCATCACCTCTGCGGTGCTCCGCCCCGGGAAAGTAAGCTTTCCATGGGTATAGCTGGCAAGTGTATGCTCATGCTCCATGGCCTTGCCTGTGAATGCCACCATCTTCAGATTCCCATCCTCTGTCTGGGATATATGAAGCAGTGTTTTTTCCCCTGGGAAGATAACATGCCATGCAAAAGGCGCTCCTGCATGTTTCCATTTTGATTTTGCGAATCTGATATCCCTGGCGATGATAGTCTTCCCACGGGTATCGGTATAATCATTAGGACCTGCATGGACAACCATAAGCGAATCATCATCCTCTACATGGGCTGGCTCTATTATATTCACATGGTCTCCTGTGAGCTTTCCAAGGATATATACAGCCAGTCCGACTCCGAGATCACCCTCAGGAACGGCCATCATCTCCCCTTTATTCTCAGGAGTCGGATAGAATCCAGGACGCAATCCCATTCTTTTGTAAAGATCGGCCCCGACATCATTGAGAACCATCATATCAACATGCTCTGCCCTGCCTACATCCTCCATAGCCAGCGAGCATCTGACAGAAGCACGGAAATGATCCATCTCAACATCATTGCGGCTATCATATTCTGCCATGAGCGATCTGATTGCATTATCAACCCTCTCATCAGAAACATTATCAGCCGCCTCTTCCAGTTCTGAGACTGAGAGGAACCTTATTTCCGGTCCGGCTTTCATGAAAAAAAGATAGGGATCAATATATGTTGACCACATCACCTCATTGTAGTTATTGAGCAATCCGAATGTGCTGTTTCTGAGAAGGGAGCGGATCCTGCATGCCTTTGCGAATGACAGCAGCGTCCTGATTACCTCTTCTGGCCTACCGCACATGGAATATGACATCGGCCTTGAAAAGCGCCGCAATGACCCAGATCCTTCAAGAGCTCCGACAAGCGCACCTGTCGAAAGGTATTCTATGAAAGGATCCTCTTCTTCCGTATTCGTATAGTTTATTCCGGGCATCACATGGGCATAGAAGATAGGAATAGAATACATATCCCGCAGGAATCTTATCCATGCGAAATCCTCTGACCAGGAAAGAAAGAATGCGAAAACACAATCAATGCGTTCATTGTAGAAAAGATCCATTGCCCGTCTGACATCATCGCGGGTATATATCTGCCCAGCATTCACGACATCCGCACTTTCTTCTGCCATGCTGCATAACTCATCAAGACGCTTCTGTATCCTTTCCTCATATTTTGAGGGAGTATCTGCTCCCATTCCTTTGAACCTCGAACAAGCTATCGGAAGAAATCCGATCTTTGCTCTTCCTCTGTCCATGCTCAGCCTCCTTTAAAGCCGCCGCCCCGGAAAGGAGCGGCATCAAAACACCGGAATCATCACTCAGTTCTGCAGCTGACGATGAAATCAAGGAAATCCTCGGCATCATTCTGTGCTGCGAACTCAGTCCAGTATGGTGTGAAAAGATCGATAAGCTTATCTGCATCCGAAAGCTCGATGATCTCACAGTTCTGCTCTCTGAGAAGCTCAATATAGTGATCCTCAGAATTCTTTACTTCATCTCTGAGGGCAGCTGTTGCTTCATCCATGGCTCTCTGGATTATTCCCTGATCCTCTTCAGAAAGACTATCCCAGAGCATCTCGCTTATTACAGGAGCATTGGCTGTGAAGATATGGCGTGTCATAATCACATATTTGCCAAGATTGTAGAATGACTGAGAATATATTGCTTCTGTAGTTGTCTCCATGCCATCTACAATGCCTGTCTGCATTCCTGAATATGTATCTCCCCATGGTATGACAGTCGGATTCGCTCCAAGAAGCTCGAACATCTCAAGGTAGTTATCGAGTCCAGGGGATCTGAATTTCACGCCCTTGAAATCCGATATCTGCCTGATAGGTTTTGTAGAGCACATATTGCGGAAGCCATTCCACCACCAATCGAGAACACGGATGTTGTACTCATCAGCCAGGCGCTCTGTCAGTTCCGCTGCATATTCGCTGTCGAATACCTTCTCTGCCTGATCCCAGCTATCGATCATCATTGGAAGCGAAGGAAGACTATATGCAGGTATATAATCGATCAGATTGGCATTATCGATGATGCACATATCCATTATTCCGAGGGATACATTCGTTGTAAGATCGGTCATATTGCCAAGCTGGCCAGCAGGGTAAACCGTCACATTGATTCTGCCCTCAGAGTACTCCTTCACTTTTTCTGCGAACATCTCTGAATATCTGTGGATCGGCTGATCAACAGAGTTCTCATGTGCAAGCTTTATCTCAATCGGACCAGATTTGGCAGAGCTCTCGCCTGATCCGCTGGCAAAGCAGAGACCAGCTGCTAACAATACGATCAGAATAACCATTCCTTTTTTCATTGCTATATCTCCTTTTCAAATGAATTACATAATCGACGGTATGAAGGTCGCGAGAGGCGGGAAGAACATCACAGCAATAGCCATAAGCACCATGATGATCACAAATGGCCATATCGCCTTGCAGCATCTGACGATGTTGGAATCCTCGATTCCTGCGACAATGTAGAGGACCAATCCGACAGGAGGCGTCAATCCTCCGGTAGCAACTGCAAGTATGAATACCATTGCAAAGTGAAGGGATTCCATGCCGAATGCCTGAGCCATTGGCCAGAAAACCGGGACCATCATCAGGATGATAGCATTGGAATCTATGAACATCCCCATGACTACGATGATGGCAACCATGATAATCATCATGACATACTTGCTACTCGTGAAAGCTGTCATGGCAGCCGTAAGCATCTGAGGAAGATTCTCATGGGTTGCTATGTATCCAAGCAGATTCGCAAAGGATATGACAAGAACTGATACAACAGTTGCTTTCAGAGAAGCGAATATGCAGTCACGCAGCTTCTGGAGTGTAAGGCATCTTGTAATGAATCCGTATATAAGCCCATAGATCACGGCAAGAACACCTGCTTCTGTCGCAGTGACAACACCAAGAAGGATTCCTCCGATTATGATCAGAGGCATCACAAGCCCTCCGGCAGCTCTGCCAAAGCATATAAGGACATTCTTCCAGCCTCCGAACGCCGTAGTCGGGATGCTATGCCGCTTTGCATAGATATAGCTGTAGATCATGTAGCATATGCCAAGCCCGATTCCAGGTATCACTCCGGCCATGAAAAGCTGTGCCACGGATATCGTTGTGACTCCAGAATACACAATCATCAGTATTGAAGGAGGGATTATAGGGCCAAGAACAGCACAAGCGGAGACCAGAGATACCCTGAACCCTTCATCGTACCCCGCCTTGCGTAGAGCCGGAAGCATTATAGCGCCGATTGCAGATGCATCGGCATTGGCAGAACCGGAGATTCCAGCCATGAGCATGCCAGAAAGGGATGTTGTCTGGGCCAGTCCTCCAGGAAACTGCCCTACAAGGGAGTCAGCAAGCTTTACAAGCTTTTCAGTGATTCCCGATTCATTCATTATATTCCCCGCAAGAAGGAACAATGGAATCGCCATGTAAGTGAAGCTGTCAAAGCTGACAAACAATCTCTGGACAAGCAGCAATGGACTGAAAGCTGGATCCATGAAAGCAGAGATGAAGGATGAGGCTCCGAAAGCGAAAGCAAGAGGAGTACCTATGAAAAGCAGGAACACGAAAATCACAACGAGAAGAAACAGCATATCATCACCTCCTCTTTCCCATCAGATCTGGGATTTCGTTGACAATCCTTTCAATTGCATACAGTGCAAGAAGCCCTGAACCTACCGGGATTGCAAGATAGACTACATTCATCGGAATTCTTATTCCGACACCTAGTCCTGTGATCATCTTCGAAGACATGCGCATACAGAACTGGGAACCCCAGAAAACAAGGTAACAGGACATGAAAAGCACAAAGAGATCGGTTATGAAATCAAACCATCTGCTTACTGAAATCCTCACCTTCTCATGGATAAGGGTGAAAGCCGCATTGGCTTTATCCCTATATACGACAGGCATGTAAAGAAGCATCGTCCATACAAATAGATAACGGGCAACAAGTTCCGTCCAGGTTGTCGGAGAGTTGAATACATATCTTGAAACCACCTGCACAGCAACGAGAACCGTAAAGCATATCACAAGACAGAAACATACCCATGAAAGGATCCTGCTTATGAAATCAAATACCTTTTTCATTACCTACCTCCTTATTCCCATTTCATGCAGCGCATAATTCGCAGCGCCCTGGATTGAGACAGCTTCAGGATTATCTATATGCTTTGAATCAATATTCCCTGCACCGAGTGCAGTGAGCTTTGAATTGAATTCAGGTCCGAAGATTCCGAAGGAATTTGAGATCCTGCCACCGAATACACATGAATCAACCTCATACTCCTTAAGGATCGGAGCGACATTCTCCGCAAGTATCCTGCCCATCTCCTGATATGCACCGACAGCAGCAGCATCGCCTTTATCTGCCAGATCCCCTATCGCTTTCGCATCGAGCGCTGTCTCTGAACCTGTCTGGATGCTGTACAGTCTAGGGATACCCTTGCTGGCTATATAATCCTCAAGCGTAAGATCCTTGCAAGGTCTCCTGAACAGCCCGAATATGGGAACCCCGTATTCATCTGCTACAGGTCTTCCGTTTCTGACAATCCCGAAACCAAGGCCTGTGCCTATTATGAAACCTGCGATGCTCCGCCCTTCCATCCTCTCATTCAGCGCAGAGCCGAATATGAGCGAGTGGGCATCATGCACAAAGCAAACAGGAGTTTCCCTGGCAATCACACCGGTTTTATGAAGATGGTCAGGGATGCTCTCTCCTTTTATCGATCTCCATTTATGGTCCATGCGGCTTATTCCTCTGTGGTAATCCAGTGGACCAGGACACGAGAATGCGACCGCTATCACTTCAGCATTCTGGCTCTCTGCCAGAGATACGCCGAGTCTGACAATATCGGAAAAACTTGAAAGAAGCTCATCCCGGCCGGCCTCAGAATCGATTTTCACGAACTCAGGAGCACAAAGAAGATCAAGCGTATCCACATCAACAGGCGCTGCCTTGAAAGACTGTCCACCGGCATCAATTCCTATAACAGCTCTCTTCATATGGACTCCTTCACCTGAACCTTGTAGACGACCACTGGCTGCTGTCCATCATTGATGATTTCATATTCGCCGATATCATTCGGAACAACGACGATATCAAGATAATCCAGATGGTAGCAGAGCTCAGGGTTCTTTACTGATCTGACCGTTACCTTCTCTCCATCCACAAGAGCAAGTACATGGAATCTGTCCTTCACATTGCCCTGGCATCTTTTCTCGAATCTAAGCTGACGGCAGCTGTAATAGACGAGAGGGTCTTCTCCTACGAGATACTCCTGCCATCCATCTCCGGAATCAATGAGCTTCGGAGCGGTGCAGAGTCTGGCATCCACAAAAGCTGAATCACGCTCATGTGCAAGAACCTGTCTGCCATAATAGCTGTGGATAGGACGGGGCTTGCCATCAAGATCGAGCCTGAGGTAATCATAAAGCTTGAAGGTATATGAACCGACTGTCAGCGAACCGATCTCGAGTATGACCTGATCCCGTCCTGAAGCATGGATCGTTCCTCCAGGGATCAGGAACTGCTTTCCAGGAATGGACTGGATTGAATTCACATATTCATCATAAGCAATAGTAGTCCCTTCCTTTTCGGACTTCTCGACAAGAGACAGGAACTCTTCCACCTTGCTGCTGTCCTTGAAACCACAGTAGGTTTTAGCCCCATGCCCTGTCGCAACGATATAGTATCCCTCATCCTGCGTTCCATGCTCTCCGAAATGGGACATGCAGTACTCTTTGGGAGGATGGCACTGGATACTCATATTCCCAGATGAATGGAAGGTGTCATCATAATTGAACCTTATCGGGAAGTAGCCATCAAAAACCTCTTTGATATGCTCTCCCATTATCTCCTTGCCTGCCATCTGGACAAATGTGTAATAAGGTATATCGATGATATGATGTCCCAGATCAATCAGAATCGAAACCTCAAGAGGAATAAGGTCAAATACCCATGCTATATTGCGGAAAACATCCGGAAGCTTTCTGACATTCCTGACATAGTGCCCGCCCCATACCCCTTCGATATAGACAGGTTTGCACCTGAAAGGCTGCTTTGCAAGTGACTTTGCAATTGCTGTAAAGCCATCAAAAGGAATCATCGCATAGGTATCATCATGATCAGAAGCTACGTACCAGCTGAGCTTCCCAGAATCGATAAGAGCTCTCCTGAGATGAACTGCCAGTTCAAGATCGATATAGTAAATCCGTCTCTGCACGAGCTTCAGCGTCAGATCCTTTCCCTGCCCTATGGTCCTGTATCTTCCGCCGATAGTGCGCAGCATTATCACTTTCGGAGTTACATCAAGGAATATCACTGTATCGATATAAGACCAGAGGACCTCTGCTGCAGAGCCCTGCCCGATAAGAACAGCCACGGTTCCGGAAGAATGGATTTCCTCAAGATGCTTTTTAAGAGCTTCAAGCTTATCCTGATCGAATATGGTCTCATACTTCCCTTTATAGAGCTTTCCATACAGCAGCACAGGATCCTTTACCCTGTCTTCCGGGAGGTTCTCTTCAAACTGGGAATCCAGCTCGCTGCTTGTCTTATAGATTCCGCTTATATGTATGAACTCAACCGTATTGCCTTTGGCCGCAGCCAATTCCCGCACCGATGTCTCAAGTCTATCAAACTCAGCAGATGGACAGCCATCAATTGCAAATACGCCAGAAGAGGCAGAAAGCAATGAGGCAATCTTCTCCATCGCTGACTTATATGAGAAAACAATGCCTTTTTCGATTCCGGGATCAAGAACAGGCTTATTGACTGGTTTAGGATCATCATATGGATGCGGATTAAACATGAAACTCATAATTCGTTCCTCCTGAATCCAGTGTAGAAACCTAAGAAAGAAATTTGCAATTAAAATTTTAAATTGAAAATATTTTTCAATATTTATTTTTTCTTGTATGGATTATTCCATCATATATAATGAATAACATCATAATTAACAGAAGCAAAAAGGTACAATTTTTCAGAAGAGGGGATAATATGGTACTTTTTCCAATAGTTGACAACTATGATCTGCTAACAAAAACCGAGAAAGCAGTAGCCGATTACATAATTGCGAACCCCACTGATGCATTCTCTCTCAATGCATCTGAACTTGCAGAAAGGACCCACTCCTCCCCTGCTACAGTCGGACGGTTTTCCAAGAAGATAGGTTTTGACAGCTACGTTGAGGCAAAAATCAGGATGATGAGCCTCACGGATCCTGTCCCCGATACACCAAGCCAGAGCAGAAGCCTTTTCATCGAGAAGAATGATTCATATCAAAGCTGTGCCAAGAAACTTCTATCCCAGATCACGAATGTCTGTGTAAGTGCGATGAACATACTTGATTACACAGCCCTGGAAAGAACGATCTCCGCACTGCTGGTATCGAATAATATCTATTTAGCGGGAATCGGCGCTTCTTCCGTGATTGTCCAGGATCTGAATCTCAAGCTTATCAGGCTGCAGAAGAAGACACACTACAGCCGCGATTATCATGTGAACCTGCTGGAAGCAAAGACTGCCCAGAAGAAAGATGTCCTCCTGGCGTTCTCCTATTCCGGACACTCCAAAGTCGTACTGGAAACAGTGAGAACCGTCAATGAGCAGGGAGCACTGACGATTGCGGTAACTGGATCGGCCAATACACCACTTGCCAAAGCCGCAGATATCGTGCTCTGCTCTCCCGCCCTGGAACAGAGCACCAGAATCGGGGCTGTCAGTTCCCACTATTCCCAGCAGTTCATTGCAGATCTGATTTTTCTTGGAATGATAACCCATCTTTATGACGAAGCGGATTCAATGATAACAAGCGCGGCAGAGACTATAGGGAGGGTCAGATGATTGCACTTGATAACGGAATGATCAGAGTTGAGATAGATGACAGGAGCGCATACAGAGGGACGAGATTCGACCATACCCTCCTGATTTCCCAAGTCTGTCTCAAAGGGCATACCTTTCTGGGCATAGAGAGAACACCTGCAGGAACAGGCACTGGAGGCAGGGGGCTTTACTCAGGATGGCTATGGAAAAAGCAGATGCATCATAATGGCGCATATCCTATGCCTGGAATCGGATGGCTTGATGTTCCATGCCACAGTGAATACTCAATCAGGGAGAATTACCCATACAGGCCAGCCTCCTTCAGAACAATCAGCAGATCAGACACGGATATTGCAATTGAATCATCGATGGAGGGGTTCTGCAGAGTAATCCGGCAGGCGGCAATCGAGGATGCTTCGCTTACCATCACCACAACGCTTTTCAATGATTCACCAGAAGCATTTGATATAGAAGAGTACTGCCATGATTTCTTCATGTTCGGCAATCAGGAAATAAATGAGGATTATAAAGTCAGGTTCTCATCCATTCCTGCCGTGAAGATGGTAAGGGGAAGGATAGGGCTTAAAGATAAAGAGTATTCTCCTCTTGAGTTTGATGAGGATCTGGGAACAATAGCATTCAGCATAGATGAAGGGATGCCTGATACGACGGAAATCAGGAAAGGCAGATGTGCTGTTTCAATAACAGAAGGCAGAAAACCCTCCAGAAGCTATCATTGGATATCCAGAGCAGCATTATGCCCAGAGTCATATCAGTCATTGCTTCTGAAGCCTGGGGAAAGCGGAGCATTCAGCAGGATCTTCACATTCCATGCAGAATAGGCGCTAGGCTCTTATATCTGCGCCTTTGCCTCTTATCAAGGTAACAGCCTGATTGATATCAAGCTTTGCTCCCTGTATTTCAGAAAGATCCTCAGAGAGAGCGATGCCATCGATTGAACTATCTGCCAGACTGAGGCCTATGAGACTTGTCCTTATGAATGAAACAGAGGAAAGGACTGATTTCTCTATCGCCGATGCTGAGACTTTCATGCCTGAAAAAGATGATGCTGTGAAATCTGAAGAGATAAAAAGAGAATCCATCATCGAGGACTCATCAAACGATGAATAGCGGCATATGCAGTTCTCCATCCGCACCCTCCTTATCCGGCACCCTGAAAGATGTATCCCCGTAAGCTTTGATGATATGAATGAGACATTGGATAGAAGGCATTCAGAGAAATCGGCCCCTGAGAGATCAACGCCATCAAAGACAACATCTGTGAAGGCACCACCTCTGAAAGAGACTGCAGACATATCCGAAGAGCGGATTGCAGAAGAACGCAGGATACAGCCAGTGAAATTCTCTGAACCGAATGATGCATTCTCAATCTCAAAGCCCTCTGCCTCCATATCAGAGGAAAATGCGGAGAGAAGCTCAGCGGGAATGCCTGTCCTTGAGGACATCTATAACCTCTGAAAGAGTAGTATCCTTCTGTGCCAGAAGAACCAGGAAATGATAGACAAGATCCGCGGCCTCGCCCAGGAACAGCTCCTTATCATTATCCTTTGCCTCGATAACAAGCTCTACAGCTTCCTCTCCTACCTTCTGTGCGATCTTGTTCAGCCCTCTTGAGAAAAGATGGTTTGTGTAAGAGCCTTCTACAGGATTGGATCTCCTGTCACGGATCACTGACTCAAGATAGAAAAGGAACTCAGGAGATGAGATCTCAGATGGTTCATTCTCCTCCCCGAAGCATGTATCGGCACCTGTGTGGCAGACAGGACCGGAGGGAATTGCTTTGACAAGAAGCGTGTCTCCATCGCAGTCTGCAAGGATTTCTCTGAGCTGGAGGAAGTTCCCGCTTGTCTCCCCTTTTGTCCATATTCTGTTTCTGGATCTTGAGAAGAATGTGACAAGGCCACGATCAAGAGTCAGCCTGTACGCTTCCTCATTCATATAGCCAAGCATCAGAACCTTTCTTGTAACTGCATCCTGTACCACAGCAGGAACCAATCCGCCACCCTTTTCAAAATCAATAGTCATTCAGAACTCCTCAGATTATCAAGAACCCCGGTCCCCGGACATCCTTAAGGATGAATCAGGAAGAATATACTGATATTAGTCTGATTCCATACCCTAAAGTCAACCCATGGCATGGATTACATCCCACGTCTTAAGATCAGCTCCATTCCATCGGAAAGGGATGTCCGGAATAGCTGCTATATATTTTTAGCAATATCTATCCGGCGCATATATTGATTTTTAGCAATATCCTAGTTTATGATGCCTATATCATTGCCCAGATGGCGGAACTGGTAGACGCGCTAGTTTCAGGTACTAGTCTCTGCAAAGAGATGGGGGTTCGAGTCCCCCTCTGGGCATAGAATCCTGCTCATTCTCAAGAACAGCACAAATACATACCGGCTTCGCTGTATTCCATATCTGCTTAAACTATATACTTTTTGCAATCAAAACAGTATCCTGTCACACATGGTCAGAGTTTTATTCCTTGGGGAGATAACAGGACGTCCGGGCATAACATGCCTTAAGAATGGACTGGCATCTCTCAAGAAGAAATATGATGTTGATTATACAATAGCAAATGCGGAAGGTATGACCGGAGGTTTCGGCATCGGAAAAGCCCATGCCGCGCAGCTGACTAAGATTGGTGTGGATCTTATCACTGGGGGCGAGAAGCTCTTCTATAAGCTTGATATGGTCGAATTCATTCAGAAAGCTGGATTTATACTCCGTCCGGCGAACTACCCGCCGCAGTGCCCGGGAAGAAGCTACCGCGTTGTCGATATCAAGGGAAGGAAATTCATAATAATAAATCTCCAGGGCAATGCTCTTTTCCCCAGGCAGAGCATACAGAATGCATTCTCCTCAATCGATATGCTGCTGAAGAAGCTTTCAGAGAAAGATCCGGATGCGGTAGTGCTTCTTCAGTTCCATGCCGCAACCACAGCGGAGAAGAAGACAATGAGATTCTTCCTTGACGGCAGGGCTGCTGCAGTTATAGGAACACATACAAAGGTCATAACCGCAGATGAAATAGTCACTTCTTCCGGACTGGCCTATATTACAGATAACGGACGCGTCGGATCCTTTGTCTCTGTCGGAGGATTTGATCCTGAGACAGAAATCAGGAAATTAAGGTCGCAGCTTCCTGTAAGAAGCCAGGAATGCTGGAATGACGGTATCATAGAAGGTGTTATCGTCGATATAGACGAGGAAAGCGGAAAAAGCACTGGCATACACAGGATAATGGAGAGAGTAGCAATCGCAGCTCCAGGCAATGGCAATGAAGCAGATAGTGACAATTCAGGAAACTAAGAACGGAAAGATAATAGCAGGATGTGATAAATCACAGTGCGAGGGATGCAAAGGCTCATTCTTCTGCACATCGAAGAAATCGGATTTCCAGATCCTGAATCCAGAAGGGATAGATCTGAAGCCAGGGGATAAGGCTGAGATAGATCTCGAACCGAAGAAGACCCTGTTTTCTGTATTCATGAGCCTTGCATTCCCTCTTCTTATGTTTCTGCCTGGATACTTCATCGGAGCGCATTTCTCCTCAAGCGAGCTAGTCCGCTTCATCTGTTCAATAGCAGGGGTTGCTGCAGGATTTCTGATCTCATCCATATATTTCAGAGTGACAAAGAAATCATATCTGCCAGTTGTCACTGAGAAGAAGGAAGACGAATGAGGAGGATTTTCTGGATTATCGCAGCATCCTTACTGATAGCCTCCTGCTCTTTCGTCACAGATGACGGAACAGAGCATGAGAAGCTTGTTACGCCGGATATAATCCTTGAGAACGCCACATACACACTAGGGCAGACAGGAGAGCCACCGATATTCATAACCAGCAGCAGGATAGAGTTCTATTCAAAGGATGACAGGGCTACGACCGGAGCACTTTCCTTTGTCCAGTATAATGATCAGGGAGAGATAAGGCTCGAAGGATCTGCTGACAGATCGGAAATCGATACAGACTCCAAGCGCATGGAGCTTGAAGGGAACGTAAAGCTATCGGAGAATGAAAGCGGGATGATGATTGAAGCCGACACGCTATCATTCGACAGCGAGAATGATGAGGTTACCGCGGACGGCCATGTGCGCGTTGTTTCGGAGGATGGGGAATTTGAAGGAACGGGCTTTGCCGGAGATCTTATCACATCATCCTATTCATTTGCCTCTATCGAGAAAGGAGTATTCAGACTGTGAAGAGATTCCTGATGATCATGAGCATCCTTATGCTTCTTATTCTTCCCATCTGTGCTGAGGAAGAGGTGGCTCCTGATACTGCCGGCGATAGTGATGAGATCACATTCTCCGGTGGAACGAGCTCAATCGTCCTCAGAGAGGGAAAGGAGAATGTTGTCCTATCCGAGGGGGCCTCTGTTTCCGTAGGTTCAATGGAAATAAGCGCTGATACGATAACCCTTTCCGGAAATGACTGGAGATATGTCAACTGCGAAGGCGCGACATTTGTTTCGGATCCAGAGAGAGGGATAGCCATAAGAACCACGGGGATATGGTATGACAGGACGGATGAGAGAATCCTTATATCGGAATGGTTTGAAGTTGATGATACCGTCAATGAGGTAACAGCGACAGGCGCATCCCTGGAATACAGGCTTTCCGATGAGCGTCTTCAGCTGGACAAGAGCGTATCCCTTCAGAAATCCACGGATTCTGGTATAATGAGATGTCAGGCTGAAAGCGTAATATTCTCCAGGGGGGAGAATATGCTTACGCTCCGCGGCAATGCTTCCGTCAACTGGGGAGGGGACAAATACAGCGCGGAAGTCATCTCAGTGGATCTCGATACTGATTCGATATCCCTTGAAGGAAGGATCACAGGTAATATAAATGGCTGAGCTCAGTGCACTGCATCTATCTAAATTCTATGGCAGGAAGCATGTTGTGAAGAATGTGACATTCACTATGCAGTCCGGAGATGTCACAGGCCTTCTCGGCCCAAATGGAGCGGGAAAGACCACTTCCTTCTATATGATAGTAGGTTTCATCAAAGCCAATGGCGGCTCAGTGCTTATTGACGGCCACGACATCACTTCCCTTCCCATGCATAAAAGATCCGACATGGGGCTTGCATATCTGCCTCAGGAGCCTTCCATATTCCGCAAGCTTACCGTAGAGAACAACATCAAGCTTGTACTTGAGACACAGAAGAATCTCTCAAGAGCGGAGAGGGATGAGCTGCTTGAAAGGCTTATTGATGATTTCGGCATACAGAAAGTCAGAAAACAATACGGCTATACCCTCTCCGGAGGAGAAAGGCGCAGGACGGAAATCGCGAGATCTCTTGCGACATCCCCGAAGTTCCTGCTCCTTGATGAGCCTTTTGCAGGCATTGACCCCAAAGCTGTCTATGAGATCAAGCAGATCATCAAAAGACTTGCTGCAAGCGGAATCGGGATACTCCTTACAGACCACAATGTGCGTGACACTCTCGAGATAACAACAACTGCACATATAATCTCAGATGGTGAGATCCTTGTCTCCGGGACGAAGGAAGAGCTTCTGAACGACGAAAGAGCAAGGGAAATCTACTTCGGCCGTGATTTCGACAAGGAGTAAGGATGCAGCAGGGTTTAGGTCTCCAGATAGCAGCAAAACAGCAGCTGAAGATATCAACACAGCTGGTTGCAACCATGGAAACCCTTGCCGCAAGCACAGAAGAGCTCAGGGATAAGATAAAAAAAGAAGCGGAAAGCAATCCTGTGCTCAAAGTAACCGAAAAGACTCCTTCCTACTCTGACTTCAGCGATAGATATATTGCATCCTCTGGCAGAAGGGATGATTATTCAGACAGCGAGCCATATGATCCGAATGATAGCAGGCACAACTGGATTGAAGGCATGGTATCCAGAGAAGAGACACTGGAAGAGCATCTTATGAAGCAGCTGGGAGAGATCAGCGCAGATGAACGGACAAGAGAAGCGGCAGAAATCCTGATCACATCCCTGGACAAGAATGGGTTTCTTTCCTCCTCTCCTCTGCTTATTCTTCCTGAGAGGCTCTGGGACAGGAAGGACGAGGCTCTGTCAATCATCCAGTCAATGGATCCAGCTGGCATAGGTGCTGCCGACTGGAGGGAAAGCCTCATAATCCAGGCGAAGGACAAAGGGCTCAAGGGAAAGGAACTTGAAATCTTCTCAGACCTTGTCCTATATGAACTTGATGAACTGCGGCAAGGAAAGATATCACTGATTGCGAAGCGGCTGCGGACTGATACAGAGGAGATTCAGGCCCTCTCGGAATTCCTGAAGACCCTTACACCATTCCCTGGAAGGGAGTACAGCGCAGACTGGGATCAGTATACGATACCTGAGATTTCGATAAAGAAAGAGGATGGCAGGCTCCGTATGAAGATTGCGGATGATGCGCTTCCCTCTGTCGAGATAGATCCTGAATATGCACAGATGCTGGCGGAACTGAAGAAAGGAGAGAGCAATGAGGATAAGGATGCCTCGAAGTTCCTCCGCGAGAAAGTATCTTCTGCAGAATCTCTGATATCGCAGCTGGATGCAAGGACTACAGCGCTTGAGAAGCTCGGGGCCCTGCTTATGGATAAGCAGAGGGATTTCTTCCTATATGGCCCTCTGCATCTCAAGGGTCTGACCATGAAAGACGCGGCAGAGATCATCGGCGTCCACGAAGCCACTGTCAGCCGCATTGCCAGCTCAAAATACATCGACACGGACTGGGGAATCTATCCGATAAGGAGCCTGTTCTCAAGCTCTGTCGAATCCGCGGATGGGCAGAACATATCAAAGAATGCTGTAAAGGAGATGATCAGGAAGATCATCGAAGAGAACAATACTGGCAAAGCCCTTTCCGACCAGAAGATCAGCGACATACTCAAAGAGCAGGGAATAACCGCGGCTCGGCGTACTGTAAGCAAATACAGGAAAGAGCTGAATATCGATTCATCATTCGAGAGAGAAAAATAGTTCTGTTCATTTTCATTCAGAATCCTTTTGTTAGTTGGAACAAGCTGAGGTACAATATGGATATCAAAGGAAAAGGAGGAATTTATGAATCTTACGTTCAGAGGTATCGGTTTCACCCCAGATGATGAAGACAGAGAATTCCTTGACAAGAAGCTGAAGAAGCTTAGCTTCGCGGATGATTATCTGCATGATCTCGATATCGTGGCCAGAAAGGAAAGCAAGGGAATCGGATTCCATCTCGATGCAACGCTGCATTTTGCCTGGAAAAAGGAGAAGGTAGTATCGCAGGATGCATATGAACTGCATGAGGGAATAGAGCTTCTGGCTGACAAGATACAGGCTGCGGCAAAGAAGGAAAAAGAGAAGACGATGGGTCTCTGATGAGAATCAGTCAATCATGGGAAGGGGAACATTGCGTTCCCCTTTTTCTTTTCATTGTGATATAATCCGCTCATGAGCGAATTCACCGTCCTTGACCTTCTTGATCTTGATCTGAAAGAGCATAATCTGCTTCAGCTGACATGCATTGCGGGGCGGTCGGGCCTGTCAAGGACAATCGAGAATCCAAAGATTTCCAGACCGGGCCTGGCGCTTACAGGTTATTTCACCGGTTTCTCTGGAAACAGCATACAGCTTATCGGACGGGGTGAAGAGGCATACATAGATGAGCTTGAGAGCCGGAATGAATATGGGAATATCGAGAAGCTATTCAGTTATCATATGCCTTGCATAATATTCATCGGAGACTATAAGCCATCCGATCATTTCAAGGAGCTTGCAGAGAAGAATGCCACTGCGATCCTTGCTACTCCGCTTGAATCATCAAGCTTCTCACGGCGCCTATACTCAATGCTGGATGAAGTCTTTGCCGAGACAATGACGATACATGGAGTTCTTGTCGAGGTCTTCGGTATAGGGGTTCTCATAACTGGCCATAGCGGAGTCGGAAAGAGCGAGACAGCGCTGGAGCTTATCGAGCGTGGCCATAGGCTTATAAGCGATGATACAGTAAAGCTCAGGAATATATCAGACAACTATCTGATCGGAAGCGGAGAGAACCCGATGCTTGCCCATCATATGGAGATAAGGGGAATCGGGATAATAAACCTGACGAATCTCTTCGGAGTCGGGGCAATCAGGGAGAAAAAGCAGGTCCAGCTCTCAGTATGCCTTGAGGAATGGAACAGCAATAAAGAATATGACAGAATCGGAGACAGCATAACCGATACATTCCTTGGAATCACTATTCCGAAGATTGTAATCCCTGTAAGGCCCGGACGGAATATACCGATGCTTATAGAGACTGCAGCCAGGAATGAAAGGCTAAAGAAACTCGGATACTACAGCGCCAAGGAATTCGACCAGAATGTCCTGAAATGGCTTGAAAGCGAAGCTGCGAGGAAGATGTATTTCAGCAGCGATGTCATAGGAGAAGCAGATTTTGATCAGTAAAGAACTTGAAGTCCTGAACAGGGCGGGAATCCATGCACGGCCTGCGGCAGAGATTGCGAAGAAGGCTTCAGGCTATTCCTCTGATATCTTCCTGTCGCGCGATACAATGAAGATAAATGCCAAGTCGATAATGGGAGTCATCACCCTTGGAGCAACTTACAAGACCAAGGTTCTGTGTACATGCACCGGACCTGATGAGGAAGATGCGATGAGGGGGATTGAGGATCTTTTCCTTTCGCGATTCGAGGAGAAATAATTGAAGGATCTGACAGAAAAGCAGCAGAGAATACTCGTCTTCATTGTGGAGTATCTCTCAGAAAATGGCAGATCGCCCTCATATAATGACATCGCAAGCTATTTCGGATTCTCAGAGAAAGCTGCTTATGATGCAGTTCTTGCACTGATAAAGAAAGGCAGACTGGAAAAGGATGAAGGGCGCCTGCGATCCATTGCATTGCCAAAAGCGGAAAGAGAGAATATGGGTACATTAGCAGTCCCTTTTTTCATGGAAGAACCCTCTCCGGAGGATATAAGCGGCAAACGCTGCTGCGGATTCTCATATATCGAAGGGAAATATGCAGAGCTGGATTGCTTCGCGTTCCGTGTCACATCATCATCAATGATCGATGCTGCGATCCTTCCAGGCGACACAGCAATAGTAGCAGGAGCCAAGACAGTGATGGATGGGGATATCGTTCTTGCATACTGCCCCGGTGATGACAGACCGTCCGAGCTTAGAAGGCTAAGGAAGATACCTGGCTTTTTCCTGCTGTTTCCTGATAATGCATCCATGGGTACAATAAAGACAACGGAGGCTCAGATACTCGGTGTTCTCATAGCGATAAGGAGGGATATATGAACTATCTGCTTCTTGGTCCTGAAGAAGGAGAGAAGAATGAATGGCTGAAAAATGAGAAAGAAAAGGTACTCAAAGAGCATCCTGATGCAGAAATCCACACATTCTATACAGGGGATGATGACGGAGCATCTGTATCAGCAGTCATGTCGCAGCCTTCCCTTTTCTCCTCCTTCCGCTATGCAGTCATCAGGCAATATGAAGCAAGGACAGGCAAGGATTCCATAACAGATGCAATCATAAGCTTCCTTGGCTCCGGTCAGGCAGACGCGGAGCTTGTCATTGTAAGCGCAGAGAAATCAGAGGCCAGGATCAGCAAGGAAATACTTTCATTGGTCCCTAAAGAGAACAGGCTGATGTTCTGGGAAATGTTCGACAGCAAGAAGCGTGAATGGATCGTGAATGCATTCAGGAAGGAAGGCTTCACAATTGATCCTGAGGGAATTGAAGAGATTCTGTTCTCAACGGAAAACAACACTGCTGATATGAAGAACCTCGTCAATTCGCTTTCGCTTTACTTCCATGCCGTGAAACCCGATAAGAAAGCGATAACAGCAGAGGACATTGAACAATATGCTGTAAAGACAAGAGGAGAAGACGGCTATACGCTCTTTTCTGCAATAGCAGAAGGAGACCTGGAGCATGCAATACTCATAATGAAGACATTGGAAGAGACGGATTCCTATGCATCAGTGCGTGCTTTCAATGTGATTACCCAGCGGTTCAGGCTGCTGGAAAGCTGCCTCCAGATGAGAAAGCAGGGCTTCAGCATGGATATGATCGCAAAAGAAGCATCAAGCCTTTCTCCCTACCCCGCCGCTTTCTCCCAGAAAGGTCTTAAGGCGAGGGAGAAGACTGTATTCGCCAAGGCAATGTCCATCTATTCGCTTGAGGATTCCTCCAGGATCGTAAGCTATCTGGGAAAGATGGATGGCACTATCAAGAATACAGCTACAGACATGCATATGCTTATATTCACAGATATTCTCTATACGATAATCCGATACAAAGGAAAGGAAACGGGAATCGATCTCCCAGAAAACGAGCTTGGCACGATCATCTGATATTCAGTGCTTTTCTGCACAGGATAGAATTGTAGATCAGAAATTAAGCTTATGGAGCACCCGTTCTGCAACAGAGACAGGGATCTTCGCCCCCTTTGCAAGCTCCTCAGGGGCCAGGGGCAGAATCGTCTCCACCGATCCATATGTCTGCATGATCCTCTTTGCTCTCTCCGGACCTATTCCATCTATTGATTCAAGCAGCGAAAATGATGCATCACGGCTTCGCATCCTCTGATTGAACGATGTCGCGAATCTGTGGCATTCATCCCTGACTGCAATAAGCACACGGAGACCTGGATCGCTGTGGTCAAGAAAGAGAGATGGCCTATCGTCTGGGAAAACTATCTCCTCATGCTCTTTGGCAAGTCCAACAACAGGAAAATCAAGGCCGAGAGCTGAAAGCGAATCGAGAGCCGCACTCACCTGCCCTTTTCCGCCATCGACCATAAGAAGATCAGGCATTGGAGCACCTTCATTCAATAGCCGCTGATAACGCCGGCCTACAGCCTCTCTCATCGACTGGAAATCATCGATCTTCCCTTCAAGTGATTTAATGGAAAAATGCCTATATTCTTTATTTGAAGGATTCCCATTTCGGAATACTATCAATGATGCAACTGTATATTTCCCAGATAACTGAGCTATATCAAAGCCTTCGATGTGAAGAGGTACCGTATCAAGTCCAAGCTCGTTCTGCAGCTTTTCCAGAGCAGGAGTGTTATCGACTTCTCGAAGCCTTTTCTCCACATCCCTGGAAGCATTCTCCGCAGCCATCCGCAGTATCCTGTAATGCTTTCCATCCTTTGGCACTGAAACATAGACTCCAGAACAGAGCTCATTCCTGAAGTAGGAAGCAAGCAGATCTGTATCGATCTCACATGAAACGAAGATCTCGTTCGGAAGACTATCGCCATCGCTGTAGTACTGGATGAGGAAGGACAGCAGTGTCTCAGTCTCATCGGAAAGGCACTCAGCCCTGTACAGTGCTCTTCCGATAAGGCGCCCGCCCCTGAACTGCATCAAGGAGATAGTGCAGAGATAGCTACGCATCTCAATAGCAGCATAATCACGGCTGTCTGCGGAGAAATCCTCCACCATCTGATTCTTCTGCATTACAGTAAGAGCCTTAAGCTGATCACGCTTTCTGGCAGCAGTTTCGAAATCCAGCTCCCTTGCAGCTTTATTCATCTCTTTCTCAACCTGCTTTATGATTGAGGAATCATCTCCGGAAAGAAAGTCCTCCACTTCTTTCACATATGCCATATAGTCCTTCTTGCCGATAGCACCGATGCAAGGGCCTGAGCACTTATGGATATGATAATAAAGGCATGGAGTCTTTCTCATCTTCAGCGTCCCCTGGCAATGGCGGAGAGGATAGTTGTCCTCGACCATCTTGAGATATGCATCGAGCCTCATGCCATCAGGATAAGGCCCGAAATATCTGGAACCATCCTTTATCACACGCCTTGTCTTGAAGATATGAGGGAAATCCTCATTGGTTATACGGATGACAGGATAGCTCTTTCCATCCTTCAGAAGTATGTTGTAATGAGGGTTGTATTTCTTTATGAGATTATTCTCAAGGACAAGAGCCTCATATTCATTTCCTGTGATAACGAACTCTATATCCTCTATCTTCTCAACAAGAGCCGCAGTCTTGGCATTGCGGTTTGGAAGGAAATAGGAGGAGACACGGCGCTTCAGGTTCTTTGCCTTGCCTACATATATGATAGTGCCTTCCTTGTTCTTCATAAGGTAGCACCCAGGATTATCTGGAAGCGATCTCGCAATCTCTCTGGCCTTCTCGGACATATACATAAGATAGCTATACAGAGTTTTTTCTGCAATCTATACTTTCCCTGTGAAAGCTGCAGAGGAAATATTCAGTACATTGCCGGATTCATTGAAGAAGACATTAGACGATCTCTTCTCCAGATACCATTTCACGGAGAGCCAGAAGCTTGAGATCATAAAGGAAGAGGCAGATCTCCGGCAGTGGAAGGAACCATCATTTGCCGGAAGCTTCCGCCATGAGAGCATTGCAGAATACAGTGACGGACGAAATGGTGACAGATATATGAAAGCAATGCGGGAAAGCATGCATAGCCTAAGAGCATCCGAGACCGATTACTCATCGTTCTTCCCCTCTATTCACCCACGCCCGAAGAGCAAGGTAACAGAACCCGATAAAGCGCTTGTGCTCAGCAGATGCCCATGCCCGGTAGACGGAGAGAAGACCCGATGCTGCAAGCTGAGAACCCTTGATGTCATAGAGCAATGCGCATTTTCCTGCTCATACTGCTCTGTGCAGGCTTTTTATGCTGAGAATGAGATACATGCAATAAGCAATATAAAGGAAAAGCTGCTTGCTCTCGAGGCTGAGGATGATGTATGGCATATCGGAACGGGACAGGCTTCGGACTCAATACTGCTTGGCGACGACTATGGTACGCTTTCAGGTCTTATTGCATTTGCCCAGAAGCATCCGGATATCATAATAGAACTCAAATCAAAGAGCGCAAGGAATGTATTCAGCAGAAAGTATCCTGCGAATATGTTCTTCTCCTGGAGCCTCAATGCGCCAACCATAATCGAAAAGGAAGAGCACCTGACAGCGTCTCTTGACGGCAGGATAGAGAATGCTATGAGATGCCGCGACAATGGCAACCTTGTCGGCTTCCATATCCATCCGATGGTCTATTTCAAAGGCTGGGAAGATGAATACGAAGGCGTTGCCAGCAAGGTATCATCAGCATTCGCTCCTGAAGACCTCTATGCAATCAGCATAGGAACGCTCACATTCACGAAATCTGTGCTTAAGCACCTCCGGATGCGTGGAGAGGAAAGCAGGATACTCGAAATGGATCTCACGCCGGCTGCCGGCAAGTTCTCATACCCTCTGGATATAAAGAAGAAGATGTTCTCCCATGTATATTCCTCCTTTCCTGAAAGCATCAGAAAAGGCGTATTCTTCTATCTCTGCATGGAAGATCCATCACTATGGCGCCCAGTACTGGGCAGAGAATACGGATGCGATAAGGAGTTTGAGCTTGATATGAAGAAAAATTACATGCGTAAGCGCGACATCCTTATTAATAAGCGCTGCTGACTTATATTGCAATTCCATATATCATTGAGAGATATCAGGAAAGAGCCTCAAAAATCCCCTTCTCCTTGTTCTTTCTGACATTCGAGGCATCATACAGCCTTCCGCCCATAGTTATGTATACTCCTGGGCTGGCTGTCTGGACAAATGACAAAGCACATCCAAGATTGAATACGGCATCACTGTTCTCAAGAGAATAAGGAATCATGGCTCCTGTAAAGACAAAGACATGACCGTCATTCACCGCTTTCATGCTCTCGAGCAACATCGCACTCTTCACCATGGTATCTGTTCCATGGACTATGACAACCATACGCTCAACTGAAGAAAGGGCATTAAGCGCAATGCGCCGGCGCTCCTCCTCTGTCATTACAAGACTGTCCACTGCCAGAAGAGAGTCCAGGTGGACGGGGAGAGTCACACGCGCCTGATTGAGGATCCGAGGAAGCTGGCTCTCACGGAATATGAGCTCTCCGCGGACTGCATCATACTGCTTATCGAATGTTCCGCCTGTGGTAATGATCCTTATTGTTCTATCATCCATATGGCTATTATATCCGGTATTGCTCCAATATCATCAAAAGCGCACCGGATACAGAATCCAGACAGCATTTGCATATTGTATAATAAGCCCATGTACTTCACTCATGGCAAGATAACCCTCCATTATGAAATATATGGCAATGGATATCCTCTGATCATGCTCCACGGGAACGGGGAGGATATTTCAATATTCTCAAAGGCAATTGAGAAGCTTGAGGAACTATTCAAAGTCTATGCAATTGATACACGAGGGCATGGAAAGAGCTCTCCTGTCCATGAATACCACTATAGCGATATGACGGAGGATCTATATGCATTCATCACAGGCCTTGGCATCAGCCATCCTGCGATATTCGGATTCTCCGACGGCGGAATAACCGCGCTTATGCTGGCATACACCCATCCGGAGATTCCTGCAGCTGTCATTGCAAGCGGAGCCAATTCCAATCCTAAAGGCATCAAGACCCTCTACAGATTCGGATTTGACAGGATGTACAGATCGACAAAAGACCCGAAGCTTGCCGTAATGCTCTATGAACCTGATATGACAGCAGAGAAACTGGGAAGGATAAACGTCCCCGTCCTCATCACTGCGGGGAGCAAGGACATGATAAAAAAGGAGGACACCGAGTTCCTCCATAAATCAATAAAAGGAAGCAGACTGACCATTCTCGAAGGGGAAAGCCATGAGTCATATATTCTTGATCCAGATAAGATAGTCCCTATAATCCGGAACTTCCTATCTGAGCTTCTCTTCAAATAGCTCCTTCTCTCTCTTATCAAGCGGACATTCTTCTCCGCGAAGCATTGCCTTTATCGCATCGACCTCCCTGCCGGAGAAGCTCCTGCCCTTAAGCTTATGGTTCTCAAAAGCCTCCGCGGCAATAGGGCAGACCTTCTTCACTATCCCGAGCATCACGATTCCATACTGCCTGATCTCATACTGGGCATGGCTATCAAGGCGGAGCGCAAGAAAGTGGAAGAGGTTATGGAGATCTATCTGCCAATAGAACTCAGTATAGAGCGAGAGAGGAAGGTCTATACGGGATATCTCTCTGGCTATCCCCATATCAAGAAGCTCATGGTAATTCGCGAAAGCCCTCTCCGAATCCTCCTCCATGATAGCCCTGACGCGTGCAGCAACATCCTCGGATACCGGCTCATTCTTCCTGCCCTGCTTATTATCCTCGCTCTGAAGAGCAATATTCTCAGGTGCCGGGATATAGCACTCATCCTTCATCACTGAGTATCTTCCAGAGATCTCATTCATGCGCGCAGTGCGGTGCCTCGTCCACTGCCGTGCAACGAATATCGGCATCTTCACATGGAATGTGAAAACAACCTGCTCAAAAGGAGATGTATGGTCATTCCTCAGAAGGTAGTTTATAAGGCCTTTATCCTGTCTGTAGGTCTTTGTTCCCTCCCCATAGCTGACACGCGCGGACTGTACGATCCTCTGATCGGATCCAAGATAATCGACAAGACGGACAAATCCATGGTCAAGAACAGGGAATTCCTTATCCAGGATTTCCTCAGCTTCCGGTACTATGCAATGCATAAAAGCCTCCTAAATATATCCCATACGGGAAAGCGCAATGGCAGATGCGGCAGGCACTGCTGTCTCTGTCCTGAGTATTCTACTTCCAAGAAGGGCAGGCTCAAATCCAGAGTCCATAAATAGCTTCCGCTCCCTGTCAGACCAGCCCCGCTCCGGACCGATTGCCAGGACAACGCTTTCATCCTTTAGATCCATCGAAGATAATGCCACAGCAGAGAGGGTGTTATCAAGAAGAATGCGGTGGGAAGAAGGCGGAAGCATGGAGATTGCTTCTTCAACACTCCCGGCAAGACTTGTATCGCTTACTCCGGTCTGTCCGGACTGCATTGCCCCATCGAGCAGTATTCCCTTATACTCCCCATCCCGGTAAAGCGAAGCAGAAAGATAGCTTTTCTCTCCCAGATCAGATACAGGGAGTATCATGCGGCCCACTCCGATCGATACAGCCTCTCTCAGAATCCTCCTCATGCATATCGGTCTTACTTGTGCCACAATGAGCGTTAAAGGATATAGAGCAGAACCATCCTCCTCTTCTCTGAAAGCAATTGCTATGCCATCCTCTCCATCCGAGGTTATCATCGCCGTTCCGATCTTCCCGTTTATGATACCTGCACGGAAAGAATCCCCTTTTCCCATATGAAGCACTTTCCTTATATGCCTGGCTCTCTCATCAGAAGAAGGAATGAAGGTCTCATTTGCGGAAAGAAGGATTATATTCATAACCTGCCATAGATCTCCGAGTAGTACTTGAGGCCGGTCAGAGATGGAGAAGCAAGATCCTCAAGCCTCATCTTCCACGACCAGTTGGATGATCCGCATGTCGACGGCACATTCATCCTTGCTTCCGATCCAAGTGACAGTACATCCTGCATAGGGATTATCGCATACCGGGCCACCGACCCAAGGAGAGTACGTATCATACGCCATACGACCTCACTGTCAGAGCACTCGAAGTATCTCCTTACATAATCCTTCATGCCATCATCAAGTCCGGAATACCACCCCGCAGTCGTATCATTATCATGAGTACCTGTATATGCCACGGATACCGGAGTGAAATTATGCGGAAGATAGGGATTATCCGTCTGCCACCTGCCATCATCAAAACCAAATGCAAACTGCAGGATCTTCATCCCTGGGAAGTTGTTCTCATCCCTCAGCTTCTCGACTTCAGGAGTAATGACGCCAAGATCCTCTGCTATTATCGGAAGATCATCACCAAGAGCATGACGGACCGCATCAAAAAGCTTCTGCCCCGGGCTTTTGACCCATTTCCCATTCTCAGCAGTCGGTTCCCCTGCAGGGACTTCCCAGCAGGCTTCAAAACCTCTGAAATGATCAACACGGACAATATCAAAGAGCCGGAAGTTCTCGCTGAATCTTCTGATCCACCACTCAAAGCCGGTCTTCTCATGCTCCTCCCATCTGTAGAGAGGATTGCCCCAGAGCTGTCCGGTAGAGCTGAACGCATCAGGTGGAACGCCCGATGATGCCTCCTGCTGTCCATTCTCATCGATTTTAAGCAGTTTCCGCTCAGCCCAGGCATCTGATGAATCAGGAGCTATGAATATCGGGATATCCCCGATGATCTTTATCGAGAGACTGTTCGCATACTCCTTGAGCTTCATGTACTGCTTTCTGAAAAAGTACTGCAGTGCTGCGTAGACATCGATTTCATGCTTCAGCTCCGTTCTTGCATCATCAAGTGCAGCAGCATGCCGGTTCCTGAGTTCTTCAGGCCACGCTAAGAACCATCTGGAATCATTATAGCGGTCGATAAGCGACTGGAAGAGCGCATAATCCTCAAGCCACCAGCCCTCTTTCTTCCTGAATTCCTCATATTCTTCCCTATCTTCTCCATGGGAAGAGAGGAGCGCCTCAGCAGCTTTCCTGAGCATCGGCATCTTAAGTGATTTAGCAGCGCCGTAATCTACCCGTTCGGACGCTTTCGCTTTCTTCATCACATCCTCAACCTCGAGAAAGCCCTCCTTATAAAGCTGTCGGGGGGATATCATAAGCTCATTTCCAGCAAATGCTGATCTTACAGCATATGGACTGTCTCCATACCCTGTAGGCCCGAGCGGGAGCAGCTGCCACAGCGTTACCCCATTATCATGAAGCGCATCGGCAAAACGATAGGCATTATCACCAAGATCCCCGACACCATATTCCGATGGCAGGGATGTTATATGCAGAAGTATTCCTGTTCTTCTCTTGTTTTCCATGCTTAAGATTATAAAGCAGAGCAGTTTCCTCTGCTACAGCGAATATGACCTGTACTTCTCCCCGATTATCCTGATGCCATCCTCTGTAAGATGCTCATCTCCAGAATAGTTTATGCGAAGACACTTATCATAATGGGGATGATTCTTCACATCATCGCTTCCGAAGAAGAAATACTCCCCCGGAACTGTCACAACGCCTTCTTCCATCAGTACAGAATAGAATTCCAGTGCTGGAATCCGGAGGGCCGGAAGATAAAGCCATAGGAATATAGAACCTTCAGGACGATGGATGAAGAAATCCGTTCCGTCAAAATACTTCCTTATCCATGAAACAGCATTCATTGCTTTTTCTTCATAGAATGGACGCACAACAGAGGCAGCAAGCTCTGTCAGTCTGCCGGATGAGAGAAGATCTCCTGCAAGCACAGGCCCGATAGAGCCCGTTGCCAGGGCTGCAATTGCATTGATGTTCCCGACAGCGCTTATAATCTCCTTCCTAGCTATGACTATACCTGTTCTTATGGAAGGAAGTCCAATCTTCGAAAGGCTCATTGACAGAATGATATCCTCATTCCATATAGGTTCCGCTTCATCGGTGAACACGATATCAGGAAATGGAAGACCATATGCATTATCGATAATAAGCGGAATCGAATATTTATGGGCAAGGTCTGAAAGGCCGTGGATCTCACTGTCTGTCAGAACATTCCCGCTGGGATTGGTAGGACGCGAGACACACATAGCTCCGACTTCATGGTGGGATGCAAGATAATCAGCAACCGCATCAAGATCCATCCTGTACTTGAAAGTTCTGTCATCAAAGTACTCCACAATGGACGGCACGCTGACGAAAGTCCCTTCCTCGATACCTTGATCCGCATACCCGATATACTCAGGCATAAGCGGAAAGAGAAGCGTGCGCTTCTTTCCATTGCATGTTCCTGAAAAAAGATTGAAAAGGTAGAACATGGCACTCTGACTGCCATTTGTCAGAGCAATATTCTCCATTGTCAGCGGCCATCCATACTCCTTGCAGAAGAATGCAGCAGCTATCTCCAGAAACTCCACACGTCCCTGCGGAGAATCGTAATGGGCAAGCACATCCTCGAATCTATCTCCATCACGGAGTATTCTCTCAAGTTCTGCCCTGTATGCCCTTTCCACCTCAGGCACACGTGCAGGATTGCCTCCTCCAAGCGGATGGGCAACCACATCGCCTGGAAGGGGCTTCGCTATATCATCCATCAGCTGAAGGATGCCAGAATGCTGTGAAAGCTTATTGCCGAAATCAGTAAAGACCATGGGCTGATGATAAATCATCATCTGCCCGCATGTTAAGTCAGATCAGCCTGTTCACATCCTGTTCAGCTGGAATATCTATATACATAAGCTTTCCGTTTCCTGCTTTCTCGATGGCATCGGGGATATGGATTGCGCTTATCCTCCTGTCTGTATATGGAGAGAAATAGTACATAAGCGACTCGGAGCACATCACGCTTGTGCACAGAGTCTGTTCGCAATCCGGGCTGTCAGCGGACTTTCTGAGGATCCCATCAGGGATGTATACGACTCCGAATGAATTGAACATCCTGGTCACCGAATCCATCTCATCAGTTCCCTTAGGAGCGAATTCCTTCATGAATGCCATCCTGACGAAGCGGGCTGGAGATGAATATCCTCCGGGAAGGCCGAAGCTTCCACCTGTCCCGCTGCCGAAAGCAGAGAACTGCTCACCTGCGATAGTACGGGGAGGCGGATCGATATTCGATATCGATACATAGTTCTTGAGATTGGTCTTCTGCCAGTCATATCCAGGAGCATTTGCCATAACGCCGATTGTATTCCGGTGAACTGTTATGCCATCTTCATCCGGCTCGATTATTATCGCCTCACCGGTACTATCGGAGAATATATAGTGAACGGACATGAGTGAACCATATACAAGCTCATCGGTAAGATTCAGGGTCTTTACCTTCTCTGCGACCTCCTCCACGCTTGAGCAGGTGCCAAGCAGGTATCCTACGAAGAATGCGGGATGGATATCGGTATGGCTTTCATCCTTCTGTGTATTGAAATGGCCATATCCAGGGAAATTAAGAAGAGCTCCCATGAGTCCTTTCTCGTTTATACCATCAACGATTATAGGTGAAGCAAGTCCTATAACCGATATACCTGCAAATCCATAATCCATCTTCTCGGTCCGTGAGCCATCCAGCGACAGGTTCATTTCATATCCGCGTCCTGCGACGGAAATCCTGTTTCCGCTTAGATCTCCGAACATATCATATGTACGGCCAAGGAAATGCAGGGAACCATCCTGGTTCTCCCATACGAAACTTGTGCAGTTAGCCCACACAGGGACGGCACAGATGGATAGCGCCAGTGCTGCAGCAAACAGAGTTCTTCTCATAAAACTCCTCCATTGCTTCTATTGTAACACTATATACGGTATCGCTGAGCATATCTGATCCAATGCCCGGATCTGAGGAATACAAGGGAAACGATAGTTCCTGCAGCCCATCCGACAGGCCAGCTAAGCCAGATTCCCACTGACCCAAAGAAAGATGAGAATACTATAGCAAGACCTGCCCTGAGTATGAGATCCGAGAATGTGGATATCATGAAAGGAGTCATATCCCCAGCTCCTCTGATGACAGCATCCGAGATGATCTTAAGCGATACGGCAAAGTAGAATGGCGATACAATCCGCAGGAATGCCATTCCGCTTTTTGCCGCTTCCGAGCCTCCATCATCAAGGAACATAAGAAGGACAGTACGCGAAAAGAAAAAGAAAAGAATGACTACAGGAACGCAGAATGCATATGTCATTGCAACTCCTATCCTGAAGCCCTGCTTTGCACGGCCGAAATCCCCTGCCCCGATATTCTGTGCAGAAAATGATGAAACAGCATTCCCAAGAGTGGTTATGCTGGTTACGACCATATTGTTGAGCTTTATGGCTGCAGAATAACCTGCAATGACAGAAGCGCCGAAGCTGTTCACGACTGACTGGACAATTATATTCCCTACGCTGACGAAGCTCTGCTGGAGGATTGAAGGAATAGCGACAATAAGGAAGCGCCGGAAGATCCGGACGTCAAAAAGAGGAGCATCGGAAAGCGGCACCGTCGCCTTCAGCCGTCTGAATATGGCTATGCATGCTGCAACGCATGAGATTCCCTGGCAGATGAATGTTGCCCAGGCAACTCCATCAACGCCCATTCCGAACGCAGTGACAAAGAGTATATCGGCAAAGATATTGGCTGTGCTTGATGCCGCAAGGAATATGAAAGGGGTCCTGCTGTCACCCATGGCCGTGAATATTCCCGTTGCCAGATTATAGAAGAACAGAAACAGCAGACCCAGAATATAGATATCAAGATAGATAGCGCTATCTGCCATGATTTCCTCTGGTGTATTGATAATGCAAAGAAGAGGATCTGTGAAAATCATGCCCAGAGCGGTCAGCACAATAGCAAGGACCCCTACGGAGATAGCGGAAGTTGTTATGGCACTTCTCATCTCCTTCAGTCTGCCCGCCCCGTAGTATTGCGATACAAGGACGCTTGCTCCCATATTGCATCCGAATGCGAATGCAATGAATATCAGGGTGATCTCATAGGAATTGCCTACTGCGGCAAGTGCATTTTCCCCTATGAACCGTCCAGCAACGAAGCTATCTGCGATATTGTACAGCTGCTGGAAGAGCATTGATCCGAGAAGAGGCAGGGCAAAACGGATAAGAACACCTGCTGGATTGCCCTCTGATAGATTCCTGTTCATTTCTTTCCCCGGCAAGGTAAGATATCAGAAGAGGCAAAGCAAATCAACAGAATCAGAGAAGAGCGAACAGGAAAGGCATCAGGATAAGAGCGGCTATTATGGATACGGTGGAGGCAAAGCCTACAAGCTCCACATCCCCTTTAAGTTCTGATACGAAAGCAGGGCTGGCAGAGCTGATAGGGGCAAATGCAGTTATGGCAACGGCCTTCCTCACCTCATATGAGAATGGCGCATATCTGAAGAACAGGAATGCTATAACGACAGCGAGAAGCAACCGGAGCACATTCACAAGCGCTACTTCCTTCAGCTTTGATCTGTCAGGGCTGAATTCAAGCATCAGTCCTATCATTATCATCGCAAGCGGCCCATTTGCCGGACTGATAAGACCGGCAAACTCGAATACCTTATCAGGCAGGCTTATCGACAGCCCGGAAAGAACCATCATAAGGACATATGTATCGAATGCGGGCTTGGTGAACACAGTCAGCAAAGAGCGGGAAAGCCTGCGGGATGCAGCCTGCCCCACAACGGCCTGCGTTATAGCGAAATTCAGGGCAAGGCACATCGGGGAGTTTCCCAGATCGAAAAGGCATGATGCAACAACGCCCGATGCTCCAAGGATTCCGGAAACGAATGGAAGCGTGAAATTCCCTATGTTGTATGCAGGAAGCTCCATCATGTAGAAAATCCTGTCATCACGACTGCTTCGTCTGGTCATCATGAAGCCTATGATCACCATCAAGACATTTGCCGCAAAGGAAAGAGCCGGGATCATCATATAATTCCATTCAAATACGAATGAACGGAAACTCACGAGAATAGCACATGGAAGCGTAAGATTCAGTACAACACGAGCAAGAGCAACACCATCTTCTTTTGACAGGACACCTATTTTCTTCAAAGCATAAGCTATGACTATCATCAGAATGAAATATGATGCCCGTATGATGATATCCAGCATGTCTGTCTCCTGCAGAGTAATATCATCCATAAGGAATATCACAACAACCCAGCTTATTGAATATCTTGCTGGAATTTATCTACTATAATATCCGGATTATTAAGTTTCAGAGGGGAAGATTATGGCTGATAAGACAGAGAATACCCGTTTCGGTACCAATGCCAAGGCTATTGCCCAGGATTTTGCCGAACAGCTCAAGTATTCGCTCGATGCGGATGTCTACCATACAACAGCGGAGGGCCGCTATCAGGCTCTGGCCTATGCAATAAGGGACAGGATCATCCACCAGTGGGATCTGTCAAGGAAAACACAGAGAGCAAAGCACTCAAAAAGAGTATATTACCTTTCGCTTGAGTTCCTGATGGGAAGGGCGATGACCAACAACATCATCAATATGGGACTTGAGAAAGGGGTGAAGGAGGCGCTTTCATCTCTTGGATATGAATATGAGAAGCTTGCGGACGTTGAACCCGATGCAGGACTTGGAAACGGAGGTCTTGGCCGCCTTGCAGCATGCTTCCTGGACTCTCTTGCGACGCTTGAGCTTCCAGCTTATGGCTATGGAATCAGATACAACTACGGAATCTTCCGTCAGCAGATAAAGAATGGCTGGCAGGTAGAAACCCCTGATAACTGGCTGAAGGATGGGAATCCCTGGGAAATCAAAAGACCAGATCTTATCTATCCTGTACTCTTCGGAGGAGAAGTCAGGAAAAGCAGGGAAAATGGCCGGGATATCTTCACATGGGTGCCTGACGAGACAATCAATGGCATCGCTTATGACACCCCGATAGTCGGATACGGCGGAAAGACTGTCAACACACTTCGTCTGTGGTCAGCGCAGTCTCCTGATGAGTTCTCATTTGAGGAATTCAACTCCGGAGATTATACAGAGGCAGTCAGGAACAAGATCAACGCTGAGACACTCTCTCAGGTTCTCTATCCGAATGATACTCTCTATATGGGAAAGGAGCTCAGGCTCAAGCAGCAGTATTTCTTCGTTTCATGCTCGCTGCAGGATATCATCCGCCGCTTCAAGAGGCATGCAGGATACAAGTGGTCCTCATTCCCAGAAGAAGCTGCGATACAGCTCAATGACACCCACCCATCACTTGCTATCCCTGAGCTTATGCGCATTCTCATTGACAAGGAAGGGCTCGGATGGGATGAAGCATGGGACATCACAGTGAAGACAATGGGCTATACAAACCACACACTCATGCCGGAAGCGCTCGAGAAGTGGTCACTGCCGATGCTGCAGAAGCTCCTTCCACGCCACATGCAGATCATTTTCGAGATCAACCAGCGCTTCCTCGATCACGCAGTATCATTCTTCCCAATGCAGGGCGATAAGATAAGCCGTGTATCGATCATCGAGGAATCGAACCCGAAGATGGTCAGGATGGCGAATCTTTCCATCATAGGATCACACTCAACGAATGGAGTCGCAGCATTGCACTCAGAGCTTCTCAAGAGAGAGATGTTCCCTGAGTTCAATCTCATCTTCCCGGAGCGCTTCAACAACAAGACAAATGGAATCACGCAGAGAAGATGGCTTCTTGATGCCAACCCAGGACTGGCAAAGCTCATCACAGAGGCGATCGGCAACAAGTGGATCACAGACTATGATGAGATCAGAAAGCTTGCTCCATTTGCAGATGATGCGGGCTTCGTCGAGGACTTCGGCAGAATCAAGGAGAACTGCAAGCTTACTGCTGCTTCATTTTTGAAAAAGGATTCCGGCTTCATCCTGAATACCGACACCCTTATCGATGTGCAGGTAAAGAGGATCCATGAGTACAAGAGACAGCTTCTCAATGCTCTCAATATCCTGATGATCTATAACAGGATGAGGCATGATCAGGCATATCTCGATGCATTCCCGCCGACAACATTCCTCTTCGGAGGCAAAGCCGCACCAGGCTATGTGAATGCAAAGCTCATCATCAAGTTCATAAATAACATCGCAAAAGTCATTGCATCCGACAGCAGAGTAAGCAAGAAGCTTGCCGTGCATTTCATGCCAGATTACAGGGTGACCATGGCGGAGGCGGTGATTCCTGCCGCGAACATCTCCGAGCAGATATCCACCGCAGGAACAGAGGCGTCCGGCACAGGCAATATGAAGTTCATGGCAAATGGTGCTCTCACAATCGGAACGCTTGATGGAGCGAATGTGGAGATGGCAGAGGAAGTCGGAAGAGAGAACATCTTCATCTTCGGTCACACAGAGGAGGAGATAAACAAGCTCCAGCTCTCATATAGGCCAAGGGAATGGGTTGATGCAGATGAGGAAATCCGCAGCATGGTGGCGCTTGTTGATTCAGGCTACTTCTCAATCAATGAGCCGAACATCTTCGAGAACCTCAGGAAGACACTCTTCGATTATGGTGACAGATACTTCCTCTTCGCAGACCTCAGGATGTACCACGATGTCCATGAAGAAGCTACATCGCTGTACAGAGATGACAGAGCCGGATGGAACAGGAAAGCGATTCTCAATATCGCAGGATCCGCGAAGTTCTCATCTGACAGGACCATCAAGGAATACGCAGAGGAAATCTGGCACATAAAGCCATGTAAAGTCAGGAAGTCGAACACCGATTCAGTGCTTGAGGATGCGAAGAATATCCAGCACTGATCTACCATCCGAAAGCCTTCCGGTAATGGTCTTGCTGACAATATCCGGAGGGCTTCAGGATGCATATTCATATCTTGAGAAAGGCCATGTGTTCGCCAACGCCCAGACGGGCAATATAGTCCTTCTTGCAGTCTCGGCTGCAGAAGGAGAATGGGGTGCTGTCCTTTCTTATACCATCCCGATTGCTTCATTCATAATCGGAATAGCGGTAGCCTGCATAATCAGGAAACTATGCGGGAAAAGCCCTAAGGCAATACACTGGAGACAGTATGTCCTAGTTGCAGAGATTCTGCTCCTTGCCGCATCGGCTTTCATCTCCAATGACCATATTGCCAATGCCCTTATATCTGCATCATGCGCGATGCAGGTGCAGTCATTCAGGACAGTCAGAGGAACAAGCTATGCAAGCACGATGTGCATTGGAAATCTCAGAGGTGGCACAGAGCACCTGATGCTGTTCCTTCAGGAAGGCCAGAAGGAGAATCTGGAGGCCGCTATGAGATACTTTCTCGTCATAGCTGTCTTCGCCATTGGGGCGGCTGTCGGAAGCATTATGATTCCCCTACTTGGAGAGAAAGCAATACTCATTTCCCCCCTCCTGCTCCTATCTGCATTCCTGATAATGATAAGAAATCCTGTTCTTCAAAGCATGGAATAGCCCCTCAGGCTTTTCTTCTGTATGTCCTTCGCTTCTTCTCTACAGGCGGCTTAGCAGCTGCTGCTCTTGCAATCTCCTCAGCCCTCTCCTGATCAATTCCTTCAGGGCTGCGCCTGTCAGATGCAGTCATCGCACAGTTGAGATCACCCCACTTTATATATGCGCCATAGCGCCCGCTGAGCATCTCCAGAGGCTTACCGTCAAGATCATCGAACTTTCTGATGAGATTCTTCGAGGCACCGCCGGCAACGGCCTCTGCGTTCTCTATTATCTTCGAAGCATCCGCAGAAAGAGGATCGGGCACTGTGATATTCTGTCCCTTATACTGGGCATATATGCCATAAGGCCCTGAGATAAGCATGACATCATTGCCCTCCTTATCCTTTCCTATCGATTTCGGCAGGGTAAACAGAAGCCTGATCATCTCCGGTGTATATGATGATGCGCTCTTCCTGCGTGCAGTGTTGACAATCTTTCCATCGCTTTCACGCTTGAAGTACTCTCCGTATCTGCCATTGAATACATAGATATCATCAACAACAGGAACCTGCTCATTCTGCGGTGGGAAGAGAATGTCCTTTGCATCACCATCGGTGAACGTTCCGGGAAAGTATCTTGCCTGATCAATTGAGGCCATCCGATCCTTGCCTGTCTCCGCATTGAATGAATCAGAAGAAAGATAAGGCCCGAATTTACCCGTCTTTATCGAATAAGATACAGATATACCACCCTCTGACTCGAATTTATATGAAAGCCCTGAAAGAGTAAGGTTCTTCACCTCGGAGCGCCTTGCATTCATCGTTACATTGGCAAGATCCTTCTCAAGACCCGGGAATTCATTCCTTCCACGCCAGAAATCATCAAGGAACGTCTGCTTTGATTCCTTGCCCTCTGCAATCTTATCAAGCCCTGACTCCATCTCTGATGTGAATCCATACCCGATATACACAGGGAACATGCTCTCTAGGAATGAATCGACAAAAAAGCCTGTGAACGTAGGAACAAGCTGCTGATTCTTCCTGATTACATATTTACGGTCAATCAAGGTAGAAATGATGGTGGCATAAGTGGACGGACGTCCTATTCCTTCACCTTCAAGTTTCTGGACAAGCGTTGCCTCATTATATCTTGCAGGGGGTTCTGTTGTATGCGCCTTCACATCTGCACTGCTGCAGGTAACGATACTGTTCTCAGGATCAAGGGATGGCAGGATTCCCTCTTCGCCCTCTTCTTCCTCTGTATCCTTCGCCACTTCATATAGCTTAAGGAATCCGGGGAACTTCACGGATGTCCCCGACGCAGAGAGCGTATAGCGTCCAGAACGGAAGACAGCAGTCACAGAGCTCTTCTCAGCCTCCCTCATCTGAGTAGCAAGCGTACGTCTCCAGATGATTGTATAGAGCTTGAGCTGATCGCCTTCCAGCCCTGTCTCCTCTGGACGGCGGAATCTGTCGCCTGCGGGCCTGATAGCCTCATGCGCTTCCTGGGCATTTCCTCCGGTTGCCTTGTAATTGCGTGGTTTGTATGAAAGGTAATCGTGCCCGAACATCTCCTCAACCTGCAGGCGTGATGCATTGATGCATTCCTGGGAGAGCGTGGGAGAATCGGTACGCATATATGTGATGAAACCATTCTCGTAGAGTATCTGGGCAATTGCCATGATCTCCTTGACGCCTTTGCGGAGCTTTCTGGATGCATCCTGCTGAAGAGTCGATGTAGTGAATGGCTTCGCCGGGCTCTGCCTCAGATCCCTGTATGCGATGCTCTCGATCTTCACTTCCGAACCCTCAAGTTCCCGTGCTATCTCCTCAGCTTCATCATGGGAAAGAACCTTAACGCCATCCTTGAGCTTTCCAGTCTCACTATCAAAGCTCTTGGATGAAGCCACCATTGTATCATCAACACGGGTAAGCGTTGCAGGAAACGACGAGCCTTCCGATGTAAGCAATGCCTCAACGGACGAATAATCAGAAGAGGCAAAAAGCCTTCTGGTTTTCTCCCGCTCCACAATAAGCTTCAGTCCGGGAGACTGGACACGTCCTGCAGAATACTTTCCTCCTAGCTTTCTGCTGATTATAGGGGAAATACCATAGCCCTGCAGGCGGTCGACAGCACGGCGTGCTTCCTGTGCATGGACGAGATCCATGTCAATCTCACGGCATGATGAGAATGCATTGGTTATCGCCTGCTTTGTGATCTCATGGAAAACCATGCGGAATACAGGGCACTTGGGCTTCAGCTGATTATACAGATGCCAGGATATGGACTCGCCTTCCCGGTCTTCATCAGTTGCAAGCACAAGCTGCTCTTTATCCTTGAGAGCCTTCCTCAGATCCTCAAGAATCTTCTTCTTGTCATCCTCGATCTGATACTCAAGCTCATACCCATGATCGATATCAACACCGAATCTGCTGTTCTTCGGCTCAGGAGCCAGCTCCACAACATGTCCGCGCGAAGCCATCACCGTACACGTCGGTGGAAGATACCTGCCGATTGTACGGGCTTTTGTCGGCGACTCAACGATTATAAGTGTCTTCTTGCCAGGATCCGCTACCAATAGAGGACCTCCTAGATCTCAGTCAATATAAATGCGTCTCCTTCGCCGGGATTGGGGTTATCGAACAGCACACTCTCTGCAAGGCTGCTTTCCGATGTTGTTGTAAAGGACATCTTCCTCAGACCATCCTCGATATACAGATTATATGTTGTCTCAGTATCCACGATAATCCCGAAGGCGCTTGTCTGAATGTACGCGGAAGTGGAATCATAGTCAATCACAATACGGTCCACTCTCCACTTGGATGGCTTGAATATTGAAGTATTGAACCTTTCCGCATTCTCCCGATATGCAATTCCTGTAGGACTGTCATCGTCATAATCAACCCATTTGCCAGCCTGATCTGACCCGAAATCGAAAAGCGGGAATATGCGCAACTCTGATCCATCATCATTGACCATGTACATTCTCAGATACTGCCCATAGACCTCATCTCTCACAGTCTCAAGACGCAGCCTGAAGACCTTCATCTTCCCATGGTTGTCATTATCCGTCTCATTCACCCACTCGTACACACCATCCCAGTCTGCCGTGGAAACACTTACCCATTCAGAATCAAGATCATTGTTTCCTGCATCTCTTGCAGCTACACACAAATCATAGCTTTCATCTGAGAACAGCTTTGATAAAGTGAATGAGGATACATCAGCAGGGAGCCTGGCCACCGATGCCTGTCCATTGTAGATATCATAATAGACAGCTCCATCAACGGCATCCCAGGACAGATTTATCGAAGTAGGAAGAGCCTCAGCTCTGACATTAAGAGCAGCAGCAGACATCATTGAAGCCGCTGCCAGCAGAAGATAACATACAGTAATCAGTCTTTTTGTCATTTAACTCACCTTTAATTTTGGTATCACAAAGATAGAGCGTTGTCTACAGTGCTTTGATTGATTATCCTGTCCATATGGGTAAAGCATTATTGACCGTGCTCTCGGCAGCACTGCTTCTTGCATCATGTACGGTAACGGAGTCGATGACCATAGACTCGCCTGATGGTTTCAAAAGCATATCTGACATAAAAGCAGAACCGTTCTTTGTCTCTGTACTCGAGGATTTCGCAGAATTCCTGCCGGAGAATGGCAAATCGATAATGGACAGTTCCATAGAAGGATTTGCCGGCCAGCTCGGAAATACAGCAGGAGCTGAAGCCGTCCAGTATGAGAAGACAGGGGAAAATCAATACAGGCTGTCTTTCTCCACATCTGATATGAACACGCTTCTCAGCTCATTCGGCGCTGAAGGCCAGAGCTTTGTGAAGATCGACGATTCCAGCTTCTCTTTCTATCTTGACATGGATAATTATCCGGAGCTCAAGACAATCGTACCATTCCTTGCCGATCCCAATTTCGAAGTATATGGTCCTGAGTACAACCAGGGGATGAGCGAAGAGGAATATCTCGAGATGATCTACTTCCTTCTTGGAGAAGAGGGACCTGATGCAATAGCAAATGGAGAGGTGACGATAAACCTTACAGTGCCTGGAACAATAACCGGGACAGAGAATGCGGAAAAGACATCGGATAACACTATATCATATTCATTTCCTGTAATTGCATTCCTACTGCTCTCTGAGCCTCTTTCATTCTCTGTGAGCTGGCAATGAAAAATCCCGGCATCATCAGCCGGGACCATCTTATGCCTTGTACGCCTTCTGTTTTGAGGGCAGCCGTCAGAAAGCGCTTCCGGAAGAGTGCTGTAATGGAATGAGGCAGCTCTTCTTTCTCTTCCCGGTATGTGGCCCGGAAAGGCGGCATTATAAATGAAGACTTTTACTTTGAATAGAACTCGACAACGAGCTGGTCATTGACCTGCACAGGAATCTCGGATCTCTCAGGAAGCCTTACGAACTTTCCAGAGAACTCCTCCTCATTTCTCTCGAAATAAGGGAGATTGAATGCCGGATGGCCGAGGAAGCAATCCCTGAAGTGCTCATTGGTTCTTGACTTCTCCTTGAGGGAGATAACGTCGCCAACCTTGATCTGGTACGATGGGATGTCGACCTTCTTTCCATTCACAAGAATGTGGCCATGCGTTACGAGCTGGCGCGCAAGCCTGATTGAATTGCCGAATCCGATGCGGTATACAGCGTTGTCAAGTCTTCTCTCAAGAGAGATTACAAGAGCATCGCCTGTTGCCATGCTGGACTTGAGAGCCTTATCGAAATATCTTCTGAGCTGCTTCTCAAGAATGCCATAATAAGCTTTGAGCTTCTGCTTCTCGGTAAGCTGCCTGCTGTAATCGGTAGGCTTCTTCCTTCTTGCAAACGCCGCATCGTTTGCTCTGTTCATCGCCTTGGGGTGTCCACATACATTCACACCAAGTCTTCTGCACTGCTTGAATCTAGGACCCATAAATCTTGCCATAGATCTTACCCTCCAGTAACAATGTCAGTTTTATGCCATGCCAAAGCACAGCTAGGATAATATATTGCAGCAGATGGGGATATGTCAATCAGCAGTGGCCATCATTCATCATATTGCCCAGGGATTACAGGCTCTGTCTTCCGTACCAATGTCCTTATTCTCCGTTGCAGGAGAATCGAATAGATGCCACTGGTTATAGATACAGCGCCAGCAGCGAATATCAGGGCTGCGAAAACAGATATGACAGTGCTTCCGATGAAGACAGGGAACAGGAACAGAAGAACAGCAAGAAGGAAAAGAAGAACAACCTCTATCCCAAGATATCCGAATTTTATCCCACGCCGTGAAAGAATGATGTAATCAGCAAGATTGACAATCCCAGCGGCAAGGAACACAGCTCCCGCAATATACACGAAAACAGGAATCAGCAGATCCGGTCTTGCTATCGACATCGCTATTATCGCTATGCCTGCTCCAATGGCAACAATGCTCTTGCTCAGCACGGTGCTTCTTATCCCTCCTGGCAGATCCCTGAAACGGAAGAATGAGACGATTCCGCGTATTCCATCGAAAATCATATAGACAGAGAACACAGACAGCGTGACAGCCATGAATGAAGACGGACATAGAATCATATATATGCCGATAAAGAGCATCAATGCTCCGATTATGAACAAAGGTATCGAATGACGCATATATCAATTATCCACCACAATAGCGATTTCTGCTACAGTACATATGATATGAACAATGATTTTGCTGGCAGAAAGCACCTGCTGTTCGATGCGGATGGCACTCTTTACGACTTCAAAGCAACAGAAGAGGTGGCTTTGAGCGCGCTCTTCTCATCTCTGTCTATACCCTATGATGATGAGCATATAGATCTTTATCATCATGCAAACAGCGGATGCTGGAAAGAATATGAGGAAGGACTTCTTTCCATGGACAAGCTCAGGAGCGAGCGATTCAGACGATTCTTCCGTATCATAGGAAGAGCAGATGATCCGATAAAGGCAGGAGAGGATTATATCCGGATGCTTGGAAACGCAGGAATAATGCTTCCCGGCGCAGTGGATTTCCTGGAAGGCCTCCATGGGTCCTTTCCAATGTACATAATCACAAATGGGATTGCAGATACACAGCACATGAGATTTCGCGGAACTGATACAGAAAAATACTTCCAGAGAATATTCATAAGCGAAGAACTTGGGGTTCAGAAGCCTGATCCGGGGTTCTTCATGAAAGTCCTTAAAGCCATCGGAACAGACAGCAGTCATGCAATCGTAATCGGGGATTCAGAACGCAGCGATATACAGGGTGCAGCAAACGCAGGGATCGAGAGCATATTCATCTCATTTGATGGCAGACGCTCCAAGATCGCTGACCATAATGCATCCTCCTACTCAGAACTGGCTGCCTTAATCCACGATATTGCTTAGCTTGATATCGAAAATCAGAAGCGAGTTGGGCTCTATGCCCTCTGGGCTCTTCTCCCCGAATCCAAGCTCGGGGGGAACCCACAGCCTGATCCTATCTCCGACATTCATTTCCCTTATTCCCTCACCAAGACCCTGGATTACCTCTGACAGCACTATCTCATCCTCCACGTTGTTCTCATAAGTGGAATAGGCAATACTGCCATCAGGCCGCGCCAGCTGATACTCGGCAATCACCACTGAAGCATCGGCAGCGCTCTCTCCATCTCCTTCTTCAAGAATCTCATATTCCAGACCTGACGGAAGCGTTACGACGGAGCTGCGCTTGCCATTTGCGATAAGAAACGCCCAGGCACTCTCCCTATTTGCCTCACGCAGCTCAGCCTCAGCCCTTCTGTCGAGTCTTATCATATGCCTCTGGTGGAGAGTGAGGATGCGGTTCATCTCGCTGTCAGCGTAGAAAGCATTCCCCGCAGCATAATCAAGAACGCCACGGGCCATATACATGTAATCGATATTCCCGCCATACTCAGCGGCGGAAGCTGCAAGCATATAGCCATAGACATAGCTGAATTCATCCGTTATGTCCGCTGGCATGGAAAGCGCCATGATATCAATCTCACCGGAATCTTCTTCCGGAAAGAAACGTGTACAGGACACAGCTAGACAAAGAAAGACAAAGGCCAAGACAGCGCGCTTCATCAAAGAAACTCCTCTCCTCCATCTCCATTCCAGTGTATCCAGAAAAAATCTAGCTCAAAGGAAAGAGGTTGTAAAGAAGAAGTTCACCATTATCTGGAATATTCCCGTCCTCTGCTGTCAATCATGCAGAAAACGGGGAAATCTGAGATTCTGAGCTTAAGCAGGGCCTCTGGGCCAAGCTCTGGATATGCAATGATATCAGCGGACTTTATGCAGGATGAATAGAGTGCGCCGCATCCTCCATATGCCTGAAGATAAAGCCCTCCATTGCGCCCTATTGCATCCACTACCGGCTTCTTCCTTGGGCCCTTGCCTACGATGACCTTGAGTCCATGATCGGCAAGAAGAGGGGTAAATGGATCCATCCTCATGCTCGTAGTAGGACCTGCTGCTCCAAGGACAAAGCCATCGGGCGCGGGGGATGGCCCCATATAATAGATAGCATTGCCAGCGAAATCAAAAGGAAGCTCTTGATCGCCAAGAATAGCATCATACAGCCTTTTATGGACCTGATCGCGTCCAACATAGAGAGTTCCGGAAAGCACGACCTCGTCGCCTGGCTCAATAGGCAGCAGATCCCTGTCATCATATGGCAGCTCAAGTACTCTTCTCATATCTCACCCTTTTTGAACACGACCTCTGCTTTCCTTTCAGCCCAGCAGTTCACAGTGACAGCCACAGGAAGTCCCGCAATATGGGTAGGTTCCTCAAGAACGGAGACAGAGAGCGCTGTAAAGTGCCCACCGAGTCCTCCCGGCCCGATACCAAGCTCATTTACCTTCCCTAGAATCCGGGCTGCAAGTGCTTTATCAGAAGAGCAGAAGAAGGATTTCTTTGAAAGCACGGCTGCCCTATCCATGGTTCCTCCTATGCCGACTCCGATGAAAGCAGGAGGACACGGCTTGCCTCCGGCTTCTCTTATTATATCAACGACAGCATCCACAACGCCGTCTTCTCCGGCTGTAGGGTTCAGCATACGGACCCCTGAGCAGTTCTCTGATCCGAAACCTTTAAGGAGGAAATGGAGAATGACATCGTTTCCAGGCATGCTCTCATAGACAATCACAGGAGGAAGATTCGTTCTGGTGTTCACCCTTGAATAGACAGGATCCGATACGACGCTCTTCCTGTAGAATCCTTCTGAAGCAGCCATCTCTGAACCTTTCATTATGGCATCCTCAATCCGGGACAGAGGAACATTGCTGCCCCGTCCTATCGAGGCAAGGCACCAGAACATACCTGTATCCTGGCAGAGAGGCAGCCCGGTCTCACGGCTGATCCTTATATTCTTCTCGATAGCATTAAGCACAAGCTTCCCAGAAGGATGGCTCTCCTCCTTGACCGCTTTATGAATCAGATATTCAGCCTCATCCGGCAATCGCCTGATGGCTCTGATCAAAGCATCCCTTATTCTGATCTCAGCATCCATATAGATCTCCCTGTCTGGTATCATGTGCTTCCATAACCATCTCAAGATGCGAGAGGAAGAGCGATTTATCCGGAAACACACGAGGGGCCACAAGTCTGTGCATAGGAGTCTCACAGATAAGACGCTGTATGATAGTATCAGGCGAAAGCCGCCTTAACGCAAGTTCGGCGCTCTCAAGATAGCGTTCTTCCGACGATACTGTGAAAATCCCTTCAAGATACTCATCCGCAAGTCTTGTCCCGCCGGGTACGTGGAGGTTGTGGATCTTTATTCCATCTGAATGAACGGCATTTACAAGGTCTATTGTATGCATCTCATCTTCCAGAGACTCTCCAGGTAGGCCGAGTATCACATGCGAAGAGAGCATAAGCCCATGCGCATGGACACGCTCTGCTGCATCTTTCCATACAGCACTTGTATGTCCCCTGCCGATTCTCCGGAGAGTTCTGTCATTGGCGCTCTGCAATCCGAGCTCCACCCAGACACGCATGCTGGATGAATAGGAAGAAAGGAGTGAAAGAACATCATCGGGAATACAATCAGGGCGCGTTGAGACAATGAACTCCTTATAGTTTCCTGTATTCAGCGCACTGTCGTAGATCCTCCGGAGATTATCCACACAATCGTAGGTATTCGTATATGACTGGAAATACACCGAGAATTCCTTCGCACCATACCTGCGTGAAAGGAAAGCTTTGCCTCTCTGTATCTGCTCCTCAATGGAAAGAAGCCTTGGAAGAAGAGATCTGGATACTTCATCATCAAATCCGCTGCTGTGGGTGAACCCCGATTCGCTTTTACGCTGGTAGACTGCGACAGCTCCGGTCCCATCGCAGAATGAGCATCCTCCATGGCCATTCTTATCCCTGTTCGGACATGAGAAACCACCGTCAATGCCAATTCTGTAAACAGGGGAACCATAAAGCTTCACAAGATAGTCCCTGTAATTGTTCCAGCGGCTGTACATATTATTCGATGGTCACCATCAGTGAAACACGAGGCGTTCCTGATATATAGACCTCTGCTGCGATCTTTCCGAATCCCGTGATAATACCACCTGCGATATATCCACCGATATCTATATCATCCATGGTCATGAATGGGATGAGCTCGCTGGTCTTCCATTGCTGGACACCTGCAGCCACAGCTCCTGAGCCGAACCCTTCTGCATAAACACCTGCATCAATGAATGCTGATGCAGGAAGCGGCAGTCGGATTCCACCCATGATATATGCATAATCGAAGGTTATGCGTCCTGTATGCATGACCTGATACGCTGCCGACAAAGTCCGGGATCTGCGTATGGTCGAGACCTCTCCTTCGAATATGAATTTGAATGAGGCGGTAGGCCCATAGGCTCCGAAGAAATCCATAGAGAAAGAATAGGCGAAGATGTTGTCAGGAATATCGCATCCAGCTGTCAGAAGAAGACTTAATTCAAAGCCATCATCAGATGCTCTCTCTCCCCTGTATCCATCATATACCAATCCGATTCCACCGTATGGATAAACATTATGCGTCGGCTTAAGGAACTCCTGCCCGCTGAGGAATATGCCTGAGATATAGCTGTAATCCGCACCTATTATCAGGTCAAGACGCAGATCATTCCTATAGATATATCCAATGCCTAGTTTTCCGAACAGACCCACATCGTTTCCGAAATTGTAGTTCTTCGTACCCGGTATCGATAAGTAGGAAAGCTGACCGTACTTCACACCTATATCACCATAGAAGAGCGCAGTATCGAAGAATGGATATGACAATCCAGCATCGAGTGCTATGCCCTCATCGATCAGCACTCCATATGTGAAGTAAAGCGATGGCACAAGGGCAATCTGCCCGGAAAGCGTGAACTCCGGATTATACACGAAATAGACACTGTCCCCATCATAGCGCAGGCCGACCCCGCCATTAAGACCCAATGAGATATCACCAGAAAGAAGAGGATAAGGCTCTGAAACAACGGTAATGATACCATCTGAAATCTCATATGTGACACTTCTGAACCTCTCGTGCTCCCGTATCTCCGCAAGAAGCCTCTCGAACTCAGTTATGGTCCAGTAATCCATCGGCTGTCCGACAAAGGCTTCGAAATCATCATCATACGTCGAAGACACATCATGTATGATTCCTTCGATCAGCGGGGCCTTGATATCCCCATAGAGGACACGGGGCTTATTGTCTTCGGAAACTGAAAGGATTTCCTCAAGCTCATCGAATACTGCCATGCGGGCCTCAACTGCTTCCTGTCCTTTCTGCATTATCTCCTGAAGCTTTCCGAAATCCATTGCGGAGTACGATGTCAGATCTGGGACAATGACCCAGTCTGCATTGCCATACTGCCTCATCGTATTGGGGCGTGTGAGATAATCCGTGAATTCTGTGAAAGCTCCGGATAAGGTATCTGCTTTGTTCTCCGCGGCATACATGCCCATGACATCACCGACATCAACAGCCAGCACGATATCAGCTCCAAGCTCTCTGGCAAGATCAACAGGCATATTATCCTCAAGCCCGCCGTCCATAACATAGCTCCCATCATCAAGCTGGACCGGAGCGAAGACAATAGGAATAGCCATCGATGCCCTCATCGCATCGAAAAGAGAGCCTGAATCAAAGACCACCCGTCTGCTGTTCGTCACATCGGCCCCGATACACCGGAAAGGAATCGCAAGGTCATCGAAATCGGTGACAGCAAGGACTTTGGACAGATGACGCCTTATGAATGCATTGACATACTGATCATCAAGAAGCCCGTTCGCAGCACCTATTCCCTCGATTCCGAACTCAACAGTCAGAAGATTTGTATCATATCCAAGGAATGGATTCGTTACTGTGCTGTTCTCCCTTACGGCATAGAGCTGGAAGATCATTCCCATGAAATCCGTTGCGTTGATGACCCTCTCAAGCTCCTCACCGGTATAGCCTGCTGCATAAAATCCCCCGATAAGAGCTCCCATGCTTGTGCCAAGAACCATATCAGGAACAATGCCACGCCTATCAAGTTCCTTGATGATAGGAACATGAGCAACACCTTTGGCTCCTCCACCTGATAAAACCAGGGCGAATACAGGTTTATCAGCGGCAGAAAGCCCTGAGAGGAAAACAGCGAAAATGAGGAAAACAGCAAGCAATCTTCTCATCGCAGCACCTTCCCGCAAAGATTTCTGCACCCATTGGCAAATGAAAGAGCATCCATTTCCTTCTTCATAGGAGGAAGAACACGGGATACATAGATGTATCCTGAACCCGTTGCGATCTTCAGACCTTTTCCCCTTACTGCTCCGACTACTGTCCCAGGCTCTTCAGAAGAAGGCTCCGGCTCATCAAATGCTGAACCATATACCCCTGTGATATAAAGCGGATGATCATCGAGAATACAATAAGCCTTGGGCCATGGATAGCATGCACGGACAAGAGCATGTATCTCTCTGGCAGATGCCCTGAAATCAATCCTGCCATCATCCTTTCCTATCATTGCAGTATATGAAGGCTCACCCACCTGATCAGAAGGAACTATCTTATCGATATCATCAAGAACAGAAAGAACAAGCGAGGGAGCAAGCTCTGCAGCAATGCTCTCCGCCTTCGCAAGATCTTCCGTACCATCAAGATCGAATAAAACTGTCCTGTATATCCTGCCCTCATCGATTCCCGGAGCTATCTCCTGCAGCGTGATACCGCTTTTCCTGTCAAGATTCCTTATCGCTGCATACAATGGAGCGCATCCGCGATACTTCGGAAGAAGAGATGGATGGACATTGAAAGCATATCTGAAAAGCGAAAGGAACATCGGGCCGAAGATCTTCCCATAGCAGAAAGACATCAAGGCATCGGGAGCAAGTTCTCTGACATATGCCCTCGCCTCTTTCCTCAGTGTATCCGGTTGCCAGACATCAAGGCCAAGCTCAAGAGCAGCTTTCTTCACAGGAGATGGCACAAGGGATTTTCCTCTCTTTCCCGGAGCATCCGGCGCTGTAAGCACTGCTGCGATAACCCCGCGCTCATCAAGTGCTCTGAGAAGCGGAACAGCTATCTCCCCCGTAGCAGCAAAGAGAATCCTCATTTCCTTCTTCTGCCTCCATGATGCCTGTTCTTCCGCTCGTATTCCTTTATTGCCTTCTCCCGGTCTTTCTCCGAAAGATGATCGACATAGAGCTTCCCGTGCAGATGATCATTCTCATGCTGGATCACTCTGGCAAGGAGGCCTGTCGCTTCGATTGTAAATGGTTTTCCTGTCACATCCTGCGCCTGTACGGTGACAGCTGAAGGTCTTATGACATTGAAATAGACTCCTGGTATGGACAGGCACCCTTCCTCATAAGGGGAAGTCTCTATGCTCGTCTGGATAATCTCAGGATTGATGAATACAATCGGATCATTATCCGGGATCTCGACAACGAAGATCTTCTCAGAAACCCCGACCTGAGGTCCTGCAAGCCCTACGCCATCCGCATCCCTGAGAGTCTCAATCATAGCATCTGCCAGCATCTTCAGAGCCGAATCAAAAACTTTTACTTCACTGCATTCCTTGCGGAGAACTTCGTCTCCAAGTGTATATATATCCAGCATATCTCCATAAATTTACGATATATATTGAAGAATGTCAGCATGGTTATGAAAGAAGTCAGCACTCCAAATAAGGTTAGCTGGATTTATAAGCATATTGATAGTCAGCCCTGCAATTTAAGGTTCATTGTTCCCGGCTTTTTCCGCTCACATCAGCGAGACAGGATCCGTATCGATTTCAAGATACATCGATGAAGGTGCCTCGTATTTGCTTAAAAGCCTTGAGGCAAAGACAAGGAGCTGCTGCATTGATCCAGATCTCAGAAGCACATGGTATCTGTAATACCCGGATCTCTTCTCAACAAGGCATGGAGAAGCAGAGAATATCTCAACATCCGGAAAGAATGCTTCCAACTCACATGCAAGCGTCTCGATCCTGTCTGCTTCCTCTGCTGTGCGCTCTTCATTCTTGCCACGGATCGCTATGTTTATCAGGCGTGAATAAGGTGGAAAGCCCGTCTTACGCCGGATTTCCATCTCTGTACGTATGAATGATTCTATATCATTCTCTGCAGCGCAACGGATCGCAGGGGCAAGCGGCTGATGTGTCTGGATCAGGACAAGACCGTCATCGCTGTACCTGCCAGCACGGCCCGCGACCTGATGCAATAGATCAAAGGTCCTCTCTGATGCCCTGAAATCAGGAACGGATAGCGAAGAATCCGCGTTAAGCACGCCAACCAGAGATACTTTAGGGAAATTGAGCCCTTTGGCTATCATCTGTGTTCCAAGTAGTATATCTATCTTACCATCTCTGAAATCATGGAGGATACGCTGCATCTCTCCCCTTGTCCTGCCCTTTGTATCTGAATCAAGACGGCTGATAACTGCAGATGGGAAAAGAGCAGCAGCCTCCTCCTCGATATTCTCCGTACCATATCCATGAGGAGAAAGATCAACTGAACCGCATTCAGGACATTCGGTTATCAGAGGAGAAGAATAGCCGCATGTATGGCAGAACAACCTGTTCTCCTTCTTATGATAAGTAAGGGAAACAGAACAGTTTGGGCATGTTACAGGAGCACCGCATGTATTGCAGACATATCCATAGGTGTATCCCCTCCGGTTCAGGAACAGAAGGATCCCTCGCTTATTCCTTAGAGCTCTCCTGATCTCTTCTTCCAGCTCCTCCGATATATTCCTCTTCTCACGGAGCGTATTCACTACCTTTATTCTCGGATAGCGGCCGGATCCTACTCTTTCAGGCATATCAATACGTCTGATACGCTGCTCACGCATGAGGCGCCAGGCTTCAAGGGAAGGAGTTGCCGAGCCCATGATGAACTCTGCCCCGCATTCTGCAGTTCTGTGCTGAGCCACCTGACGCGCGTGATAGCGAGGAGCATTCCCTGCCTTATAGGAAGTCTCATGTTCCTCATCCATGATTATCAGGCCCAGAGACCTGAAAGGTGCGAATACACTGCTTCTTGCACCGATTACAAGATCCACATCTCCCCTCATGATCTCATTCCAGGATTTAAGACGCTGTGATGGAGTAAGCTCTGAGTGAAGGATTGCGACCCTGCCGGAGAATCTGGAATAGACCTCATCGGAAAGCTGCTCGGAAAGCGTTATCTCCGGCACGAGATAAAGCACCTGCCTGCCCTTCCTTATTATATCCTCAGCACGCCTCAGATAAACCTCGCTCTTGCCTGATCCTGTTATGCCGAAAATGTAATACATATGGCTCTTCTCTTCCCTGAGGACAGAAAGAGCGTGCTCCTGCCATTCAGAAAGGGTCTCAACAGGTCTGAATGATGACTGTTCATAGAATGGGCTCTGCTCACTTTCCTTACGCCCTGAAGGAATCATAGCAGAGAGGCAAAGGCCGGAAGCTGAGAAATACATAGCTGCCATCCAGCGGGCAAGACTGACAAGTTCTTCATTGAATACAGGTTCTTTATCGATGAGCCTTTCAATCTCCTTCAGCTCAAAATCCCCATCAGGCCTGATGTCAGATACGGATACGATGAATCCCGTCATCTTCCTACGCCCGAACGGTACTATCACCCTTTTGCCCGGAACTGCTTCATCTGAAAGCCTTTCAGGGATGATATACGTATAGCTTGCCTCATACGGAAGGGCCAGAAGCATCGATGCGTACTTCAATTTCTCCGTCCTTCAAGCCCGAGAGAGCTGCGTATGAAGAGAAGGTTCTTCCATATTGGAACACGGAGAGATGGATCTGATCTGTACTCCGAGAACGAATAGGAAACAAATGTCCTTATGCCGTTCACCTTATATTCATGACAGAGCATGGACTGGAAATCAGAAGACGAGCGGAGCATGTACCTGGATGCATCGGAAGAGAGAATGACCATGGCAGATGGCCTGAATGAAAGCATCTCCTCCCTTAGATAGCCTCTGCAGGCATCAGCTGCAGCTTTATCCCACATTCCTGCAGGACATTTGATAAGCGTCGTCAATGCCCACTCCCCTTCTCTCAGAAGGATGGAATCCTTCCACCATGAGCGGAACAGCTGGATATCATCATCGGAAAGAAGCATATTCCCATCAGGATAAGGAAGGATGAAAAGCACCTTCCCCTGCTTTATCAGAGGACGGGCGAAAACAGATCTCTTTGCATACATCTGGCATCTGTGGCAGGAGGAGCATATGGCATAGAAATCAGCAGTCTTCATATCTGCATCATCTTCCTTCAGTTCATATGAAACAGGCTCAATAACCTCACCAAGCGCATCACCGATCATATTGCGCTCTGCCTCATCAAGAAGGGACATTAGATATTCTCTGGTGCTTTTATCGCTCATAGCCTTCCTCAAACCACTGATATTTCATACTGTCATAGCTTACATCAGCAAGATACAATCCATCAGATGGTGCTGTCTTCAATGCCATCTTCCTGTTTCTTGCCTCAAGCCGGTCCTTGAAAATCCCAGGATCCTCACCGGAAGCAGCAGCCTCGATCATCGTTCCTGCCATGCTTCTGACCTGATGATACAGAAATGCATTCCCGGCGACCCTGTATCTGAACACAGCATAGCCATACATATCCTCAATCCTGTCCCACTGCGATATATAGATATCACGGAAACGGGAAGAAGAGGGGTCGCGGGCTGAAGCGAATGTCGTGAAATCATGTGTTCCCTGAAGCAATGAGGCATATCCATTCAGCACGGAAATATCCGGAAGACGCTTTACTGCTGTTATGCGCTTATCATCGAAAGGGAGCATATCAGAAGCGGATTTCATAAGATACCAGTACTCTCTGGACATCGTTGAGAATCTTGCATGGAAGCCTTCAGGTGCTTCACATGAAGAAAGGATCCGGATTGATTTCGGAAGCTTTGTATTGAGTATCAGGGCGAATCTGGAGGGATCTATGGAGGAAGATGTATCGAAATGACAGCCTTGTCTGAGTGCATGAACCCCCTGGTCTGTACGGCCAGAGGCAAATACCGTAGTCTCCTTGCCAAGAACCGAAGAAAGGGCATCGGAGATGACAGACTGCACGGAAACTGCATTACCCTGTGCCTGCCAGCCATGATAGGGAGAGCCATCATATGATACAAACATCATGATGCGTCTCTCCCCCTCTTCTGGAAGGTCATACTTCTCCGGTCTTCTCCAGTCACTTCTCATGCCTTGATTCTAGCATGAGAGAGGCCGGGATTAACAGCTATCAGAAGAAACCATCGCGCTCCCTGTCACGATCCCATTCGATTATGCGGCCGGATACTGCATCGATCTCGAACTCATACTCAGTCCTGTCATACCAGATCGAACCTTCATAGATTCTTCTGCCATCGTCACGCTCTGCGCGGATCCTGATATCACTTTCAGTAGCACCGGGAACACGCTCAAGCGCAATTCCTGCTGCTTCTTCGATTGATATGATATCTCCGCTGCTGCCACGCTTTCTGACAACCTCCTCTGAGTATTCAAGAATCCTGCCACCATCTGCGGCGATGCTGTATTCATACTTATGGTGTCCATCTGAGAACTCAATCTCATAGACGATGCGGCCATGATCGCGGTCCATCTTCGTACGGAAATACTCTGTATCATCCCAGGAAATCCCTGCATCGGAAAGGGCTATATCCTCAGCTTCGATCTCATCAATCATCAGGCCCGGATTGCTGTTGCCATAGCGCTCTGCATCGAAGTCCTTTGAGATTATCTCCCCAGTCTCGGCATCTATCTCATAGTCATACTCAACACCATCAGCGTAGAACTCAACATCATATATCTGCCGGCCATGCTCCCAGTCTCTCTCTGTATGGATGAACTCCGTTCTTCCAACACCTGCATCCGACAATGCGATGCCCTCAGCATCTGCACGGGAGACAGCTGCAAACAGCATGCCAGGAATCATCATGATTGCCAAAGCCATCAGAACTCTTCTTGCGATTTTCTTCATATGTAAATCTCCTTTATTCCTTTTGATGATTAAACAATAACAAAGAAAAATTAAAAGAAAATGAAAGAAAATATCTTGAGGATTCGTGCAGGGTTCCCTTTAATGAAGAAAAGCCCCCGTGTCCGGGAGCAGCATGGAGGTCTACCACTGAAATGAATCAGATATATCTATGTCTGAGGAAAGCCACGGCTCTCTTTGCCGCAGTCTCCGGATCAGGGAATGGCAGGCATTCAACTGTGCACCATCCATCATATCCGATCTTTCCAAGGGCACTGAAGATATCATCGAAATCAAGGTGTCCATCACCTGGGGCATGCCTGTTGGAGTCTGCAAGATGGACGTATCTCACATACTCACGGTTTCTGATAAGCGCCTCCCCAATGTGGTCATCTTCGATGTTCATATGGAATACATCAGGCATCATAGTGAAGTTAGGTCTGTTGACCTTGTGGATAAGCTCCACGCCTTCATCAGTACTGTTGATGTAATCGATCTCATAGCGGTTCACTGGCTCAAGAATCATTGTGACACCCTTTGTCTCGGCATAGTCACAAAGCGTATTGGCCATATCGAGGAAAAGCTTTTCAGCCTCGCTCTTATCTCTTGTGCCGATTGAGCCACGGACTCTTCCGATATTAACAAGTCCACAACCTGTCTCTGCAGCAAGATCAATAAAGCCGCAGAAGCTCTTCACAAGCTCTGCTCTCTTCTCCTTGTCGGGATCAGTGAACATCAGCTTCCTTGCTGCGAACACCTGCCCGGAAGAGATAGCCGAAACCTCTATCGAATTCTTCTTAAGGAGATCCAACAGCTCCTTGGCTGGCATCTCATCAGGTTCCTTGAGCGCAAGCTCGACACCATCATAGCCGAACTCATGCGCCATCTTTATGGATTTCTCAAGCCCTCTCATAACGACAAACGCCGATGGAAGAGCATTGTCACTTGCAATAGCAACACCGAGCTTCATATTCAACCCTCCTTGACAACAGGAATCTCATATGGACCATCTGCGATATAGATGATCTTCATATCCTCCCTCTTCTTTCCTGTCCTCTTCTCTATATCCGAAATGGCAAGCTCAACCATCTTCGAATATACATCCTTGTCGCTCTCATCCTCATTTCCAAGCGTCCTGATATCAATACCAGGCAGAAGATCGAACTCACGATGAGGAATCTGAGGAGCGAAGAAATAGTAATGGTTCTCAGGAATCCTCCTGAAGACCTTTGCCCACTCCTGCACCTGCCACTGCTCTGGGAGGAATACCCAGTCAGAGCTGCGGAGAAGCTTATTGAATTTCTCAGGGCCATCAAGATGGAGAAGCGCAAGAGCTGTGCGGTAATTGGCGCTTCCTATCACATTGCCCTGATCCGTGCAGTTCGCGATGGTCACAAGGTATCCATCCTTCTTGAGAGCACCAAGCGATGCAACACCGCACTTTGCGGCCTGATAGTGATTGATACCGACAAAACCAGCATGGGTTATCACTATATCAGCCTGATAAGGGATTGCGACCTCGACATCCTTCCTTATATGCTCAACCGCAGCAAGATGAGCCTTCTCCAGATCTCCGGAGAATACTCCTGTCACATGGAAGCTGTGATCAAGCGTCACATTCACGATGAAATCCACTCCAGCCATCTTTGCAACTTCAAGGCTCTCCTCATGGACCGGATTGCCCTCAATCACAAGATCCCTGGAGTTCTCATCATCCATCAGAGCCGGACCATGGAATATGAATGTCGAATCCTCTCCGATGATTCCGGGGCAGATGGCCTTTCTGCCACCTGAAGCCCCTGCCATGAAATGGCTCTCTACCAGTCCTGTGGCTATCTTCAGATCAGCTTCTGTGTAGACAGAGTCAATCATAACCTTGGTGCCACGTCTGGTTGTCCCGATGAAGGACAGCCTCTCCTCGTTTCTCGGCTCGTGGTTCACAACCTTGATTCCAAGATCGAAGACGCGGCTATCCAGCATCGAACGTATCTCACCCTCAGCCATCGGGCGATGCATGCCAGTTGCGATAAGCACAGTGATCTCATCTGCTCTGAACCCTGTGTCCATAAGGGTATCAATCACAGGCATCAGGATCCCTTCTTCCCCTTTATACGGTACCGGGCGTGTATTGTCAGATACGACAATCACAGCCTTTGCCGATGCATTTGCAGTCTTTTTAGCCGTTGCAATGTTCTTCAGGCTATCAGACGCGATTGGATCGGAAAGAGATTCAATGATCGCCTTCCCGGGATTGGCCATAGGGGAAGCCCCCTCCATATGCGCTATGAGTGTGTTGTCAGGAATCTGAAGATCCCCGAACGATGGACCAAATGGATTCGCAGCCAGCATGCTTTTCCTCCGTTACATTTCCTTGATCAGTGAAAGATCACCTGTTGCAGCAGCTTCGAGGATCGGAGCCATGAACTCATCAACATCATCAGCTGTCATTGAAACAGGCATATTCTGCAGCTTCATCTTGAGATCCGGATCCTTTGCAGCCTTGAGGGCTCTTGGGATGTGGACATCCTTCTTGAAGCCCGGGATATCAGCAAGAGTTGTAGGAGCACCGATTGACTTCCAGAATGCGATCATTGCATTTGCAACTGCCTCTGCAAGTGCTCTGCCCTCGAGCTTGTCGATGTCAGCATCGGTATAGCCATGCTTCTTGAAGATATTTCCTACTACCTTGAGCTGTGGCTGGATAGCCTTGCTGTAGAATACAATGTAGTACGGGTTCATGAGTCCGCAAGCTGTTCCATGTCCTACGATATCAACGAGGCTGAAGGATGTGAGGTGCGGGCCAGATGTTCCACCGACCATGATTGCATAGCCGCCAAGATCAGTTGCAAGACCGATAGCCTCTCTTGCCTTGATGTCGCTAGGATTCTTGATGATCTCTCCAGCATTGTCGACAACAAGACCGATAGCAGCCTCAGCAAGTCCCTTTGCCTTTTCATAGGCATCGCCCTTTGCCATGCAGAATACTTCGAATGTATGGGCAATAGCGTCCATAGCTCCATCGATAGTAACCTTTACAGGCATTGTGCATGTGACCTTGTAGTCAAAGAGAGAAGCTGCAGGGATGATAGCAGGATCAACAATGAGCTTCTTCTGTCCAGCTACTGGATCAGTGATGTTCGAATACTTTGTAAGGTGAGCGCCGCTTGATGCGCTTGTCTCGATTGCGAAGACAGGAACAAGCTTTGCACCTGTTGAAGCGAGGTAGTCCGTGACCTTTCCTGTTCCGAAGTACTCATCGATCTCAGGAGAGATCTTTGCACCAAGAGTTGCAAGCATGCTTGCAGCCTTACATGCATCGATTGTGGAACCACCACCGACTGCAACGATTACATCAGGCTGGAACTGAAGAACATATGTCGTAAGCCTGTAGACATCTTCTCTCGGTGCATTCGGCTTTGCATCAGGAGCGATCTTACCGCCGACAATCTCGACACCTGCTGCCTTGAGAGAAGCCTCAACTTCATCAGCAACTGCCTTCATGTATGTTGTGTTGGATACAAGGAGAGCCTTCTTTCCGAAACCAGCAGCGATGCTGCCGACCTTGTCAAGGCATCCTACACCGAAAGTATAGGAATCACCCTTCCACTCTTTCAGAAGCTCATACGCTTTTGCAAAATAATCCATAAGTCTTATCTCCTTTGGCCATATGGCCGGAAATTACTTTATAAGCTTCTCTGCCTTCTCTGCAATAGCCTCAGCAGAAAGTCCATAATGAGCAAGAAGCTCGATATAAGGACCTGTCTCGCCGAACTTGTCATCGATTCCGATCGGGCAGACCTTGGCATTCAAGCCTTCTGCGAAAGCCTTCTCCGCAATAGCTGAATAGAATCCGCCATTGAGAACAGCCTCCTCGACAGTCACAAGCGAACCTGTCTTCTTTACAGACTCGAAGATGGATGCGGTGTCAATCGGCTTTACGAATGGTACAGAGAATACCTCTGCGCTGATTCCCTTTGCAGCAAGAAGATCTGCAGCAGAAGCAGCCATCGATGCTGTAATGCCGTTAGCTGCGATTGTCACATCCTTGCCTTCCTTGACCTTTACAGCCTTGCCGGCGAAGAATGCATCCTTATCTGTATTGATATCAGGCATCTCATTCCTGTTAAGTCTGATATAGACAGGATTCTTCCTTCCAAGAGCATACTCAAGTGCAAGCTCAGCCTGATGTGCATCAGAAGGAACGATCACTTCCATGTTAGGAAGAGAACGGAATATCGCGATATCCTCAATAGCCTGATGGCTTGCACCGTCGAAGCTGTCAGAAAGACCGCCATATGCGCCTGCTATGATAACAGGAAGGCTGTTATAGCACATATCATTCCTGATCTGATCAAGGCTCTTGAGCGAGAGGAAGATTGCGAATGCATTGATTACCGGATGATAGCCGCATGTGGCAAGACCGGCAGCCATGCCAGCAAGGTTACCCTCTGCTACGCCGACATTGAAGAATCTCTCAGGATACTCCTTACCGAACTTTGCGCTCTTTGTGGAGCTGGAGACATCCGCATCAAGAACCACAAGCTCTGGATGATCCTTTCCAAGTGCCAGAAGATGATCGCCGAATGCGTCACGCATAGCCTTGCTCATATAAGTGCCTCCTTCTTCTTTACATCCTCATCAAGCTGGACAATACCGATGTTATAGTGCTCATCGTCGATCTTAGCACCATGCCATGTATTCTTGCCCTCGGAGAAATCAACACCTTTACCTTTGATGGTGTCATAGATGACAGCCTTCGGCCATACATTGTCACTGTCCATCCAATCAAACGATGCAAGGATGTCCGCAGGATTGTTGCCGTCATACTTTGCATCTGCGACATGCCAGCCGAAAGCGACAAGCTTGTCACGGAGCGGCTCAAGGGAAAGGATCTGATCCTCTGTTCCATCAAGCTGTACCTTGTTGTAGTCAATCATGAGGACAAGGCCCTCTGGTTTATACTTAGCGGCAGCAAGCATCGCTTCCCAGCTTGATCCCTCGTCAAGGCATCCCTCACCGGTCATGACATATGTCCAGTACTTCTTCCCGGAAAGCCTGGCAGCCATAGCCATGCCAAGACCTACTGAAAGTCCATGGCCGAGAGCGCCTGTCGACATATCAACACCAGGAACCTTGAGCATGGCAGGATGTCCCTGAAGAATGCTTCCAAGAGTTCTGAATGTAGGAAGAAGATCGGGAGAGATGAAGCCACGGGCTGCAAGAACGGTATAAAGGTTCACGCTTGCATGGCCCTTTGAAAGTATGAAACGATCCCTGTCAGCCCACTGCGGGTCAGCAGGATTGATTCTGAGTCTATTGAAATAGAGTGATGTCACAAGCTCAGCAGCGGAAGAAGCTCCTCCCCAGTGCCCTGTGCCCCTTTCATGAAGAACGCTGAACATGGTTCTTCTGAAGCATGCTGCAAGATACGAAAGCTCTGCTGCGTCCATCTTCTTTGAGGGATCTGCAAGCAGTGCCTGAAGCTTTGCGTCCATATTATCCTCCAAATTGTAGTTCTGTATACAATTCTTATACCATCGTATTTCTATCTATGCAAGATAAAAAGCCTGCATAGCCAAACAATGAAGCCATAAAATGACACTCATTGTATACAATCCAGATTGACCCCTCAGAGAATGTAGCCTAGAATCAGATAAAGGAGGGAAAATGGAATTTTCCACCCAATCTTTAGCTGACCAGGTATACTCACTCATCAAAGGCGAAATCCTCAGAGGCGACCTTGCCTTCGGAGAGAAGATCCGTGAGGATGAGCTCGCCGCAAGATTCGGTGTCTCCAGGACCCCTGTAAGAGAAGCGATAAAGCGTCTTGCAGAGTATGGCCTTGTGAAGATCGCCCCCCGAAGCCATGCAGCCATCGCCCGGATCAATGAGAGTGAAGCACGCGATATCGCTGAAATACGCATTGCTCTCGAATCCTTCGCAATCGATCACATCAGCCCCGCTCTCTTTTCCGGGAAGCTTCCGCTCCTGTCGCACTATGCTGCAGCCTGCCAGTTCTCACTCTCGGTCGGAGAGCGGGATAAGGCATTTGAGCTTGACAGCCTTTTCCATATTACCCTGACCGAGATCTCGGGAAACGCAGCCCTCTCCGAGCTTTACAGACACCTCGATGCACGCGTACAGCTCCTGAGAGTCCAGCAGGGTCTGCCGGAAGAGACGCTTGTACGCTTTCTGAGCCAGCACGGCGAACTTCTTGCTCTCCTGAAATCAGACAAGAAGCAGGAAGCGAAGGATCTTGTCAGGTTCCACGTCCTTCACGAGTGATTACGCACCAAGCACCTCAATAAGAAGTCCTGTAGGAATGACAATCCAGTTCCAGCCCTTCTCAAGATGAGTAACATTATATTTATCAGCCTTTGCAAGGACAGCATCGGCATCATCCACAGCAATGCCAAGATGATTCATAGTTCCCTGCACCAGCTCACCGTCATAAGGGACGAGCTGAATGCCTCCGGAAAGCCATACCTGGCGCTTTCCGTTATCGGCAATTCCCTCTTTTGTCACAGTCATCCCGAAGACATCTTCGAAGAACTTTATATTCCATTCAAGATCATTCACATTGATAGCAACGTGGTCCATATATTCCTCCTATTCCGCCAGAGCAGCCTTGATATCCTCAATGCAGCTTCCAGGTGATGTCAGGACTTTCTTTCCCGTAGCTTCCCTGACAAGATTGGCAGCAGTTGCCATGCTTGCCTGGGCAAGGACTATGACATCTGCATCCATTGCAGTGCGGGCCAGCGCTGCAAGCCGGGCATCATGCCCCTGAACATCCCCGAGACTGAGCATATCCATTGCCTTTGTATCAAGATATGACTTGATAACAGGAGCAACACCAAGCTTCTCAGCTTCCATCCTGATCCTTGATACCGTTGGATCGACAGTCGTGGGAGCAGTTGCAAGCACTGCGATATTACCGCCGATTGCAGCAGCATCCCTGCACATGCGATCATCGATTAAAAGGACCGGGACATCGAAAGATGATCTCAGCTCCTCTGCAAAGGGGGTAAGGGAAGAGCATGTCACGGCTATCACATCAGGCCTGCCTTCAGAGAGCGAGAGCAGATCCAGATAGAGCTTCCTTTTATTCTCCGGAGGGAAATATCCTTTCTCCCGGGCATTAGTCACCAGAAACTCATCGACCATATTGGTAACCGAGATATCTTTGATCTCTTTTTCCATCATGGCCTGGAATGATCCATAAACACTCTTGACTGTATGCAGCAATGCGATTTTCTTCATGTCCATTCTCCTCCCTTTTCAGAAAGAGGGGCATCAGCCCCTCTCATGAATTAAGCATCCTTGCCGATCTTTGCCAGATAGTCGACCTGATACTGCTTCATATACTCAGCAGCTTCGTGTCTGTCCATGAACTGGGAGATAAGAGCATTGCGCTGGATGTAGCCAACCTGCCAATCCTCAGTCTCGGAAACCTGCCTCAGGCACTCTGTCCAGTAATCAGCAGCTGCATCGCTCATAGCCTTAGGTCCGACAACACCGCGCCATACTGGGACTTCAACATTGTTATAGCCCTCGAACTCGCTGAGTGTAGGAGCATCCTTGAAAAGCTCAGTCGGGAATCTCTCGTTGGAGAGAGCGAGGATCGGCTTCATGCGGCCAGCAAGAACATACTGCTCAGCTGCAGCAGGCTTGCCGAGAACGAGATCAACGTGTCCACCGAGAAGAGCTGTGATAGCTGTCGATGTGGAGTCGTTCGTTGTGTATGCAAGCTGACTCTGGGAAACACCAAGCTCCTTGATGAGAGCATTGTATGTCTCGATATCGTCACCCTTGGATCCTGCGATGACAACTCTCTCACCAGCTGCAAGAGCGTCAAGGACTTCCTGCCATGACTGGTACTTCGTGATATCGCCAGCGAAGAGAAGCTGCTTATCAACAGCCATGACTGCCAGCGGTGTGAAGTTCTCGATGCGGTTGTCTGTATTTGCAAGCATCGGCATGATATCGCCAGAGTTGAATGTAAGGATAGTGTGATCAGCTCTTGGGCCGGTCATTCTGGAAACATTGAGTCTTCCGACCTCTCCACCACCATCGGTTACATAGTCGATGACGATATTGGCATCGCTGATGCCGTTTGTTGTCATTGCGTTCTTTGCTTCCTGTGTGAAGATATCAGAACCACCACCCGGGTTTGAAGTTACTGTCCAGGTAACGTCTCTTGACGGTGTGAACGGCCCGTCACCGCTCTCCTTTGAGCCTCCTGCGAATACTGCCATAGCCACGATGAGCATAGCAACAATTGCAATTCTCCTTTTCATTTATGTCCTCCTATTAAGCAGACTTCTTCTTTGGTGTGTAAGCACCGGTCTTGATAAGTATTGTTCTTACAACTGGGAATGCGCAGATGACGATGAGAACCGTTGTAAGCACGATTGCGATTCCGCTTCCGAAGAATACCTCGCTGATATCTCCGCCAGTTCCGATGAATGCCTTTCTCATATTGTCCTCAAGCAGCGGTGCGAGAACGAATGCGAGAAGCATCGGGGATGTCGAGTAGCCATTCTTCTCGAAAAGATATCCGAAGACACCTGCAAGGAGCATGACGAATACGCCGAACATCGAGTATGTGGATGCATATGCACCTACGAAACATACGATCATGATGACAGGAATCATAACTCTTACAGGAACCTTGAGGATCTTGAGAAGAACAGGAATGATTCCAAGGGAGATAGCAAGCGCTACGATATTCGAGATAAAGAGCGATGCGATAAGACCCCATGCGAAATCAGGATCGTTTGTGAAGAGAAGCGGTCCAGGGTTGAGACCCCACATCATGAGACCACCAAGAAGAACAGCACCAGTTCCTGATCCCGGGATGCCGAGAGCAAGGAGCGGAGCGAAGCTTCCTGCAGCAGCAGCGTTATTCGCAGACTCAGATGCAGCGATACCTTCGATAGCACCGGTTCCAAGAGGCTCTTCGCTCGTGAATGCCTTCTGCATAGCATATGCAAGGAAGGATGCAGCTGTAGCACCAGCACCAGGAAGAACACCTACGAATGTTCCCATGACACCTGCTCTGATTGAAGGAGGAGTAAGCCTCTTCCAGTCATGGGCTGTGAGCATTGATCCGCGGATCGTGAGCTTATCTGTAACAGCATTGACCTCGTTGTCCTTCTCATCCATGAGCTGCATGAGCTGGGCAAATCCTACTGTACCGATTACGAATGGGATGAACTCGACGCCACCAAGGAGGTAGATATTGCCAAAGTCAAAGCGTGGGCGTCCTGTCTGGACATCCATTCCGATCGATGCGATGAGGATACCGATGAACGAGAGGAGAAGACCCTGTACGGGATTTCCGCCGACAAGCCATCCGATACTTGTCATAGCGACAAGGAGAAGAACAGTCATCTCTGCCGGTCCGAACTTGAGTCCGAGCTCTGCAAGAGCAGGTCCCAGGATAACCAGGATGAGCATACCGATGATACCACCGATACATGATGATGCGTTTGCAGTCATCAGAGCCTGGCCAGGACGTTTCTTGACTGTAGCCATCGGATATCCATCAACAGCCGTGAGAACAGCAGGCGAATCGCCAGGGATGTTGAGAAGGATAGCCGAGAATGCACCGCCATACATGTTGGAGTAATAGAGAGCTCCAAGCATGATGATAGCTGTGGTCGGGTCGAACTTGTATGTAAGAGGCAGCAGAAGCGCAACACCAGCAAGAGAGCCGATGCCAGGCATAGCGCCTACGATGAGACCAAGGATTGATCCAAGGAGACAAGCACCGAGATTCTGGAGTGAGAATACGACTCCGAAACCATGCAAAAGCCAAGTGAAATTTTCCATAGCTTAACCTCCTTCCTCAATAACCCATGATGAGATTACCGATGATTCCGATCGGGAAATCGATCTGGAGCCACATGGTAAAGATCGGGATGACGATGATCAGACAGAAAATAGTCGCGATGATCGTTGTCTTCCAACTCATCTTCTCATAGAATCTGCACCAGAGTATCTCAAATACGATGACAGCCGGCACTGTTCCGATTACGAATACCCCAACAATGAGTCCTACGAATCCAAGCGGCACATACCAGTTGAGCGCTTTGTACTCCTCTCCCTTCTTCTTGAGACTCTGGAGAAATGCCATAACGCTGAAAATCATGAGACCTACAGCGATGATGATTGGGAAGAATCCCTCGGTCGGAGTATGGGTATCATGATTCCAGAATCCGAAATCTCCCATTCCGATCATAAAGAAGACCAGCCCAACAATGAACCCGATAATCGGCAGAATCTGCTGGGTCGGAAGCTTCACAGTCTTTTTTCCGTTCATTTTGCCTCCTGATAAAGATGATCAGCCATGCGGCTTGCCATCTTTACTGCGTTCTCGAACGCACTTGTTTTAACAATGCCCTTGCCTGCGATGTCATATGCAGTGCCATGAGCACAAGTTACGATTGGAGCAGGAAGTCCTCCCGCGATTGTGATGCCCTGCTCGAAGCCCTTGAGCTTGAGAGCGATCTGTCCCTGATCATGATACATTGTGACAGCAGCATCGAACTCACCCTTGAATGCCCTGATGAATAGGATATCCGAAGGGAATGGTCCCTGGGCATCGATTCCCTGGCTCTGAGCCTTCTCGATTGCCGGCTTGATGACATCGATCTCCTCTCTTCCGCAGAGTCCGTTCTCACCTGCATGCGGATTGAGGGCTGCGATAGCAAGCCTTGGCTTTGCAATGCCGCTGTTCTTGAGCGATACATTTGCAAGCGTGATGGCTCTCATGATCGAATCGACAGTGATATGGTCACTTACTTCCTTGATAGGGATATGGCTTGTTGTCCTTGTTGTCCAGAGATCCCCTACTACGTTGATCTCACCGAAAGGAGCTGTATGGTTGAACTCATGCGCAAGAAGATGGTGCTCTGACTCATATGGGCATCCAGCTTCCTTCATTCCAGCCTTATTAAGAGGTCCGAAGCAGAATCCTTCGATAGCCTTCTCCTTGTAGAGCTTGACTGCGAATGTAAGCATATCGAGATTTGCGCGTCCGGACTCGATTGTCAGCTTTCCGATAGGCGCTTCCTCTGGAGCGAGATTGTTTCTATTGAACATAGGATAAACGCCGCCATCCCAGGTTGCCTCGGAGATGTCATTGATCTCCTTGACCTCAATCTTTCCACCGATACCATCGAGTGCGCGGTTAAGGATTCTCCTGTCTCCAATAAGAACAGGGCGGCAATAGTCATCAAAGAAACGATTTACAGTGAGTTTAGCAATGATCTCAGGACCGACACCTGCTCCATCTCCGAGCAGAATGCCGAGAACCGGCTTTCTTTCCATCATAAAGATGTCCTCCTTTTGCAAACATCTTCGCAGATAGCATGCCAAAGATCGGAGAATTTACCCAAAGTCTGACTTTTGTAAACACTATAATCTTTCTACAAAAGAAAATAAAAAATTAACATTAATTGAAAGGGACCGAACAGCCATTGAAACGCAAGCTGTGTTCAATATGTTGCATTTGTTTCAAATTTAACAATAATTGATGCATAACGTTTCATTTGAAACAAACCAATAAGTCAAAAACACGGAAAATCAGTCAACAGTATTCCCTGGAAGCGATCGGAAGCGCCGCCAGAGCGTAGTCCTGGAAACACCTATGTGCTGGGCGAAATCCGAAAGGGATAATCCTGATGAGATATATTCATTGTAAAGCTCTGACGTATCCCCTCCCCGCCTCCATTTATGCAAGGCATCTGAATGGGTGACAGCGGAATCAGGAATCAGGAACTCGCTCTCCGGTATATCAATGTTGCGTATGCTCTGGGCTGTGATCCTGTCATGGCCATTGAGAACGACGATGCGCTCTGCCACATTCCTTAGTTCTCTTATGTTCCCCTGCCATTTATAGCGCTGCAGCTCTGAGATAGCAGCGTTATCCACAGGTGGAGGAAGTATCGACATATGCTCAGCATATAGCTTAACGAAATGGCGGAACAGAAGCCCGATATCATTTCCACGGTCCCTCAATGGAGGGATGTGGATCATAAGCAGATTGATTCTGTAATAGAGATCGCGCCTGAACATCCCTTTCTCAATCAGCTCCGGGATATTCTGGTTCGTTGCGCACATGACACGCACATCAACGGGGATGACATCATCTCCTCCGACACGCATGATCTGCTTCTCCTGCAGGACACGGAGAAGCTTTGCCTGGAGCTGTATGGGCATCTCTCCTATCTCATCAAGGAATATGGTGCCGCGGTGAGCAAGCTCGAAAAGACCGATCTTGCCACCTTTCCTTGCTCCGGTGAACGCTCCATCGGCATACCCGAAGAGCTCGGATTCAAGAAGCTCTCCTGAAAGAGCTGCGCAGTTGACAGCGACAAATGGCCCAGAGGCTCTGAGACTTGCATTATGCATTGACTGGACAAACAGCTCTTTGCCCGTTCCCGTCTCCCCTGTTACAAGAACATTGCCATCGGCCTGGGCATAGCGCATGGCTTTGGCAATCAGCTGACGCATGCTGATCGAATCGGCGATTATATCAGAGAAATGGTATCGGGCAATCAGTCCTTTTTCTTTGAGATTGGACTGGATGATCTTTCCTCCGGTCTCAAAGAAGCTTGTCAGTTTCTGCATGGTGATCAGGACAGTGCCGCTATCCCCGATGACCTGCTGCTGGACATACATCTCCTGTCCGTTGATTGTCTGGACGATCTCGGTCATCTCACCTTCCTGCGCCATATCAAAAAGCGCTGCAGGATATATCAGATCTATAGATTTCCCTACGATATCCCTGCCGGAGAAGAACTCCTCGGCAAAACCATTGGCAAGTGCGATTATGCGATCTGCTCCGACAGCGAGAACACAATTGGGGAAACTATCAACGGCCTTTTTGAGCAGATCGGATCTCATTCTCTCTCTATCAAGAGACTTCGCAGTCAGGACCGCATCGGAAATGGCTTTTTCCATAGTATCGTGACCGGTTCTGAGCGGTATATAGTTCAGGGGATGCTTTGAAGCATAGGCATTCAAGGTCATTCCCCCGATGAAGACCGATACTCCCTGCTTCTCAAATCTATCAACAGCCGAAACAAGCTCTTCCTCGTTATCCGCTATATCCATCGAGATATCCATCCCTGTGAGGATTCTCATAGAGTCAAGAGAGAATCCCTCCTCTGCTGATAGGATGACTCCGACCTTTGCACTCTGTCCGTATCTTTCCTTCACGACGCAGAGCGCATCGAGGATATCAGAGCTGGTCATCATTATCTCGATTATATGGATATCAGGGTGCACACGGCGGAGTGCATGGCATGTCATGCCTCTCGCTACGATTATGTCAAACGTCCTGAGCTTATCCAGAAGCTCAGCATCCGTACCATACAAGCATGCTGTTGAGAAACTGATTCCCTCGTCCCTGACGGAATCAATCATCGCTTCGCATTCCGGTATGAGATCCTCGTATGGAATGATAACCAAAACCCTGATCATTCCTTGATTATAATTTATGCTTGCTATTTGCCGCAATTGTGTCTGGGGTATATCCCTGTTATGATTAGGACATGAACATAAAAGACTTTCTCATGTATATACTTCTGATGGTCCTCATTGCATTCACGATATTCAATTTCTATGCTTTGCTGACCTCTAAGAAGAGAAGAGCAAAATCCGCAGCCAGCTACTATCAGGAAATGGGGGCAATAGAAGACAGCCTTCTCAGAATGATGAAGGAAAGAGCATTGAACTTCACAACAGTGAAAAGACTCATGAATGATAAAGGAGAAGGAATCGTCATCGTCACCGATCCGGAAAAGCGCAAAGCTGCAATCGGCATGAGAGGCGATACAGAGCTTTTCTCTTTCGAGGATCTCGAGGATGCTGGGAAGGAATACCTTCATGGCGCAAAGAAAGGGAAGATCCTTGGCTCGCGCGTATATGCTGTCATATCAGGGACGAAGTATGAATACACAATTGCATCAAAGCCTTTCCATCCCAAAGGGCCATTCGGCAAGGTGCTTTATCAGACGACCGAGGAATTCTATGACGAACTGATGAGGATAATCGGAGAAGGAAAGAAGCAGTCTTCGTAATCATCTGATGCTTGCATTCCTGCCTGGCCCCTCTTCACTGAGTACCAGACAGGAACAAAATTATAATCACAGACTTGTATCTGGAAGCTTTACGCCATCGACAACAATCTCAGTAGTACTCATTCCAGCGCTTCCGCCTTTGGCTATCCAGCTTGCTGTGTGGGACTCGCCATCATACATGGTGCCTTCAGTAAGATTGACTTTCTCTGTCTGAATGAAGCTGGTCGTATCTATAGAATAGTCATACGAGCCACATAGCACAAAGGATGCAGCATCCATATTATACTCAACATTGTTCATCGTGATTGTATAAGGCTGGTTATTCAAGATCTTATCGAGATCGACAGAGACCCCTTCCGGAACGGCTCCCATTCCATATGCTGCCATTCTTACTTCATTTGCAAGAGCCGCCATAGCATTGCTGAGCGCTCCTTGGATAAGGCTGAGCTCCTGTTCAGAGAGATCTCCACCTCCGGGGTTATCGGGATCTTCCTCTCCCGGATCTATAACTGCTCCATAGTTGATTGAATATCCTTCCGGCAGTCCCCAATCCCAGCCTTCCCAGCCTGCAGGCTCATTTCCTTCAAGCCAGGCAACGTTGATCTCCCTAAGACTCTGGCATCCAGAAAAAGCCCACCTTTCTACAATTCCAACAGAGGCGGGAATATCAATGGATTCCAGTCCTGAACCCGCAAAAGCTTCCTCTCCTATGGAAACAATATTCTCAGGCAGATCGATTGCAGAAAGTGCTTTGCAGTTTTTGAATGCATTATCATCTATCTTGTCCAGCGAATCCGGAAGATTCACCGTTCTCAGCGATGAACAGCCATAGAATGCAGAGCCCGGTATAGATGTGATTCCATCTGGGATATCGATGGATTCCAGAGACGTACATTCATAGCACAGATACTGAGGAAGACTGCCAATACTATCCGGAATGTTCACCTTCTCAAGAGAAGCACATCCCATGAAGGCCGAGAAATCTATCAACGTGATTGTCTCAGGGATGGTTATCGATTTCACGGAGATACAATTCGAAAAGGCATACTGCCCGATCCCTGTCACCGGCTTACCATTGTATTCCGAAGGAATTATCACTTCCGTTATTGATGCATCAGGAGAAAGTCCATCAACTATATAATAATCATCGGACTCATCACTTATTGCTTCATTATAAAGACGATAATAGACTTTATTATCATCAATCGGCTTCACTATAACCCCATCAGGCAGAGAATCATCCCATGAACTCCAGAGTTCAGGCTCGTTATGCACATATGGGACATATACTGTCTTAAGATCGTAGCAGCCTATAAAAAGCTTCGCTCCTGCATCAATGAGTGTTTCAGGCAGCGTGATCGACTGGATCTTCGTGCTGGAGAAAGCCTCCCGGCCCACTGTTTCAACCGACGCAGGCAGTGTACTGATATTTAGACCAGATAGAGTAAAAGCAGTCTCACCTATATGGCTTATTCCTTCAGGCAAAGAGGTAAGAGCCAAGTTTGCGCAATTGCGGAAAGCGCTTTCGTATATGACTTCAATACTGCCTGTAAGATTTATATCCTCAAGAGAAGTACAGCCATCGAATGCTGCTGCTCCGATCTGTGTCACTGTATCTGGCAGCTGGACTTTCTTAAGTGTTGTGATGTTGCTGAATGCATAATCCATCACAGCAATTACAGGAGAGCCTTCATATTCTCCAGGAATGACCACCTCGGTTACTGTGGAATCAGCAGGAAGGCCCATGCATACAGCAGCATCGGTTCCGATTGATATAAATGAAAGGCCTTCCTTGCCATAATTGTATTCAATGCATTCTGCTGGTATTCCTGTATTCCACCCCGCTTCCCACACTCTCTCCGGTCTGTACATCGCAATCGACACATTCTCAAGCGAAGGACAATTCTCAGCTATTGCCTGTCCTGAGAAAATAACTGAAGCCGGGATAGTAAGCGTTCTTATCCCAGTACCGCTGAATGCCCTATCTCCGATTATCTGCAATGTAGAAGGAAGGATAATCTCCTCGAGGGACTGCATATCTTTACATGCTTCATCGGCTATAGATGTTATTCCATCCTGGATTGTGATTTTCCTGACACCATCAAGTCCTGTCAGACTGTTAACTGCTGTAACTGGGTACCCTTTGTATTCAGAAGGAATGGTATATTCTTCTGGTACTTCTGCTTCAATTACAACAGCGCTTACGCTGTACGAATCAACTTCTCCACCGTAACTCAGAATGAAATGAAGGCGTCCATCAGCACTGTAACCTTCATACTCAGGTTCACCCACCCCTATGGAGCCGGGCTGACATGCAGAAAGGAAAGCGACTGATGCAATAAGAAGGAACATCGCCGCATTCTTGAAGTAATGACTAAGCATACAATCTCCCGCTGTTTGTTTTTGCATAGATTAACAATGAAAAAAGAAAATGTTAACGACGTTCCTGGTGCCATGAATAAATAAAAGACAAATGAAAAGGGACTTCATCAGCCCCCTTCCACTTCTTCTATTCTGCTTTCCCTGACCTATTTCTCAAGCACAGCCTTTATTCTTCTTACACCGGCAGATGAGGACTGCTCCTTGAGAATACGGAAATGGCCCATATCGCCGGTATGTGTGACATGAGGACCTCCGCAGACTTCCTTGGAGAAATCCCCGATTGTGTAAACCTTGACCATCTCGCCATACTTGGAATCAAAGAAGGCGATTGCGCCCGATGCCTTTGCATCCTCAAGCGACATTGTCTCACAGGTAACTTGAAGATCCCTCTTTATCGCATCATTCACAAGATCCTCTACTTCCTGGATCTGCTCCTTCGTCATCGGCTCCGGATGCGTGAAGTCGAATCTGAGCCTCTCTGCGGTTATATTCGACCCTTTCTGCCCGACATGCGTTCCAAGAACACGGCGGAGAGCCGCATGAAGAAGATGCGTTGCTGTATGAAGCGCAGTCGTCTGCTCGCTATGATCAGCAAGACCGCCCTTGAACTGCTGCTCAGCACCTGCACGCGAAAGCTCCTGGTGCTTCTCAAAAGCTGCATGGAACCCATCGATATCAACGGTGAAACCATGCTCAGCAGCAAGCTCTGTAGTAAGCTCAATCGGGAAGCCATATGTATCATATAGCTTGAATGCAAGACGGCCGGATATGATGCGGCTGTTGCCCTTCATGAGATTAGGGAGCATCTTCTCGAACTCCTTCTCACCTTTTGTAAGCGTCTGTGAGAACTTCTCTTCTTCCTTCAGAAGCTCCTCATGGATGAATGCCCGGTGCTCCTCCAGCTCTGGATATGGAGCAGAGTAAAGGGAAAGCACGACATCAGCAAGTCCTGAGAGGAATGCATTGTCGATTCCGATCTTCTTACCATGGCGCACAGCCCTTCTGATAAGCCTTCTGAGTATATATCCCTGCCCGACATTGGAAGGAGCGATAGCCTTCTGGTCGCCCAGGATGAACACCGAGGTCCTTATATGATCGGAGATGATTCTTATCGAGATATCATCTTCCTCATTCTCCCCGTACTTCTTTCCTGACAGCTCCTCGATCTTATGGATAATCGGCTGGAAGACCTCTGTCTCATAAACACTCTTCTTGCCCTGCAGTACAGCAACAGTCCTCTCAATGCCCATTCCGGTATCGATGCACTTTCTTGCCATCTCATGGTAAGTACCGTCAGCTTCCTTTCTATACTGCATGAAAACATCATTCCAGATCTCAAAGTACTTGCCGCACTTGCATCCTGGCTTGCAATCAGGTCCGCATGCGGGCCTTCCTGTATCGAAGAACATCTCCGAATCCGGTCCGCAAGGGCCTGTTTCGCCAGCAGGTCCCCACCAGTTATCCTCGCGCGGCATGAAATATACATGGGATGGATCGATTCCGAGCTCAATCCACCTTGCAGCAGCTTCCTCATCGCGAGGCACCTCTGCGTCCCCTTCGAAAACTGTCACTGAAAGACGATCAACAGGGATCCCAAGAACCTTTGTCAGGAATTCAAAGCTGTAACCGATCATCTCCTTCTTGAAGTAATCGCCAAGGGACCAGTTCCCAAGCATCTCGAAGAATGTCAGATGGTGTGGATCGCCTACGCTGTCTATATCACCGGTACGGATGCACTTCTGATAATCCGTAAGCCTTGTCCCCGCAGGATGCTCTGCTCCGAGAATATATGGAACAAGCGGATGCATGCCTGCCGTGGTGAAAAGAACGGTAGGATCGTTCTCTGGGATCAGGGATGCCCCTGATATCTGCTTATGCCCTTTCGAGACAAAAAAATCAATGTAAAGCTTTCTAAGCTGATCAGCAGTAATATCTTTCATAAAAATACCTTTAGATTTCCGCGTATATCCTATTCGTGTCAGAATATGTGGTCAAGAGAAGAGATCCGGAAGGATTTCTTTTTCCTTCTTAGGCAACAGCCTTCTGATATCCTTTTCCTTGCTATATACAAGAGCTCCATCCTCAACATGCTTCTTCATCCACTGATACTCTGGATTAGAGGAAGCGAATATCGGAACCATGAGCTTTGCTCCGTGCTCAGCTGCCTGGTCCGCAATTGACCAGGAAGGGCCCCCATCCTTCTCCTCTGCAATGAAAACCGTATCGGAAATCGATGCGATGAAGCTGTTGCGGACCTTGCCGAACCATCTTTCAGTGCTTCTTGACGGGGCAAACACCGTTATGACAAGGGCCTTCTCCATAAGTTCCCTCTGCAGTGGTATAAGCTGCTCTGACTGGCACTTCGAGAGTGGTGTCGAAAGAACACCGATTGCATTCCCACGGAAGCGGAGGGCAACCTGCAGAGCAAATGAAGGGAGCCCTGCATCAAGGGGAGCCATGACCACCCCATCCTCCTTCATCAGTGCACCGGCCGCACCAAGCATATCGCTTCTGCCCTGTATTGAAGGCCGTGGCATTCCGATCATCGTGACAGTCTTCCTCTGCAGGAGGGATACATTCCCCGATGCATATATAAAAGGAAAGAATGCACCATCCATGCGCGGGAAATATACTGATTCAGGCGTAAGGACAGTAAAAGGAATGCTCTGGCTATCAAAAGCATCCCGGATAGAACGCCAGATGGAAAGGGCCTGGTCTACATTGCTGCCTATGATATCCTTTGATCTTTCAGCATAGCATGCAAACGGTTCGGATGTGTCAGCATGGCGGGAAAGCTCCGAATAGACGCTATATGCTTTGTCACGGTCCCAGCCATACAGACATAGAAGGGTCTCATAGCACTTTGCTTCTTCAATTGCTCCTGAGGACATCACGTCTCGCCTCCAGCATGATCTGAATGAAATCGCAGAGTGGAACAGGTATTGAATGCTTTCTTCCAAGCCTTGAAACCGCACCTGCGAAATATCTGTTCTCGGTCGCCCTTCCTGCCTCCACATCCTGCAGCATGGATGTGCGGCCATGATCGCGAAGGGCGGTCACACGTCTGATCATCTCCTCCACATCCTCCTGTGTCAGTTCTATTCCCTCTGCAGCCGCTACTGTCTGCACTTCCCTTGCGACAAGCCTTACAGCCCGGATGAAGTCCCTGCTCGATGATATTGCAGCATAATCTGCATCAATTATAGCAGACAGGGTATTGAAGCAGGTATTCAGCATGAACTTCCACCACTTCTCATGGAGGATATCGCGAGGGATCGTATAGCGCTGTCCAGCTCTTTCAAAGAGCTCTTTGAGAACTGATATCCTGGCAGACATCCCACCATTCTTCTCTCCGAAGACTATATTGCCTCCATTGGAAAAGCACGTTGTATCAAGACCTGAATGCACCGATGAGAGATCAGTTATGAATGCATATATGACCCGTTCAGGGCCGAATTTCCCAGCAATTGCCTCCTCGGCATCGATACCATTGAGAAGGGACATCAGAATAGTATCCGGACCGGCAAAAGGCTCGGCTTCTTCCATCGCGCTTTCCAGTGAGAAGTTCTTGACAGCGAATATGATCAGATCAGCCGGTCTGGCATCAGCCGCAGTCAAGAAAGGGATATCCAGATTCTTTCCGTTGAGCATGACACCACTTGCATATCTTTCTGCCCGCTCTTCGTCGATTATGAATGCTGTATCCGCAGCATATGAGAGCTTTTCTGCGACAACTGCTCCCACAGCCCCCGCTCCTACTATTCTGACAACCATAGCCCAATATTGTATTCACACGGAAGAATACATGCAAGGAAACTTCTGCTTATTGCCACAATGTGCTATTGTCATTCCATGCACATGATACTTCATTTCATTCTGCCAGTGATAATCGCAACAAGCATCAACGATGCTCTGCCCGCGTTTCTTCAGGAACGGTCAGAAAAGAGATGCGTGCGTATCATCGCTGCTGTCCTGCTGTGCATAATCTGTCTTTTCCCGATAATCCCGGATTTTGTGCCGTCATTCATTATCTCATTCGCTCTTTTCATCCTTTATATCATTGCTTTCTACAAAGGATCTCTGGCAAGAACGGCGGCGCTATGCTCTCTATTCTTCTCTATAATAGGATCATGGTCTTTCTTCACGATCAGCTGGCTTGACATTCTGCTGGATTACAATCTTGGTACCATATTCCAGCTCATTGTAATGGGCCTCATCATCGTACTCTGCTTAGCATACTTCTCCATATTCCGCGAATATATGAAGAAGTTCATAGATAAATCATCCCTGGATTCACTTACAGAAGCCACTTGGGGATATACTGCCTTTATCGCGTTATGCCCGCCGTTGCTGATTCTCATGCTGGTATCAAACCCGCCCAGCCATCTTATGCTCACCATCGTTATGATATTCTTCTCAATGAGCGCATCAACTGCGATGTTTCCACTGCTCTACCAAGCAGGAAAGAGCGCCAGGCTCGCTGAAGAGAACTCCAAGCTCAAAGAGAGATCTGAATATTACCAGGAGATGGAGAATCAGCAGCTCAGCTTCAGGAAGTTCAAGCATGATCTGATGAATCAATTCACTGTCATAGCCACATATCTTGATCTCGGGGAGAATGATAAAGCCATTGACTACTTCAAGAAGCTCGGAGCTGAATTCTCATCGCTTACAAAGACATTCACAGACAACACCCTTATAAATGCAGTTCTCAACTCCAAGTACCAGATGGCCCGTATCCAGGGAATAAATATGGAGATAAAGGTTGATTGCAGTGGCATTGATCTTGATGAGACGGAGCTCTGCACCCTGATTGCAAACTCCCTTGATAACGCAATCGAGGCAAATCCTCCTGACAGGCTTATCCGGGCCGAACTCTCCGAAAAAAACGGAGAATTCATATATATATGCGAAAACAGGTATAATGGAGTAATAAGGCAGTCTGAGGATGGTGCCTTCATAACGCATAAAGAAGACAGAAGGAACCACGGGCTTGGAGTCAACAATATCAAAGATGCTGTAAAGAGCATGGGAGGATCGGTGACAATCACAACTGCTGATTCAATATTCAGAGTGATGGCACAGATACCTTTAAGGGGGAATGATGGACGATAGAGAGAATGATGTCCCCGGGCTGTCCATAGCATTGATCTATATAGGGCTCGGAGTATTCCTTTTCATAATTTCCATGCTGTCTGCAAGCGAAGCCTTCGGAGAGCAGACATTGCTATACAAAGTCCAGGACACCATTGCCTCCCTGATCGGAGGAGGGATTCTGTTCACTGGTGACGTTACTCTTGCCCTCAGCATTCTTCTCATATTCCAGGGTTTCTCACTCTTCATCAACAGGGGTATTGCAATTGTCCTCTATTCATTATGGAGCTTCATACCATTCTCCATGATCGTAGCAGTGCTCTCGCCAGAGAAGGGAATCATCCCGGATGCTGTTTCATCAGTGCTAGGGCCAAGCCCTATGATCCCTGTCATTATCTCACTGCTTCTCACAATCGCAGGAAGGGCCTTGATGACACTATGGCCAGCTCCGAAACGCAATATCGATGAAAGCAGGAAAATGATCGAAAGCAGGAGGCAATATCTTCTGGAAGCCCCTGACATAAGAGAGGAATATGAAAGATCCGAAGCTGAATGCTTGCGTCTGAATGAAGAGCTCACCAAACGTGATATGAAGATCACTGAGCTCAGCGAAGCCATTGCAAAGCTCAGCGAGATAAAACCGGTGGAAACCGAGACGGAAAAGGAAAACCTCGAGCTCAAAGAGCGGGCAGAGAAACTTGAGCACGAACTCAGGATACAGGGAATAATCAGAAGTGCAGATACGCCTTCGGATCCTGAGTATCAGACGCTGGCAAAAAAGCACAAAGAACTCCTTGCGCTGACACCTGCAGAGCTTAAAAGAGAAACAAAAAAACTCAAAGGATATCAGCAATATACAAAGCCAGATGGAAAGACTGCTTCAGTCAAAGCTCTCATAGAAGAGATGGAATGCTATACATTCGCACCTGTTTCATTCATCGTGAAGAACGGCAAGGGAAACAAGAAGATCATATCCTCCGACAAGCTCGCCGTACCTGCATTCTCCGAAGAACAGGCAATGCGGATTGCCCGAGCAGAAACTGAAGGCTATTCAAAAAGCGGCTACAAGTTCTCGTCATTTGAAGAGAAGCTTGAGATAACCGGAACAAAGCTTCCAATAGCAAGTTCCGACTTCATCGTCCCATGGTACAAGGATATATCATATGAGGACGAGGAGAATGCCGATACGCTCTTCCTATGGGATTTCCATTTCAAATACGCTCCTGACAGGGGGCTGATCCCATATACTGGCCCAAAACAGCGGCGCTGAAGCCCTGTCCTCATTCTCTGTTGAGCATATCCTGTATCCGTGGGCGTATGACAGGTGAGACCGCTGTTGTTATAGCGATCTTCAGAGCATCACCGATTGCAAATGGCAGGAAACCTGCCACAAATGCAGCGGATAACGAGATACCCATTTTATGTCCAAGCCAAGGAACACCTATCAGATAGATGAAGAATGTATTCACAAGAGACGACAGGAATACTGCTAGCCGGATTCTGGAAGCCGGCAGGATGACAATCATAAGCGATCCAGCAAGGACAGCTGGGATCATTCCGATCAGATAGCCTCCTGTAGGTCCAAGCATAGCAGCAAGTCCACCACCGGAAGTGAATATCGGGAGGCCTATTGCCCCCAGCAGCAGATATACCACAATGCTGGAAACAGCCAATGAAGGAGGCAGGCACGTCGATGCAATGAGCGCAAAAAGAGTCTGCAGCGTCATCGGAGCAGGAACAAGCGGTATCTTTATGAAAGCCCCGGCTGCAACAAGGGCTGCAAACAACGCAGTCAATACAAATCTGATAATCTGATTTCTTTCCATTTTCTAATCCCTATATATGCAGAAATACGATATCCAGAACAAAAACGATAAGACTCAACGCTATCAGGACGGCATCGCAAAGTCTATATGGAGCGCACTCCCGTCTTTTTGATGCATCATAGCCACGGCTATACAATGCATCGGTATATTCCTCAGCTCTATCAAGGAGATCTGCAAGAATGCTGACCGAAAGCTCGGCAAGATATCTGATCGGATGGGAAGCGAATGAAGCACCACGGGCTCTTCTTGCTTCAAATATGCAGACAGAACTATCTATGATCACAGGTATCATTGACAAAGTGATTTCCATTGCCGCAGCCAGTGCATAAGCGCGCTTCCCTATTATATGGGACAAGGCAGAACCAAGAGATCTAGACATCTCATCAGGCATTGTCGTATCAGCAAGAAGCATCGATGCAAGAACCATTGAAAGAAAGGATACAGCATATGCCAATGAATGGATGGCATCCTGTCCCGGAATGAAGGAGGCAATGAACATAAAGATGGAGATGATAATGAAGAAAATGCTCTCCCGGATATACTCGCGCCATGGAAGCTTTATCATGAATGCTACGGCAATAGGAAACAGAGCGGACATAAAGACTGCAGCCGGTTTTGCCGTAGATACAATAATAGTATATATAAGAAGAGCTATAAGTTTTGCATTCGGGTTCAGATGGACAAGGAAATTATCCGCATTCCGATAATGGAAGATCAATGCTTCAGCCATGTCAGATCCTCGAAAGAAGCATTCTCTGGAAGATAGATATCATAATCAGCAAGTTTCCTGAATATATCCTTGGAACAGCCCTGCTCCATGATCTTCCCACCCTCCATGATAAGAAGAGAATCTGTATGAGCAAGGAACTTCTCAACCTCATGTGAGACTACAAGTACCGTATAGCCTTTCTCATGAAGTGATATAAGAGCACGCATAACAGAAAGCGTTGAAGGATAATCGAGATTTGCAAATGGCTCATCAAGAAGAATCACATCCGGCTCCATAGCAAGAATACCTGCAATCGCGCATTTCCGGAGCTCTCCTCCGGATAAAGTCTGCGGCCTCTGCTTTGCCTTGTCCTGCAGGCCCATAAGCGAAAGGGCATGATCAACTCTTTTACTTATTTCCGTCCTATCAAGCCCCTGATTCTCCGGTCCGAAAGCGATATCCTTCTCTACGCTCTGGCTGACAATCTGCATTTCAGCATTCTGGAAGACGAGGGCAATATTCCTCAGTCTGATCTTTGCATCAGCTTCACTTCCGTCAAGGAAGATCTTCCCGCTATCAGGTTTCACAAGTCCTTTCATGCAGCGAAGAAGCTGACTTTTCCCAGCACCATTACGGCCGCACAGCACTGCGAAGCTCCCTTTTTCCAGATTAAAGGAGATATTGTCAAGAATAGCATGTCCGTTGATCTTCAGTGAGATACCAGAAACCTTCAATGCGTCCATAGCGAAGAGAATAGCATTAACTGCAGATATTGTAAACTATATAACAACATTAGGTTTACAATGACAACACTGCAGACATTTCGTCAAAGAGATTCAGAATCAAGCAGCTTCTATAAGAAAGGTTATCAAAATAATTCTCAGCAGAATCCTTGAAAAATAACTGGGACTCTTCCTCTGGTGTGCACCCCGTCAATAGAACAGCCAATTAATTAGTTCCTCACGGAAAAATAATGAGAGGTCCTTATAACAGCAACCCCAGCCATTGGCCGATGAACTATCATAGACGAAGAAAGCTCCCTTTTGGGGAGCCTTCTGAGTGCCGCCTCCAGGAATCGAACCAGGGACACAAGGATTTTCAGTCCTTTGCTCTACCAACTGAGCTAAAGCGGCGTTACTTGAGTAACGGATAGGAATTTAGCAGAAAGCGGATTATACGTCAATATCTTTAAATGAAAATCCGCGTTTGAGTTCAAAATGATTTTTCCTGAACGACAGAAGACCTTCATCACGCATTCTGCATATCTCCTTTGACATAGCGCTTCTATCAACTGCAAGAAAATCCGCAAGCTGCTGACGGGAAAAGGGAATATCGAAGGAACTATTATTATGCCGTATGGATTCATCGGAAAGATATGACAGAAGCTTCTCCCTTGTCGTACGTTCAGAAAGATAGCCGATTTTCCTAACAAGCATTCTGTTTTTCATTGACAGAACCGAGATGAGATTTCCGATTACAATGCTATGGCATGTACAGCCTTTGCTGCAGGGGGCGACTATATCAGCCATCGGCAGAAAAAGAACAATGCTATCCTCGGCGGCGATAACGTCGCTGGCAATAGCTCCAGAATTCATAACAGCATATGACTCTCCGAACATATCCCCTTCGGCAATCTCGTTTATTATGCTTCTGTTTCCCCAGTAATCCTCTCTCTGGATATGGAGCCGGCCTTTAAGGAGGATGGCTATATCTTCTACCGTATCACCCCGCCTGAATACAGCCTGTCCTGAGATGAAATCCTTTATCTTTGTATCACAGCATGTAAGCAAAGAAGATATCTCCAAGTCTTTTAGATCAGCAAAAAGCCCAGTTCTGCGTAAAATCGGAAAATACTTCTCCATACTGCTATATCCGTTGCAAAAACAACAGAATACTCCTACCTGATAGATTATCATCAACATTGAATAAGGAGTCAAATCTCAATTCGGGAGGAGTGATGATCAGAAGGATAATCAGAATAGACGAAGAAAAATGCAATGGGTGCGGAGCGTGCGCAGCAGCTTGCCATGAAGGTGCAATAGAGATGATCGATGACAAGGCAAAACTGGTAAAGGAGAATTACTGCGATGGTCTAGGAGACTGCCTTCCTGTCTGTCCAGCAGGTGCAATATCATTTGAGGAAAGAGAGGCTCAGGCATATGATGAGAACGCCGTAAAGAAAGCAAAAGAAGGAAAGCTTCCATGTGGATGCCCGGGAACACAGATGAAGACTCTCCGGAATATGGAGAAGAAAAGCTGTGACTGCAGCCACAATAGATCAAGCAGGCTTTCCCAGTGGCCTGTCCAGATAAAGCTTGTTCCTGCCGATGCTCCATATTTCAGCAACGCAGACCTTCTCATTGCTGCAGACTGCACCGCCTACGCTTATGCAAACATCCATGAAGACTTCATCAAAGGACGTATAACCCTAATCGGCTGTCCCAAGCTTGACAGTGTGGATTACTCAGAGAAACTTTCTGCGATAATCTCACAGAATGATATAAAAAGCATCACAGTGCTCCGTATGGAAGTACCATGCTGTGGCGGTATGGAAACAGCTGTAAGGAATGCTATAAAGGCAAGTGGAAGGATAATTCCACTGGCAGTCGTCACGATATCCGCTGAAGGAAATATAATATCCTAAGCCTGTAAGCAGTGGAGATTTCCACTGCTTTTCATATAATATGCGGTATGGGACTGACACAATGCTATAAAATACTCTCCTCACACCTTGTGGAAGGAGAGCTCAAAGCCGGAGAAAGCATAAAGATAAAGATAGACCAGACGCTTACACAGGACGCCACCGGTACAATGGCCTATCTGGAGTTCGAAGCGATGGGTGTTGGCAGGGTACGGAACGAACTGGCTATCAGCTACGTTGATCACAATACTGTGCAGGTTGGATTCGAGAATGCCGATGACCATGAGTATCTAAGAACAATAGCAGACAGAATAGGAGCTATTTACTCACGTGCAGGCAATGGCATATGCCATCAGGTGCATCTCGAGCGCTTTGCACTGCCTGGAAAGACACTTCTTGGCTCTGATTCACATACTCCGACAGCAGGCGGAATCGGATCGTTCGCCGCAGGAGCTGGAGGCCTTGATGTCGCATTGGCAATGGCCGGAATTCCATTCTCCATCATTGCCCCCCGCGTTGTCGGCATTCATCTTACAGGCACACTCAGGCCTTTTGTCTCCGCAAAGGATGTTATACTGAAAGTCCTTGAGCATTTCGGAGTAAAAGGCAATGTGAATACCGTATTCGAGTACTTCGGGGAAGGAGTCAGTACTCTTTCTGTCCCGGAAAGGGCCACAATAGCCAATATGGGAGCTGAATGCGGTGTTACAGCTTCCTTGTTCCCATCTGATGAAAATACCCTTGCTTTTCTGAAGGCACAGAACCGGGAAGAAGGATTCGTGAAGCTTGAAGCCGATCCTGATGCTGTATATGACACAGTATTCGAAATTGATCTTTCAGCGATAGAACCGCTTGCTGCATGTCCGCATAGTCCTGGGAATATAAAGGCAGTAAGAGAACTTGCGGGAATAGCTGTCAATCAGGTACTGATAGGTTCTTGTACGAATTCCAGCTATATGGATCTTAAAAAAGCAGCAGCGATACTCAAAGGCCATCATATAGCCCCTTCTGTATCTCTTGGAGTTGCGCCAGGTTCTAGGGAAGTTCTTCTCATGATCACAGAAGATGGAACCCTTGATACATTGATAAAAGCCGGAGCCCGTGTGCTTGAATCCGCATGCGGCTTCTGCATCGGGAATCATCAGAGCCCAGGAACGGAAAGCGTATCGCTGAGAACAAGCAACAGAAACTTCTATGCACGCTCCGGGACTCCATCGGCCAATGTCTATCTTGTGTCTCCTGAGACTGCAGCATACTCAGCCATCACAGGAGTATTCTCGGATCCAAGAGACTCAGAAGCAGATCTCTCTGCGATAAGAATGCCGGAAAAGTTCATCATTGATGATTCGATGTTCATAAATCCATCATTCACCGATCACGTAAAGCGCGGGCCGAATATCGGTAAACCACCTGTGAATACACCTCTTCCGGAGAAGGTGAAGGGCCATGCTGTGATAAAAGTCGGTGAAAAGATAACGACAGATCATATCATGCCAGCTGGAGCAAGGCTGAAGTACAGATCGAACATACCACGCTATGCAGAGTTCGTCTTTGAGTCCATAGATCCTTCATTCCCAGAGAGAGCTGCAAAATACCGCGATGATGGCGAATGCGGCTTTATCATTGCAGGATCTTCATATGGCCAAGGGTCATCCAGGGAGCATGCGGCAATATGCCCGATGTATCTTGGAATACGCGCGGTCTGCGCAGTATCGATTGAGCGCATACATCAGGCGAATCTCTGCAACTTCGGAATTCTGCCCCTGCTTTTCAAGAACGAAGATGATTATCAGAAGATCGATCAGGGAGATGAGCTTGAGCTTATCAATCCAAGAGCCTCTATCCTTTCAGGAGATTTCACTCTTCATGATATTTCAAAGGATGCATATATCCCGATGACGCTCTTTGCTTCCGATGAACAGAAGAAAACCATCCTCAGAGGAGGCAGGCTCAACGAGGTGAAAGAATGAGAATCAGAATGGAGAATGGGCATCTGGTAGTCCCTGACAATCCAGAAATAGTCTATATAGAGGGCGATGGTGTCGGCCATGAAATAACCGGCAAAATGCGCTATGTACTCGATGCTTCAATAAAAAAAGCATATAGAGGGAACCGCTGCATAGAATGGAAAGAAGCGCTTGCGGGAGGGAAAGCCATTGAAAAGACAGGCTCAAACCTTCCCGATGAGACTCTTACTGCGATAAAAGATTCTCTGGTAGCTATCAAGGGACCTCTTATGACACCTGTAGGCAAAGGTGCACGGTCGATAAATGTCGCACTGAGGCAGCTGCTGGATCTTTATGTATGCCTGCGTCCTGTTGAGTACTTCGAAGGAGTTCCATCCCCCGTACGCCATCCTGAGAGAGTCGACATGGTTGTATTCAGGGAAAATACCGAGGATATATATGCCGGCATTGAATGGGCTTCTAGCACAGAGGAATCACAGAAGGTGATTTCATTCCTGCAGAATGAGATGGGAGTAAAGAGAATAAGATTCCCGGAGACATCTGCTATCGGAGTAAAACCAGTTTCTCCCGATGGCTCAAAGAGACTCATAAAGGCCGCATTTGACTATGCAATAGCCCACAAGCGACGCTCTGTGACCCTTGTGCACAAAGGCAATATAATGAAATTCACAGAAGGTGGGTTCCGTAGCTGGGGGTATGAGCTTGCGGAAAAAGAATATAGCGCATACAGGAAGGATGGAAAGACATTCATTCCTTCAGCTCAGGGGGAAATAGAGATAAAAGACTGCATATGCGATGCTTTCCTGCAGAACATTCTTATCCGCCCAGAGGATTACGATGTGATAGCCACCCTTAACCTCAACGGTGATTACATCTCAGATGCCCTTGCCGCAGAAGTCGGTGGTATAGGAATTGCCCCTGGCGGGAATATAAACTATGCAACGGGCGCAGCTGTATTCGAAGCAACACATGGTACGGCCCCTGACATAGCGGATAAGGATATAGTAAACCCGCTCTCGATAATCCTATCAGGCGTTATGATGCTTGAATACATCGGATGGACCGAAGCCGCAGAAATCATACGGCAGGCAGTCAGAAAAGCCATATCATCTGGCAAGGTGACAAGAGACTTCTATCTCCTGATGGAAAAGGAAGGACGCACAGGAGAATGCCTTTCCACAACAGCTTTCACTGAGAATCTTATTTCACTGCTTCAATAGCTGTCAGAATGCATTATTGATCAGACCACCCCAAGCCGCAGGCCCTACCAGTGGCTTGGGATATTTATACTTTCTCCACACTGAACCGCTCTTCAGCCAGCAGTATATTTTTGCCTACTCATTCCAAATGAATATCTCTGTTCTTCTTTATTTCATATCTTTTTTCATCTGAAGGATGTCAGAAGTGCCTATTCAGCGCGTATATAATATAGGAGCAGATGCAAGCTGCTCCTGAAGGAGGGTACATGGAACTTCTGAGCATGAAGGAGAAGCTTGAGATACTGAGGGATATGACTCTTGAGGATGATATCTTCTTCTCCTGCTGCCTTGAGGGAAGCAATGAGTGCG
>CALXKZ010000075.1 GCA_944389065.1 uncultured Spirochaetaceae bacterium
GTAATATCAATTGCAGCTTTTTCAGAGACAATCATAATTTCTTCAGGAGATTATCCATAGTTCGGATTTGGGACCCTATGCAAAAAGCGGGGGCTCCATCACTATACTTTGGTGCTTATTTAGCTTATAATATAAGCACAATAGGATGATTAGAGGATGAATGAAATCAGAAAGTTATCTTTAAATGATGATTATCTTATTCCGGAAATAGCCAGACAAAATGGCGTTTCCAAATACAGTTTTTACAAATTCGTTCATGAGAATGGGCTTGAAAGAATCGGGAAGGGCATATATTCCAAAGAGGATGTTCTGGTTGATGATCTCTTTGTCATAAGCCAGAGATGTTCTAAAGCAGTATTCTCTCATGATGAAGCGTTCTATTATCACGGCCTGTCTGATAGAGAACCTCTAATCCACACTATTACGATATACAGCGGCTATAATGCCCACCGCCTTAAATCAGACAGTAAGTGCAAAGTCTATTATGTCAAGGAAGAGCTGCTGGATGTCGGTAAGACAATAGTAAAGGATAACTTTGGCAATGACATTCCGATGTATGATCTTGAAAGGACGATCTGTGACCTTGTCAGAAGCCGGAACTCGATAGAGATGCAGGAGTTCAGTTCTGTCATGAAAGCTTACATTGCCCGAAAGGATAAGAATCTTAATCTTCTCATGGAATATGCACGGAAATTCCGGATAGATAATGTTATCCGCAGATATATGGAGGTGCTGCTATAATGCCACTTGCCCCAGAACAAATTAAGGGACGTATCAAGAATATCGCAAAAGATAACAATGCAGATGCAAGGATCCTGCTGAGGATCCATATGATGGAACGGCTGCTTGAACGTATTTCTGTTTCAAACTACAGAAATAATTTCCTTATAAAAGGAGGACTGCTTGTAACGGCTCTTTGTTGGAGTATCTCTCCGTTCTACGATGGATATAGATACAAGCCTCAAAAACTTCAATCTTTCCGAGAATGATGCAAAACGGATCATCACGGAAATCAAGGATATAGATATCGGAAATGGTGTCACATTTGAGATCAAGGACTCATTAAGCATCATGGATGAAATGGAGTATCCGGGAATACGGATTACAATGAATGCCATCATGGGAAAACTTGTCACTCCCATCAAGATTGACATCTCCACAGGTGACATAGTAACTCCCCATCCTATTGAGCACAGATACAAACTGCTTCTTGAAGATCGCTATATCAATCTACAGTCATACAATCTGGAAACGGTATTGGCTGAGAAGATTCAGACTGTCCTTGCAAGAGGAGTATTGAATACACGGATGAGGGATTTTTACGATATCAGGACTCTTTTCCTGATGTATGGAGACCAGATTGATACAGATACACTGAAGAGCGCCTTTAATGCGACATGTACAAATAGAGGAACACATAATCTAGTGCAGAATGCTCCTGAAATAATTTCTAATATTGAGTCTGACGAACACCTCAGGTCTTTGTGGGTATCATACCAGAGAAAGTTTCCGTATGCATCTGACATGAGCTATGGATCCGTCATTGATAGCCTGAAGGTTCTGCGCGAGAAAATGATTCTGGAGTAATTTCTGTCCGCCTATTACAATCGAATGATTGAAAAACAGACTAGATCCCTTCTTTAGAACCAGATCCATGCCATTGATATAGCTATCATGAAGATAGCCCAGACAAAGTCTTGATACCTGACATGGAGGTTAAGGTAGTAAGTCCTGTCTGCTTTTCCGTCAAAGCCCTTTGATTCCATTGCCATAGCGACATTCTCAGCCCAATGCAGGGAATTCACTAAGGCTGTGGACAGGGGTTTCAGTGACCATGGCCATAGCTTTAGCCCTCTGACTTCAATAGCCAGCTTTGTCTGGCTGTATTCCCTTCTGATCATAGGCAGAAGATTCCAGGCCGCCAGTACTCCATAAGCGAATTCTGCACTGAGATGGCATTGCTGCATAAGACTATAGACAAAAGCCTGAGGATCTGTGGTGAATGAGAAGAGCATGCCCAGGAATGCATAAGCATATATTCTGAGCGCTACCGCGGCCGCATCTCCGATATCTGAGGCACTTGATGCTGAAACGAGGAAATTCCCAGAGCTTTCAAAGACTTCTTTTCCGCTGCTTCCACGCAGCAGAAGTGCCATGAATATGCTCAGTGATGCCAATGTTGCTGGTAGCAGCACATTGAGGACTTTCCTGCTCATGCATCCAGATATAAGCAATGATGCAAAGCATACCACGACGATGGCTGCATTCCAGAACACAGAAGGACTGAAGGAGATTATGAGGGCCGAAGCAAGGATTGCAATGACCTTAACCGATGGATTTATCTGTCTCATATATCCTCCCATTCCTGATCCTCCAGATCTTATTTGCATATAAAGATGCCAGCTCCTCATCATGTGTTGAGAAGATAACGGAAAGTCCTTTCCCTGTCCGCTCCGCAAGGCACTTCATGATTGCGGCAGTGGATGGCGTATCCTGCCCATATGTTGGTTCATCAAGAAGCAGCAGTCTCTGCTTGCCGGCTATCATAGAGATGACTCCTAGCTTTCTCTGCTGGCCTTGGCTGAGCATGTAAGGTGAGTATCTGGAGTAATTGGCAAGGCCGAAGGACGCCAGAAGCTCAATATCTGCAGGTTTTGCCTCGTCCAGGACAGTAGAAGCGATGAACTGGTTTGCGGGATTCTGGAAGACAATCCCTATGTCCCTGTAGATATCTTTCTTTTTCTGTTTCCTGAGTTC
>CALXKZ010000076.1 GCA_944389065.1 uncultured Spirochaetaceae bacterium
GCAAACCCCACCAGGAGCAAGGCCAAGTATGCAGCAGGCTGGTCCGGCTATTGCTGCGGGTAGGCTGCTTGAGCGGCAGGGTAACCTTCCGCCTAGATAGATGATTGCATAAACAGAACCCGGCTTATCCAGGACCTGGATCTATAATATAGGAGGCATTATGAGAAGACTTATTGCTTTTCTTCTTATCGTGCCTCTTCTTTTTTTCCCATCATGCTCTGATGAGACCACTCCTGAAAGTCTTTTCAGGGAAGGAAAGTACAAGGAATCGATCTCACTCTCGAATTCAATACTCCATGAGGGACTGGATGAGAAGGCTCTGTACTATAAGGCTGCATCGTGCTTCAGCCTGAATCTGAAAGGGGAAGCCGAGGAAGCTGCGACTCTCTATCTTCTTCTCTATAGCGATGGAGAGTTCCGCAATCAATCAAACTTTATAATTTTATTTACAGGTTCTGACTTAAGAGCTGTAGAAGCTGGAGAGAGTCTTCTCTCGTCCGGGGAGATCAGCCACAGAGCAATGTTCAGGCTTTGCTTTCTCTATGCATATAACGGCATGGATATTGAGTTCTCAAGGATGTACAAGAGAATCAGAGGGAATCTTACAGATGCAGAGAATGCATTCCTGCTTATTGCAGATGGACAGGATCTCTCAATGGTCTTCATGTCATTCGATAAGATCCTTGAAACCGGCAGCCAGATAGATCCGTCTCTCCTTGAAAATGCTAGGATACTTTTTGAAAATGAAGGGAAAACGGATCTCTTTGACTCCTATATAGCTTCCCGCGGAATTGTTCTCTGAGATCCATGGAGCAACTTCATTCAGTCCTGTTTCTTAACTTCTTCCCAGATTTCGTTCATCTTGTCCACATGATCCTTATCAAGAGGTATTCCTCTATCTGAAGCAATATCAAAAAGGCGCTGGAACCGCTTTATGACCTTCTCGTTAGTCCTGAAAAGGGCAGTATTCGGCCGTATCCTGAGAAAGCGCGCAAGATTCACAACAGAGAAGATCAGATCGCCTATCTCAAGTTCTGTCTCATCCTGATCACCTCTTGCGATCGCATCCTTCACCTCATGAAGCTCTTCCTCGATCTTCTGTATCACACCATCCGTATCATCCCAGTCAAAACCTACCTTCTTCAGCTTTTTCTGTATCTCATATGCCTTCTCAAGAGGAGGAAGAGAAGAGGGGATATGCGAAAAGAAATCCGATGATTTATCCTTATGTCCTTCAATATTCTCCTTGACGCTGTTCCAGAGCGAGAGAACCTCATCAGGATTCTCTGCCTTCTCATCTCCGAATACATGTGGATGACGCCGTATGAGCTTATCACAGACCTCGTTAATAGCTTCTACAGGAGTGAATTCCTCCGCCTCTTCATGTATCCTGAGGTTCATGAAGACATTGATCATCACATCCCCGATCTCTTCCCGCTCAGATGCTATATTCCTCTTCAGAACGCCATCAAGATATTCATAGCTTTCATCGATCATGGATTCCGTTGTCGTCTTGTTTGTCTGCTTCCTGTCCCATGGACATCCCCCGGGAGCTCTCAGCACGGTTATAATCGTATAAAGCCTGTCGACAGCGCTTCTGAAATCATTCTGATGTTCTCTGTAATTCTCTATCATGTTCTGATAATAGCACCAGATCGATATCTATGATAATCTACCTGTATGAGACGAATCCTGCCTTTCCTGATTATTCTTTCATCTTTGCTTGCTGCTGGATGCTGGGATGCCTCTGTCCGTCCTATACCTCTTAATCCTGGGACTGAAGAGAGACTCTTCAATTCCTCAATACAGTCTGCAAACAATACCGGTCATGGATACTTTATCATCTCAGTTCCTTTGTATGAGCCTGATGAGGATAATACGGCAGAGATATCTGATGATACAGATGATGGAGAGTCGTCAGAAGCTCCTGTCTCAGCTTTCGCTGTGCTTTATATAGGAAGATTTGCATCGGATGAGACTGAGGAGTTTCTTATAGAATCGACATCTGACAGTGTAACGATGATGAAAAGCCTGGAAGAGGATCATATAGTCCTTGAAGGCGAGATCAGGAATGATGAGAGAGCATATTTCCGCTTTGACTGGGATTATTCTGATTCCCGGTGGGATCTTATGTATTGTGATACTCTGGTCATAGATAAGCTCCGCCTTGAGGATGGTGAGAACATCTCAATATCTGTTTTTGAATATATTCCGGATGATTCTGTGCCTTCAGAAGATGGGACAATCGAGCCAATGCCTTACCCTGGGCAGATACAGATAGAGGCAAAATACAATTATTTCCAGAACTGATGGTTTAAACATGGAAAATTATAATATAATCTGAGAGTAGGGGAGGAAGGTCTGATATGAAGCAGTTCAACTGGATTATTCTGTTTCTTTTTATCTCGATTATGGTTCTTTCATCCTGTCTTGTACTAGATGATGATCCCTATTACGATTATTACTATCCCGATGTCGTTTATATCGATACAAGACCTTCCAGGCCATTGCCTCCTCATCGTCCGCATCATCCGGCCCCGCCTCCGCGTCCAGTCAGCCCGCCATCTATTTATTATGATGCTGATACAGATGATGTCATAATATTCTGAAGATAATCGCAGGGTTTTTCCCTGCTTTTATATTGCATAAATAAATTACTATAAACAGAAATAAAACTAAAGAAAAATTTAAATATGATTATTATTTTTAAAAAATTTATTAAATATAAAGGATTTAATAATATAAATCATATTTATATATTTAATATATCAGTTAAGAAGAGGTTATAAAAATCTCCTTACTGATGGCACTCATATAATGTATGCAGTCACAAGAATCTGTACTTTTAGACAGTAATTTAAATTTAAAACATAAGAAAATTCACTCTAGTTGACAGAATATACATTATATCCATTAAATTTCCTTATCTCCAAAGAAAGAATTACGGAATGTTGTACGGGGGTTGCATTATAAATACAACTCATTTACTAACAAAGAATTAGTTAAATGATGCATTATGCTGACAAATGTATTATAGCACTTTATTTCCTTATTGCATATTGAATTGCTTTGTTTTGACCATTATTATCCATAAGAACAGAATCCTCTGGATTAAGCCTATTCCTTGCATTCTTTTTTCTTTGAACATGATTATTAGCAATTAATTTCTTTTCTAATATTTTATTATATTTAATCTTATTAAAAATTTAAATGATTTAATATAATAAATTCATTTTATTTTTTAATCATATTAAAATATTAGTTAGAATTAATTTCTATATAAAGTAATTTATATATTATAATCAACTGTATGATTCTTGAAAGCATATAGAATTCAATCTATCTATTTCAGAAGATTTTCAACTATATCAGTACATATATGAAATCCATTAATTATCAGTACTTTAACTGATTCCATGATGATCTATATCCCATGGCATCATTAGGGCTATCTTGAATGAACAGATTTTCCTTATTCGATTTCTGGAATGAAAATGAAGATAGAAACAGATTAGCTGGAAATCATTCCTTTAATAACTAAATCCAGATGAAATTCACTACGTTTTACTCCTCCCCTATATCGAACATAAGAGTGAACATTATCTTCGTATCGAGAGTGATTTCATCCTTGCCTCCATGGACTGATACAGGAAACTGGAACATGAAGTTATCAGTGAGAGCAAATGCAGGTGTTAACGTACCTCCGAAGTTCCACGCCGCGGCATGTTCCTTATTGTACCATCTGAAAAGCATATCACCGGATACATACAGCCTGAACCAATCAGAGAATCTGTATCCATATTCAAGGGACATTATGAAGTTCTGTCTTGGATTCACTATAGTCGAACCAACTACTGCCGTCTCTCCAATATATTCATAGGTGAATGGAAGAGATATATAGTGGTTGTCAATGCGCATAGCAAGAAGATCTATTTCGGCAGCAACTTCAAATGCAGGCCTGAAACCTTTTATTCCTCCGTAGTTTCCATTGTAGTAATCAACACTGTTAAGACCCATTCCACCGCTTATGGAAGGTGTCCATAGAATAGATGCAGAGACTTCAGAGATTACTGCTGCTAACATTATGAGGACAATCAAAAGTTTTTTTCTCAATTCCTCCTCCTTTGACTTGCTAATTCTAGCATTCTGTACAGAAGATTACAAAAAGAAACATTAACTCTTAGGTTTCATTGCATGCTATTATTTTTTTTAAAGGATAAAAGATGAAGAGATTCATTTCTGCAATAGCTCTTATAACTGCAATCCTGATACTTGGTGTTTCATGCGACTTGGAGGGAACTACACTCCTTTCCAATGTTCCTGGATGGCTCCGTGGTCAGACGATTGATATCAACGGGTTCGAAACAGAGGCTGTAGATGGCCAGAGATATCTTACAGGGGTTCGTTTCTCTGCAAATGGAGAGAACATGACATTCACATATACGGTCAAAGGTACCGGCAATACAGTAACATATAGCTTTGTTGAAGCATGCAGGGAGCTCCCCAACTGCGACTATGGAGGCTGCGGAAGTCCATCAGGATCGAATTCATGGAATATAGTAGCCGTCTATCCAGGCGACCGTGGATCAACTATATATTCAATGCTCACTTTCAGCAGGGATCCTGATACCGGTTTGATCTTAGCACGATGCAGCCAAAGCCATGAATACAGTTTTGCTCTTCTGCCTGTGAAAGAATGAGATGATAAGAAGAAAGGTCTTCCATTAAAGGTACCTCCGGGTACCTTTTATACTGTCCATGTAGTCAGCTCTGCCAGTTCAATTGTCGATACTGTTGTATAGCCTTCAAAAAGGAATGTAGCAGAAGCGTAGATATAGACTGTCGGAAGAATGAAATCACCAGCAGGATCATCTTCATCAGAGTACTCTCTCACATCTCCATTGTCCTCTTTTCCAAGGTAGTTGGAGATACCGTTCCTGAAAGGAGCGCCATTGAATCGCGCAAGGAGGTATTCCCTCTCCTTCTCCGTATCAGGATTGATTGTCAGATGGAAATAGTACCCTCCGGAGGACTCTGCCTGTACAGGCTCGACTTTATAAGTCAGATGCTTAAGATAACCTGACCCCGTCGTCTCATCTGAATCGAGATAATCATCGATATCAGAAGGGAAATCAGGGCGGCGCCCAGTAGCGACATCGATGAATTCATATAGACCGACCGAAGTTGTCACCTCATCTGCTCCAGAGGTAAGCGTAACGGAATCAGAGGCTATCGGCTCACTGCTTGTCACATCACGCACAGGAACATAGCGAGATGAATATGAGGACGTGAATGCCGAAGACATATTGAATCCTGAAAGACCAGTTGAGGATGAGACGCAGTAATAGAAATGCATTACAGGAGTTCCAGTAAGCGGAGTCAGCTGGACAGTTCTGTCACTCCCGAGGTCTCTGTCGTAATAGGTATAGCTCAGATTGAAATCAAGCTGGGATGAAGAGATTCTATACTCCTCATTCTTGCTCCAGCTGAACATCCTGGGCATACCGCAGCCTGAAAGGGAGATAATAAAGAGGACAGCGATGAAGATAAAGGATCTTATATTCCTCCCCACTGCTGTCCTCCTGGAATGCATCAGCAAAACTGATGGATTAATTCATTGTTATAAGATGAGACTGAGCAAGTCTTGCATATTCGCTGACAGCACCGTTATCAGTGACAAGATAAAGGCCTGTAAGCTGCTCGAAAGATGCCTTGGCAAGATCTGTCTCACCCAACGCCTCATAAAGGCGGCCTGCATTGAAAAGAGCCTTTGGAGCATAAGCTGAATCTGTTCCGAATGTATCGAAGACATAGTTATAAAGCTCAAGAGCCTTTTCCTGGTCTCCGAGATTATCGTAAGAAGCGGCTTCATTCATGATCGCAAGCTCAGCAAGATATGTTCCGCTCTGTGCATCTGCAACAGCTCTGTACATATCAGCAGCGGCCTGGTAGTCTTCTTCTGCAAAAGCGATATCAGCGAGCATGAGCTCTGCCTTTGCTCCCGGATATTCATCAAGCGATGAAGATGCGATAAGAGCCTCTGCAGCTGTTCTGAAGCCATCGACTGTATTCTGATAAGCCTCATCATCAGCAGACATCACTGAAAGAGAAGAGAACTGAGTCTCAAGATCAGCAAGATCATTGAACTTCTTATCCGAAGCACTCTGCACCATTGTCAGGGCAACCGCAAGCACAATGACAAGCACGATGATAAGGACAAAGATCCCGACAATGAGCTTGGCATGTGCGCCTATGAAACCGTTCAGCTTATCCGATATCTTCTGCGAGGCTGTAAGATTAACTTCTTTTTCCTTCATTTCTTCCTCGAAAAAAGCGAGTGCGGGCTTTCACCCGCAGCACTGCTTACTCCTCGTCGTTCTTTGCCTTAAGCATATCTGCAAACGGGTTGTAGGTATCATCCTCTTCCTTGTCGTCTGCCATATACTTTGCCATCTCAGACTCCTGTGAGCGCTTGATCATCTCCTTGATGGAGAGGCTGAGCTTCTGTGCCTGAGGATTGATATCAACAACCATAGCTGTGATAGGCTCGCCGATCTTTGCCTTATAGGACTCAAGAACCTCATCCTTGTACTCATCATCCGGTCCGACGAGGTTGTACTTCGAGATAAGTCCTTCAATATCACCAAGGACCTTTACGAATACACCGAAGTCAGTGACCGATGAGATGGTTCCCTGGATTGTGGAGAACTTCGGATAGTCCTTCTTCAGAGTGTTCCATGGATTACCCTCGAGCTGCTTTACAGAAAGCCTTACCCTTCTGTTCTCAGGCTCTACGCGGGAGACAACGACCTCGACCATGTCACCGTCCTTGCAGAACTGATCCATGCTCTTGATCTTCTTTGTCCATGAGATATCGTCAATGTGCAGGAACCCGTCGATGCCATCCTCAAGATTGATGAATGCACCGCTGTTTGTCACCTTGACAACTGGACCGGAAACGACCTTTCCTACCGGGTAGCGGTCAGTGATCGTATCCCATGGGTTCTCCTGAAGCTGCTTGAGACCAAGCGAAACCCTCTTCTTGTCAAGATCATATCCGAGGATCTTTGCCTCGACGACATCACCGATATTCACGATATCCTTCGGATTCGTGATTCTCTTTGTCCATGACAGCTCTGAGATATGTGCAAGTCCCTCGATGCCAGGCTCCAGCTCGATGAACACACCGAATGATGTGATCTTCGTAACAGGCTTCTTGATGACATCGCCAACCTGGTATCTTTCCTCGAAAGTTGTCCATGGATCCGGTGTCATATGCTTGAGAGAGAGGTTGATCTTCTGTGTCTCAGGATCGATATTGATGAGCCTGAGCTGGACAATCTGCCCCTTCTTTACGAAATCCTTAGGCCTTGTGACATGACCCCATGACATATCATTGATATGAAGAAGTCCATCGAAACCGCCAAGATCGATGAAAGCACCGAATGATGTGAAGGACTTAACCTCTCCCTGAACGACATCGCCGATCTGGACTGTCTGGAAGAATGCGTCCTTGTTCTCCTTGATCTTCTTCTCAAGATACTCGCGGCGGGAAACAACGCTCTTGAGCTTTGTTCCTGCGTGGAACTTGTCGATAACAAAGTAATCCGTCTTGCCGATGAGCGACTCAGGCTCCTCAACACGGACTATATCAGCCTTCGAGAGCGGGCAGAAGCCCTTATAGTCAGCACCAAGATCGACCTCATAGCCTCCCTTGATGACCTTTGCGAACTTACCAAGAACAGGAGTTCTGTCCTCAGCTGCTTTCCTGAGGATCTCTGTTCTTTCCTTAGCCTCAGCTCTCTTCTTGGAAACGACGACCTGTCCGCGTCCATCATCGAGCTTGACTATTGTAACGGCTACTTTGTCTCCAAGCTTAGGCAGTTCCATGAATTCGTCTACAGGGATCTTTCCTTCGCTCTTATAGCCGATATCAACTAAAACTGATTCGTCATTTGTCTGTACAACAGTACCGG
>CALXKZ010000077.1 GCA_944389065.1 uncultured Spirochaetaceae bacterium
CAGAGCGCGATGAGGAACTGATCCAGAAGAAAGAGAAGGGAACTCTCTAGGAGGATTGCGTAATGAAGGAAATACAGGATTTCAGCTCAATCAGAATCAAGCTGGCTTCGCCTGAGCAGATACTTGCATGGTCATATGGTGAGGTAAAGAAGCCTGAGACGATAAATTACCGCTCACTCCGCCCTGAGAGGGATGGTCTTTTCTGTGAGCGCATCTTCGGAACGACAAAGGCATGGGAGTGCTGGTGCGGAAAGTTCAAGTCAAACCGCTATAAGGGCGTTGTCTGTGACCGCTGTGGTGTAGAGGTCACAGATACAAAGGTGCGCCGTGAGCGTATCGGCCACATCACACTTGCGGCTCCTGTTGCGCATATCTGGTTCTATCGCTCAACTCCATCCATCATGAGCTATCTTCTCGATATTAAGAGATCTGAACTGATGGAGATACTTTCCTATGAGAAGTATGTTGTTACCGACCCAGGTCAGGACACAGAGCTCAGAAAGTATCAGGTGCTTGATGAGGATGAGTACCAGAGCGCTCTTGATAAGTATGGTGATACATTCAAGGCGGGAATGGGAGCAGAGGCCATCTATGATCTTCTCAGGACGATTGATCTTGAAGCTCTTTCGGAAGAGCTCAGAGGTCAGCTTTCCCAGAAGGAAGGTGCAAAGAACAAGATAGATAACAAGCTCCTCAACAGGATCAAGTTCTGTGAGTATTTCCGCACATCCGGCAACAGACCTGAGTGGATGATCCTCAAGGTGATTCCTGTCATCCCGCCAGATCTTAGGCCTATGGTCCAGCTTGATGGCGGAAGATTCGCCACAACCGATCTCAATGAGCTTTACAGAAGGGTGATCAACCGCAATAACCGTCTTGACCGTCTTATCAAGATCCAGGCTCCTGATATCATCATCCGCAATGAAAAGAGGATGCTTCAGGAAGCTGTTGATTCGCTTTTCGATAATTCAAAGACAGCAAACCCGACAAAGGGAAGCAGCAAGAGGGATCTTAAGTCGCTTTCCGATGTTCTCAAGGGTAAGCAGGGAAGATTCAGGCAGAATCTTCTCGGTAAGCGTGTAGACTACTCTGGCCGTTCCGTTATCGTTGTCGGACCGGAGCTTAGGATGCATCAGTGCGGTGTTCCTTCGAAGATGGCACTCGAGCTTTTCAAGCCATTCATCATGCGCCGTCTTGTACAGAAGGAAATCGCTCAGAACATAAAGAAGGCCAAGATGCTTGTTGAGCAGGAGGCTCCAGAGGTATGGGGAGTCCTTGATGAGGTAGTCAAGGAGCATCCTGTCATGCTCAACAGAGCGCCTACGCTTCACCGTCTCGGCATCCAGGCATTCGAGCCCGTTCTCGTCGAAGGCAAGGCTCTTAAGCTCCACCCGCTCGTATGCCATGCATTCAATGCAGACTTCGATGGTGACCAGATGGCTATCCATGTGCCTCTCACACAGGCTGCGCAGCTTGAGTGCTGGACACTCATGCTTTCTACAACGAACCTTCTTGACCCTGCAAACGGTAAGCCTATCGCATTCCCGTCGCAGGATATGGTTCTCGGTATCTTCTATCTGACTAAGGAGAGAACAGATCTTGATCCACAGCGCCATGTGAAGAGATTCGAGAGCATTGCAGAGATCGAAGTCGCAATCGATTCAGGTGCTGTGAGCTACAATGAGGGAGTTTATTATCGTCTGAAGAAGGGGCTTGAGGTTGTAGAAGCCGATGGTTCAAGGCATATAGCAGATGGAAAGGGCTGGGTCTGGACGACACCGGGACGCATCATCTTCAACAGCGCGATTCCTGTGGGTCTGCCGTACCAGAACTACTGCCTCGGCGACAAGCAGCTCAGAAAGCTTATCGGAGAGACAATCCATAGCAATAAGCCATCGGTTGCCGTTGAGCTTCTTGATTCTGTGAAGGATCTCGGATTCAAGTATGCGACGATCTTCGGTGCGACTATCGGTCTTTCTGATATGGTCGTTCCTGAGAGGAAGAAGGAACTGATCGAGGAAGCAAACGAAAGGCAGTCTGTTGTCTTCAGGCAGTTCCATGATGGTCAGATCACTCAGGAAGAGAGATACAACCGTGTAATCGAAGTCTGGACAGAGACCAACGAAGAGCTTACTGATCTTCTCATGGATGAGCTCAAGAAGAGCCAGCATGGCTTCAATCCTCTCTATCTCATGGTTGATTCCGGAGCCAGAGGCTCAAAGAACCAGATCAGACAGCTTGGTGGTATGCGTGGTCTCATGGCTAAGCCTAATGGAAAGATCATCGAGCTTCCGATCAAGTCCAACTTCAAGGAAGGACTTTCGATCATGGAGTTCTTCATCTCATCCAACGGTGCAAGAAAGGGTCTTACGGATACTGCTCTCAAGACAGCAAAGGCAGGATACCTTACACGTAAGCTTGTCGATGTTGCCCAGGATGTCGTTGTTTCCGAAGAGGACTGCCATACAATCAATGGAATCTGGACGACCGCTGTAAAGGATGGCGATACTGTCATTGAGTCCCTTGCTTCCAGAATCGCAGGATCATGCCCTGTCGAGGATGTCCTCCATCCATTCCTCAAGGATGAGAACGGTAAGCCGGTAGTGCTTGCAGTTGCCAACGAGGAAATATCGGATGAGACAGCTCAGGAGATTGAGAATGCCGGCGTTGAGCGCGTTCTTCTCCGCACAGTTCTCACATGTGAGGCTGAGCATGGAGTATGCCGCAAGTGCTATGGCCGCAATCTTGCCACCAACCGTTCCGTCGAGATCGGGGAAGCTGTCGGTATCATTGCTGCCCAGTCGATCGGTCAGCCTGGTACACAGCTTACCATGCGTACGTTCCACGTTGGAGGCACGGCATCAACATCTACAAAGGAGAACAGGCTTTCATTCTCCTATCCTGTCATTGTCCGCGGCCTGAAGGGCATGGTTATCACAGACAGCAATGGCAACCGCCTCTTCCCGAGGAAAGGACATATTACGGTTTCAAAGGTATTCAAGGAGATCACAGGACTTTATGATGAGCTTCTTGTAAGTGCCGGCGATGCTGTTGCAAAAGGTTATCCAGTATACAGGAAGAATGGCGAGGATATCGTTGCAGAGGAGAACGGCAGGCTTTATATAGACGGAGAGCGCACATTCATTGTTGCATCTCCTGTTGAATATCCTGTTCCGGCAGGCTCTGAGCTCTATGTCTCTGAAGGTCAGGTCGTAGCTGCTGATGAAGCGCTTATAACATTCGATCCATTCTCTGAGCCGATCATCGCAGAATCTGCGGGTGTCGTTGAGGAGATGAATGATTTCGTTGAGGACAAGTCCTACAGGAAGATCTACAACGAAGCAGGTGACACCGATATGATCGTTGTACCGTCTGCTCAGCTCGGTGGCTTCCGCCCTGCTATCCTTGTCCGTACAGACTCTGGAGAGCTCAACAGCTACCAGATTCCTGGCGGAGCGTATATGGTTGTAAAGGAAAGAGGCGAGAGGATCGAGACAGGAGATATCCTTGCTAAGGTCTCCAAAGACAGTACTACAACCAAGGATATCGCAGGAGGTCTTCCGCAGGTTGACTCCCTTTTTGAGGCACGCCATGGAAAGATCTCATCTTCCAATAAGGTCAATCCGATCATCCTGGCACGTGTCACGGGAAGAGTCACAAGCGTCCAGGCATCCTCGGCTTCCAACAGCGGTTCGATGATTGTCACAATCACCGATGCTTTTGGAAAGGCCCACCCGCACAAGGTATATACAAAGGATGCTCTTCTCCTTGTTCGCGAAGGTGATGAGGTCAAAGCCGGTGAGCCGCTCTGCGATGAGCCTGTTACCTCAAGAGAGGTGCTGGATGTTCTTGGAGAGAATGCTGTTCTCTCATTCCTCGTTGAGGAAATCCAGAAGGTCTACAGAATGCAGGGTGTTGAGATCAACGAAAAGCACCTGGGAATCATCATCCGCCAGATGCTGAGGAAGGTTGAGATCCTCCGCGCCGGCGATACTGATTTCATCAAGTCGCAGAAAGTCGATAAGCACCTCTTCGACAGAGTCAATGAGGAAGCAAAGAAGGAAGGTAAGACGCCTGCAATCGCACGTCCTGTCCTGCAGGGAGTTTCAGAGGCAGCTCTCTCCGTGGATTCCTTCATCTCCGCTGCTTCATTCCTCTCAACAACCAAGGTGTTGACAGAGGCAGCTATTGCTGGTAAAAAGGATAAGCTCAGAGGACTCAAGGAGAATGTCATCATCGGTCATCTCATTCCTGCTGGAACAGGTATGAAGAGATACCGTGGGGTTCATCTTGAGGAGGATGAGAAGCTTCTCGAGCTCCAGAAGGAAGTGGATAAGGCAAGACGGGAAAGAAAGCTTGCTGAGCCGCAGGAAGATCTGGATATCGAGGATCTCGGTGATATGAAGACAGTGGGAGCTGCTGTGGAAGCAGAGGATGCCCAGATTGATGAGTAAGTGCCTGTTGGCACTTCTCATTGGGGTTCTCTCCCAGCGCTCATGCTGACCCTGTCTTTAATATAGACGTGCTGCCTGTGCAGCATAGATTCCCCGGTGTGAGACGGGCGGATCAATATTCAAGGAGCGTATCGTAAGATGCCTACTATTAATCAGCTGATCAGAAAGGGCAGAAAGAGCTCAAAGGCTAAGACAAAGTCACCAGCTCTTCAGGGTTGCCCTCAGAAGAGAGGAGTATGCACAAGGGTAATGACAGTTACTCCCAAAAAGCCTAACTCTGCTCTCAGAAAGGTCGCTCGTGTGCGCCTTTCAAACGGAATCGAAGTAACCGCATACATTCCTGGTATCGGGCACAATCTTCAGGAGCACTCTGTTGTTCTCATCAGAGGCGGAAGGGTCAAGGACCTTCCTGGTGTAAGATATCACATCATCCGCGGAACCAAGGATACTCTCGGCGTTGCCGATAGGAAGAGGTCCCGCTCGAAGTACGGCGCAAAGAAGCCAAAGGCCTGATAGGGAGGCAAGGTTATGTCAAGAGATAGAAAGGCCCCCAAGAGGGTGGTTTCACCGGATGCCATCTACCACAGCACAGTTGTCGAGAAGTTCATCTGCCGCATGATGGTTGACGGAAAGAAGAGCATTTCCACACGTATTCTCTATACTGCAATGAACACTCTTGCAGAGAAGAGCGGTGAGAATGCAATCGATGTATTCACAAAGGCTGTCGACAATGTAAAGCCAATGGTTGAGGTAAAATCAAGGCGTGTCGGCGGTGCTACATACCAGGTTCCTGTAGAGATCAGGGAGGAGAGAAGGGAAGCTCTCGCAATGCGCTGGATCATCAACGCAGCCCGTGCCAGAAACGGCAAGAGCATGAGCGATAAGCTTGCTGACGAGCTCTTTGATGCATATAACTCAACAGGTGCTGCATTCAAGAAGAAGGAAGATACACACAGAATGGCAGATGCAAACAAGGCATTCAGCCATTTCCGCTGGTAGTCTTTGCTTCAAGGACAGAAGGGCTGCGATGGAGAGATCCAGAGCGGTCCTTTTTTCATTTCCATATGGTATAATCCTCTCATGCTTCCAGATTATGATGATTACTATTCACTCACAGCCTATGCCGGAAGGTTCGTCAGAGAGCCAATGCGCCAGATTGAGTACTGGCTTTCACAGCGCTCTACCGTTGCCGCGATAACAGCATGGGAGAAGAGAAACGGGAACGAGAGCTTCAGGGATTCTGCGGTGGAATATCTCTTCGGGAAGGCCGATAGAGATGAGATAATAACAGTCCCTGACTTCATTGCTCTCACTTCCTGCCAGGGACTTGCGATGAATGGCGGTGATGTCATTGCTGATATAGATCTTTACAATGACTTCGTAGCCTATCTTACTATAAAAGGAATCAATGTGTAGAGAGCGCTTCCCTTATCGCCTTTGAAAGCTGATCAGGGCATGATGTGCTTCTCATTCCGCATGTGTTTCCTTCAAGGATTTCCGCAACATGCTCTGCATTCATTCCCTCGCATAGCTTTCCTATTCCCTTAAGGTTCCCATTGCAGCCACCTGTGAACACAAGGTTATGGATGCACCCTGCGTCATCGATATCGAAATCAATAGCCCTTGAGCATGTGCCATGTGTCTTATATGTTCTATGCATCATGATAATCTCCTGTGGTAAGATACAGAAAGATGGCTATGAAGGCAATACTTGCTCCATACGATGAAAGCTTTGATGATAGGATAATAAGGCTGATGGACAGAACGATCAGGACTGTCTGCTGCAATGATTATACCAGGGAAGAGATTGAGAAGTGGTCTCCTGTAGGCAGAAAACAGAGACTGGTTGAAAAGCTGAAGTCATCATATGCAATCCTTGCCATAACTGATGACGGGCTTGCCGGTTTCGGGAACACGGAAGGGACTGAGATAGACTGTCTCTATGTCTCTGATGAACATCAAAGGGAAGGTATTGGCTCTCTGATCCTCCAGAATCTTGAGGATAAGGCCTTCAGTTATGGAAATACCATACATGTGTATTCTTCAATCACCGCAGAGAAATTCTTTCTCAGCCGTGGATATAGGAAAATCAGAGATAACACTGTGGAAAGAGAGGGAGTTCTCATACATAACTGGTATATGGAGAAGAGAAAGGACCGCGGAATTCCGCAGTCCTAGGTGATCTGAAAGCAATTAGATAAGACTATCTGCAGCTTCCTTCAGCTCTGCTTCTGCAGTTTCATCAGGAGCTTCATTCGCAATGACTGGTGAGTGGGTGAGTACAGCACCATCTCCATTGCACCTTTCCTCCCAGTTCCTCATCCATTCACCATCACCCCATCCGTATGAACCGAAAAGGATTATCTTCTTTCCTTTGAGATTACCTTCGATAGATGCGAACATCGGTTCAAAGACATCCTCTTCAAGTACTTCCTGTCCCATTGCAGGACATCCGAATGCGAAAGCATCGTAGCTATCGAGATCTGCCGGCCCGAATGATGCAGGATCGATAACACTTACCTCTGCTTTTCCCTGAAGCCCATTCCTGATGATGTCAGCCATGGCTTCGGTATTGCCTGTTCCTGAATAGAATACAAGCGCGATTTTCATTTATCTCCTCCTCAGACTGCAACGCACAGCCTTGAAATTGGTGTTCCGTTTCTATAGCGGTCTATGTATATTTCCTGGCATTTTCTGTAGCATGCGAATGTCTTCGCAGCATTTTCTGCAGAGCTGTAGACCTTCCATAAACCCGAGATGATATGGTTCCTTCCTTTATTGGCTATAAAGCCTTCTACATCCTCTGCAGGGTAGCCAAGGAAAAGCCCGACTTCATGGGGGCAGCTCACTGTCCGGAATCTCTGCTGGAGGCATGAAAGCAATGAACTGATGGAGGATACATCGTATCCGAAATTCCTGAGTATGCGCTCTGCTTTATCATTTCTTATTTTCTTCATCAGCTCTTTTTCACGATAGATAAGAAGAAGCCTGGTGCCATTCTTGGCTGTGATTGACAGGAATGAAAGTCCTTTTGCCCGAAGATCCTTCGCCGGAAACTGTTCCTTTGTATCAAGATTCATGAGACTGATCAGCGATGCACATTTGATTCCCGCAAGAGTTGGAGCTGAGTGTTCGATGAGAAGATCAGAAAGTGTCATGCATCCTCCTGTTAGCCATAGCTAACTCAATAAATCATCAAATAGGCCGGGCGGAGAGAAGGACCGAAGTGCCCGGCCTGATGATTCTGGAAAGAGTATATCATATTTGGTTAGCCTTTGCTAACTACTTTGTATTGACTCCAATGAATTTTTTGAATAATATTTCTGACGAAAATTTAAAATTTGTCAGAATAATAAGAGGCAGATCGTATGTTCAGTACTCTCGTTCAGATGTTCGATGATAGAGTAGCCAGCGCTCCGGATGCGGCTTGTCAGATGGGAAAGGACAAGAAAGGAGCATTCATTCCCGTTACATTCTCTCAGCTTCAGGAAAGATCCCGGGCACTTGCACTTGCCCTTTCTGAGCTTGGTGTGAAACGTGGGGATGCTGTTGGACTTCTCAGCGATAACCGCCCAGAATGGCTTGCATCAGATCTTGCAGTGCTCTCTCTTGGAGCTGCTGATGTCCCCAGAGGCCGTGATGCAATGCCGTATGAGATTGAGCATATTCTGAATGTGACTAAAGCATCGGTAGTCTTTGTTGAGAATGATGAGCTTATGGATAAGCTCAGCCTTATCAGAGCAAAGCTCGACTCATTGAAGACCGTAATCCTTTTTGATGGGGTACGTGAGGTGGCCAATACAGCTACAATTCATTACAGCGATCTTCTCAGGAGGGGTATTGAGCTTCTATCGGCCAAAGGCGGAAAGGAGCGTATCGAGAAGGAGATAGCTCTTGGGACAGAGGATGATACGGCGACCATCATATTCACCTCAGGGACGACAGGACTGCCGAAAGGGGTTATGCTTTCCCATCGCAATATGCTCTACCAGCTTGGTGAGATCGATAAGATCGTTGATTTCCAGAAGGGATGGAAGTGGCTTTCGGTCCTGCCTGTCTGGCATGCATTCGAACGCATAGTCCAGTATGTATCGCTTTATGAGCATAGCATTCTTGCATATTCAAAACCCATTGGGAAGATAATGCTTACAGATATCCAGCGCATAAATCCGGAGCTTCTCTGCTCAGTTCCAAGAATCTGGGAGACTGTGAAGGCTGGAGTGTATCAGACACTGAAAGCCAAGAAACCGGCAGAGCAGAAGATATTCAATTTCTTTCTTTCTGCTGCAAAGCGCTACAGACACTATGAGAATCTTGTCCTGGGACTGGAGCCGAAGTTCCAGAAGAGTCTGGGCATCTTTGACAGGATCCGTGGATTCATTCCATATATTGCGCTGAAAGGAATCTATTCAATCGGAGACAAAGCAGCGTTCTCCCAGATCAAGAGCAAGTTCGGTACATCATTTGTCGCAGGTATTTCAGGAGGCGGAGCGATGAGCAAGGATGTCGAGGAATTCTTCTCTGCAATCGGCATCAAGCTCCTCAATGGTTATGGCATGACTGAGACAGCCCCTGTAGTCGGAGTTGCAGAGTATCCCCATTCAAAGCGCGGATTCATGCATACATTCGCTGGAACAGAACTCAGAGTCATTGATACTGAGACCAGGAAGATCCTTCCTCCAGGAGAGAAGGGAGAGCTCCTGATAAGGGGTCCCCAGGTTATGAAAGGATATTATCATGATCAGGAGCGCACCAGTCAGATCATTGACAGAGAGGGATTCATCCATACTGGGGACCTTGCTGTTCTGGATATCGATGGTGATTTCTCAATAGTCGGAAGAGTAAAGGATACGATTGTGCTCTCTGGTGGTGAGAATATAGAGCCAGTGCCGATTGAGAATGCAATGAAGGAGAGCGAGTATATCGATACTGCTGTTGTTGTCGGCCAGGATGAGAAGTATCTTGGTGCTCTCATCGTAATAAACGAGAAGAATGTTGAGAGATATCTTAAGGAAAGCCATGTCCCTTATGTGAACAGAGGTACTCTGAGTGAGATGGATGAGGTGAGAAGGCTTATCAATTCAGAGATTGCAAGATATGTCTCTTCTGAAGCAGGTTTCAAGGCATATGAGCAGGTTTCCCGTTTCGCTCTGCTGGATAAGCCGTTCACTGTAGGACGCGAACTATCTGCAAAGCAGGAAGTAAAGCGCATAGAGGTGATGAAACTTTATAAAAAAGAAGTTGAGGATATATTCAGCTGAGTGCTATCATCCGGACATGAAGGTTCTTGTTGGAATGTCCGGAGGCATAGATTCCTCAGTCGCTGCATATCTATTGAAGATGGCGGGATACGAGGTCGAGGGAATTACAATGCTGATATGGAAGAAGGATTCTCCATATCCAGCTCCGCTTACGGGAAACAGCTGCTACTGTCCCGATAAAACCAGCGATCTTGAACGTGTTGCCCGAGCTGCAGACATAATAGGTATAAAGCATCATGTTGTAGATTGTGCCGATATATTCCAGAAGGCCGTTCTTGAGGCATTCCGTTCTGGATACCTTGGAGGAACAACCCCTAATCCGTGCATACAGTGCAACAGCATCGTTAAATTCGGCGCAATGGTGGACTATGCCAGGACTATAACGGATTTCGACCTCTTCGCAACAGGCCATTATGCCAGAGTCATCAATGAAAAAGGCCGCAGCATACTTCTGAAGGCAAAGGATCAGAAGAAGGATCAGTCCTATTTCCTTTCACGGCTCTCCCAGAAACAGCTTTCCTCCGTGATATTCCCGCTTGGTGATTATACCAAGGATGAGGTCAGGAGAATCGATGTGGAGATGGGTTTCCATGAGGAGGGAATGGCTGAAAGCCAGGACTTCTATGGCGGTGATTACTCTGCGCTTCTATCCGTGACGGATAGGGAAGGAGATATTATATTCCCGGATGGGCATGTACTAGGCCATCATAATGGTTATTGGCACTATACCATAGGGCAGAGAAAAGGACTAGGCATAGCCTATTCTGAGCCGCTTTATGTCATAGACATCGATCCAGATAGCAATACAGTCATCGTGGGAACTGAGGATATGACTCATATATCCAGAATCGATGCAGTCGATCCTGTTTTTGCCGGAAGTGACCATTTTGAGGAAGGAAAGATCTATCAGGTCAAGATCCGCAGTACATCTTCAGGAGCTGATGCGTATGTCCATAGCTCTCCTTCTGGCTTTTCCGCAGAGTTTCTTTCATATGTGAAGGGAGCGGCTCCTGGGCAGAGCGCTGTGGTGTATGATGGCGATGCTGTCGTAGCATCAGGTTTCATTTCATCGCGCTGTTAATGGAAAAATGCCATTTCTGATGGTATCATTGGTCGGTAAAGGAGTAGTGGATTATGAGAGTCATCATCGAACCTGATTATGAACGTCTTTCGCAATGGGCTGCGAATTATATAGCAAAACGCATGAAGGAACATGAAAGGAAGGGAGAGAGCCGTCCTTTCGTTCTTGGACTTCCCACCGGTTCATCTCCTATAGGAACATACAGGGAGCTTGTGAAGCTCTGCAAGTCAGGATATATCTCATTCAGGAATGTCGTGACATTCAATATGGATGAGTATGAAGGGCTTCCCCGGGATCATGAGCAGAGCTACTGGACATTCATGCATAAGCATCTTTTCGATCATATCGATATACCTGCTGAGAATATCAATATCCTGGATGGCATGGCAGAGGATAGCGCTGCGGAGTGCCAGAGATATGAGGACAAGATCGCTTCATATGGAGGCGTGGATCTTTTTCTCGGCGGAATCGGTGCAGATGGGCATATCGCATTCAATGAGCCCTTCAGCTCTCTGACATCCAGGACACGCGAGAAATCTCTGACATTCGATACAAAGCTGATGAACTCCCGGTTCTTCGGTGGGAATATATCGGCAGTTCCTTCAAAGGCGCTTACCGTAGGTGTAGGTACTGTGATGGATGCCAGAGAGGTCATGATCCTCGTGAATGGGCATAACAAAGCCAGGGCGCTCCGCCATACAGTCGAAGGAGGTGTCTCACAGAGCTGGACATGCTCTGCGCTCCAGATGCATAAGAGAGCTATCATCGTATGCGATGAGGATGCCTGCGATGAGCTCAAGGTCAGCACATACCGTTTCTTCAAGGATATCGAGCAGGCCCATCTTGATCCAAATACGCTGTGAAATCAGCTTTCGGCAAGTAATCTGCGGATAATCAATTAGCATTCTCTGGTGCGGGCATTTCTTGATGGTGAACAGGTACGTGGTACAGTGGTTCCCGCCGATATCTTATGGTCCATGAAACGTGGAAGAACAGGCTTGGCAATCTGACGGTTGTCGCCGCGCTTCTTATAATTCCATGTTCTCCAGCAGCTCATTTGCCAGGAAACGGGATATGGAGCATGGTTATCAGAATAGCGGACTTAGACTCAATCAGATAATCGCTGCGAAAGAGAAGTTGGGCGCCTGGAGGAGCTGGAAGAGCGGACCGATTCACTTGTCCGGATTGCGTTTTCTATCTGGCCAGGATTGGTAACAAGCTTCCATGAGCCAGATGAAGAAGAGACTGAGGTTGCTCTCGATGATGACTTTGATTTTACGGGGCGTATCTCTATATTGATGGCTGCAATCTGGAGAGAATCCCATGATATACAACCATTTTCTTGATCATCGCAATGAAATCGAAAAAGCCGCAGGATGTGATATTAAATGGGGTCTCTCCTGACAGTAAAGCACAAAGAGGGGATATAATCCTGAAAGCATCCATTCCATTCATAGAAGATGAATCACGATGGAATGAAGTGGCTGGGATTTCCGGTAATCTGATGAAGATTCTTGCCGTGGCTCTGTTTCCTTATCTTGAAACAATGAAACAGCTGCTTGCTTCAGAATAGGTGAGAAATGGAAACAGGCCTGTGAATGATGCCTGTGGTATTTCACTTGGTGAGGCTGGATTATGTATTATCGTCCAGCCTCTCTGCTGTATCGACGATTCTGAAAGTATTTTGCTTCCCACTCTGGATTTTCTGGATCGTAGCTGCTGATCTGGCAATCATGGAAAAGATCATCGGCGATTTCTGTGATGATATCCTTCAGTTCCAGGCAAGCAAGGAATCTTTCCGGGATGACTGATAGTCCTAGCTTCGCACCAAGGATATTTCCTGTTAATGAACCTGTGGAATCGCTATCGCCATCATGATTGACTGCTGTGATAATAGCTTTCCCGAAATCATCTTGATATCTCATCGCCGAATATATCGCAATTGCCAGAGCTTCTTCCGCAACCCAGCCCTGTCCGATTTCTGAAACAGCGTCAGCATCGTCAATCTTTGCTTTGTCCGCAAGTCTTATCGCTTTTTCGATGATAGTGGTAAAATCATCGATGTATTGATTATTCTTGAAAAGAACCTGCATTGTATTGAGCATCTGTATTGCTGCTGATTTTATGAATGCATCTTCGTACGATAATAGATAGATCATATGTACAAGACCTGCAGCAGGAATATATCCAAGCGGATGGCCGTGAGTAAGAGCCGCGGCCTCTGCTCCGATTGTATCAACCTCTTTCAGGGAAATATGCACCTTGCCTCCGAAATACAGACCAATCGGAGCAACTCGCATAACCCCGCCGCATCCCTTGCTGTTATTGATTGGATTTTCAATGGTCCCTTGTTCTTCCTTTGCCAGTGTGGAAAGGCATGTGTTTCCAGGAGCTCTTCTTGAGAATAGCTCTGGTACATCATCAAGCCAGGAAAAATGCGGTCCGGACAGAGGATATTCTTCCATCTGTGTCCTATACCAGTCTTTGTAGCTTAGCTGGATATAGCTGGAAGGAGGTCCTGAGATTCCACGTATGCTTGCGCGTGTTGCTCCTAGAAGAAGACCTGTTGCGGTGAATAACGTCATCTGCGTATCGTCGGAAATACGGGCAAAACCATCGGAGAGAACATAATCGGTTAATCCATTCTTTCCATATTTCCTTCTTATTTCATCCAGTGACATGAATTCGACAGGGTAGCCCAATGCATCGCCGATTGCTCCTCCCAGAAGGCATCCGCGGAATCTGTCTATATTTCTCATAGCGTTATTTTATCCTTATATTCTTAAATGATGAATGCATATCCGTTGGCGGCTGGGATTGCAGATTCCATAGTTGAGAATCCGGTGTGCTTTGCATGATGAGGCGCTCAGGTGTCATACCCATTGGATGCTCTCAGGAGGATCAGTAGGCAAATAGCTTCTCGCCGCATGCTCATATTTATGCTCAACGCAAAGCGATTTGCTCAGAATTGATGTCTATTCTGCATTCTTTTTCCTTGTGGATCCGGAAGTGAAAAGATGGGGATATCCTCCCGGCAGAAAGCAGAAGCATGATATTGTGTTTGCAATTGATAGTGTTTATGCAAAATAATCGATAAAAATACAGAAAATTTGCATTTTTATTGTTGTTTGCTATTAACACTGCTATGTATGATTAAGTATCATTACCACAACTTAGGGAATTCAATTCATTTATTGCTACTGTAGATAATGAATTACCGGTATAAGGAGGAAAAATGAGGAAAACTGTGCTCTTATTGGCCGTGGCTTTTATATCATGTGCCATGGTATTCGCGGGTGGATCGAGCGAGTCTGATTCAACTGTTGTGAAGATCGGTGTCTTCGAACCGGCTTCCGGCGATAATGGTGCTGGCGGAAAGCAGGAGACCCTTGGTATCCAGTATGCTAATTCACTTACACCTACAGTGATGGTCGGTGATACAGAGTATACCGTCGAGCTTGTCCTGGCAGATAATGAAAGCTCGAATGACAGGGCTGCATCTGCTGCTGCAACGCTCATCAATGCCGGTGCATCCGTTGTGCTTGGCTCATATGGCTCTGGCGTATCCATCGCGGGAAGCGATACGTTCCGTGTCGCAGGTGTTCCTGCTATCGGCATCACTTGCACGAACCCGCAGGTAACGGAGGGAAATTCCCATTATTTCCGCATCTGCTATCTCGATCCGTTCCAGGGAACTGTCCTTGCCAACTATGCATACAATGAGCTTGGGGCCAGAAAGGTATACTGTCTTGCCAAACTTGGCGATGATTACTCTGGTGGCCTTGTAAACTACTTCGTCGAGCAGTTCACATCTCTCGGAGGCGAAGTGGTCTCAGAGACATTCCCTGATGGAAACAGCGATTTTACTTCGTATATCGCTAATGCAAAGAACGGCGGCTGTGAGGTATTCTTCTCCCCTGTCTCTACGGAAGCTGCCCAGCTTATCATCAATCAGGCAGACAGCCAGGGACTTGGGATGCCGATCCTCGCTGGTGATACATGGGATTCCAACGTCATTCTCCAGGCGGCTCTCGGAAAGAATGTTGATATCACGGTGACGACATTCTATCCGGAAGGTGCAGATCCTGAGTTCGATGCTGCATTCAAGGAGTGGGTGAATGCCGATTCAACGCGTCTTGCAAACAATGGCGGTGATGACACGATCAGCGCTGTCACTGCAATGGGCTATGATGCATACTATTTTGCTCTCCAGGCAATCCAGAATGCAGCCAGCACGGATCCTGCAGATATAATGGAGGCACTGTGGACAACAGAGATCGATGGCGTAACAGGCCATATCGCACTTGAGCAGGTCAACGGAGATGCAATCCGCAATACTGTATATGTAAAGCATGCCAATACCACAACCGGTGGATGGGATGCGCTTCCTGCGGTAGTCGTTGACTGACCTTCAGCATGCGGCAGGGTTTCCTGCCGCATTATCCAATCTATCAGAGGAGGTAAGCCGCGTGGCGGATTTCTTCCATCAGAATCTTTCATATTTCCTATCAGGTATATCGGTAGGAGGGCAGTATGCCCTTATCGCGATTGGATATACCATGGTCTATGGAATACTCAGGCTTATAAACTTCGCCCATGGCGATGTATTCATGTGCGCAGGACTGATGATGGTCTATTTCTCTTCAGCTCTGCCGTTCACGCTGTCTATTCCCGCAGTGCTTATCCTTACACTGTTTCTTGGATTCGTTATAGAGAGGGTCGCGTACAAGCCTCTCAGAAGCGCTCCGAGGATGTCTGTGATGATAAGTGCTATTGGTGTATCATATCTTCTGCAGAATGCCGCACTGTACTTCACGGGCGGGCTTGCGAAAGTCTATCCGGAGATCCCGGTTCTCTCAAAATCAATCCAGATTGCAGGAGCAACTACAAGAGTGGTGACGATCATCACTCCATTTCTGACAATCATCCTGGTCGTTCTTCTCTCGCTTCTGATAAAGCATACGAAGATCGGTATGGCCATGAGAGCGGTCTCCCGTGACTTCGAGACAAGCCAGCTTATGGGCATAAAGATCAATAAGGTCATATCAATGACATTCATGCTTGGCTCTCTGCTTGCGGCTGTTGCATCTTTCCTGTACTTCACGAACTATGCTTCTGTCACTCCGACAAGTGGTTCCATGCCTGGTCTTAAGGCTTTTGTCGCTGCTGTATTCGGAGGAATAGGGTCGATTCCAGGGGCTGTAATCGGGGCCTTCATCATAGGAATATGCGAGAATATCATCAAAGGCGGTGCCTCGATATTCGGTATTCCGGGATCAGGGTGGACTACATTCTCCGATGCGTTCACATTCGCATTCCTTATCGTCGTTCTAATTGTCCGTCCTACCGGGCTTTTCGGCGAGAAGTCAGTTGATAAGGTCTGAGGAGGAGATATGGACAGGGAAAAAAGAAATCATCTTGTAAGATTGTTCGTGGCCATTGCCGCTCTGTATATCTTCATAACGATACTGGAGTTCACACTCAGACCTACAAGCATCGTATTCACCGTACTCAGGAAGGGTGCAATCTACTCGCTTGTCGCAGTATCGATGAATCTTCTGAATGGGTTTACTGGATTGTTCTCTCTGGGGCAGGCTGGCTTCATGCTTCTCGGTGCGTACACTTATGCAATCCTCACTATGCCTCTTTCCGTAAAGCAATCGGAGCGTGTCTACAAGTATTATGATTGCATAGTCCAGTTCGACACCGGCGTTTTCATCGGTCTGATTGCTGCGGGCCTTGTCGCAGCTCTGTTTGCATTTTTCATCGGGCTTCCTGTATTGCGTCTCAAATCGGACTACCTTGCGATTGCAACGCTTGGTTTCGCTGAGATCATCCGCGCTATATTCCAGTGGGATGTCCTGGGGCCTCTTACAAATGGTGCGAACCTGCTGAGGGAGTTCAAGGATCTGTCGAGGATAACAATCCCGTTTACCGATATCCCATTCCCACCGACGCTCTTTGTATTCATCGTGGTCGGTATATGCATCCTGCTTATAGTCCTTCTCATCAATTCATCATATGGAAGGGCTTTCAAGGCAATCAGGGATGATGAGACGGCTGCGGAAGCAATGGGAATAAATCTCTTCAGGCATAAGGAGCTTTCGTTTGTCATCTCCTCGTTCTTTGCAGGGATATCCGGAGCACTATTGGCAATGTTCCAGTACACAGTTCAGGCACAGCAGTTCAGGACTGTCCTTACATATGAGATACTGCTTATTGTCGTCATCGGAGGTATCGGATCGATATCCGGATCGTGCATAGCATCTTTTCTGTATATAGCTCTTTCGGAGTGGTGGCTCCGAGGACTGGATATGGGGTCATTCCTTGGAATCGATGCCCCGAATCTGTTCCGCTCAGGATTCCGCCGTCTTGTGTTCTCTGTAATCATCATGGTCATTGTCCTTTTCTTCTCGAGGGGCATCATGGGCGATAAAGAGCTTTCATACGAACGGCTTAGAAGCGGAATCAGGAGACTTATTCCTGGAAGGAGGGCAAGATGAGCCTCTTGGAACTTGAGCATGTGACAATGCAGTTCGGTGGTGTTGTTGCTGTAAATGATCTTTCCCTTCATGTTGATTCCGGGGAGATAATAGCGCTTATCGGACCGAATGGTGCTGGAAAGACGACAGCTTTCAACTGCATAACCGGAGTCTATGAGCCGACAAATGGCAGAATCTCTTTTGATGGAAAGACAATCATAGTCAACCATCCCTCAGGGAAGATGAAGAGGATGTATGCCGGAAATGAGCCAGATATGTTCACAGGTGAGAAGACAATAGATCCGACTCCTGATGAGATCACGAAGCTTGGTATAGCCAGGACATTCCAGAACATAAGGCTATTCAAGAGCATGGATGTCTTTGACAATGTCCTTACCGCAATGCATCTTAGGACGAAAGCAGATGTTTTCTCTGCAACGCTGCGGATCAGCTATAATGAAGAACGCAGGATGAGGGCTGAGACAGAGAATCTTCTGAAAGAGCAGGGGCTCTGGGAGCATAGGCACGAGAAAGCCGTAAGCCTACCATATGGTTTCCAGCGGAGGCTTGAGATCGCGCGTGCGCTGGCTACCAAGCCAAGGCTCCTTCTTCTTGATGAGCCAGCTGCCGGAATGAATCCTCAGGAAACGCTGGAGCTGTCGAGATTCATAAAGGAGATCAAGGATCGCTACAATCTTACCGTGTTCATGATTGAGCACCATATGGATCTTGTAATGGGGATATCCGACAGGGTATATGTTCTTGATTTCGGATCGCTGATAGCTGAAGGTACGCCAGAGGTGATACAGCGTGACCAGAGGGTCATTGATGCATATCTAGGAGTGTCCGAGGATGTTTGAGATCAGTAATCTGTCAGTGAATTATGGTGGTATCGAGGCTGTAAGGGATATTTCCTTCTCTGTCCCAGATGGTTCTATTGTGACGTTGATCGGTGCAAATGGAGCAGGGAAATCAACAACACTCCGTACTATTGCAGGACTTGTGAAGCCGAGAAGCGGCAAGATTGTCTTCAACGGGGAGGATATCACAGGAAAGGATCCTTCCTATATTGTCGGAAAGGGGATAACACTTGTTCCAGAAGGCAGAAGGATCTTCCCTGATCTTACAGTCCTGGAGAATCTTAAGATCGGAGCTTATCTCAGAAATGGGAATATCGAGGATGATATCGAGTGGGTCTATCAGCTTTTCCCCAGGCTCAGGGAAAGAAGCTGGCAGTTCGGCGGTACTCTATCTGGAGGAGAGCAGCAGATGCTTGCTGTCGGCAGAGCGCTTATGTCGCGTCCGAAGCTTATCATGATGGATGAGCCGTCTCTTGGGCTTGCGCCGCTTGTCGTCCGCGATATCTTCTCGATCATCAAGAAGATAAATGAGGAGGGCGTGACAATCCTATTGATCGAGCAGAATGCGAATATGGCACTTCAGGTTGCAAATACAGGCTATGTCATGGAGACCGGAGTCATAACACTTTCCGGGAAGGGATCTGATCTTATTTCCGATGAAGGTGTAAGGAAGGCATATCTCGGAGGATGATCCAGAGCAGGAAGAAGCGTTAACGGGGGAACGTCATGGAAGGCATCAGGGAGAGCATGATAGTGTGGCTGAAGCGTTTTGCCGCTTCTTTCCGCAGAGCTTTCCCTGTGATTTTCTTCTTCATCTCATCATATTTCATAATTCTATTTGCATTCGGCCTGCATTATACGATCGCAGCATCGGCTATAACGGTTTTCTTCAGTTCCCGCTATAGAAGAGGCAGCGGGTCATCATTAAGCTATCTTCTCCTCATATTCCACGAGACAGTGATCATCATCCTTGCAACTGCAGGATCGCGGAATATATGGCTTGGAACTGCATTCAATATCCTTGTGCCTTTCATTCTTGTCTTCACCCAGAGTACGCAGTTCAATCCCAGAGGGTATTTCTCGTATGCGCTTTTATATGTATTTCTTTCCCTGATTCCTCCTCTTACAGCTGTGGACTTTGCCATAGAGCTTCTTTCCCTCTGGATACTCACAGCATATATGGCTATTGTGATCCGGATATGGAATGTGGTGCATCAGAATGCAAATGCATCTCATAAGTCCATGCAGGAACTGCTTTCCGAGATCTCAGAGCTTGTTCTGCTTCTGGCGTATCCGGAGAGAAGGGAAGAGCTGGAGAATCGCTTCAGAGAGCTTGTGAGGGAACAGACAGTATCGCGGCAGAGCTTTTCCGCATTGTCCACGAAGGAAACACAGCTTAATGATATGATGTCAACGCTCATGCAGCGCTTTTCATATATGGTTGCTGACTATGATTGGCAGAGGGAGATTAATTCAGAGTCCATCCTGGAGCTTAAAAGACTTTCCTCATTTCTGGCAGAGACAGCAAAGCATATCGGCACGCCTTTTCAGAGCGAGCAGATGGAAGAGGCCCAGAATCTTCTTGATACGATGAGGATTCCAGAGGGTAGGATACGCATCTTCTCAAGGAGCATCATCCATATGATTGACTTCATGATGCATACTGCAGACAGCAGGGAGGAAAACAGCATGCATGGGCGGATAAACTGGAGAAGCCTCGGCCATGAGCTTGCTGTCAGATTCTCCACTGAGTCCTTTGAAATGCGCCACGCAATCCGCCTTTCTGCTGTAATGTCGATAAGCGGCGTTGTCAGCTACCTTATTCCGCTCTCACATTCATACTGGATTCCATTCAATGCATTCCTTCTGCTCCAGCCAAGCACAGATGACAGTTCATACAGGATGAAGACAAGGCCTGTGGGAACGCTGATAGGCTGTATTCTCCAGTTCTTCATGTATCCTCTGCTTCCAGGGCTCTGGGCCCAGATCGCATTCTCCCTTGTGATGATCTCTCTGATGTACTGCTCTGTTCCCGGCACATGGTATCATCCGATATTCTCCACCTGCTATGCGCTTACAATGGCTTCCATGACAATGGCTGGAACCACAGCAATCGCTCTCCGTCTGGTATTCCTAGGCATCGCTGTCGCGATAGTCTTCATAATCAACAGATTCTTTCTTCCGATAAGGAAGTCCTCGCAGTTCCGCTATGGCGTCAAGGCGCTTTTCCGTCTCCATAACAGATACTGGAATATAATCAGACGAGGCCTTGTAGCGGAGACCGATCTGTCTCTTTCTACCGATATCCTCAGTGATTTCCATATGTATTATGAAGACTGCATATCATACATAAGACAGAATCCGAGTCCATCGTCTTCTGAGCTGGAGACTGCTATGATCATTCTCTGGCATATGTTCTCAGAGCTTGAGCAGATACATTATCTTGTGAGGATAAAGAGCGTACAGAGTTCTGAGACTGATCAGATTCTTTCGCTTATCACTGCTATACAGAAGGATCTGTATCCGATAATCCGTGGAGAGGATTTCCCTGATCTGCTTGATAAGATCCATCTTCAGCGCACTGATATCGCATATGTCATCAAGGGCTATCTGAGGAATGCTGAGAGGCTCCTGGAGTACAAGGAAGCAATACCGTTCTAGAAATGGTGGAATTAATACAGATGCTGCATTAGAATTCTTCCATGGAACTTCTTCTTGATACAGCGAATACAGGAAAGATAGAGAAAGCGCTTGAATTCTATCCCATAACGGGAGTTACGACCAATCCTTCAATCCTGAGGAAGGAAGGCGAGGTGCCATTCTGGAACCTGATGGAGGATATAAAGGAGATGATAGGTCCGGGAAGGTCTCTCCATGTCCAGACGATATCCTCTGACTCAGAAGGAATAATCAGGGAAGCCGGGCTGATCGCAGAGCGGCTTGGAATGGAGACTTATATAAAGATTCCTGTTGATAGGGAAGGCCTGAAAGCTATAAAGGATCTGGCTTCAGAGGGCTTCAGAATCACTGCTACAGCAATATATACAGAGTTGCAGGGCGTCCTCGCAGCCATGGCGGGAGCCTCTTATCTTGCAGTCTACTACAATAGAATGGAGAATACATCGATTGATGCGGATGATGTCATCAAAGGGTTAAGACGATGTACGAATGAATGCAGTGCTAAGATTCTCGGCGCCTCTTACAGGAATGTGGCACAGATCCTGTCTTCATTCCATTCTGGGGCACATGCTGTCACGGTCAGTCCTGATATTCTTGATAAGGCAATGTATTCACCGCTTGTCTCAGGTGCAATTGAGTCATTCAGGGACGACTGGTATTCGATCCATGGAGAGGATAGTTCCCTTCTTGATATTGAATGAAAGCTATTCTCTATGTCTTCTCCGGAACCGGCAACACGATGCTCGTTGCAAGGGAATATGCATCCTGTTTAGGTCCGGAGACTGAGATATATGAGATAACATCTTCTTTCTCATCCCTTCCATCTCCTGATGGCTTCGATCTTGCAGGGATTGGTTATCCTGTCCATGCATTCAACACCCCGGAGATTGTTGAAAGATTCACATGCAATCTGAAATCAGAGGAGAGGAAAGCCCTGTTCATCTTCCATACAGGAGGAGAGGGACTTCATTTCAATGATGCATCGTCCATCCGGATCAGGAATATCCTCTCCAGGAACTTCGACATCCTTTCAGAGCGCCACTATGTCATGCCATACAATATGATATTCCGCCATAGCGATCAGGCGGCAAAGCATATGCTCTCATTCATGCACAGGCTTGTTCCTCTCCATGTCTCTTCGCTTCTTGTCTCAGAGCATGAGAAGAGACGGATAATGCCTGTTGCCAGAGTAGTTTCCATGATACTGCGGATTGAATGGATCTATGCAAAGCTCCAGGGGCCTATGATGAAAGCCCATGGCAGCTGTACAGGGTGCGGGCTATGTGCACTCAAGTGCCCGATGGGAAACATAAGGATGGAGAATGGACGCCCTGTATTCGGGAAAAAGTGCGCTTTATGCGTGCGCTGTTCATTTTCATGCCCGGTGGATGCGATTTCGATAGGGCTTCTGAATGGATGGAAGGTCAATGGGCCTTACAGGTTTGATGAAATTCTTTCAGATCCGTCGATTCCCGATGAGATACCGATTGAGAAGCTTCCTCGTCTTTACAGAAAGTATTACAGGGAAGCCTTGGGATATCATCATCCTATAAGTAAGGATTGATTCATCTCTGTCCCATTCACTTTCTTATGAACTTGCTGCCAGAGGTGTCCTCAGAGAAAACCAAGAACCTTTCCGCTTTCATATGCAGGTCGTACTTATCCCTCAATTCTGCGATGGTCTTCATCATCGGGGATGAATGGTGTCTATCCAGAGCCGCCTGATCCCTCCATATATCGATCAGCAGCACAGTCTCAGGATCGGAGGCAGGGTAGAAGTACTCATACTTTTCATTCCCTTCCTCCTTCCGTATGCGATCAGCCATTCCCGTCATCTCCATTTCCTCTATGAATCTGCGGGCTTTTCCCTCCGTTCCTGTGTAGTAGAGGTGCATCATGATGCTCATATTATATCCTCAGAGACCTTGCCGTTCAGAAGCTTTCCAGCTTTTATATCCAGATCAGGAAATCTTTTCCTGAGATCCTCAACTGCAGGAGAGAGCGGACTCCCCCCTGAGGTTGCGAATATGACAATCTCTTTTCCAGAAAGATCATTTCCTTCAAGGAATGTGTTTATGATCCTTGGCGCAACACCCCACCATATCGGGAATCCGATATATACAGTACTGTATGCATTAGTATCGGGACAGCTTCCTGCGGTTGCCGGACGTGCATCCGGATTCCTCATCTCGACAGAGCTTCTGCTCTTCCTGTCCGTCCAGTCCAGGTCCTTTGATGTATATGGTTCCTCTGGGGTTATCCTGTACAGATCTGCTCCGGTTATACTTCCGAGTTCTCTGGCTTTCTTTTCTGTCACTCCGCTTGCCGAGAAATATACGATAAGCTTTCTCATGGATTTCCCTCCATCAATGCTACGAGAATGTTCCTTACAAGCTTCTCTGTAAGTTCCTGTATTTCCGATTCTCTTGGCTGCATTCCTGCTTTTTCCATCGCGCTTCTCTGCTTTGGAGTCGGATAGACATATGGATAGAGCCCATACAGAAAAGGGTAGAGCTCATAGATGAACTCCTCGCGCTTGTCAGAAGCGATTCCTGGAAAGAATTTCTGAAGGGAGCAATCAATAAGATCTATCGTTCTTCCATATTGCTTCTTGAACTCTGTGAGACGTTCCACCCTGCTGTTCTCCTCAATCTCATACAGATCCATACAGAGTATCTTGAGAAGAAGAATACGTTTCCCGACCGATTCGGCGATAGCTTCTGAGAACGATGATGCCGTATGGCTCTCAGTTCTGAGTATCGTCTCAAGATCATCAGCCCATAGCCTGTATTCCTCTTCAAGCAGGGCAAGGAATATCTCCTCCTTTGTCTGGAAGTAATTGTATATGGAAGGCCGGGAAAAGCTCGTCTCTGCGCTGATTTCCTTCAGTGTTATTTCCTTCAGCGCCATTTTCTGATAGAGCTTTCTGCATGCATTCACAATCTCAGCAGGCCTTGCCGCTACAGTATCTTTTGATGTCTTGGGCATATTCGGTCCTTTTTTTCCTGGTAATAAAATACACCTATACTGACATAATGTCAATATAAATGGGTCCACTAATCTATGAGATGATGGCATGTGCGCATGACTATGGGGTAGGATCGCTTGTGATCTGTGGTATAATGCTCTCATGCCCGATGATATGAAGGAAATGATAGCCAGAGCTGCGGCAGCGATCATGCTTGAAGGGAATACCCGTAAGCTGACTGTCACTGATATCGTTGAGAAATGCAGCATTACCAGACAGACGTTCTATTATCATTTTGATGGCATACCGCAGATGATCGATTGGATATTCCAGAAGAGGCTTGACCAGCTGCTCGATGAGGCCTGGGATAGTGATAATCCGGAGTCTGGGATAAGGAGCTTTTTCATCATGGCCCTCAATGCTGCTCCATACATAAACAAGTCAATGCAGACTAATTACAGGGATGAGCTCGATAGATTGCTGAATGATGGCATGTATGACCTCTTTGATCGTCTGACAGAGCTTGAAGGGCTATACAGAGACTGTACACGTTCGGAGTTTTCAGTGATCAGAAGATATCATTGCCAGGCTGTGATAGGAATACTAAGAGAATGGTCAGATCGTGATACAGAGCATATCGATGATATTGTCCATACCGTATACAGGATCCTTAAGGGGGATATCCATCCCTGACTTACACTTTCATGATTCTGTCAATACACACAGAAGATACTGATAGTTTTCATCTTCTATCGCCATGAGTACCTTATATTCTGATAGGAGCGTCTATGGCACACGGAATACTTGCTGTCAAACTTTGTGAGCTTGACGATATGATCTGCCGTCTTCATGGCAGGATACATCTGAGCGAAAGCAGTAATACTGGCGAGCTTGATGAAGAGATCGCAAGAGCTGAAAGAGAGCTGTACGAATTGCAGAGCTCTGTTTCCGGAAAGCTGAGTTTCTCTCAGTCAGAGGCCGTTTCAAGGATATCCAGGAAGTACCGGGCCGTAGAGACTGTTCTTGAAAGCATTGAATCCGATGATCCGCCTGCATCCCCTGATGAAAGGATACTCAACGCTGAGTATTCCCTTGATTTCGCGATGCTGGCAGCAGAGAAAGCAGTGCTTGAGTCGCTTTTAGCTATAAGATCCTCAATGGATGAGGATAGGAGAGAATAGAATGGAAGAAGTAAAATCCCCTAAGAAACCCTTGATCTATTACTACATCATAGTCCTTGTTGTCATATTCCTTTTCAATGCGCTTCTATCGCCGCTTCTGCAGAGAGGCCAGGTCATAGAGGTCGATTATGGCAGATTCATGGATATGGTGAATGAGAAGAACATCGGTACAGTCCAGATTGATGATAATCAGATCCTCTTTACCGATAAGGACAACACGATGATCTTCAAGACCGGTACAATGGACGATCCTGATCTGACAGAGAGGCTGTATGAGTCAGGCGCGGTATTCTCTAAGGTCATCGTTGAGCCGATGTCCCCTCTGATGAGTCTTTTCCTCAATCTTATCCTTCCACTGCTTATCTTCTTTGCCATCGGTCAGTATTTCAGCCGTAAGCTGATGCAGCAGGCCGGAGGGAAGAACTCGATGATGTTCGGCATGGGCAAGAGCAATGCGAAGATCTATGTGCAGTCAACGCAGGGTATCCACTTCTCGGATGTCGCTGGAGAGGATGAGGCGAAGGAGAGCCTTGCAGAGATCGTTGATTACCTCCACAACCCGAAGAAATACACCGATGCAGGTGCATCGATGCCTAAGGGAATCCTCCTTGTAGGCCCTCCGGGAACAGGTAAGACGATGCTGGCAAAAGCTGTGGCAGGAGAGTCGAATGTCCCGTTCTTCTCAATCTCTGGCTCAGAGTTCGTCGAGATGTTCGTCGGCATGGGAGCCTCTAAGGTCCGGGATCTTTTCAGCCAGGCAAAGGAGAAAGCCCCCTGTATTGTATTCATCGATGAAATCGATGCTATAGGACAGAAGAGGAACTCTGGAAGCTATGGCGGTAATGATGAGAGGGAGCAGACTCTGAACCAGCTTCTGACGGAGATGGACGGCTTTGAGAGCAACAATGGCGTTATGATCCTTGCTGCTACGAACCGCCCTGAATCGCTTGATCCCGCTCTTACCCGTCCAGGTCGCTTTGACAGGCGTGTTCCTGTGGAGCTTCCTGACCTTGCAGGACGTGAGGCAATCCTCCGGGTGCATGCGAAGAAGATAAAGATGGCGGATGATGTGGATCTCCATACCATTGCCCGCATGGCATCGGGAGCATCGGGCGCAGAGCTTGCGAATATCATAAATGAGGCGGCACTCAGGGCTGTAAGAAGCGGAAGGACTATAGTGAATGAATCCGATCTGGAGGAGAGTATAGAGGTCGTCATCGCAGGATATCAGAAGAAGAGTGCCGTGCTATCAGATAAGGAGAAGATGGTTGTCGCATACCATGAGATCGGGCACGCGCTTGTGGCGGCAATGCAGTCGCACTCCGCGCCAGTGCAAAAGATCACGATAATACCTCGTACGTCCGGAGCACTCGGATACACAATGCAGGTCGATACGGGCGACAAGTATCTGATGACCAAGGAGGAGATTGAGAACAAGATCGCGACCTATACAGGCGGCCGTGCTGCTGAGGAGGTAATATTCGGCGAGATAACCACAGGTGCCAGTAATGACATCGAGCAGGCGACAAAGCTTGCCAGGGCGATGATCACACAATATGGGATGAGCGACGATTTCGGCATGGTTGCACTTGAGACGGTGAATAACCAGTATCTCGGAGGAGATGCTTCTCTTGCTTGCTCGGCAGAGACGCAGAAGAAAATAGATGATGAGGTTGTGGCTCTTATAGAGAAGCAGCACCAGAAAGCGAAGAAGATCCTGGAGGAGAATAAGGCAAAGCTCAATGAGCTGGCAAAGTTCCTGTATGAGAAGGAGACTATCACAGGCGCGGAGTTCATGAGGATCCTTGAAGGAGGTGAAGCATGATCAGACGTTCTGGTTTCGGATGGCTTGAATTGCTGATTGGCATTATGCTCATTGTCCTTGGGTGCGCTGTGTTTGCCAATCCTGTCGGAGCTGTATCGGGTTTCATGATGATATGCGGCATAGTCGCAATCATCATGGGTATTGCTGATATCCTTATGTATATCAGGATTGAGAGTTTCACCGGATTCGGACCAATGGTCTCCTTGATATCAGGAATACTGAGCGTGATGGCTGGCATAATGCTTGTTGCATATCCCGGTGCTGGTTCCCTTATCCTTGGCGTTCTGTTTCCGATATGGTTCATCGCACATTGCATATCGCGCATTTCGAGGCTTGGAGGAATACGTGCATGGACAGGTGGAGGTGCATATATCTGTTCCCTGGTTCTTAATATCATAGGCATAATCCTTGGCATTATGCTTGTGATAAGGCCCTGGATCACAGTTATATCCGCAGGATGGATAGTAGGGCTGTATCTGGTGCTTCTGGGAATTGAGAGCATAATGGCTGCGGTTTCTGAGTTCCGGTCCGGATATTGACCTTGTCTAAGCTGCTGCATGCTTTCTCATGTGGCAGTTCAGCTGTATATTGTCTGCATGGTATCAATCAGAAAAGCGTCTGCTGATGATTACATAGCTGTCAGGAATCTGTATTACAGGATAACAGATGGAATGCTTGAAAGGATGGGCCCCGCCCGCAGCTGGCAGTATGATATCTACCCATCTCAGGAGTTCCTCAGGTCTTCGATAGCCGCTGATACTCTCTATATCGGGTTTGCTGATGGTGTTCCTGCCTCTGCCATGGTACTGAACAGGGAATGCAATGAAGGCTATGGCAGGGTAGTATGGCAGTCCGGCATCCCTATGGATGATGCGATGGTAATACACGCCCTCGGCGTCCATGCAGACTATTCCGGAAGGGGGATAGCTGGGGAGATGGTGTGCTATGCGATAGCAGAGGCTGGAAAGCTTGGGGCCCGTGTCCTGCGTCTTGATGTTCTTGAGGGAAATGCAGCAGCTGAGAAGGTGTATGCATCGGCGGGCTTTTCATATGCAGGGACTTCCCGCATGTTCTATGCGAATACGGGCTGGATGCCTTTCCATCTATTCGAGCGCGTGCTCTGAAAAGACAGGACCCGTTTCCGGGCCCTGCACTGCAACTGGAGATTGATCAGTAGAGATAGTTGTTCGCTACTGCGTACTCGTATCCTTCCTGCTCCCACTCTGTTGCTCCAAGAGCATCAAGCTGATCGATGAATGCCTGCCAGTTCTCCGGAGTAAGCTCTCTTGCTCCTGCGAAGAACT
>CALXKZ010000078.1 GCA_944389065.1 uncultured Spirochaetaceae bacterium
TCGATACGGCCGCAAGGCTTTCGGAGATGCTGGATCTCAGGATACGGGATCTAGTCCTTGCAAAAGGCCATTCATACGCCATCATCGAGAACGGCAAGGGTGGGAAGAAGAGGAAGGTCCCGATAACAGATAAGACGGCTTCTGAGACTGCAGGATTCATCAATGCTTTTCATTCCGGTTCCATTCCTGAGGACTACCTCTTTTACCAGAGGAGAAAAGGTTCTGGCAAGAAACTGAAGATGACTGCATACAATGCAGAACGAATCGTAAAGAACGCTTCAGACAGAGCTCGTTCTTCATACACTCCAATACCAGGGAATGTTACCTGCCATATGTTCAGGCATAGCCGCGCAATGCAGCTATACCGTAAGGGCATGAGCCTTTCGATGATTGGTCAGCTTCTTGGCCATTCCAATCCTGAGACGACGCTCATTTATGCATATGCCGATACCGAAGTGAAAAGAACTGCGATAATGAAGGCTGCAGAAGGCTTTTCCGATCTTCCACGACCTGTTATAAAGGCACATGTGTATGATGAGGAGGCTGTCCTGACAGCGATGGGACTGAAAGATTAAATCAAATTTCTCAGCAGAAAACCCCATCCTAGCTCGTTAGAATGGGGTTTCCGTAAAAATTTGATTTAACAAGATTTTTCGTTTAAAGGTGCGAATCGGATTCGAACCGATGAAAAGCGGTTTTGCAGACCGCCCCCTTAGGCCACTTGGGTATCGCACCTTGTTAAGTTGCTTTATGACTTTAACAGAAGAATAGCTTTCAATCAAGGTATATGATGCAAACTCAAAAGAATCTGTTCCCAAAAGAATCTGGAAAATGAAATCCAGGCCATTCGCTTAGTGAAAATCATTATCACATCAAAAGCTCTTCCGCAGCCTTTCGTATTGATTCTCCTGAAATGATTACGTTCGATTCTGGAATACATGATGAAGGAACAGGTATGGCTTCAGATGTGATTATCCTGGCTTTTTTATAAACTTCTCCTGCATCCGAAAGCACGCGAAGCACCGACTCAGCTACGCTTCCTCCAAGCGATGGCTCCTGAACGACTATTGCCTTGCCTATCCGCAGGAATTCCCTCTTCAGTGTTTCCTCATCAAGGGGATAGATTGTAGCCAGGTCAATAAACGTAACTTCATCACGGATATCGGAAAGAGCTTCCTGCATTATCCTGAAAGCTCTGGAATAACCGATTGCAAGAAGCGAGTCACCATTGCCATGCACAATAGCTTTGCCTATCGGAAGGAAGGCATCACTATCCCCTATCTCCCCTATCTCTCCATATAAGGCTTTATGCTCAAAGAACAGCACAGGATCATCCATCAGAAAAGCACTCTTAAGAAGGGCTTTGGCACTGAAAGGATCGGACGGCGCAACCGCATACAGCCCAGGAACTCCAAGGAACATCGTCTCCAGAGACTGCGTATGCTGCGGACCATGCCCTGTTCCACCTCCTACCGGAGTTCTGTATACCATCGGGCATTCAAGCTGCCCGGCACTCATGAATCTCAGTTTAGCAGCATGGTTTATCAGGGCATCTGAGGCAAGCGTGGAGAAATCACCATACATGACCTCAACGCAAGGATGAAGTCCGATAGCAGCCGCCCCTGCTGCCATTCCAGTGAATGTCTCTTCAGACACTGGGGTTTCAAGGAATCTATCAGGATACTTGGAAGCAAGATTTCCAGTCACTCCGAAACACCCGCCATATACTCCTATATCCTCCCCGATAACTCTGACAGAATCATCCTGGGCAAGAACTTCATCAAGCGCTTCCCTTACCGCTTCTCTATAGCTTCCTTGGTGCATTGTCCAGCCCGGGGAGAATTTCCCTCTATTTCCAGAGATTATCAGGCTCTTCATCTCCTGAACCGTGATTGTATCATCCCTGTACTCAAGCGCTTTATCGAAAGCACCATCAACAGCCTTTCTCTCTTCATCGGCAACCTTTCTGATTTCCTTCTCATCCATTATTGCCGATGAGACAAGGAATGAGACATATCGCTCAATCGGATCGCGATGCAGCCACTCGGCCTCTTCCTTATGTGTTCTGTAGACGCATTTATCGGACCTGCTATGGCCTCGCATTCTGTAGGTATCGGCTTCTATGAAGAAAGGCCTTTTCTCCCTGAGAATATAATCCCTGGCTTCTCTGACTGCACTGCTGACGGCGATTACATCATTGCCATCCACGGCTGTAGATTCCATGGAATAACCGGAAGCCCGCTTCCAGATGCAATCTGTGCTTATCATTCTTCCGGCTGAGGCAGACATCCCATAATGGTTGTTCTCAAGAAAGAAAAGCAGCGGCAGATGGAATACAGAAGCCATATTCATCATCTCGTGAAGCGTACCTCTTGATGAAGCGCCATCCCCGAAGATCGCAACGGAAATCGCATCTTTTCCCAGTTCCCTGAGAGCGTATGCAATACCGCCTGCAAGGCTTATGCCTGAGCCGACAACCGCAGAAGAACCGAAATTGCACGAGGATGCATCTGTCATATGCATGGATCCACCGATCCCCATACATAGCCCATAACGCGAACCCAGCATTTCGGAGAACATCCGGAAAAGATCGGATCCCCTGCCGATATTATACCCATGACAACGATGTGTCGGCACAATCCAGTCTGCATCATCAAGAGCGGAGGATAACCCTATATGGCATCCTTCCTGCCCTATCGATAGATGATATGTTCCATGGATAAGACCTAGATTGCCTGCCTCTTCCACTTTCTCCTCGAAAAAGCGCGAACGGTACATCAGCGAAAGAACAGCAGGATAATCCATCAGTTTATATAAACCCCTTCGACACGGCCAATGAATAAATGATGCCAGTCGCCTTGAGGATAGAAGTTCATCAAGGATCGGTCAATCAGTTTGTCATCAAGACATGCAGAAGCCAGCCTGGAGCATGTGATGATCATATTGGCCTCCTCAAATGCTACATGCCCATCAATCTCGATCGGAGTGATATGTGCATTCTCGACCTTATTGCCTTCACGTCCGGAATGGCATCCGCAGTACTCAAGCGCTTCTTTGTATTCCGGAGAGAAAAAACTGAGGGTGAATCCAGGATGCTCCGTTATGAACTTGAATGTATATCTGGATTCTCGGACAAAGACATATGCTACAGGAAGTTCCCATAGATAACCAAAACCACCCCAGCCTGCGGTCATAGTATTCCACGAATCAGGAGTACCAGCAGTCAGCAGGAATGATTCTTCGCTTATCACAGTAAAAGGATTAAGCTCAAGCTGCGTATAATTGACTTTCTGCATATCATACCTCCTTTCCTGGAAATCATTATACCATACAGGCTGTCCGCATGACGTCTCTTCAGAGCTGTGAATTTCATAAAAAGCAGGAAAAACCAGTTTCTAAGAAGGCTATTCGTAATGAAACATGCTTATATTTTTTCTTTCCTTTCTTTTTTCTGTTTTTTCTTCACAGGAACAATTATGTGTTACAATTCTTTAACGTGATATTAACAGTTTTCTAACAAAAGGAGGAAACAGATGAGAAAGGCATTTATCAGTCTTCTCGTATTCGCCCTTATAGCGATACCGGTATCAGCCAGCGGAAGCGGAGAGTCAGCCGCAGCCGCAGGAGTCTCTCCTGTCGAGGAAATAATCCAGCAGGCAGAAGGAATGACAATGGAGGAACTGGCAAAGAAGGCTATCGAGGAATCTAACGGAAAGATGTTCTATGGAGTCGGAAACTCAAGCCGCGGCAAGACAGCTCTCCCGCTCTTCATTTCCTATCTCCAGACAATCGATCCGAACTATACACTTAACTATGAGTGGCAGCAGCCGAAGAACAACAAGATCTTCGATCAGCTTACAGCAGATTCCCTGAAGAGCACAGGCACTTTTGCAATGACACTCATCCAGGATGGAAACCAGATTGAAAGCAAGATGGTAAGGACAGGCATCCTTGATACATTCATCCCTAAGGAATGGGCAGAGGCAAATGGAACCACAGCAGCAGAGTATACAGGATATCTTCCGCTTCAGACCCTGAACAAGGTATTCATGTACAACAACACCGGAGCCAAGTCATATGACAACGTATGGGATTTCGTAGCACCTGGCGAGCACGGCCTGTTTATGGATATCGACTCAGAGATCGTCGGAAAGAACTTCCTCTACATGCTCACATCGGATCAGTATTCCGCAGAACTCAAGAGTGCATTCGAAGCTCTCTCTGCAGATGAGCAGGCAGTATTCCAGCCGACCATCGATGCTGTCGCAACAGATGCTTCGGATCTCGGACTTAGCGAGAATGGCAAATATGCCCTCGCTTGGATCAAGCTCTGGGTTGAAAGCTACAATGCACAGACAGACGACGGACCTATCTGCAATACTCTCGTTTCTGCATCTGCAACCGACCAGTTCGGTCTTATCGTATACTCCAAGCTCAGAAGCGTTGAGGAGTCTGCAACAGTATCAAAGAAGAATGTCGACATCGCAGCATACAATGATGGATACCAGGGATTCGGCGGATATGGCTACTGCCATTACCTCTTTGTCACAGACAATTCCCCGCTTCCGTGGACAGCATGCGCATTCATCGCTTACATGGTCAACACAGCTGATGGCTTCTCCGCATGGGGCAAGGATATCGGTGGATACTCATCCAACCCTGTTGTCGCTGAAGAGACAGAGGCAATTTACCAGCATAAGACAGGCGGAATGGCTGAAGACGGCGTGACAGTCGAATTCCCGGCACTCAATGACCGTGGTGGCGACTGGTGGCTTGCAGAGGACAGACTCGTACTTGAGGATCCTTCCTACTGTGCATCCGTCTCATTCACAGTCGGAAGCTGGATCGAAATGCTTTCAAAGTATACGCCTTCCTAAAAGGCAGAGATAACGGTGCCCCTGCACTGAGCGGGGGCATCTTTCAGGATTCAATATGGCAAGAAATACAGCAACTATCCAACAGCACAGCCTGTTCATGAACAAGATAAAGACATTCTTCTCAAAACCACAGAATGTCATCCTTCTTCTGATGGGCGTTGTACTGACAATAAGCACGGTTGCCCCGATAGTCGCCATCGTAGAAGATACGATAAAGATTCATCCAGGCACTATCGATGAGTATCTGACAGGGCGGAGCAGCGGATTCACGATAGCAAATTACACCGACCTTTTCACATCCCCGCTTGCTAAGCGCAATCTATGGGAACCGCTACTGAATACAGTATGGCTTTCTGTCGGATCATGTGTGGTCGCAATACTGTATGGAGGGATCTTTGCATTCCTCATAACACGTACAAATCTGAAATACAGGAAATATCTTTCATCGATATTCATCTTTCCTTATATCATGCCGCAATGGACGCTTGCTGTTGTATGGCAGCATATGTTCTCCTCAAATGCAGTAACAGGAACATCAAACGGACTATTGGCATCATTCGGGATAATAATGCCAGCATGGTGGTGCATAGGGCTTTTCCCAAGCATCGTTGTGCTTGGACTGCATTACGCCCCGTTCGCATACATACTCATCGGAGGAATTTTCCGCAATATGGATGCGAATCTTGAAGAAGCTGCGACGATTCTGGACACCCCAAAATGGAAAACCATGTTCAGAATCACGATTCCGATGATAAAACCGGCCATCCTTTCTACGATCCTCCTTGTATTCGGAGGAGCAATGGGAAGCTATCCTGTACCTCATTACCTCAATCTGACGACGCTCTCTACAAAGTACGTCTCAATGAATGACAAGTACACAGGAGAGGCAAGTATCCTCGCAATCATCATGATGCTCTTCGGCGTAGCGATTATGTTCATCAACCAGCTGAGCATAAAGAGCAGGAAGAACTACACGACGGTAACAGGAAAATCGGGACAGATATCCAAGCTGAACCTCGGGAAAGCTGGAAAGTACATCATCGCTATTGTGCTGATTATCGTTACTTTCTTCACATCCATATTCCCGATCATATCATTTGCATTCGAGACATTCCTTCCGAATCCAGGAGACTACAGCTTCCTGTACACAGGAGATACATCCAATCTCACGACCAAATGGTGGGTAACGAGTGAGAACATAACAGAGAATGGAATGTATGGACAGATGGGAATACTCCACAACAACACGATATGGAGAGCTTACGGAGGAACAATACTGGTTGCAGTATGCTGTTCGCTCTTTGCAGGAACGATAGGCACTATGATCGGATATGCTGTCTCCAAATCAAGAAGATCGAAGGCTGCGAACTATGTCAATTCGGTAGCATTCCTTCCCTATCTCATGCCATCGATTGCAGTTGGAGCCGCATTCTTCATCCTCTTTTCCAACCAGTACATCAATCTCTTCAATACATATACGCTTCTCATAATCGTAGGAACGATAAAGTACATTCCTTTCGCATCCAGAAGCGCTCTGAACTCAATGCTTCAGCTCTCCGGAGAGATTGAGGAAGCAGCATTGATACAGAATGTCCCATGGCACAAGAGAATGCTCAGGATAATCATCCCTATCCAGAAGACATCGATCCTCAGCGGATATCTCCTGCCATTCATGACATGCCTGAGAGAGCTCTCGCTCTTTATGCTGCTCTGTGTGCAGGGTTTCATACTCGCCACTACACTCGACTACTTCGATGAGATGGGTCTCTACGCATTCTCCAGTGGTATCAACCTGATACTCATCGTCACGATTCTTATTTGCAATACCATTGTCAATAAGCTCACAGGAGCCAGCATTGACAGCGGAATAGGAGGCTGATATGCCGGAAATCAAACTTGAACATGTTACAAAACGCTGGGGTAAGTTCTATGGCGTGGATGACCTTTCCCTTACAATAAAGAACAATGCATTCGTCACGCTTCTCGGACCATCGGGATGCGGCAAGACAACAACACTGAGAATGATCGCGGGGCTTGAGACCCCTACAAGCGGAAAGATTTCCATAGGGGATACTGTTGTATTCGACAGCAATACAGGTATCAACGTCCCTGCAAATAAAAGGAAGGTCGGATTCCTGTTCCAGAACTATGCTCTCTGGCCGAATATGACAGTCTACCAGAATATATCATTCGGACTATCAAACATCAAAGAAGAGATGGATGAGGTGAATGAGGAGGCAAAGTACGCATCCAGGCTCATCTCAATCCTCGCATCCCCTGCCCCTGCGATCAGCGCAATCGAGGACTCAAAGGGAAAGGATGGGAAAATCGATGAGAAAAAGGCGCTTGTGCATCTTACGGAGAGCTTTCTGATTCCTATATCGGCAGCGAAGCGTCTGTACAAGATGATAACCTCCAATGCATCTCATGATTTCTCATCAGACATCTCATCTCTCAAAACGGTTGTGGATGAAGCGACGAAGAAGGCAGAAGCATCAGGATGCACGCTCTCCGAGGATTTCCGCCTCATGAAGAACGGAAGCCCGGTAAGGAGTGTCAGGAAGCTCTCAAAGGATGAGATAGACCTTTCAGTGAGAAGGGTATCGAAGCTGGTGAAGATCGGAATGTTCATGGACAGGTATCCTGCAGAGCTATCAGGCGGACAGCAGCAGAGAGTCGCTATTGCAAGAACACTTGCTCCAGAGCCCTCTGTCCTTTTTATGGATGAGCCGTTATCGAACCTCGATGCCAAGCTCAGGCTTGAGATGCGCTATGAGCTCCAGAGACTTCATGTCGAGACAGGTAGCACTTTCGTGTATGTCACCCATGACCAGATGGAAGCTATGACGCTTGCTACAGATATCTGTCTGATGTCCAATGCTGTATTGCAGCAGTATGCGGCGCCGCTTGATGTATATAACAAGCCTGCGAATATCTTCGCAGCGGATTTTGTCGGTAATCCTTCAATCAATTTCATCGATGCAGAAGGCGGACAGGAAAGCGATGGCAGCATCAAGCTCTCCGTTTTCGGCGGAAGATCCGTCACATTCAGACCAGAGAAGCCTGTCGACCTGCAGGAATGGAGGAAAAAGCGGGACGATGACAAGAAAGCAGAAGAGGAGGAGCTTCAGAGAAAGCTTCAGACCAAAGGCTATGTGGAAAAGAGCAATAAGGATGAGGTTTTCAAGTACCATATCCAGAGGGTTGTCGAGATTGATGATTCTCTGGAAGGGGCAAAAGAGATCTCAGCCCGGGATTTCGTGCTAGGTGTAAGGCCGGAGCTTATCGAGATGGATGAGAACGGGCCGCTTGAGGGCGAGATCTACGGAGCGATGCCTACTGGTATGGAATCAACGATAAAGGTAAGAATCGGGGATTTCCTTCTTACATCTGTGATCTTCGGCAATCTCCACTTCAGGATCGGGACGAAGATAAAGATGAAGATCTCCAGCGAAAGGATAATGCTTTTCGACAAAGTCTCCGGGAAGATCATATCTCTTGGATCCCTTGAATTCTGATCTTGATACGGCCCCTCATCCGAGGGGCCATATGCTGTCTGGTCAAAGCAGGGCCATTGCGGTAGAATGGGCCTATATCAATTGTGGAGAGTAAGCGATGGAGAATCTAAATCCTCCTCTTGCAGAGGATCTGAGGCGCATTCTCATTGATGAGAAGGCAATAGCAGAACGCGTAGACGCGCTTGCTGATGAGATCAACAGGGATTATAAGAACATAAAGGACCCTCTTATACTTGTAGGAGTACTGAAGGGTTCATTTATTTTCATGGCGGATCTTTCACGCCGTCTCACAATCCCGCATATCGTTGATTTCATCGCAATATCATCATACGGGAAGCAGGGAGATAAGCGTGGAGAAGTAAGATTGCTGATGGATACAAGAGAGAATCTCGCGGATCATGATGTGCTGATTGTCGAAGACATACTCGATAGCGGTCATACGCTCAGCTACCTTATCAGCGCATTCAAAGCCCGTGGAACAAGATCGGTATCAACCGCAGTATTCCTTGATAAACCGGAACGCCATGAGACAGAGGTTCCCATTGAATACAAGGGCTTCACCATCCCTGATGTATGGGTTGTAGGCTATGGACTCGACTATAAAGAGAAGTACAGGACTCTGCCATATGTCGCAGAGATGATTCCACAGGCATAAGGACGCATATGGACGAGAAATTCTACGTAAGCTATAACACGGTTCATAAACTCATCAAGAAGCTGGCACAGAAGATTGAGGATTCTGGCTTCGATCCGGATGTGATCGTCGCAATCGGCTCCGGAGGCTTCATTCCAGCAAGAATCATAAAGACATTCATCAACCGCCCGATATTCGCTGTAGGCATCTCATACTACGGGATGGACCATAAGCACCGCTCGCATCCGACCAAGATCCAATGGATTGATGAAGTGCAGGAGCAGCTGAGGGGCAAGAAAGTCCTTCTGATTGATGAGGTCGATGATACAAGAGCTACATTGGCATACTGCGTAGGAGAGCTTCTTTCCTATCAGCCGGAGGAAATTGCAGTTCTGGTTCTCCACAACAAGCTCAAGAAGAAGGACGTGGAGTTCCCACCAGAGATCAAGAGATACTACCCCGCTCTTGAGATTGAGGATGTCTGGATCAAATATCCATGGGATGCCGAGGATATCGATGAACATACAGAGAATGAAAAGGAAATGATCGCTGCGCTCAAGAAGCAGGGAAAGGAGCTTTTCGATGGGATCATATAATGTAAATGCAGTAGTTGGTCTTCAGTGGGGAGATGAAGGCAAGGGCCGTGTCGTTGACTACCTTGCAAAGGATGCTGATATCGTCATCCGCTATCAGGGCGGAGATAATGCAGGCCATACAGTAATCAATGATAAAGGCAAGTTCGGTCTTCATATCATTCCAAGCGGTGTATTCAATCCGGAGACGATGAATATCGTTTCAGCTGGAACAGTTGTCAATTTCGACAGGATGCATGAAGAGCTTGAGAATATCAAGAAGGTCTCAGGACTTGAGATCGACAATCTCTTCATCGATGAGCGTGCTCATATCATAATGCCTTACCACATGGCTCTTGACGGTGCTGAGGAAGGTAAGAGAAGCGACAAGGAGAAAATCGGAACAACCAAGCGCGGTATTGGTCCATGCTACTCTGACAAGGCTTCCAGAATGGGAATAAGAGCAGCCGATATACTCGAGCCTGAAAGACTCGAGGAAAGGCTTAAGCTGCTGCTTCCAAAGAAGAACAGGGATCTTGAATACTATGGGCTTCCGACTGTCACACTTGAGGACATGATGGCACTCTGTGCGAAATGGAAAGCCGAATTCGGCGATCACATCATAGATACTGTTCCTGTTGTGCGCGATGCAGTTGAAAGCGGCAAGAAGATTCTTCTTGAAGGACAGCTCGGGATAATGCGTGATAATGACTGGGGAATCTACCCTTATTCGACATCATCCAATCCGACAGCTGCAGGCGGATGCAATGGCGCAGGTATTCCTCCTAAGGCAATAAACAAGGTCGTAGGAGTTGCCAAGGCATACTCAACATCCGTTGGCGGCGGGCCATACATGACAGAGCTGTTTGACGACGATGGTGATAAACTAAGGGAAATCGGGCACGAGTTCGGTGTTACGACAGGTCGTCCGAGAAGATGCGGATGGTTTGATGCAGTTGCGGCTGACTATGCATGCTACATGAATGGAGTAACGGACGTTGCGCTTACCAAGCTTGATGTCCTTGATACATTCCCGAAGATCAAAGTCTGCACAGGATACAGAATCGATGGTGAATACTATTCCTATCTTCCAGAGACAAGGCTCCAAGAAAGGGCAAAACCGGTCTACGAGGAGTTCGATGGATGGATGACAGATACTACATCATGCAGGACATGGGATTCACTTCCTGATAAGGCAAAGGAATACATCTTGGCGCTTGAGAAGCTGATGAACACCCATATCACCTACATCTCTGTAGGTCCTGAACGTGATCAGCTGATCATCAGATAAGAAGGAGAGCAGGGTTTGCGGCCCTGCTCTTTCTCATTCCACTGAAACGCTGTTATATCAGGCAAGAATATCCCTGACAATATCCGAGAGCGACTCTGCAAGCGCCTTATGGCTATCTTTTGTCATATGAAGGCAATCACTTCCGGCATATGCAACCGTTGCAGCATCAAAGAAATATGAACCTGTCATCTCAGCTGTACGGCGGAACCATTTTGGGAATTCAAGGCTCTTCAGATGTGAAGAATAGTCATATGATTCAAAGCGGCTTGAATCTATCCCCTCCTCTATCTTTATCGGAGAGACAAGAAGGATCTTCGGCTCCGGCATATCCTCGCTCCGGATCCGCTCTATGATGGTCTCTGCACCATGGGCAATACTCTTGACCGAAGCATTATATACCTGCTTGGTATCATTTGTTCCGAGCATGATTATAACCAGATCCAGAGGTTTATGCGTCTGCAGTATATTGGATATTGCGCTAAGGCCATTCTTGCCAGGTTTAAATGGATCATCAAACACAGTGGTCCTGCCTCCAAGTCCCTCTTCTATCACGTGGTATCCCGGTCCAAGAAGCTTTTCCAGGATTATCGTCCATCTGTCCTCATAGTCATACCGGCCCTGGAACTCCGTAGTCGAACCATGTGTATTCGAATCACCAAAACAGAGAATATGCTTCATATCCACCACCTATTCGAGAAAATCAGGATTCAGGGTGACACCGAAAGCCTTTCCAAGCTCTGAAAGATTGTCATCCGTGATTGTATTGATTATGCCTACCGCTGAAGCCTTCAGATATATCTCAGCAGCCTTCTCTATCGTATGCATGAGACCAAATGCCTCATCAAATGAAGATCCAGAAGCAAATACCCCATGGAATGCCCATACAACAGCAGGGAATCTATCAATGAGAGCACATGTCGCCTTCGCAATCTCCATTCCTCCGGGAACCATCCAGGGAACAATTCCTATCCCTTCCGGGAAGACGACTGCACACTCTGTCTCACTCTGCCAGAGTATCCTGGAAAGAGTCTTCGCATCAGGCCTGATTGTGTATGTAAGCGCAGTGATATTCGCAGGATGAGCGTGATAGATCACACGGCATCTGCCCCCAGTTGCCTGGAAGCGGACAGCATGGTTCATAAGGTGGGTCGGAAGCTCAGATGTAGGGCGGGAATCCCTTAACCCCCAGAGAACAGTATATCCATCCCCTGCATCATTGACCCTGATTATCCCGAAAGTACCTTCAGGATCAATCTCAGCATTCCTCATATAACGGCCTGTCCCTGTTACTATGAAGTACTCACCTTCTATGCCGCGGATAGGCTCGGAGAAGCTGAAGGAACGGCAATCTGTCATGATATCATTGCAATCAGAGACATCCTCAGCAGGCATCCGATAGCTTAAGTTCCCTCCATTCCTCTCATGCCATCCCTGTACATAACCATCGACGCACAATCTTCTGAAACGTTCAAGAATATCCTTCATCACGCATTCCTCCCTGAAAGGACTTCATGTTCATAGCGCCTGATAGCTCCAAGCACTTCAAAATCATCAGGCATGCCCTCACGACGAAGGAATTCATTCCATACGCTTGACCACTCAAGCGTCTTGACAGCCTCTGATTCTGCAAAAAGAGATGTGAAATCATATGACTCCTGCATCGGCTTGAATCTTGAAGAAGGCTCAAGAAGAGCCAGAAGCAATGCTTTCTGCATATTGCGGACTCCGACAACCCATGCAGCTATACGGTTTATAGAAGCATCAAAGTAATCCAATCCGATCTTGACCCTCTCCAGAGCGTCATTGCGGACTATTTCTTTTGCGATTGCGATCAGCTCATCATCAAGAATCACAACATGGTCGCTGTCCCATCTCATTGGACGGGAGACATGAAGCGGCAGATATTTCTTGAAAGCAAGAAGAGCGGAAAGCTTCTCGCTTATGACCTCTGTCGGATGATAATGGCCTGAATCCAGAAGCTGATATACATCCTCATGCGTTGCTGCATAGTATGAATAGAATTCATTGCTGCCAACGGTGAAAGCCTCCAGACCTATACCAAAAGTCTTTGACTCAACTGAATCGATTATGCCATCCAGTTTCTCACTGTATATCCTATCCAAAGATTCCTTCAGCCGGAGCCTTGGTGCCAGGCGGTCCGCAGGATAATCCTTGTATCCATCAGGAGCCCAGAGATTGACAGCGGAAGGACTACCCTGTCTTGATGAGAAATATGAAGCGATCTTCCTGGATCTTCTGCAGTGCTCTACCCAGAAATCCCTTACATCCTTTTCCGGGGAGGAGAGCGTCAGATTGTTCTTAACCATCGGATGAGAAAAGAGCGTCGGATTGAAATCAAGCGCGATTCCGAGATCTGCAGCGAAATCCGCCCAGGCGACGAAGTCACAGACATCTATCGAGTCCCTGTCACACTTTCTGTCTGTTATAAGATAACTGGCATGCAGATTAAGACGCTTTGTCCCCCCGATAAGAGAAAAAGCAAATGAGATATCAGACATGAGCTCATCTGAATTCCGGGCTCTTCCAGGATAGTTGCCTGTTGTCTGGATGCCCCCCGAAAGATCCTGGCCCCCATTCTCAAAGCCTCTGACATCATCACCCTGCCAGCAATTCACTGAAATAGGAATGTTCTTGAGAACCGATATCGCCTTTTCCGTATCAATGCCAAATGAAGCAAATCTTTCTGCAGCTTCCCTGTAGCTCATGTATCCCTCCGTCTGTATATCTTTATTCTTTCCGAAGCCCTGATAAGCTCGGCCGGATCATAGCTTCCTCCATCTGCGATTATCTGGCAGATCATATTCCCGATTGCAGAACCTTCAACCGGGCCTGCTGAAACTTCCCTGCCAGTTTTATCAGCGGTAAGCTGACACAGATAATCATCTTTCGAACCACCGCCGACGATTGCAAGTCTGGAGAATCTCCTTCCAAGTATATCCTCAAGCCTTCTCAAGGCATCGGCATATCCGCAGGCAAGGCTTTTATAGAGACAGCTGGAGAGCTCTCCTGTCGTCCTAGGCTCTTTCTCTCCCCTTTCCCTGAAACTCGATCTTATCTCTGCGATCATGCTTTCAGGGGCAGTGAACCTAGAATCTTCGATATCGACAATGCCTTTCCAGCCATCTTCCTTCTTCGCTGCATTCTCCAGATCATCAAAGCTTATCCCATCGCCAAGCTCTGAACGCAATCGCTGAAGCATCCATGTACCCATAAGATTCCGCAAAAACCTTATTGTCCCATTGACACCGCCCTCATTGGTGAAATTCTCCGCCATTGCCCTCTCTGAAATGACAGGATGGGAGGACACAGCACCAAGAAGCGACCAGGTGCCGCTTGAAAGGAATGCGGTATCATCATCCAATGGGCAGCCAAGGACCGCACTGGCAGTATCATGGGAAGGAGCTGCGACGACATTGATCCCCTTATATGTACCATAGAATGTCCCGGGCATATCCAGCGGTTTGAAAAGGCGGCATGGAAGACCAAGCTTTTCTATCAATTCCATATCCCATTCCCGTCTTTCTGCGTTGACAAGGGACGTAGTCGTTGCATTCGTATATTCCTGATGGATGTTCCCTGTAAGCCTGTAGGCAATATAGTCAGGAATCATCAGGAAATGCTCTGCCTGCCTTAAAGCATCAGGGTCCTCTTTCCCCAGTGCAAGAAGCTGATAGACCGTATTGAATTTAAGAAACTGTATGCCTGTCCTTCCATAGATCTCTTCCCAGGATATGGGGCATCTTACTTCATCTGTACGGCCATCCCTGTATGAAACGGCATCTCCGATTCTATTTCCCTCAGCATCCAGCAGCACGAAATCACATCCCCAGGTATCAATTGCAAGTGACCTGATGTCTGTGCTCAGTTCCAATGCTTTATCGATTCCCGCAATGCATTCTGACAGAATCCTGTCAATATCCCATACCTGATGGCCATTGCTAGCAGCATACCCATTGGGAAATCGATGCACGCACCTGTATACAAGCTTTCCTTCATCAATATGCCCGAGCAGGATCTTGCCGCTTGAAGCCCCGATATCGATTGTAAGATATTCACTCATACCGTATGACCTCCATCAAAGGCTCTGTCAGTATGCCGAAGCTCTTAAGCTGATAGGTGTAACTCCAGTTCTGCCCTGTAGTGCGCCATGTCTTCGGACCCCAGTATGCTTCGAATGAATCGGTGTTATGGAGCTGACCAAAGCAATTGTACCTGTTGCCATATAGCAGCAGGGATATCCTGTGCTTCCCTCTCAGATGTCCCAGATGCAATCTATAAGGCTCACCGATGATCAGACCCTTGCTCTCATCATCCACTGTTACCCGGACAAGAGCTCCCTTATATGAAGGAACTGTTACGAACCACTCGCCCTCAGCCCCTTCATACTCGAAGGAATAGGAAATCGAACCACCATAGAAGGCGAATGACTGTCGGGAGATATCACCCCAGTCGATATTCTCAGGTTTTCCGACGATGCAGGCTGACTGTCCCCTGACATCGACTCCGAACTGGCCAAGGATATAACACCATTCGATGTTGGTCTTCCTGCCAAACGGGAATTCCAGCAGCAGGGTATTGTCTCCTCTTCTGATGCGTCCTAGCTCAATCCTCCTGATTGCTTTGTCGACAAAGAAACCTGAATCCTTATCAGCTATCCTGTTTCCATTAAGTGTTATCTCCGGGTTCCTCATTTCCAGTGCAAGGTCTATATTGCATTCAATTTCAGACCTGAACCGGAAAACAAGCTGTACAGAGTGCTCTGCCCTTTCTTCGTCAGGATACAGCCATGGCTGCGGATATGCTTCATTTCTATGCTGATACCCCAGACAGCTTCTTATGCGGTCATCAAGCCGGAGCAATTCCTCATCCGTCCCTAATAACGTACCGTCAAGATAATAATCGGCCTTATCAAGAAGGAGGACATTATCCTCAGCAAGAACATAGGAAGAAGGTCTTCTTATGCTGACTGATTCCAGAATCTGTGAAGATGGCAATACAGACGTATGGGCATCACCCTTTGCCGCCGTAAGCTTGACCAGAATGCTGTCATGTTCAAACAGAGGATAACAGAGCTCGGTCCAGCCTTTCTTGAAAGTGGATGCAAGAGGATGTATACCGCCAGCCATGGTATCATAGAGCGTACAGCCCCATTCACCGCGGATCCAGATATGGACCATATCGCTTTTCGCGCTCCTCTGATTGCTCTTCTCCATCCGGTCCCGCTCTCTTCCATGAGCTATGAAGAGATATCTCTCAGCACCATCCTCCCGCAGCTGATAAACCAGATCCTCCCTGCGTAGATGATCGGACCCGATAATCTCAACATCACGGACTTCTTCTATAAAAGAGAGTACCTCATCCTCCTCAAATGGAATCAATGGAAGATCCACAGAGGCTCTGTCAAATGGAATCGCAGCATCAATCACCTCGGGATAGCGGCCTATGAATGCAGCCTTCCCTCTCTTGGAAAAGCGTTCCAGCATCGAAAGAGTAGTCTTTCTCATTGTCAGCATATCCGGGATGAGGATTATATCGTAGCTGCATTTTCCGAAGCCCTTTTCCCCATCATACAGCTGCTCGATCTGATCTTCTGAGATGAAATCGAAATCTATCTGGCCGAACAGCAGCCACTTTGTAAGCTCATCGAAATGACGATCCATTGCTCTGCGTTTCATCGCGGTCTTATCATCAGGCCCGATAATGCACCAGTACGATTCTATAGGATGGATCACACCGACATGGGTTACGGCTTTACCACGTGTAAGCGCAAGATTCAGTCTTGCGAAATGATTCTCTATTGCAGGATATTCCTTATACCAGGCTGCATGCTGATCAATAGGTGAAGGATAATCCCTCTTCGCCTCCCCTGCCATAGATACCCAGGAAAGATGAGGAACGCGGAGCGTGACACCAAGAGCAGCCAGCCAGTCACCCTGCCTTTTATGGCCTCTGAAATCGAAATCCCAGTTCGTCACGCCATAAAGCTCGCACATCAGGCCTTCTCCGCCCCATTGCCTTCTCCCGCTCTCCGCCTGCTTGACCGTATTGTATTCATGCCGGTCGGCAAGCATATCAATACCTGGGATATAGTAGTATCTGTAGCTTCTCAGCGCATCTCCTACGAATCTTGCCTGGGAGTCAAGTGTAGCCTCCCCCATCAGATGTCCGGTACTCATCAGACCATGATCCATGCACCATGAATGTATTGTTCCGGAAAAGGATTCGGAAAAACACCGTGAAAGAGCCTCATGATAGCAATATCTTGCTTTATTAACAGATGAAGATTCCCAGATTATCTCAGGAACTATTGATAGAAGATCTTTGCCATATAGAGATGAGAATACCGATCCGACAGAATCTGAATAGGGCAATCCCACACCTTCTTCCGCAAAAGAAGAGGATAGATTCTCCTCTTTGAAATACTGCGGCTCATCACTGAAGATAGAAGGCACCGATTTCCCGAATTCTTCTCCAAGCTTCCTGTAATATGCATCATGGGCGATCTGGGTGAATCTGCTTATTGCCTCCTTGCTGAGAACATCCACATATGACTGATTGTTGAACCACGGAGTATCACCGGTAACAACGAGATAAAGATGCCAGTTGCCCTCTTCTCTCTCTGAAGGTGAATATGAAGAAAGGAACCCATCCTCATCAAGGTGCACCTTGAATGATCCTATATAGCTTATATCGCCATTTCTTGTGATACGGGAGGATGATACCATATGTCTGTCAAATGGTCCGTCAGGGTATGTGCATGGTGTGAAGAGAAGATACCGCGCACGGAAAAGCTTTTCCTTTGTGACCATGCCAGCTCCATAGCCGCTTGGCCATTTATCCTCATCATAAAGAAATGTCCGCATACCATTCTGCTTCCCCTTCTCATGTGAGCTCATGACAAGCGCCATGAATTCTTCTCCAAGATAAGGGGTATCAAGCCCTATCCTGGAATGGATATGGAAACCTCCGAAACCCATATCCTTGAAAACATCTATCATCTCATCCAGGACATCTTTCTCAAGCCTGCAGTTCCATGCCCAGAATGGCGCAGCACGGAACTCTGCAGGAGGATCTATGAAATTCCGGTCAATATCTGCATCAGGATAGAGTCTTCCCATATTCACCCCTTTACAGCACCGGCTGTAACGCCCTGGAGAATCTGCTTATTCAATACGATATAGATGATAAGCGGAGGAATTGAACTCAGGACGATCGATGCAAAGAGTATATTCCACTGTGTGAGGAACGCAGACTGGAAGTTATATACGAAAAGCTGTATCGTGCTGTTCTTCGCACCTGCCATATAATAAAGCGGGTTCGCAAAATCATTATAGACCACAACTGACCTGAGGATTACAACTGTTGCCGTAATCGGTTTGAGCATCGGGAACATGATCCTATAGAAGAGAGAAGAAGGAGTACAGCCATCGATTATTGCAGCTTCATCTATATCTCTTGGTATGGTTGCTACATATCCACGGTAGATCATCACTGAAAACGGGAACATCGTTGCAACCTCAACCATTGTCAGGCCTGTCATCGTGCCGACAATGCCCAGCTTCTGAAGTATCCAGTATGTTGCGATGACAGAAGGAGGTACGATGAGACCTGCGAGTATCAGCTTATGTGAAATCCTGGATATGAGGCCCTGCCGTCTCTGCAGGATATACCCTGCCATAGAAGCTACTATCACGAGAAGGACTATCGATACGAAAGTAAGCTTAAGGGAATTCCACATGGAACGGAGGAAGAGGTTGTTGTTATAATTGAAGACATAGGCATAGTTTTCCAGTATTGACCATTTCTCCGGCCATGAAAGGGACAGCCTGGCAGCCTCTCCCTTTGTCTTGAAGGAATTTATGATTATGAAATAGAAAACAATCCAATGGGTGAAGAAAGTAAGGATGACTGCAAGCGTCTGTCCTATTACCGATGGAAGATCTCTTTTCTTTATAAGCTGTCTCATAATGTAACCTCCCGTTTCGAGATATAGCTGTTAAGCGGGAATATAATCAGCGAAATGACTATGAACTGGATTACAGAGCCACAGGTTGCGAGTCCGAACATTCCCTGTCCGAAAAGCTTGTAGATTGAAAGACCAAGAACCTGCGTGGAGAAACCAGGACCGCCCTCGGTCATCGTAAGAATCAATTCATAGCTTTTGAGTCCGCCTATAAGGGAAAGCGTAAACACAGTATTGATTGATGATACAAGCAGAGGAAGTGTTATATACACGAATTTCTGGACACGGGATGCACCATCAATCTGGGCAGCCTCGAAGTAATCCGTAGGAATTGCCTGGATGCCGGCGATGTATATAACTGTCGTGACACCGATTCCCTTCCAGAAATCAACAAGGATTATCGAGAAAAGCGCCAGATCAGGATCCGTAAGCCAGCGGATTTTCTCAACCCCGAAATTGGCAAGGAAACCATTTATGATCCCATTGGGATGCATGAGGGAGGAGAAAGCGATTCCTACAACAACGAATCCAAGGAGCGTCGGGAAATAGACAAGGGTCTTCAGGTATCCTTTTACTCTCGTATAGTGACCTGTCAGCCCGAGAGCGATGAAGATTCCAGCAATAACCTTGGATAAGCTTGTGGAAAATGCGTACACAAAGGTATTCTTGAGTGATTCACGAAGGGAAACCATAGAGAAGAAATCCCTGAAATTATCCAGACCGATGAACTCCGCAGTCTGCATATCCCAGCGCGTAAGCGCAAAATAGAATGAAAGGAATGTCGGTATGATAAAGATAATCAGGTAGATGACCAGCCCTGGAGCTGCCATCCACAATCTGTACATTTTCCTGTTGGTTACACTCATAATCTACCCCGTCATTGATTGTATCCGGCAGGAAACCCTGCCGGACAGAAACAGAATCAGACCCAGCCAGGAAGGCCAAGTTGTCTTGCACTTATTGCATCATCCTGTTCGATAAGCGCTACCGCCTCTTCAGGAGTGATCATTCCTGCAGCTACCTGTGAGCAGATATTCGGCTGATCAGAACCTTTGATCGGGCACTTGTATTCCATTACAGATGTCGAAGCCCTCTCAACCCATTCCTGTGCCTCGACAAGAGCTGGATATACATCGGCATTCTCATCGAATGTGATACCGTTCAGCATGAATGCTCCGGTCGGCTTCTGCACTTTCACATACTCATTGACAGCCTCGCTTGTTGTCATGAACTCAAGGAACTTAAGAGCAAGCTCAGGTTCTTTTGCATATTCAGTCATGAAGTATCCTATCGGAAGCCATGTCGCAACACCGCGGTTCTCTGGGTCCTTATCGGGAAGCGGGAAGAATCCGATATCATTCACGCTATCCGGAGCAAGCTCATTGATTGTTGTAAGGATATTCGTTCTGATAATCGACATCGCAGCCTCTCCATCTGCAAGAAGCAATGCCACATCCTCGACTGTTGAGCTCATCGCATCCTCATTCAGATAGCCAAGCGTTACAAGATCATAAAGCTTCTGCAGTCCGCCGACGAAAGCAGGGCTATCGGAAAGCTTGATCTCGTTCTTCGTATACTTTGCTGCGAACTCAGGATCTTCCTGCTCGACATAGTAGTAATTCATCAGGAAAGGAACCTGGCAGAGCGACTGCTTTGAATTCGGATGAGCAACCGGGATTATACCATCGTTCTTGAGCTCATCGCATACAGCAAGGAATTCATCCCAGGTTTTTGGGATTTCAATGCCATATTCCTCAAAAACCTTCTTATTGTAGAAAACACCGCCTACATTGGAAGGAGCTGTCGGAACTGCATAGTAGTTGCCATTGAGCTCTCCTGCATCAAGGAACGCCTGATCGATATTCTTGATCCATGGCTGATCATTAAGAGGGCGGCAGTTCTCATCCGGGCTCGACTGGGTAAGCAGGGCTCCGACCGATGCACCGAAAATGTCAGGAAGCGCATGGGTTGCGATTCTCATCATCCTGAGGTTCTCACCAGCTGTTCCTGTTGGAATAACCTCCACTTCCACAGTACAGCCATATTTCTCCTCAAAAGCCCTGATCTGTGCCATCTGGGCTTCATACTCACCTTCCTTGTTCTGAAGCATCAATGTAAGGGTCTTGCCTTCGAATTCCCTGGGAGCTCCTTCATAAGCTTCCTCGGACGATCCACCGGCAAAAACAAATCCTGACAGAAGAGCCAGACATAGCGACAAAGCAATAATACCCTTTCTCATAATTCTCTCCTTTTTCAGTGGAAGTTGCTTTTTTTCATTATGTTAGACAATATATGAGCATGCAATTGGCAATATTTCTATTTTAATTGTCATTTCTTCATATTAAAATTAATCCATGAATGCCAGCTATACCGATTTTGTCAACAGATTCTCAACATTGACAGAGGAAGAACTGCACTACAGAAAACTGTATGAGATGAACTATCTTCCTTCCGTTCCGGATTATATAAAGGATCCGAAGGATCTGCAGCATAAAGAAGATGAATATATTCCCGATGGAGACATAAAAATAAGAAAGCATCCTTGTTTTCTGCCGAATTATATACATGACCATTCCTTTCTGGAAATACCCATGGTCCTCAGAGGATCCTGCATCCAGCGCTTCTATGGGGAGAGCTTCGAGATGAAAGAAGGCGATGCTCTGATCATTGCTCCTGGGACATATCATTCAATCTCGGTGTTCGATGAGAAGACCATTGTCGTGAATCTGCTTATAAAGATGCGGCTGATGCCCGTGATACTAAGCTATCAGGACAGAGAACAGGGGGTTATCAGGCTTTTCATCGAAGAACTGAAAAGCGGGACAGCATCCCGTACCTGTGTCCATATACGAGGAGCGGAGGAAGCCTTCCATATGCTGCCGGAACTGGAGGATGAATCATATTATCCTCTGTTCATGGTTAATCTCACGAAATTCATGGTCCTGCTTTTCCGTAGCGGCGATTACTCCTTCCCTATCATGCCAACAGATCAGAACAACAGACTTACGGGCATACTGGAAGCAATAAGGAACAACCCTGTCGATTCGACGCTGACATCGGTTGCTGATGATTTCGGTCTCTCTCCTGGATATCTATCAATGATGATACATGAGAAAACCGGGCTTAAATTCTCAAGTCTCGTCGCAAAACGCAAAGTGCAGATAGCACAGCAGATGCTGCGCTCCGATAAGGAAACATCAAATCTGGAGATAGCAAAGGCTATCGGAATGAATCCTCAGCAGTTCTGCCGCTTCTTCAGGAAATGGATGGGAATGACACCGCAGGAATACAGGAAAGGAAAACATCCAGATATAGCATCCAATCAATGAACACAGTCCGGACAGCTTCTTCAGATTGCCGCAGCAGGAGAGAAAAGAATCCTTACGGAAGAAGGCCTGGTGCTTACTGCAAGTCCATCCTCTGTGAAGATATCATTGTTGTAGTGAAGCGCAACCGGAACACTGGCAATACCTTCGCTTCCGACTCCAGAGAAATCAGCAGAAGCAGAGATCTCAGAGGGATCGACAAGGTATATGATGCTGTCAGGCCCTGTGATAACGATCTCAACTGTATCAGGAACAAGAGATACTGCAACAAAGCCTTCCGGCAGATCCACATCAAGAGGAACAGTGACAACCCTATCATTGACATTGAGGACCTTCACTGCAAGGACTATGAACAGTGCTATAAGAAAAGAGAATATCTTGGCTATCCAGTTGGAAAGAAGGCTTGATACGATCTTACTCTGCTTCATTCTGAGCCTCCTTTCCCGCCGTCTCCGGAAGAACATCCTTATAGCTGAACAATGACAGCAATGTCCGCTTTATCGTGGCATTTGACAGGTTGTAATATATATTCGCATTATATGCCAGCGATATGGCCCCTGTCTCCTCGGAAACAACCAGGACTATCGCATCGGATTCCTCTGCCAGTCCGAGAGCCGCTCTGTGCCTTGTTCCGAATGTCGCCTTTATGCCCTTCTGCTCTGAAAGAGGAAGATAGCAGGCTGCATATGCAATCCGCCCTCCCATGACAACAGCGGCCCCATCATGAAGCGGGGTATCATGATCGAATATCGTCAAAAGAAGCGTCGAGGAAAGATCAGCATTGAGCTTTGTACCGGAATCGAGTATTGACTGGATATCAGTATGGCGAGGGAAAACAATCAGCGCCCCTCTTTTCTTCTCTACGAGGATGTTGCAGGCATTGAGTATGGAATCGATCTGATCGCTCGTAGTCTGTCCACCTATCCTGAACAATCGCGATTTCCTTGTGAATGAGGATGAGAATGCTCTCCTGAGCTCCGGATGATAGAACACGCACATAAGCATCAGGAATGGAACCAGCAGCGTTCTCATAATGCTTGTCAGCACATCAAGATCCAGTACATAGCAGAGAAGATATACGACAAGAAGACCGAACAGGAACCCTATGATCTCAGTTGCCTTCGTATCCGAGAGCGCTAAATAGACCCTGTAGATCGCAAAAGCAAGAACTACGATCTCAACAGCCATCCTTATATAATCACCGATGCTAAGCTCTGCAAGAATAGAAAACACCAATCACTCCTTATCAGATTCGATCCAGTCAAGAGTACGGCTCACAGCCTTCTTCCAGCATCGTAGCTTATTCTGCCTTTCCTTGTCATCCATAAGAGGCAGCCATCTCATCTGTTCTTTCCAGTATGGCCGGAGCGCTTCAACATCCGGCCATATGCCGGCAGTAAGTCCGGCAGCGTATGCCGCACCAAGACACGTAGTCTCATTTATCCTTGGTCTCATCACTGGGATATTCATTATATCTGCCTGGAATGCCATCAAAGGAACTGAATTCGTCATTCCTCCATCAGCCTTGAGCTTGGTGATATTCACCCCGCTGTCCTTCTCCATAGCCTCCTTGAGGTCATTTGCCTGGAAAGCCGCGGCTTCAAGAACCGCACGGCATATATGATTTCTGGTAGCATATCCAGTCAGACCAGCGATAATCCCTCTGGCACTGCTCTGCCAGTATGGAGCAAAAAGGCCGGAGAATGCCGGTACGATATAGACTCCTCCGCAATCAGGAACTTCTTCTGCAAGGCTGTCCAGTTCCTGCGGGGTGGATACAAGATGCAGGTTGTCACGCACCCATTGCACAAGGGAACCGGCAACTGCGACAGAGCCTTCAAGCGCATATTCAGGCTTCTCGCCTTCTTTGTGGTATGCAACTGTCGTAAGCATCCCATGCTCTGAAACGCAGGGTTCCTTTCCTATATTCGTGAGCATGAAGCAGCCAGTACCATATGTGCACTTCGATTCCCCCGGAGAGAAGCACGCCTCTCCGAAGAGCGCCGCCTGCTGATCTCCGAGTATCCCTGATACAGGTATAGCAGCACCAAAAGGCCCTTCTGGATCGGTATAGCCATATACCCTGCCGATTGATGGAACAATCGCGGGTAGCATTGAGCGGAAAATACCTGTCAGGTCAAGCATTTCATCGTCCCACTCCAGGCTGTGGATATCCATAAGCATATAACGAGAAGCATTCGTGGCATCGGTAACAGGAGAAGAGCCAGTAAGCCTTGAGACAAGATAGCTATCAATCGTTCCGAAGACTATCTCTCCATTCTCTGCCCCTTTCCTTACCTTCGGGATATTATCAAGAAGCCAGCGTATCTTCGAGGCCGAAAAATAAGGAGAATACAGAAGACCGGTTTTCCTTTTGAGGTGCTCTTCTGGAAAGCGCTTCTTCATTTCCTCGATGTATCCGCTCCCGCGGAGATCCTGCCAGACAATCCCATTGTACAGCGGCTTACCTGTCGATTTATTGAATGGGATGATCGTCTCCCGCTGATTGGTTATACCGATAGCAGATAGTTCATCTCCCGAAAGTCCAGCCTGGGAGAGAGCAGACTTTACCACATAGGAAGTATTTTCCCAGATCTCCTCCGCATCATGCTCAACCCAGCCTGGTCTGGGGCAGATCTGCCTGTGCTCCTTCTGTGCAGAGGAGACGATGGTTCCTTCACTGGTGAATATCATGAAACGGGTACTGGTAGTCCCCTGATCGATTGCTCCGAGATACTTCATTCTTCGATTATACCACACGATTGGGATATCTATTCCTGGAGCGCATCCTCGAAGAATGATTTTCCTCCGAAATTTCCCGACTTGAGCGCAAATCCAACATTCCCTGAGTACATCCATGAAACTCCAGGTGCAATCTCACGGCCTATACGGAAAGAGGAAAGCCCGGAAGCTTTCACCACAGAGCCAGAAGTCTCTCCGCCTCCGACAATGAAACGGTTATAGCCGCTTCTGATGAAATGTCTTGTCAGATGAGCGAACAACGATTCTGTCATAGAGGCTATATCGATACCAGGATAGCATTCATCCAGTGCCCTTACTTCTTCCGGAAGCTTCGTGGAATAGATCATCGGAGGATATCCGGATGATACTCCCTTCACTTTCTGAAGTATCCTCTCTGCATAATCATCAAGACCTTTAAGGCACTCATCTACAGATACAGCTATCATCAAAGCTCCGGTTTTCCTGTATTCAGCGACCTGTTCATTAGATGCCAAAGAGCATGATCCGGAAAATATGATCATCTTTTTTCTGTCTGAAGAAGGTATATCTGCAGCTGCAGCTTTCCTTCCATCAGATAGAACCCTGGCAATCATACCTGCAAGGGCTGAGCCTCCTGTAAGAAGGGGGATATGCCTGAAAACCCTGGCAATCATCAGCACATCTGCATCATCAACTGCATCGACTATCGCACAGCCGGAAAGATCCCTGAATTCATCCAGAGCTTTTCCAGCTCTGAGATCCTCCAGATTTATAAGGGATACAGGAAAAACAGACTGGCGCCTGAGGATGTCAGGAAGATAGCTGTCCTTCATCGGATTCAGAGGATGATAGCGCATGGGGGACTCTCCGAGAGGGATTCCATTGACATAGAGGATCCCGTCTTTGACAATGCGGCCATTTACAGGAAGGGATGGCACGGCAATCGTAGCACAAACCCCAAGGCCATCCATCAAAGTCTTCATTATCGGCCCGATATTCCCTCTGTCAGTTGAATCGAATGTTGAGCAGTATTTGAAATAATAAGTGCTGCATCCGGCCCTCTGGAGAACCTTCACTGCAGCAAGAGCCTGGGCTGAAGCGCTCTCTGGATCGATGGATCTGATCTGGAGAGCAATGACGGCAGCTTCTGCAGCGACAGCCTGCGGGAAATCCTTTTCCGATGGGATGCCGTTGAAAAGGATGGTATCCATTCCGCTGTTCCGTATAAAACCAGCAGCATCAAGGCCCCCTGTGAAATCATCAGCAATAACACCAAGTCTCATAACACCATCCTTTTCAATCAGGGTCCTACATCGGAAGACTTCTTGAATCAAACTCCATTGAAGATCCGGAAAGAGCCTCTTTTGAAGTGACAACAGCAATATGGCAATCCTTGACTGCTTCTGAGAATCTTTCAGCTGCTGCTCTTATATCATCAAGGCTGAGCGCAAGAATGCTATTGAGCATCTTTTCTCTCTCATCATCGTCTATCTTGTAGATTATCCTACGGATATCAACAAGCGACTTCACGGCAGGAGCCATCGGCTTCACTCCTTTTGAAAGCTCTCCTATGACAGCATCCGAAAGTATTTCCTCCGAGATATCAGCAGAGAGAGGAGATGAAAGGAAATCGGAAACCGTACCATCCAGCCGCGGATCACGATATGAATAGAATGACCAGATTCTCTCTATGTAATCGAGATAGGCCCCTACACCATATGCGCCTCCCTTCTCCCTCACAAGTTTCCAGAGTGATGTAGAAGAAAGCATTGACAGATATATCTTATCACCAGCCGCTCTTGCAGATGTCATTGCCTCACCTTTTCCTGATATCCCTATGAATGAAACATCGGTGGATGCTGTATAGACAGCAACAGGAGGAAGATCAGGTACGGCATGATGTATATCCCCTATTTCCCCGCCCTCTGGAAGAGAACAGGAAAATCCATGCGCTGCTTTCCATGCGCCTTCCATATCCTTCTCCTCTGCTGTTATATGGATCATAACTCTCTTATGCTGAATGGCCTTCCCTGCAGCCTTTCCAATACGGTTTCGCAGAGCATCCGGATCAGAGGAAAGCATATCTCTGACTATAAACCAGCATGTAAGGCCTGAAAGCCGCTCCCCGATATAAAGGGATGGAGAGAAAGATGCGGCAGCCCTGCTCATCGCATATGTATGCCCGCTTGATATCGAACTGGACTGGAAATCGGTCAGGATATCTGTAAGCGCGGCCTTGATCCTCTCATGTGTCATATCAAAGGTCATAAACAGCTTCAGGAAGAGATCCAGCCCATCTTTCTCCAGGCCTGGAAGGGATTTCAGCCGTGCGGTAAGATACACTCTCTCCTTTCCCTCCCTGTCAGAACCGGATTCAAGATAGAATGCATAGCCTCCTGACACAAACCTGAGCTCAGTCTGGAACTCAGGATAATCCATTCCATCGATACCGCACATTGAAAGAAGCCTGGCGAATATATTCAATGCATCCAGCTCCTCATATGAGAAATCAGATACATCGAAAAGGATATCAGTATAGACAATGCCCCCTGTCATCATCGGCATCAGATATATTCCTTCCCGGACCGAATGCTCTATCCTGTTTATACGATGAGGAAGATCATCAACTGAAAGACGGGGAATCGAAGAAAGAAGCGAAGGAGAATCGGCTGAATGCTGGAATGCGATGAATGCCTCTTCTATTTCTCTGCTGTATTCGCCTCTCTGCTTCTCCAGCTCATCAGAGAGCGTCTTCCTGATACCCTCAGAATAGAGAGGATCCTTTTTTATGACAGCAAGAAGCCTATGATTGTTCTCTATCAGATTCTTTTCTATCCACTCTTCGAAGAACCTGGGATTCTCTTCCCATTTCCTGCGTATTTCTCCGATAATCTCTGATGCAGAGAGCATTGCTGCAGGATCGGTTCCGAATGTAAGAGCCTTCTCTGCCTGAAAGAACAGCCGCATACCCATCGGCATGCCTGCAGGTATTTCCCTTGTGGAGAACTCCATACGCCGTATCGCAGCTTCTATAGCCTTGCTGTCAAATCCTTCACTGACAATCGTCCGAAGCGCATTCAGGATGAATGACTCAATTCTATCTGCATCCTTATCATCTGCACCGGAGAACCCCGCAGAGAAGACAAGCTCCCGGTAACTTGAGCACATACCGCTTTCAGTCGATAGATCAGCACCAAGATCCGATTCCGAGATAGCTCTGTACAATGGACAGCCGGGAGATCCGAGGAGAATATCCACAATCAGAGAGAGCAATGTACTGCTTCCGGGAATTGCATTGTCACCTAAAAGCCATGAGACCATCACCGTCGAGCCGGACTCGCCATTCTCTGCCCCAGAACGCGCATAATGCTTCTTAGGTTCCAGCCACCGCGGAGTAAGGCCACAGCGAGGAACCTTCTCTCCTCCATCCGCATTAGCAAGATAAAAGCTATCGAGCATTTCAAGCTTATCCTCGATTGACAGATCGCCATAGAGGAAAAGCATCATATTCCGTGGAACATAGAATCGTCTGTAAGCAGCTAGGTATTCATCATATGCAAGGGACACGATCTCACGGCAATCACCCCCTGATTCATATTTATATGGAGAATCTCCGAATAGAGGCTTTATCGCCTCTGAGGATACAACGGATTCATGCTCGGACATGACCCCAAGCATCTCTGAGAACACAACTCCCTCGAAATGAAGTCCTCCTTCTGAAGAGAGCCTGATGCCTTCCTGCATGAAAGTCTCTTTTCTGAGAAGCGGATTGAATACTGCATCTGTATAGACAGAGAAGATATTATCAAAATCCTTCATTACAGTCGAAGCAGCGGGGAAATAAGTTCTATCAACACCTGTTAGCGCATTCAGAAAAGTATTCGGGCTGTTTCTGACAAGAAGCATGAATGGATCCTTTACAGGGTACCTCCGGCTCCCTGCAAGCACTGTATGCTCGATGATATGGCTTATGCCTTTCCCCGATGATGGAGGCGTATATATCGAATATGAGAAGAATCTTTCCTTGTCATCATTTAGCACTGCATATATCTGGAAGCCTGTTTTATCGTGTTCGAGAAGTATGCCTTCTGCTTTATAGTCATCAATGCGATCTCTGCGCTTCACGGTAAATCCGTGACAAGCATCACCTGTCTTCAATTCCATAATGCAACAGTACATTGCCTTCAGCCATTTGACAAGAAGATAACTCAGGCATATCGTTTCCATATGCTTTTCGTTGGACCACATGTATCAATCGCAAAAGATATCAGTCTTGCACCAGTCAGAGCCCATGAGCTTGGAGCAACAGGATTCGGGCTATTTACGAAGAATCAGAGAGTATGGAACGCCCCGCCCCTCAGTGAAAGCAGTATTGTATCTTTCAGGCAGAACATGAAGGAATACGGCTATACTGAAAAGGCCATACTTCCACATGCAGGCTACCTCATAAACCCAGCTAGCCCTGACAAGGACCTCTGGGATAAATCCCTTTCTCTCTTCCTCGATGAGGCATCAAGAACAGTATCCTTATCGCTGAATACGATAAATATCCATCCGGGTGCATACAAGGAAGGATTGCGGGAAGATGGCATCAGGCGCGCTTCCTTGATGATGGATGAAGTTCTCAGGAGTACCCCAGGGATACGGATCGCAATCGAGAACACAGCAGGAGCGGGAACCATCCTCGGATCGACTTTCGAAGAGCTTGATGCCCTGCTGGAGGCCGCGGCTGAGAAAGACAGGATAGGCTTCACCCTTGATACTGCCCATCTTTTCGGAAGCGGCTATGATATAGCTTCTGATCCTGACAATGTCCTTGACTCATTCTTCTCCCGCTTCGGCAAGGAAAAGCTATACGGAATGCACCTCAATGATTCAAAAGTCCCTCTGGCCTCACATAAAGACCGGCATGAAAGCTTAGGGAAAGGACTGATCGGGAAAGATGCATTCATGGCTATTGTCAGTAGACCGGAAGTACAGGGCATTCCACTTGTGCTTGAGACGATAGATGAGAGCCTCTGGAAGGATGAGGTGGAGATGCTTCTGACAGCTCAGACAGACACTCGGGGCTGACTCGCTTCCATGGGCCTAGGTCCTTCAGAACAATCAGCAAGCTGCCGTTCTGGATATTCTTAGATACGGGAGAGCATCATACCAACCGCTATCGAAGCACAACGGCTGAGGGAACTGGCCTTGGCCTCTTCAAGAGTCTTGCCGCGTGCAACTGCGGATGATGACTGGGAATAAGCTTCCGCAGGCTTCTCTTTCTCCACAAGCAGGACTCTGGCATCAGAACGGACAGACCATCCGTCGGGAATCTCGGCAATGTCCGTCACTCCAATACGGAAGAGAATGAAATACCTCCGTTCAGGATAGCGGGCAAGCATATTGATATATACATCTTCCTCATTATCACCGCTGGCCTTAGCGACAATATAGTCAGCACCGGCTTTACTGACCGTTTCCTCAATGGCACTATAAGCACCATCACCTGCCACAATAGTCCCATCGTAATCATAGAATGCCACTCCAATCACAGTCTCATCTGCAGGATATGATGTATACTCCTTCATCCGGTAAGCGATGCTTCTTTCACTGAGAATCCGATAAAAGCCATCAAGGAATCCCTCAGGAGCATTCTCCTGTATGGATTCCATTATATCTGGCTGAAGCGATACAGAGAAAATGACATCAGAGCTGCGGATTGTATACGGATCCGTGACAGCAAACGAAAAACGGCCTTTCGGATCTGTCATGCATGTAACAGTCCTTCTCTCCAGCTCCCCATCGGCATTGAACCTCTCATAGGAGGCATCAATCTTTCCTGATGCAACATATGGATGGAATATGCCTTTATGCCGTTTCACGGTCACTGTACCATTACGCGAGACATCCAGCTCTATATTCCCCAGATAATCCATAGCTTTTGAAAGGATCACATCACTTTGCAATGATTCATCCTCAACAGGTCCTTCAAGTGAGACAGCCAGTGCCTTCAAAGTCTCATTGAGGGCTTCCGTATCCTCATTTGCCCGGTATCTGTCACCGGCTGCAGAAAGATAGTCTCTTATCCTGTCCTCCCTTTCAAGCATCTGCACATACTCTTCACTCATGATAGAGCTATAAGAAGATTCAGGAGTAACGACAGCTGCATAGTATTCATAGCCATTGCCTGTAATGGCAGAATACTCTGAATTTATATATGTCCCCAATTCCGCTATGCCATCGGTACTGACAATTTCCCTCAGATAATACATAGAAAGATCATAGCCGGCACCAGCACTCATTGATTTGAGAGCATCATCAAGGGCATCTGTACGCGCCTCCGCCTCTGTTTCTCCGTAACCATGTCCGATGAACACCAGAGAACCGAAAATCAAAGGAGGACGGCGGATCCACTCCGGCCCGTTCTCATCCTGCCCGGTGATACAGGATGAAAGAATAAAAGATACGCAAAGCAGTATCGGAAGAAGCCTTTTCAGAAATCACCTCCCAACCCGATCATCAGCATATGCGTTCCCTGCAGGTTCTCATATCCGATTCTCCAGAAGAACGACGGAAACGCTCTGTGCTCATAGAAAACAGAGAACCGCCCCTTCCAGTCAAATCCCTCCGGCCCATATCCAAGAAGGATGGAGGCATCAGCCCCTATACGCCCCTCCTCGATCAGCGTAAAGCTCACAGAGGGAAAGATCCTATGGATATCTATGAAAGCCTCAAGCCCAAGACCGCCATACCAATACATCGCTCCGTTATCATAACGGAATAGAAATGAAACAAGAGGAACGAACGGATATATCAGATCAGTACGCCCGAAAGATACAGCCCCAGTGAGATCGATTTCTGGAAAAGAGAACCCCATTGCTGCTGAACCGAACATGGTCCACTCTCCCTCGCTTTCCAATGATATCCCCGGGAAAGGATTATCAAGATAGACAGGAGATAGGACATATGCGCCGGGATAGCTGTCTGAGACCTCAAAGACCCCTCTGAGATCACCATCAGCATCAACAGCGCTGAACCGTGTTCCCCTGCGATAACATTCCTCTGAAAGGAATGAATATGAACCACGATGGATATAGTCAAGCCTAAGGCCTGGAGCAAGAAGGGATTCCTCATAGAAAAACAATGAAAGGATTTCCTCTTCGATGGCATCGGAAAGTTCTCCGGTGTCATGGCCCACAGCATTCACCACAACGCTTTTGCCGCTATATTCAATCGTGAACGTGGAATGGATCATATCCGGGAAATAATCATCATTCTCGCTATATCCGGATACCCTTACATCGAGATTGCCCCGGCCTTCAGTTCCTTCATCGACAGCTCTTCCGATAGCTGCAAGCGCATAATCAGGGAAAAAACCATCAGGAGTGATGGTACTGGCATAGGTAAAAGAAACAGAAAGAAGCAGGAAAAGAGCAACCAAAGGCTTTCTCATCAATTCCCCCTCGCAATGGCAATAACAAGCTCAAGGCTGCGTTCCATGGCTTCCAGAGCGATCCATTCCGAAAGCGAATGGAGGTTATGCCCCCCTGTGAAGATATCTGGAGAAGCAATGCCATGAACTGCAAGATGGGCTCCATCCGTTCCTCCGCGGACCATCTGCTCCTTTATCCCAAGATCTATCGAGCATGCTGCATTCCTGAGCCTGGTCAGTGCATATGGATGAGAGACGACCACATCATGGAAATTGCCATAAGTATCCTCAATTGAGCATTCGGCCTCAGTCCCATAGAGCATAGCGGCGTTTTCCGCAATTGATCCAAGCACCTTCTTCCGATGCTCAAGGCCTTCTTTATCAAAATCACGCAGAATAAGGGAAAGCTCTGCATTCTCAGCTGTTCCAGACATGCTCATTACTGCATAAAATCCTTCCTCTCCGCTTGTCGCCTCCGGACATTCGGTCCGAGGCAATGCCTGTGCAATGAAAGCTGCAGTCTGGAGAGCATTCCTCATGACGCCCTTCGCTTCTCCTGGATGGACGGCTTTCCCGCTGATCCTGATTGAAGCAGATGCGGCATTGAAGCAGCCGACATCAATCAGGCCCTCAGCTGTACCATCGATTGTATAGCATACAGATGCCTTCATTTTCCCATATGGGAATTCATCAAGACTATGGCCTGTCTCCTCATCCGGAGTGAAATACACCTCGATATCTGGATGCGGTATGGACTTGTCAGAGGAAAGAACAGACAGCATTTCCATTATTATGGCGATACCGGCTTTATCATCGCTTCCAAGAAGAGTACTTCCATCGGAGGTTATGATAGTTCCTCCCTTATACCGAAGAAGATCAGGATTATCCTCTACCCTTATCTCAGGTCCATCCAGGATGATATCCCCTCCGCTATATGGAGAATGGACAACTGGAACAACACCATTTCCTGGAACGTCATCAGCTGTATCCACATGTGCCATGAATGCGATGCTGTCACCGCACGAATTGCCTTCCAGCCGGCCCTGAAGAACTTTCTCAGGGCCATAGTAGACAGAACATCCGAGCTTCTCAAGCTCAGAGCGCAGCAATTGCATCAGATCTTCCTGTCCAGATGTTGATGGACGGATTGTCCCTGCCTTGCTGCTATCGCTCATTGTATCGATGCGGACATACCTCAGAAATCTTCCGAGAAGAGTACTTGCCATATGCTGTCATTATGCCACACAGGAGGCACTTTGAACATTAAGTTAGGATAATCATATGGTGAAGTCATATTTCTCAAGCATTGGCTTCACATCATTGATTACATTGAACAGCGTGAATACAGCAAGGATTATGCCTGTCAGAACCGGAGATCTGTTCAATGAAGTGCCTATGCTGATCATTGAGGATGCAATAAGCCATGAAGCTGTAGGTTCTGTCGTAACATCCTCCAGCCATTCCTCGAATGTCGCCGAAAGATCCCCTGTCCGGTAATACTCAACAACAGCCATGATTGATGTAGTAAGAACACCAGCGGCAATCGCGACAGCCGACGCAGCTGCGATCTTACCCCAGAATATCATGGTAGGAACAAATGCATAGACAACAGCGGCAGTCAATAGCACAGCACTCTTTATGACCAGTTTCTTCAGATCATCGTAGAACGCTTCCTGCTGCTCTGGAGACATCAGTCTCACATTCTCTCTTGTTGCTGCATAGAGCCTTGTCTCAGCCTCCTCGACCTGGGCCCTGACTTTATCAAGTTCCTCCTCTGGAGCCAGTCCCTCTGCAGCTCTGAAAACATCTTCCGCACTCTCAAAGCTTGAAGTCTCCAGGCAGAACTCCAGATACTCAGCCCCATTTTCTTCCTCCATTGCTCTCACTGCCACAGAATAGCCATCAGCAGATGCAAGCTCTGCCATCTCAGGCAGATCTGCATCGATATACTCTCTTACAAGCGAGAGGTTCTCATCAATGACCCTGCCCGCTGCAGACGTGAGAGCGGATGCGTCAATACCTCCAAGACTTGTTCTAGGAAGGGCGCATGAGGCAGCAAGTGTTGCGGCAATCAGCAACATCGCAATACCTTTGTCCAAATAGATTCTGGCTTCTTTCATATATTTCCTCCTGAATCAGATTGCAAATCCGGCAATAAGTGAAATACGGAATCTTGAATACTGGGGCACGGCTTCGCTGAGTTCGCTAAGCCTTGCCTCCTCGGAAGAGAAGACATCTGTGAATGAGATCCTCGGTTCCAGATAGAAATACGGGAATTCAATAGTCCATCCGATCATTGCCTCTGAGAAGAAAATGAGATTGTCTGAAGGCGCTTCCATGCCCCAGAATGCACCGAATCTGAGAAGCGAAACACCGGCATAGAAGCCGAAGTCCTCAAATGGATAAACGGAGACAATCACTCCCGTCTCAATGAAATCAAGATCGTAATCATATGAATGGGAATATCTTATAGGCAGTGTGACACGTATGTTCCCATATCTATATGAAGCTTCAGCATCAAGACGAAGCGATGGATAGAACGATGAATCAAGGCATCTGAGATCAACTCCGGCCTGCCACACAGCAGCATAAGCAGAAGATGAAATAACGGCAATGCAGATAACCACCATGATTCTTTTCATGGTTCAAGAATGCATTATGCATACGATGCCCGTAAGAGGCAGAAGCGGCCAGATTATCTACTCAGGTGTCCCATCCGAGTGCCTTCTTCAGCTCCTGCTCCCTGTTCTGAAGCGAAGATGAAACGAATTTCACAGGCTCTTCCTCGCCCGAAAGCACAAGCGACAGACCTTTATGGAAGCCGTCGACTTTACCGAGGCTATACTCGCTTATCCCGGCAGTGGAACATGACCAGCTTACCTGGATGCCGCCTGATGCCTTCTTCCTCGTATAGAAAACTATATCCGACGGCGTAATTGCCAGAGCCCCCGGCATAAGGGTTGTGCTATCAGGGGTGATCATGGAAGCCTTTGAATACAGGAATTCTTCGCTCCCGCGCTGCTTTCTTATCATTTTCTCAGTCACTACAGAGGAAATCACGTAATAGAGAGCGACAAGCGGAAGCTCAAGAAGTATCAGAGGCCAGATCACCATGCCGCAAAATGATGCATAATATACAAATACTGCAAATACAGCCAGAATTGAGAAAAGCACTATCCGCTTCACTGGAATCACCCCTGATCGTAAATTTCTAGCCAGATTTTAGCATTATGGGAAAAAATCTGCTACTCCGGTTTGTCAGAAACGGCCACTTAGCGCGTATAGAATTCAAGGAGGCAATGAATGATTAGATTGCTATCAACACTTCTTCTGGCGCTTTCACTGGCTGTGCTGCCATCATGTGAAGAGCCAAAAAGTCGTGGAACAATGAGAATCAACCTTGAACATGCAACAAGATCCATCGTTCCATCGGGCTACCCGTTAGAGGTAGAAGAATACAGGATTACGGGAGAAGGACCGCAGGGAGCTGATTTCGAGGTACGGACAGAACGTACATCAATCACAGTCGAAGGTCTTGTATCCGGTGAGTGGATGCTGGAAGCTGAAGGAATGAATGCGCATGGCGATGTCCTTGTCAGAGGCAGCACAGTATTCGCATTCTCCGCAGCGAATCCAAGCACTACCATCACACTCGATGAGCTTATCGGAACAGGATCCTTAAGTATCTCTCTTACCTGGGATCCGACCCTGATTGTAGGAAGCGCTGAAGTAAAGCTTTCAATCCGGCCACAGTATGGCTCTGATACAGAGAAAGAACTGATGCTCACATCAATCAATGCAAAAGCCGGAACCGCATCTTACAAAGGAGGAGGATATGCCGCAGGCTCATATGTGCTATCTGCGAAGCTATATGACAGTGGTATTCTCGTAGCAGGCTGCGCAGAGGCGGTGAGAATCGCAGGAGACCAGGAATCAGAAGGAGCAATTGAATTTGATCTTAACAAAAACCCTACTGAACCCGGAACTCTTGAAATCGTAAATACAACAGGAGTTCCGGTGGCATTCACAATCAGCGGTATTGAGGAAACAGTAGAGGCAGACACTCAGATATCTGTCAGCTTAACATCATCATCGGATAGTGTTGAGAATTATCAGGTATCCTGGTACCTCAATGGAGAGAAGCTTGGAGATGGTCCATCACTGACATTCACTCCATCCCTGGGCATCCACAGGCTTGATGCAGTCGCATCATCATCACTTATTGGATCAACAGGCAGTACCGCAGTGAATTTTGAAGCTGTTACTTCGGTTGCGGAAGGAGTTCCGAATCAAGGTGGCATCGTAAATGAAGGGACAGGAGGCCTGAATCTAGGCAGCGATGCTCTTGTACGCTTCATGCCCAATGGGAATCTTATGATATTCTCAAACGATGATGAGACTGTTCAGATCGGAAGAATACTTAGAAACAGCATATCCATAGAGCATGAGACGAGCTACTCAAGCCTGGGAATAACAGGGACGGTCTCAACATTTGCTGTTGGAGAATACAGCTCCAGCATCTATAAGATCCTTGTAGGTGTCAATGATCCATTCTCCGTAAAGCTCTATAATTACAGTCCATCCAATCACTCGATGACAAGGACAGTTGAAGCAGATGCATCGCATATGCATATTGATCACGTCAAGGAACAGGATGTTCCCCCTGCATATTGTGATTTTGCGGCAATGGCTCTGAAAATGGATGACTCTGCTGTCATATCGATAATGGACAGAGACAGAAAGTACATGAACTATGTCCTTTTCAGACTTGATGAGACAGATCCAGAGAAATTCGTCATCACGAACAGAGCAATAATCGGGCTGGATGTGCTTGGTATAATACCATATCTGGCGACATCATCAGCAGATGGATATGCTTTTGCTGCACCTGATTTCTATACGATAATAGTCAAGTATAAGGACAATGAGGAAATAGCCCATGAGGGATACATAGAGATGGCAGCCGATGAATTCGTAGATACTCCGACAGGACTTGCCTTCATCTCAGAATCCACGATGCTTGTCCAGACAAGCGAATATCTTACTATAATCGAGCAGGAGGCCCCTGACAACTGGATACGGAAGACAAGCGAAACCATGGATAGCCCGAATACCTCAGGGCTTATCGCTTCCTCGGATTACAGATATGCCTACTACATCGATCAGACGAATAATGAGATAGTGACACTCGCAATAATTGACTCTGGCCAAAGCTACAGCGAGATTGCAAGGACACCGCTTATGCTGGAAGATGCGGATACCATCGTAATCTCCCCAAGCGGTATAAACATGATATTGATGGATGAAAGCAATCCTGAAGCTCTTGCGATAATGCGTATCAAACGCTGATGAAAACAGCCATCGGACGGGCATCCATCCGATGGCTTGCTTTTCCTGCTTTTCCTCAAGCAGGGAAATCACTGCTTATAGATAGGCACTTCCCTATACTCTGTATGGAGCAGATGGTGGGCTTTCTCAGACAATGGCTGACCAAGATAGTCAGAATAAAGCTTCTGGATAGAAGGATTCTGGTGAGAACACCTCTTCACTGATTTCTCATCATCGGTGTAAAGGCCTTCTGTTCTCTCTTCACGGACATCATCGTCTGTTCCATAAGGCTGTCCACCTCCGGCAATGCACCCGCCACGGCATGCCATGATCTCAATGAAATCGAGATCACTCTCACGTCCTGCGGCCTTATCTTCCTTGATCTTATCAAGAAGCGCTTTAGCAGAACCCATACCATGGACTATCGCGACACGGATCTTCTTTCCATCAACATCGACCTCACCGCGCTTTACATTATCAAGACCACGGACAAGCTTTATCTCTGGATCTGCAAGCTCCTTGCCGGTAAGACCGAAATACGCTGTTCTGATAGCAGCCTCCATTACACCTCCGGTCACACCGAAGATCGTTCCAGCACCAGTATACTCTCCAATCGGATCATCTGCCTCTGAATCAGGAAGATTCGAGAAATCAAGGCCACGTGATGCAATGAGCCTTGCAATCTCGCGGGTTGTAAGAACAAGATCCACATCGCGCTCTCCGGAAGAAGATGCATGCTTACCATCGCGGGTGATCTCTGTCTTCTTCGCGGTACATGGCATGATTGCGACAGAGTAGATATTCTTCTTATCGATACCGCTCTTCTCACTCCAGTAGGTCTTTGTGATAGCTCCCTGCATCATCATAGGGCTCTTGGCTGATGAGAGGTTATCAAGAAGCTCCGGATAGTACTTCTCTGCATAATCAACCCAGCCTGGGCAGCAGGAAGTGATCTGAGGCATAACACCGCCATTCTTGATTCTATCAAGAAGCTCATAACCCTCTTCCATGATTGTGAGATCTGCACCGAAGTTAGTATCAAAGACATAATCGATGCCGATGCGGCGGAGAGCTGTGTACAGCTTCTTCGTCGAGATCTCGCCTGGCTTGAGTCCGAACTCCTCACCGATTGCGACCCTTACCGCAGGTGCGATCTGGACAGCAACGGTCTTATCAGGATCGGCAATTGCCTTCATGAGCTCTGTCGTATGGTCCTGCTCATAAATCGCGCCGACCGGACAATGCGTGATGCACTGGCCGCACTTGATGCAAGGGCTATCATTGAGAGGAAGATGGGCTGCAGGGCTCATTGTGGTCTTGTCGCCACGGCCAATGAACTCAAGAGCATATACCCCCTGAAGTCCCTGGCAGACCTGAACACAGCGGCCGCACTTGATGCACTTCTCCGGATCGAGAACGATAGCACCGGTTGAACGATCCTTAATATCCTCTGCAAGACGGATCTCAAAAGGCTGTTCCCTGACACCATATTCGATTGCAAGCTTCTGAAGCTCACACTTGTTGTTCTTCGTACACAGAAGGCATGAGGACGGATGAGTGCTCATTGTGAGCTCAAGTATAGTCCGCCTGACCTCATAGAGATCATGGTCATGTGTGATGATCTTCATTCCCTCTGCAGCTGGCGTAGAGCACGCACGGAGGATCTTCTTGGAGCCCTCCTGCTTGCATACGCACAGTCCGCACGAACCGAACGGCTTAAGATCCGGATGATAGCAGAGCGTCGGAATCTTTATGCCGGCTTTTCTGGCTGCCTCGAGGACGGTTGCTCCCTCTGGCACCTCAACATCTATTCCCTGTACAGTAAGATGAATCATCGCTCTCCTCCTAGTGAATCTCAATTGCGCCGAACTTGCATGTTTCCTTGCAGACGCCGCACTTTATACAGACATTGCCATTGATCTTATGAGGCTTCTTGACCTCGCCAGAGATAGCTCCGACCGGACACTTTCTCGAACACGCTGTACATCCGATGCACTTCGAGGTGTTGATCTCATAGCTTATGAGTTTCTTGCATTTTCCTGATGGACACTTCTTATCCTGGATATGTGCCTCATACTCCTTAGGGAAATACCTGAGAGATGACAGAACAGGATTAGGAGCAGTCTGGCCAAGAGCGCAGAGCGAACCGATCTGCATAGCCTTTGCAATCTGCTGGATCTGCTTTATATCATTCTCCTCACCCTTGCCCTGTGTGATCTTCTCAAGGATATTGCAGAGGCTCTTTCCGCCGATACGGCATGGAGCGCACTTTCCGCATGACTCATCAACTGTGAAGTTGAGATAGAACTTCGCAACATCAACAATACAGTCATCCTCATCCATGACAATCATACCACCGGAGCCCATCATCGAACCTATCTTCTGAAGCCCTCCGAAATCGATAGGCGTATCAAGGTTCTCTTCTGTGATGACACCACCGGAAGGACCACCTGTCTGAACAGCCTTGAATTTCTTTCCATGGGCGATTCCTCCGCCGATGTCGTAGACAATCTCACGGAGAGTCGTTCCCATCGGAACCTCAACAAGACCGGAATTGCAGATCTTACCTGTGAGCGCGAATACCTTCGTTCCATGGCTATCCTCTGTTCCGATTGAAGCGAACCAGGCGCCACCATTGACGATTATCTGAGGAATATTAGCCCAGGTCTCAACATTGTTGATGACAGTCGGCTTACCCCAGAGTCCCTTGTTTGCAGGGAATGGCGGACGTGGCTGAGGCATACCTCTATGTCCTTCGATTGACTGGAGAAGAGCAGTCTCCTCTCCGCAGACAAATGCACCAGCTCCAAGCCTGATCTCAATATCATAATCGAAGCCTGAACCAAGGATGTCCTTGCCAAGAAGGCCGTACTCCCTTGCCTGCTTCATTGCAACTTCAAGACGATGGATGGCAAGAGGATACTCTGCACGGATATAGATGAATCCGCGCTGTGCCCCGATCGTGCGTCCGCAGATCGTCATAGCCTCAAGGACTGCATGAGGATCACCTTCCAGCGTTGAACGATCCATGTATGCGCCCGGGTCGCCTTCATCAGCATTGCAGACTACATACTTCACATCTCCTTCTGCAACCTTTGTGAAGTTCCACTTCATCCATGTCGGGAATCCAGCTCCTCCGCGGCCTCTGAGACCTGCAGTCTTGAGCTCGTTGATAACATCATCCGGAGACATCTCGAAAAGAACCTTCTCAAGAGCCTTGTATCCGCCTGCAGCGATATACTCATCAATATTCTCCGGATCGATGGATCCGCAGTTGCGCAGAACGATTCTCTGCTGCTTCTGGTAGAATTTGATATCCTCTACTTCCTCATAAGCCTTTCTAGGGGTTTTATTGTACAGAAGCCTTGTGACCTCGCGGCCCTTTACCACATGCTCCGCGATAAGCTCCTTCGCATCCTCTGGCTTGACCTGAACATAGAAGGAATCCTCTGGCAATATCTTAACAATAGGTCCCTGCTCGCAGAATCCGAAGCAGCCTGTTTTGATTACCTGGACCTGATCTGCAACGCCCTGGTTCTGTGCCTCATCAATAAGCGCATGATAGATCTGATCGGAGCGTGAGGATTCACATCCTGTGCCTCCGCAGACAAGAATATAGTTCTTGAATCCCATAGCACTACTCCTCATTGCCGACGACAAGCTCGTCAACAGCTTTTCCGCCCTCGAGATGCTCCGCTACAATGCGGATTGCATCATCCTTGCTGACATTCCCATATACTGTCAGCCCTTCACCAGGCTTGAAAACCTCAACGACAGGCTCAGGGCGGCCTTCAACAGCTCCTGACTGTGTGATGATAACGTTATCAAGTCCTCTCTTCTCGACTTCATCCGCGATAGTATTGAGGACAAGCTTGGCACCCTTCTCTATTCCGGATGTGCCCATAGCGACAACCACATGGACGGTACGGCCATGGATATCGCGCTTTTTCAGATTCTTCTCTTCGCGCTCCCTTATAGCATGAAGATCGGAAAGCGAAAGCTTAGCCATAAATCTCTCCTTCTTTCATCCTTTGCCTCTCGATATATGCCCTGAAGGCCTTTATCCCTGAAGCACTGGAGGGAAATGCATTTTCCCTTCTAAGATCCTCCGTCGAGAATGTCTTATCCACTCCGGACGACCGTATTGAGACCCATACATCAGTATTCCTGAGGAATATCGGCAGAAGCAGATGGAAGAGATCGCTTAAGCTTCCATCGTCATCCACCATGAATCTGAGCTGGGTATATCCTTTTCCTTGTGTTAAGCTGCAGCGTCCGCCAGATGCCTTCCGTATGACCGCAAGACCGCGTCCGCGCCCTTTGCCCTTGGTTGTTGCTCCCTCAGCAAACGGATCACCTTCAAGTGTCCATTCACCATCATCAAGGATATCTATCTTCCAGACCCCCTCCTCCTCTTCAGCCAAGGCCTTTATCATTCCGGCCCCTGCCTCAGTACTGTTATCAACAGCTTCCAGGATGAGATCTGCCACGCTGTGCATCAGGCGAATTTATCGAGTATGCCTGAAATCTGGTTCTTGGAAACCTTTCCGAATACTTCTCCGGAGATTGTCATTACCGGAGCCAGACCGCAGCATCCCACGCAGCGGACAGCCTCAAGGGAGAACTTCCCGTCATCCGTAAGACCACCGACACCAAGTCCAAGCTCTTTCCCGAGCTCATCGATTATGATGTCACCGCCTTTGAGATAGCATGCAGTGCCAAGACAGACCTGGATATTGTATTTACCGGGTTTGTTCAGTTTGAAGAAGTGGTAGAAAGTAAGAACTCCCCAGATTGTGGCAAGAGGAATTCCGAGCTGTCTTGAAACCTCATCTGCTGCTTCTCTTGATACATATCCGAACTCTTCCTGGACACGATGGAGAATCATGATGAGATTGCCTGGCTTGTCTTTCCACTCAGCCAGATATGCATTCAGCTCATCTGAGAATATGTTCTGAGCCATAAGCCCTCCTTTGTCATTCGTTAAGATTTTACTGAATTGAGTTATAGTTTGCAATAAAACACCGTATTTTTTTATCATTCAGATATCTAAAGCATTGCTATTAATCCAATTTATAGCTACACTCAGCAAAAATATATTACAGCTATCACATTATTTTGGAGATATACGATGAACAGCGATATGCTTATCAGGATAACAAGGTACTATAGGGCTCTTAATCGTCTAAGAGCGATAGGATTAGAGAAAGTCTTCGCACACAATCTATCAGATGCAGCAGGAGTATCAGCCGCAGTTGTGCGGAAGGATTTCTCCCTTCTGGCAATCCACGGGCAGAAAAGAGGCGGGTATGAGATAACAGACCTCATAGAGAAACTGAGCGCCATACTCGGCAAAGGAGATCCTCAGAACGTAATCGTCATCGGCTGCGGCAGAATCGGGAAGGCTCTGATGCATTATTCCGGCTTTGACCCCGATGGAATACGTGTTGTTGCGGGTTTCGATACAGATCCAATAGTCTATTCAGATGTATCCCACCCGGTGCCAGTATATCCGCTATCAAGGCTAGAAGAAGTCATTGATGCTCTAGGGGTACGCGTTGCAATAATCACAGTGCCGGAATCCTCTGCTGCCGATACAGCGGAAAAGCTGATTGAAGCAGGAATAAAGGGAATACTGAACTTCTCGCCCATCACACTTAAAGCAAAGCCTGCCTCTGCAGGAGAGCAGGCCTGTGTAATACATAATATAAACATTGCGCTGGAGCTTGAGCAGATCTTCTATCAGCTGCAGTTCCCTGATACGGTCAGGTAATCAGGCATTGTTCCTTATCCATGAGAACAAGTACTGCTGGGACAATGCCTCGTACGGATGGAAATATGATATGTCCTTATCAGGATAATAATCATGCATGACTTTCTTCATCCATACATCAAGGGGAAATCCCTCCCTTCTCTGATATGAGAATATAAGAATGCAGGAAGCGACCTTCGGACCGATTCCCTTGATCGTCTGAAGCGCTTCCATCGCTTCCTCGAATGGCAGACTGTCAATCATATCCAGAAGCGGGGCATTCCTGACTGCATCGATTATAAAAGGCGCGCGGAATCCGACACCGATGGACCGCAGCGAATCCTCATCAGCTAAAGAAAGCTCAGAAGGTGTCGGAAATGTATATTTCCCAGGCTCGACCTCATGCCCATACCGTTCTGAAAGCCTTCTATAAAGGCCTGTTATGCGCTTGATATTGTTGTTCTGGGAAAGTATGAATGAAATCGTTGTAAGAAAATGATCCTGATGGAGCAGTCTGATCAGACCTGATGACTCCACAGCTTCACGGAGTATCGGATCCTTGGCAGCAATTTCCTCTCTCGCTTTCACATAGTCATAGCCAAGATCAAAATAGTCATAAAGAAAGGGATCGGATGCAGCATCCTCAAGCGTTCTGATGCGCACTACACGCTCATCAAGCACAGCCCAGAAGCTTCCGTCCATATCCTCAGTCCAGCTGAATGACTGACCGCCAAGAAGTGTTTCCCTCAGATTCTCTTCAATCATAGCGCTGATTATCGTGATAGAGAGAAAAGATTACAATACATATTTCAGAAAACCTGCAGATGCATCATGACTGCAAAATGATCTGAATACCCTCTTCCTGCAGAAGTATCATAAGCAAGCGGACGGCCTAGGATATCCATGGACTCAAATGGTCTGATCACAGAAGCCCTTCTGTACTCCAGGCCAATGCCATCAAATGCCCTCCGATCCATGATGATATTATCCAGAAAATACCACTTGCCCTGATAGCAATATGTTCCTTCTGCATCAATTCCTTCCTCTCCATCCATAAAAGGAGAATAGTATATGGTATCTGATGAAAGACCGGGATCTCCTGTGATTTTCAGAGGGACGTGTATGCTATCCGATTCAGGGAAGATAGTCATACCTCCCTCTGGATATCGTGGATCGGCATTGAAATCGCCGGCAGCTATGACGATATCCTCGTCTGCATCGGACATCAGTGCCTGAAGATGCCTGAACTGCAGCATCCGTATCTTTTCACTGCCTTCCTCCAATCTGCTTCTTGCATGGATGCCGAATACCCGGAGTGAACCTGAAGAAGTGCGGAATGCAAGATCAAGAATCGCTCTCTCTCCATCCGTACTATGGAGGGCACTCGATACAGGCTCAATACGCGAGATGAATCCAACGGATAATGGAGCGCTGCCATCAGAAGCAAGTCCATAGAAAGAATAACCTTTCTTCCTGAGCCCCGCTTCCAGAAGATCATGAAGAACCACAGGGCTTTCAACTTCAGATAGGATCAGGATATCCGCATCAATATTCCGTGCTATGAATACGGCAGCATCATGCACCCTCTCCTGATACCGTTCAAGCGTATATCCATCACTTCTTCTGAATCCATCATACTCCCACCCATCATCTGTCCCATCAAAAAAGAGATACATGTTGTAAGCTCCGATTGCGACAGCATCCTGAGGTGTTTCCAGAGCACAGGAAAGAATTGGGAAAAAGCAGATGCAGATAAATAGCAGCTTCATAGAATAATAACGCTCCAGATACCTTTCTCTGACAATCAATGCATTATGTTTTCTGAAATATTTTTCTCTTATGCCACGAACAATCACTGAACTATCTCCTTTCCTCACAACAGAAAACCACAGATATTTTCTGCAGAAGCTGTCCAAGAGGCCTACTTGGGCCGTATATAATATAGGAGCCTCTCTAAAGGAACGCTCCTGAAGGAGGGTACATGGAACTTCTGAGCATGAAGGAGAAGCTTGAGATACTGAGTGATATGACTCTGGAGGATGATATCTTCTTCTCCTGCTACCTTGACGGAAGCAATGATTGCGCATCCCTGATGCTCCGCATAATACTAGGCCGCGATGATCTCTCCGTAACAAGGACAGAGACACAGAGATGGATGCATAATATCCTGGAGCATTCAGTGAAGCTCGATGTGCATGCAGTAGATGCTATGGGCAATCTGTACAACATAGAAATACAGAAGGATGAGAGAGGAACTGAAAGGAAGCGTGCAA
>CALXKZ010000079.1 GCA_944389065.1 uncultured Spirochaetaceae bacterium
AGGCGATCCTTGAACGCTACGACTATACGGATAAGATGAGGATTCTGCTGAATGATTTCTTCTCCGTCATAAAGAACAGCAGCGAGTACATAAGGTTCTTCTTCATCACGGGATGCGTGAAGCTCTCGAACCTCTCGATATTCTCAGCAATGAACAACCTTAAGGACATATCGATGGACAGGAGGTTTGCCGGTGCATTCGGGTATACGGAAGATGAGGTTGAGAGGTTCTTCTCTGAGGGGATAGATGAGAACTGGGAGAAGTGCGGATACAGGACAAGGGAAGAGTTTATTAAGGCTATAAAGGACTACTATGATGGCTACCGCTTCTCGCCTGAATCTGAGACGAGGGTATACAACCCTGTCTCTCTTGGCTCATTCTTCTCCGATGACTGCATCTTCAGGAACTACTGGAATGCCACAGGAGCATCCACTATGGCAGTTGAGCTTGCAAGGAAATACGATCTATTGCCGATTGTTGATGAGATGCCTTCTGTCGATATGGAATCATTCACATCCTTCGATATATCCCTGCTTTCCGGGAAAAAGCTCAGGGCAGAGAGCATCTACGCGCTTCTGTACTTCGCCGGTTATATGACGATCCATGACGGGAATGAGCTTGGATTGATGCTCAGGTTCCCTAACAGGGAAATTTCATCATCATTCTCGAAGTCCCTTGCCTCTGCATATACTGAGAATGGAATAGGTGGCACGGTATTCGAGGCCAATGGAGCTGCCAGCAGAGGAGATATAGACGGGTTCATATCCATTCTGAAGAACTATTATGCCAGATTTCCATATCTCCTCTTTGATAAGAGAAATGAGAGATTCTTCCATCTTCTCTTCCACGCATTCATGGTAAGTCTCGGAATGGATGCATATGCTGAGGATGCAGGAAGCATAGGCAGGGCCGATGAGACTTTGATAACTGATCAGTACATCTACATATTCGAGCTCAAGATCGACAGAAGCGCAGAGGAAGCTCTGGAGCAGATAAAGGACAGGCGCTATGCGGATAAGCACATCCAGAGAGCAAAAGAAGAGAACAGGAAGATTATTCTTATCGGCATCAGCATCTCATCAAAGACGAGGAACATCACAGAGTATATGCATGAAGCGCTCAACCTAGGATGCTAGCTTCGTTCTGCATCCCTGAATACCCTGAGAGCATTGCCATACCACATCTTATCCAGCACAGACTCAGGAATGCCTTCTTTTCCAAGAGCATCCCTTAGTAGGAAAAGCTTATCGGAAGATGGTATCTCAAGTCTGCCATAAATGCCATCGAAATCTGTGCCGATTGCAAGCACATCCTCCCCTGCTGTCCTGTAGATATGCATGACATGCCTCACCATATCAGAGATATTGCTCTCCGCATCATCTTCGGAAAGGGCCTTTTCATCATGCAGGAATGCGGGACAGAGATTCAGGCCAGTGACCCCTCCTCTATCAGCTAGAAGCCTCAGCTCCTCATCTGCAAGGTTCCTGGAGACATCTGTTACCGCCCTTGCATCTGAATGCGTTGCAATAACGGGACCATGGGCAAAACGGACAGCATCCATGAATCCTCCATCGCTCAGATGTGAGACATCCACTATGATGCCAAGTCTCCCGCACTCCTCGACAGCTTCTATGCCTTTTTCCTTCAGTCCTTCTGCCATGACCATTGGATCTGATGAATTAGGATATCCAAGCTCATTCTCATAATTCCATGTCAGGCCGAATATCTTCACGCCCCAGTCCCTGAGGGTGGAAAGCCTTGAGATATCCCCTTCGATAGATGCACCTTCTTCCGTGGTAAGAATTGCATGAAGACTTCCATTCTCAAGATCAGCGGCCTTTCTCATCTGGGGAATACCAGCAGCCGCTGTCTCCCGGATGAATATATCATGAAGCTCTTCAAGGATTTCCCAGGGAGTCTTCTCTATGTGCTTCTCAGGCACATGCTCATGCATTGGGACAAAGAGAGCAAAGCACTGCCCCAGGACACCTCCATCGATAAGCTTTTTCCTGTCAACGCTGAGAGAAGATGAAAGGAGGGATCCTTTTTCCGGATCATTCCAGAGGGAGTATATTGTATCGCAATGAAGATCAATAAGCATACATGGATGATACAGCAGAATGGGGAAACAAAAAACTCCTGCATTCTCAGCAGGAGCATTGTCTGCGGTCGACTGGACTTGAACCAGCATAGCCTTTCGACCACTAGCACCTCAATCGATTTAATTCCTTGCATTATAACGAAATAAAATGCACAAAATCTTTGCTCACTAGTGAATTATAGTGCAAGGTGTTGCAAAAAGCAAGCAATACAATGCAATAAAAACAACAGTGAATGGAACTGAAAAAGAGCCGGAAAAAGCTTCACTAGAAATTACGCAATACTGTGTATGATATCATGCCTATAGGAAAGCTCTACACTCTCTCTGATGGAATAATGGGAACAAAAAGGGCTGGTCTCCATCCCTGAAGACCAGCCGACAATAAAGGAGGTTTACCAGAAAAAGCGGGATATCAGAGCAAGCTGAAATCCGCATCCAGCCCATTGATAGTGAATGCCCCCGACGGCCTTCCGAACTTGGGGACATTGACATCCGCAATCCCCGCAGCCTTGCCATCGGCAACCGTTACAGTAACAGCGGATCTTGCCACACCGCCCTTCGTCGTGAAGATGCCGGAAATGGAATCGGCTGCGATAACGGTCTCTGGAAGATCCAGAAGAATGTACACCGAATCATCGCAGGAAAGCGTGATTGCTGCATTCTCCACCCTGTAGCCTGAAGCCACGAATCCAGTACCCTCTGCATTCATCGCACCCGCAAGGATAAGGTCGAGCGTGCCTGTTGCCTGGCGGGTATATTTCTCCGGCTCAGGATCCTCCGGATTCCTGTGGCCATCGAAGTCGTAATCCATAAGAGACAGAGGCAGTGTGAGCTCTGTCTTGATATCATTGAAGTAGGCCGGCGCGGAAAGCCTCATGCTCTGGATCATGACGCCTGCCTCATCATCGACAGGCTCTCCCTTGAGAATATGGTCTATATCCCCGAGAACCCTCACGTGGCCAAAGCTTCCAAGATATCCAGCAAGAACCTCATAATCGCCAGCGTCTGCTGCAATGATCTCATCGTCTCCGGTATCCTCATCAGCAGGATTGCCGGAGATTCCCCTAGGAGAGCATGCTACTGCTCCACCGAATATAAGCACTGCTATAAGCAACACGAAAAGAATCTTCTTCATAATTTTCTTTCTCCTCTTAGAACAT
>CALXKZ010000080.1 GCA_944389065.1 uncultured Spirochaetaceae bacterium
AGCGGTCCTACCTCTGTCTGGGTTGCGTTATACCACATCTCGATGTGTGTAAGCCCATCGTCCGATGCTTTCTCGGAACTTCCTCCTGCATAGACCTGGCAGAAACCAATCAGCAGTACAAGAAGAAAGAAGACTATTTTCCTATTTCTCATATTACCTCCTTTTTGGGTAGTTCATCCTTTGTAAAAACAACACCATGAACGGGAAGAATGCTGTTGAAGGCAGATTCACCCGCATGGGTTAAAACAAACAATTAATCTGAGCCGAGAAAGCTGGAAATCACATCTCTTGCGGAAAACAATCCCAATGTTCTCCCGTTAGATTCTCCCCCTCGATATCATCAATAAGACCGAGGGAAATATCATGCCGGCCACCTTCATATTGGAACGAAAGCCATTGACGGATGATTTCCATTGCCATCATATCCCCAATGCATCTTCCTCCAAGACAAAGGATATTCGATTTATTATGACGTGATGTCATCTGCCCTTGATAAGGGCTATCGCACAAAGCAGCACGGATACCTTTGTATTTATTCGCAGCTATAGACATTCCAATTCCAGTAGAACAGATCAATATACCCCTATCAGCCTCTCCGGAAAGGATTGCATTGCATACTTTTGCCGCGTAATACGGATATCTGACAATATCTGTAGAATGGCATCCGAAATCAATTACAGAGACATGCTCTTCATCCTGCAGAAAAGGAAGGAGCCTGCATTTCAATTCATAGCCGCCATGGTCATTTGCTATTGCGATTTTCATACAATGACCTCCTCTCCTTCCGATCTGAAGGCAGCCTCATAGACCTTCATGATCTCTAGAGCGAATTCCAGCGTCCCTTTTACCGGCTGCTGCTTATCGAGAACACACTGGCAGAAATACATTGCTTCATTGTAGAAACCCTGGGTGAAAAGCGATTTGTTCTCTAAGGTCGCTACACAGTTTCCTGGTTTCCATGAAATCCGTCCGAAGTCATAGCCAGAAGGGATGTAATCCGTTGTGTACTTATAATCAAAAGGGATACCCCGGTCGAGAGAGACCTCTGATTCATCGACACGAGCCCTCCAGCCATCCCCATATATCTCATACATCTCAAAATCAGGCTTAGGTCCAGTAGCGAGGTGAAGCGTACCAATCGATCCATTCTCGAATTGAAGGATAACATCTCCTTTGCCTTTCCTGTTGATCACGCTTCTGACTGAATGCACCTTTCCTCCTATCTGCATCATGAAAGACAAAGGATGTACACCGTTGCGTAACCAGTTCGGCAATTCAGAGTCATTAACCAAGCTCATAGGATAAATACCAAGAATAGAATCAAACCCACCGAAATGATCGACAATTTCTTCCATTTTGGAACAGGCGGGAGAGAATGCTTTCTTCAGTCCTACGACCGCGATAAGATTCTTTCTGGCAGCAATCATCTCCTCCACCTGACAAGAATGCACAGCTATCGGCTTCTCCACCCAGACATTGACATCATGGCTGAATGCTTCAAGCACAAGAGCAGGATGGAACTGCGGACCTACGGAAATGAATACCCCATCCAGCTTCTCATTGTCATACATTTCAGAGGAAGAGATATAGCTTCTGCATCCGTACTGTGCCGCTGTTTTAGCAGCAAGATCTCCATTCACATCACAGATTGCAGCAATATGAACTGGGAGATAAGTCATCAATGGAAGAATATTCCTATAGCAATGGCTTCCTGCCCCGATTATGCCGACCTCAAGCCGTCTTTCATATTCGCGCTGATAACTCATGATCATTCCTCACTGCAAAGAACATGGAAATCCGCATAGGATTTCTGCAATCTCTCAAAACGGGCAGAAGCTATCGCTGCCAGCTTCATTGCCAGCTCTTTCTGATCGTATACATTCACACCTATAACCTGGCTTTCCTTGCTGATTTTCTGGACCGTACCGAATTTCTTCTCTACTTTCTCAACCCATTCTGCCGGGAAAGCATCAATACCAGCATATGCACCGGCTATTGAACCAAGCATAGCCCCTATGGTATCGGCATCACGGCCGAAATTCGCAGCATATTCTATAGCTGTTCTAGGATCTCCATCTGAAATAATGAAAAGAGCGAGCACGCAGGGAACAGTCTCTCTGGAATCACTTACGATCTCTTTAAGGAATCCTTCATAGTACATACGGCGGAATTCCTTGTAATCAAGAGAAGCAAGATCAAGCGCCCGCGCAATAATATCACGGAGTTCTTTTGAAGATACCGGATGCAGATATGACACAGCCTTTTCCACAGCGTCCCTTGGTGATATCCCAGGGTGCATAGCCTCTGCAATAACAGAGGCTATCACTGTTGCGCCGTCGCGGCAGAAAGTGCTGCATCCCCCATGAATAAGACCTGCGGCATCATATGTCTGGAGACTTGCAAGATACGGATTGCAAGGATTGATCAGCCCGAGAGGCGCAATCGACATTGCACTGGATGATGATTGCATATTCCCGATACCAGCATATACAGGAAGCTCGAGATGACTATCGATTTTATGGAACATATTCTTAACAGGAATAAAGAAAAGGTCATAATATTCCCTGTATTCAAGAAAAGCCTCTGCCCATTCGTCAGCAGTGACATCACCATTATGCTTGATAATGGCATTGCATAGAATCTGCTTTATTGCAGAATCATCTGTACCGGCACCATCAAAATCCGATACCCACCCGTACTTTGATTCGATATCGGTGTATGCCATATCCTCGCACGGAGCTCCCATTGCATCTCCGATAAGACCTCCGATAAGAGCCCCGTAAATCTTTTTCTCAAGCCTATTCATTCTCACCTCCCATTCCTATTTGCTTTATCTTTGTCCGGATATATGCAGGAGAAAGACTTTCGCCATACTGTACTGTCTCTACAGAGATATATCCTCTGTATCCTATTGATCTCAGAACATTGAAGAATCCATCATAATTGTCTTCATCATCACTGCAAGGACATGCTAAAGTCCGGCTATTGCTGATATGCACATGCACAACGTCTTCCTGAATAGATCTGAAATCATCTCCCTGGGCGGACATCTGCTGGAAATCCGCCATAAGCATCACTTTCGGATTATCAACTGCGCATTTCAGGGAACGGCATTCTTCTACTGTATTGAGAATATTCGTTGCCTGATGCCTGATAGGCTCTATGACTACTGTCATTGAGGAATCTGCTATATCCGCTATATATTCAAGCCATTTCCCGAACTGGGATACCGCAGTATCCTTTGAAAACCCATCCGGACAGTATCTTGACCTGCCGCTGCCAACGGTAATCATCCTTATTCCTATTGCAGAGCATCTGGCGATAGCCTTTCTGCAATATGATGCGACAGCTTTCTCATCAACTTCCGGACCGACAACCTTAAGATCCGAAGGAAAGAAGAAATTACCGGCAGGAACAGGCATTCCAAGTTCCTCAAGATGATTAACCGTATCAGCAAACTCATCATCCCGAAGACCCGTTATATAATCCAAAGGAACCTCTATATAATCGAATCCCTTGTTTTTTATCAAAGAAGCATATTCTGGTTTCGCGCATACTCCGATTTTCATTTTCATCACCCCTTAAGCCCCGATGTCGCAATGCCATCGACGAAGTAACTCTGTGCGAAAAAGAATAGCAGTGTACTGGGAATGATCGACAGAAGAGACATTGCCAGAATCTGATTCCAGAGCACAGATCCGGAAATATCAAGAGACATTTTCAATGCCAGTGAGAGAGGATAGCGGAAGACGCTATTTATATAGATAAGGACTGTCTGGAAATCATTCCACGTCCACACAAACTGGAATATAGCTGCGGAAAAAAGCGAAGCCTTGCTGAGCGGAAGAAGAATATCAGTGAATGTCTTGAATGTAGAACACCCATCGATATATGCCGCTTCATCAAGCTCTCTGGGAATACCACGGAGGAACTGGACAAGCATGAACACGAAGAATGGGTTCGCAGCACATATTGCCTGTGCATAGAATGGCAGATAACTATCAAGCCAATGCAATTGATTATATAAGAGATATCTTGGAATCAATATAACTGAATTCGGCAGAAGAAGAGTTGCAATCACTATTGAGAACAGGAATCCCTTTCCCCTGAAATTGAATCTCGCAAAACCATAAGCAACCGTAAAACTCGAGACAAGGGTAAAAAGAACGGTAGGAAGAACAAGTTCAAATGTATTGAGGAAGAACGTTGTATATGTTATCTGGCCATTGCCCTTCCATCCATTTATGAAAGCATCCAGGCTGAAATGGGACGGAAGAAGCTTAGTCGAGCCGAAAATCTCGCTGTTTGTCTTGAATGCTCCAAAGAAGAGCCAGATTATCGGATAGATCATTACCAATCCAACAAGCATAAGGAACAAGTATTTGATAATCATTGTCCGCTGTCTTTTCGTTATAGACATCTCATCTCCCTCCATCTTCGTAATAAACCCAGCGACGGGAAGATCTGAAAAGAATAAGAGTGAATACCATTATCACAGTGAACAGAATCCATGAGAGCGCACTGGAATAACCTATCTTGAAATAGCGAAAGGCCTCATTATACAGTTTCAGACCATAAAGATAAGTACCCTGCAGAGGACCTCCATCTGTAATGACGAATGCAGAAGTGAACTCCTGGAATGCATTTATCATCTGCATGATGATGTTGAAGAACACCATAGGTGTAAGCATAGGCACCGTAATTGTGAAGAAGATTCTTACAGCTGAGGCTCCATCTACTTTTGCTGCATCATAAAGCTCAGCTGGTATCTGCTTAAGACCGGCAAGGAATATAACCATTGATGAACCAAATTGCCATGCGGAAAGAAGGCACAGAGTAAGCAGAGCAATAAGAGGCTCTCCAAGCCATGGAATCGGTGAGATACTTAGTTTTGCAAGAAGACTATTCACTATACCATCTGTCTGGAAAAGCATTCTCCACACAATCGATATGGCAACACTGCTACCGAAAATCGAAGGAAGATAATACACCGTTCTGAATATATTCACACAACGGACCTTCTGGTTAAGAAGAATTGCTATGAAAAGAGCAAAAGCGAGCTTGCCCGGGACAGAGACAATGACAAATATCAATGTGACTTTAAGGGAATTCCAGAACTCAGAATCCTTGGTCAGAATCTGCACATAATTATCCAATCCAATAAAATCCATTTTCCCACCCAGGTTGTAATTCGTGAATGAATAAACAAATGAGGCTATGAAAGGATAAAGCTGCAGCACAAAAAAACCGATAATCCAGGGCAATATATAAATAAGTCCTACTCTCTGCCTTCTTTTTATAGCAGAACTCTTCATAGGTTCTCTCCTTAAAACAATCCACCAGAGCAGAAGCCCTGGCGGAAATCTCTGATAATCCGATTAGGAATTCTCTGCCTTCAGTTCCTGCAGTCTTTCGGTCCAGCCTGACATAAGGGCATCGGCAGCCTGTTCCGGAGTCTCACGGCCGAAAGCAACGTTCTCATATTCGTTGTAAAGAAGATCGATACAGATAACATCCTGGCTAAGAACACTATCAAGAACGAGAGACTGCGCAGAAGCATTGTTCGTGGCCTTTATGATAAGAGGATCGGAAAGGCCTTTCTCCTCACAAAGCGCCCTTGCGCTCTCAACCGGAGGAACTGCCCTTGTATCCCTGAGTATCTCCTGCGCCTCAGGATCGTTGTAGAAGAAGTTGATGAAATCAGCAGCAGCATTCTGCTTCTCAGGTGATGAGG
>CALXKZ010000081.1 GCA_944389065.1 uncultured Spirochaetaceae bacterium
GAGAAGAGGCGGGAATGCCTGAGGCTCTTTGAGGCCGGATACGGCTACAAGAAGACAGCGCAGCTTGCCGGGCTGAACACATACACGGTCCGGGAATACAAGAGGCGGTACATACATGGGGACAGCAGATGGGCCGAGAGGGGCTCATGCCCTGGCCTCAGCAATGAGGCTTAATCCTTTCAGAGGCTATTGCTTTAAGTTTTCAGCTTGGCAGTAGCCTCTATTTTTATAATTGACTTGTTTTAAACAAATCTTGAGTTAATTTTTAGCAACCATCTCAGCAGAATTTAAAAGTTCACCCCCTTATGGAAGAAATATGCTTGACAAAAATATACGGGGGGGGGGTAGGATTCTTAGCAGAATCTTATAGAAAGAGAGGGTTGAGAGAAATGACCAAGAAAAACCTTTTTCTTGTAGTTGGCCTTGTTCTTATTGCATTCATCGCTGGATGCAGCAACGAGGTTGTCTATCCGGAATTCCCTACTAGCGGTTATATACGCCAGACTGGTGATTTCCTTACCGGCCAGAGCTTTGATTCCTCTAAATTCGAGGTTGTTGCTACTTACCTCGACGGAGGCCAGAGGGTTATCGAAAACGTTGCTGTTTCCTATCAGGATACAGATGGCGGCGTTGATGGAATGAGCTCTGATGATGTTGTTACTGCTGACTTGGGCACCGATTACAATGGGAAGCCAGTCACAGCAAAGGGATCTGTTACAACTTACAGCATTTCACGTCTTGAAGTGACAGGAGCTGAAGCTTATACAGTCAGCGATCCAGATGGCAGTTTTGAAATTCCATCATCTAGTCTGAGTGTAGTTGCTTATTATCTTGATGGAGAAGGTGAAGAGCAGTCAGTTAAGCTTATTCCTGGTGAGTTTATTGTCAAGAATGAGAATCTGAATGGCCTTTCAGAGACTAATCCAGCAACTCAGGGAACAGCAACCGTTGAGGCAACAGTTGGAAAGTATAACAATACTGTTCCAGCTACGACCCAGTTTGTATTCTCTGCTGTATATGAGTCTCCAGTCGTATCAGGTGCACTTCAGTCGATTGAAATAATTCCTGGTGATTACTATGTTCTTGCTATGACTAATCAGCCGACAGCTCCAACGCTTGAGGATGTCACTGTTATAGCAAAGTACGAAACAGGAACAAAGATTCTTACAGCTGAAGACGATGTTATCCTTCAGTTTGTTGATCCAGTAACAAAGCTTCCTGTAACAAATGGAGATTTTGCTTCTAATTCCAATGTTGTAATTACAGCAGAGTATCAGAATAAGACAGATGAGACAGCGCTTTATATCAAGCCGGTCGCAATGGTTGCATATCCTGTTTCTGGTTACGTAGCTAAGAATTATGTAACAGGAACTGAGATCTCCGCTTATCCGATTGATCCGGCAGATTTTGATGTAATCCTTTCTGTTTATGCTGATAGTGAGTATAAGACACTTGATTCCGCTAAGGTGCTTTCAGAGGCAGAGAAGGAAAACGTTGAATTCTTCTACTACACTGATGGTGATAAGAGACTTGAAGACACAATGCCGACTACTGTTGAAAGGCATGTTTATGTAGGAGCTGAGTACAATGGTGTTACATATACTCCGTCAACTGAAGATTCTTCAAGAGTAAAAGCTGGTGTTGTTGTTGCTGTTCCAGAGGCATTGCCAACAGCAATCGCTGATGTGAAGCTTGTAGGTACTTATCAGGCACCAAGAAGCCAGTACTATAATGATGTAGCTACAATAAACAATACACTTGCTATCAATGCTATTCAGTCTTTGACAATTGAATATGATACAAAGGATCCTGTTGAGCTTTCGGGCTTCACTTCTGATAATCTCTCTGTTGAGTATTCACTTACAAATGGTTCTGTAACTGAGCTTGATAAAGATAGTCTTGCAGATGTCGATACAATCTACATCCACGTCACATACTTCTATAGTGATGGAGAAGAGGTGCAGACTCTTGAGGCATATAAGCCAGTAAGCATTGAGAAGGCATATGCAACAGAGCTTGATGTTGATGTCGAGTATGCAGAGACTACGGACGACGGAGATCCTCTGTATGGAACAGCATATGATGTCATTGTCAAGGCAGTGAATACTAATGGTGTAGTAGCTGTTCTTGCAGAAGATGAGTATACAGTTGATGGAACACTTCCTGAGACAGTAACGTCAGCAACAGAGGATGATGGAATCACAATCAATGCTCTTGTTGATTCTGAAACAGGTAAGACACTCATTACAGGCAAGCTTGTTATTGCAGAGCCGAAAGCATACGTTGAAGTAACTGCCCTTGCTATTCAGGCAAAGGAAGATGCTGCGAAGCCGCTTATTGGTACAGCCGCTACAAGATATTTCAGCAATACTACAATGGCTAGCTTCGAGATAACTGGTTTCACAGGATTCGGTGGAGCAACAGTTGAATTTGATGAAACAACACCGTTTACGATTCTTAAGACTGCTATTACAGAAGGAAGAAATGTCGTATATGCAAATCTTAAGTATATTGCGGAGAATGGTTCTGAGGTAAAGGCAACTGTTCCATATGAATTCCATGGTGTTGATTGGGTATCACGCATTGTAGCAACTCCTAAGGCCGATCTTGAGGTAATTACAGGACAGGAATACACAGCTGATATGTTTGATTTCGCTGTAACTCTTGGCTCTGGAAAGGAATATACTTCCGGCCTCGAAGTTAAGGTCAATGGCAGTGGAGCAATTGTTGCTGGAGAGGCAGGAAGAGGAGAGTCTGTTGTATTTGACTACACATACAATGGAATCTCTGGTCAGGTAACGTCTGGAGTAGTCTATCCGGTTTCCGATTATCCTGTGACTGTTGTGCCTACACAGAATAAGACAATCTGGTATCAGACTAAGTACAGTGAAGACCAGTTTGATTTTGCAATCACTTGGAAGTCCGGACTCGAGTATACAGACGAGTCAGGTCTGACAGCTCCTTCGGTTTCGTACACATTCGCACCTGATACAGCAGGACCGAATGATGTTGCTCAGGATGTTGTCATTACATGGACTTGTGGTACTGCTACTGATAAAGTGACTGTAAGCGTCACTCCGGGTGCAAGTGTATAATCCTTGATTTCACACGTTACGATTTCCTGCTCCGCTCTGGGGCAGGAAATGAAGGAGGACGGCATGGAAGAGAATAACACGTCCCTCCGCGGTAGCAGAAAGAGAGTTCCGAACGCTAAACGGCTGGAATGCCTGAGATTGTTCGAAGCGGGATATGGCTACAAGAAGACAGCACAGCTTGCAGACCTGAACACATATACTGTCCGGGAATACAAGAGGCGCTACAATCAGGGAGATAGCACCTGGGCCAGTAGAGGCTCCTGCTGATCTTCTCGGAGATTTGTATTTTGCGGGCTCATTCCATATGGGCCCGTTCTACAATTCATATATAAATCCTTTTGCAATAGACAATACGTTAAGCATCGGTTTGGGAAAGGCATATTGACTTTCCATGCCTTCTGATGCTATCTTCATAAAGCCTCTTTATCCGCATGAGCGGATCGAAAATCAAAAGGCCACAAGGAGGAACCATGATCCAGAATTATGAGTTCACTGTCATCCTTGAATCCGATGAGGAAAGGATGAAGGCAGGCTACGAGCTTGTCAAGGAGACGTTTGCACGCTTCGGTGCAGAGATCACAAAGGAAGAGGACCTCGGTGTAAGGACTCTTGCCTACGAAATCAGGAAGCAGGATAGGGGACACTATATCTACTTCGAGCTGAAGGCTGATACAGCATCTATTTCCAAGATGAATGATATCTTCCAGCTTTCAACTCTTGTTCTTAAGTTCCTGTTCGTAAATCCAGAAAGGAAGTAAGGAAGCAAGTATGGCTGGTGATATGAATGTTGTTGTGCTCGTTGGCCGCCTTACAAGGAATGCAGAGCTGAAATACAGCCAGAATGGTATGTCTTCGATGCTGCGTTTCTCTGTTGCAGTCAATACCCGCCGCCGCAGTGCCGATGGCAGCTGGACGGATGAGCCTAATTTCTTCGACTGTGTCTATTTCTCAAAGACAGCAGAGGCTATGAGCCAGTATCTTGAGAAAGGACGCCAGGTTGCTATTCAGGGTGAGCTGAGACAGTCAAGATGGGAAGGTCAGGATGGTCAGTCAAGAAACCGTGTCGAGATCTTCGTCAACAACCTTACGCTTCTCAGCCAGGCTCAGGGAGGCCGCCCGCAGGCAGCCCCATCGCAATCATATTCCCAGGCCCCGGCAGCACCGCGCCAGAGTGCGCCAGCTGTTCCAGAGATGCCTGCAGATGTAGGTATGGGACCTGAGGCTTTCCAGGATGATAACATCCCATTCTGATAGGAGATCACAAAATGCACGAAGATAAAGATTTCGCCGACAAGGATGCACTGCGCGACAGAAAGGGCGGTGTGAAGAAGCTTGGCTTCAAGAAAAAGGTCTGCAAGTTCTGCCAGGGCGCAGCACCTGCTGATTACAAGAATCCGGAGATGCTCCGCCGCTACATCACAGAGAGGGGCAAGATCCTTCCTGCACGCATCACCGGAACATGCGCAAAGCACCAGAGAGCTCTCAACAGGGAAATCAAGAGAGCAAGAGTGCTTGCATACCTTCCGTTCGAGAAGAAGTGAGACTGAAGGGCCATGCGGAAGGGATTACATACATTCCTTGAAGGAGTGCTGCTGATATTCTCAAGCCAGCTTCTCCTTACACTTGGCGGAGGTATGCTTTCTTTCATTGCCATGGCCCCCATACTCCTCTTTTCAATCGGACATGGCACAGGAAAGACCATTGTCCTTTCTGTCATCAATCTCATTGTGATAGTCCTGACATCTGTTGTTCTTGACCATCCATGGGAGGCAGGAAAGCTCGGATGGATCTTTCTGATGCTTACAATGTATTTTCCCCTGTCGCTGTCAGCGGCTGGGATTATCTGGCTGAAGACAAGAGGTGACCACAGGCTTATAGGACGTCTGATGAAGACGCTTATACCTTCCCTGATCCTTCTTGCCGTATATGCCCTCATCATCTTCACTGATAAGGCACTTCCCGATGCCATCATCGATAGCTTCAGGAATGTGTTTGCAAGCCTGTTCGCACCGGTGCTGGAGGCATTGTTCCCAGGGCTGGATTCCGGGATTCTATTCAATCTCGTGATGATAACCCTGCTTTCCTTCATCTATCCTGTGCTTCTGGCGAGCGTCTGTGCAGGCTGTTTCATTTATGAGACTGCCCTGCATTCAAGAGAAAGCGAGTGGGAGAGAGAGGTCATTGCATTCGGTTATCCACCTGATGCAGTATGGGGCTTCATCATCACATGGGCCCTTGTTCTCATCCTCCGCTTTGTATCAGCCCCCCTGCTGCTGGAGATAGCAGCGATGAATGCAGCTGGCATATGGGCTGTGCTCTATGCAATACAGGGATTCACTGTTGTTGCAGCACGGATAAGGCGGAGACATGAGAACGTGAAGAGCATGACCATCTTCATAGTGCTTGCCATCTTCGGTCTTGTAATCCCTGGGATAAACTTTATCATACTCATAGGACTTCCGCTCGTCGGTGTCCTTGAGAGCTTCTTTGATCTGAAGAAGCTGGGAGCTGATTATGAAGATCATTCTTAACCAGGACGTTATCCACCTCGGAGAAGAGGGGGATGTGGTAGAGGTAAAGGACGGATACGCCAGGAACTATCTTCTTCCTACAGGCGCTGCCGTCATCTACAGCAAGGCAAATGCTGCGCTCTTCAAGTCAAGAGCTGCTGCAATCGAGCAGAGAAAGGCAGAGAAGAGAGCTGCTTCTGCATCAATCAAGGAGAAGCTTGACAGTGTTGTTCTCACAATCACTGTTCCTGCAGGCGAGTCCGGAAAGCTTTTCGGATCCGTTACATCCCAGATGGTACAGGCAGAGCTTCAGAAGCTTGGCTTTGAGATCGAGAGAAAGAAGATCGAGGTTGCAACACATGCGATCAAGATGACAGGAACATACTCCGTTGTCATCCATCTCTACGAGAACGATATGTCCCACATCAAGCTCATTGTCCAGTCTGAGGCTGAGAGGATCCTTGCAGAGAAGAAGGCTGCAGAGGAGAAAGCAGCTGCTGAGGCTGCTGCAAAGGCTGAGGCTGAGGCCGCTGCTGCTGCAGAGGCTGCCGCTCAGGCTGAGGAAGCTCCTGTTGCTGAAGAGACAGCTTCTGAGGAAGCCACTGCTGCATCTGATGCAGAGTAAGGAAGCAGTGTGAGGACAGCACCGCATAACGATGATGCCGAGAAAGCTCTTCTCGGCGCTATCCTTATGAATGAGGAGGCATATGACAGCGTATCACAGCTTGTCAGTGCCTCCGATTTCTATCATCCGGCAAATGCTGAGATCTTCATGGCCATCCAGAGGATGAAGGAGAGCTCCAGCTTTGCTGTTGATATCATCACGCTTACAGATTTCCTGAGGAAGAATGGTAAGCTTGATAAAGCTGGTGGAATCGGCTATGTCTCATCGCTGACTGAGTCTGAGTCGATCTACACGAATGCTGAGCAGTATGCCTCGATTGTCAAGGAGCTGTCGATCAGACGCAGCATGATCTCCATCTCATCGAAGATGACAGAGGATGCGGGCGATGATAAGAACGATGTCTATGCGCTTCTTGATGAGAATGAGACGAAGCTGATGCATCTTTCTGAGAATGGGGCGACAAACAATGATAGCTTTGCTGTATCCCAGGCTGTTAACGATCTTATGGAGAGGATACAGCTGAAGATGGCAGGACAGCTTGCTGATGATGCCATCGCAACTGGTTTCTCTGTTCTCGATAAATACTGCAACGGCGGCTTCCACCCTGAGGACTATGTTGTTATAGCGGCGCGTCCTTCAATCGGTAAGACTGCATTCGCCGTATCGATGATAAGAAATATGCTCTCTGATTCAAAGAGCATCGCTTTCTTCTCTCTGGAAATGCCTGCCAGACAGATAACCGTAAGGCTTCTGGCGAATATTTCCAGAGTTGAGGCAAACAAGATCTCCAATGGCGATTTCGGAGATGGCGAGTTCGTGCGTGTGATGGATGCAGCGAACAACCTCTATTCCAAATCCCTGTATATCGTGGATGTGCCTAATATAAAGCTGGGGGATCTGAGAGCCAAAGCAAGATCGCTCAGGCGTGAGAAGAAGATCGACTGCATACTTATCGATTACATAGGGCTTGTGGATCCGGGGCTGGATCAGCGTACTCCACGCCATGAGGTCATAGCTACTGTATCCAAATCCCTTAAGCAGCTTGCCCGTGAGCTTAAGATCCCTATCGTTGTGCTCTGCCAGGTATCAAGAGACAGCGAGGAGAGGGAACCTATTCTTTCCAACCTCCGTGATTCCGGCTCTATTGAGCAGGATGCGGATATCGTCATGTTCCTCCATAGGAAGAGAGTCCTTACTGAGGAGGAGAAGACGCAGAATGCAAAGGACCGTGATGGAAGGCCTGTGCTGCAGACCACGATGGTCATCGTAGCAAAGCAGAGAAACGGCGAGACAGGCTCCTTCAAGGTCGGCTATAATGCCGCAACCACATCGTTTGAAGAAGTGCAGCAGGACAGCGTATTCTTCAAGCCCGATGCTCCTGACAAGCGAAAGTGAGATCAGAAGAGATACGCTTTGATATCCAGAGAGTACATCAGCATCATTATGAGAACTGCAAGTATCATGCCGATGATCTGCAGCATGATATAGCTTCTTGGTGTGAGCTCTCTTCCTCTTATGATCTCTGAAAGGCAGATGAGAACCTGGCCGCCGTCGAATGTAGGGATGGGAAGAAGATTCCCTGCCGCAATCGACACAGAGACCGCAGCAAGAAGCTGGAACAGGGATCTTATGCCGCTTCCAGCGCTCTCAGAGAATGCAAGAACCGTTATTCCTCCGATATTCTCAGCAGCCTTCACCGGCCCTGTGAGGACAGAGAGCGCATCGCTTAAATGGAATGTGATAAGCGCTCCAAGGGCCTTCACTGCAGATACTGCGATATCGAAGGAGCGGGTGATGCCATATAGAAGCGGAGAACCTGGATCCCTGCTGATCCTTACGCTGCTTTTCCATCCGAATGGGAGATCGCTATCCTTTATCACGCGCTCCAGTATCTCTCCACCGCGCTCTATCAGCATTCTGAAAGAAGAGCTCTCAATCGAATATAGATCAAGCTGGGATTCTATTTTCCTCCCATCTGCCTCGATGATACGGTCGCCCGGAAGGAATTCATCGGATAGGCTTCTCCCGATAACTGGCTGGATAAGAACAGCGATGCCGAAGGATGGTTTTCCTTCTATCTCCAGTGGCGAAAGGACTGTGTCTACGAGCTCTCCGTCTCTCTGGACCCTGAGCGGAACGGATTCTCCCTGTCTTTCTGAAAGGAAATACTCAATGTCCTGCCAGTCAGAGAAGACAGTGCTTCCTGATGATATTATCCTGTCGCCTTTTTCGATGCCAGGCTGCTTTACAGCCTGTGGAAAGAGAGAAGGGTATGAGGATATCGGGGTGACGACAGCAGGATCAGAGATTCTTTCGACAGGGATCATTGCAGCGATCGTAAGTATGCTGACAGCAAGGATAATATTCATGAATGGACCTGCAAGATATATTATTATCTTCTTTACAGGCGATGTTCCGAAGTATGATCCATGCTCTGTCTTCTCGAACGATGAGCTGTTGTCCTTGAGCGCCTTCATCAGATCCATTGCCCCCTTCATCCTGCAATAGCCGCCGAATGGTATGAGCGAGAGCCTGTATTCAGTATTGCGGCCATAGATTGAGAAGAGCCTAGGTCCGAATCCATAGGAAAGAACCTCAACATCGATTCCCATAGAGCGCGAAGCGATGAAGTGCCCAAGCTCATGGAGGAATATGACAAAGCCTATTCCCAATAGGCCTATGATCATGTATATCAGACCCTGGAGCATGCTTCCTCCGCCATCTTCCCTGCTTTTTCTGAAAGACTGAGGATCTCCTCTGTTGATGAGAAAGCTATATTCCAGTCTGAGGAGAGGACTTCCTCAGTAATACGGGGGATATCAGTAAATCCGATTCTTCCATCGAGGAATGCATTCACAGCTGCCTCATCTGCCGAGGCGAATGCGATAGGGTAGGCTCCTCCGCTTCCAAGTGCGCTGTATCCGAGGGAAAGCATCGGGAAACGTTCTCTGTCCCAGTCCTCGAATGTGAGAGTGAGAGAAGCGAAGTCAAGCGGCCTGAGAAGCCTCTTGCAGCTTCCCCCCGTGATTGCGGAGATGATAGGAAGAGTCATGTCAGGAACGGAAAGAAGCGCGAATACTGAGCCATCGGCGCATTCGATCATCGAGTGCACAACGGACTCCTTATGGACCGTTACATCGATTCTCTCCGGCGGGAATGAGAAAAGATATGATGCCTCAATCACTTCAAGCGCTTTATTGGCAAGAGTTGCGCTGTCTATCGTGATCTTCCTTCCCATCTTCCATGTAGGATGGGCAAGGGCTTCACTGACGGTGATAGAGGACATATCGTGCCTCTCTCTGAAGGGACCGCCTGATGCGGTTATTATCAGGCGCTCTGCACTGTGGCTCTGGAGAAGAGAGTATATTGCGCTGTGCTCGCTGTCGACAGGAATTATCCTGACTCCGTTTTTCCTCGCTTTATCAAGAAGGAATCTTCCGCCAAGGACGACTGACTCCTTGTTTGCAAGAGCGATATCTATCCCCATGCCGATGAGAATATCGGAGTATATCAGGCCTGCTATGCCTGAAACGCCATTGAGCACGATATCAGGGGATACGGATTCGATGAATCCTCTGATCTCGTCCTCTCTCTTTCCTCCTGCAAGAAATACAGGCGCATTGAATTCCCTTCCGATTGCATAGAGGGCTCTGTTTCCTGATGACACAAGACCTGAAATTTCAATACCATCAACAAGAGAGGATCTGAATGCGTTAAGGCATGTTGTTCCAATCGATCCAGTTGCTCCCAGGATCAATAAGCGTTTCATATGCTGAAGACAATCATGATCATGGCAACATATACAGGCGCTGCCATTATGATCGAATCAATGGAATCGAGGATTCCTCCGCGTCCCGGGATTATCGAGCCAGAATCCTTGACCTCCGCAGAGCGCTTGAATGAGGATTCGATAAGGTCTCCCACAGTGCCAAGGCAAGCTGTTACGAAACCTACCAGGAATCCCTCTGCGGCATTGTATGCAAAGACTTCAGGAAAAAGCTTTGCCGAGAGAATGCCGAGAGCTCCAGGAACAAGCAGCCCTCCTATGAATCCTGCAATTGACTTATTGGGGCTGACCTTAAGCACGCCTTTGTTGTTTTTTCCGAAGGCAATCCCGAAAAAGAACGCGAAAGTATCGGAAGAGAAAACAAGGAGGAAGAAGAACAGAATGAACCATGCAGCATTATCGAAGAATGCAAGACGGATCACAAATGATGCGAAAAGCCCCGGATATATGATATTCAGGACAGTCTTGCTGTTTCTCTCCCATGTGCCATGGAATCTGTCAGCGCTTCCTGTGAATATCTCGATGAATAGCGTCAGTCCTATAAGGAACATCAGCGTATAGAAAGTGAGCTCTGTGTCACTGAAGAATGAGAACTGGGCATACTGGGCAAGCGGAAGCAGCGCTCCTGCATATGAAGTGAATGGAAGCTTCTCGCCATCCTTGGAAAGGAGCTGATGCATCTCTACCGATCCAAGCATTGTCAGTCCCATGATCAGGATGCAGAACGCAAGGTAATTGAGATGGGGAAGGAATATGACTATACCGATAAGAACTGGTACGGCTATGCAGCCTGTCATTATGCGTTTAGCCATTGAAGTCATGAAAGTCCTCCGAATCTCCTGTCACGCTTATGGAAATCAGATATGATTGATTCAATCATATTCTCATCCCAATCTGGCCAGAGTTTATCATAAAATCCGATTTCTGCATAGCTTGACTGGTATAGGAGGAAGCCGGAGAGTCTTTTTTCGCCCCCGGAACGGACAATGAAATCAGGAGGAGGTACCTCAGGGTTATCAAGATACCGGGAGATGACGGTGTGGTCAAAGGCCGTTTCACCGCTCTCGAGAGCCTTCCGTATAGCTCTTTCAAGCTCATCTTCCCCGCCATAGTTTATGGCAAGCTGTACCGTAAGCCCTTTGTTTCCGGCAGTCGCGGCAACAGCTTCATCGATTGTTGAGAGCACGGAGGAGGGAAGTCCTTCCCTTCGTCCGAGGTGGAGGACACGGAAGCCCTTGTCCTTTATCTCTGAGATATGATTTCTGAATTCACTGGAGAAAAGACCCATGAGGAATGAGACTTCCCCGGTGGGTCTTTTCCAGTTCTCTGTGGAGAAACAGTAAAGCGTAAGGAAGCGGATCCCATGCTCTGATGCGCACTCTGCAGCTTTGATTGCCGCAGCAGCCCCTGCCTTATGTCCGGCTGTACGCTCGAGTCCTCTCATCTGGGCCCAGCGTCCATTCCCATCCATGATTATGGCAAGATGATCCAGCTTCCCTTTCACTTCAGATTTCCATTATCTCCTTTTCCTTGGCTTCTGCGATCTTCGCGATCTCTGCAATAGCGTTATCGGTCAGCTTCTGGATCTTTGTCTCGCCTTCCTTCTGCTGATCTTCGCTTATATCCCCGTTCTTCTGGAGCTTCTTAAGCTCTTCCATAGCATCGCGGCGGATATTCCTTACAGCGACTCTTGAACCCTCTGCAGTAGCCTTTGCGCTCTTTGCAAGCTCCTTCCTTCTGTCCTCGGTAAGGGGAGGGAAGGCGACTCTGATAAGCTTTCCGTCATTGTTCGGATTAAGACCGAGCTCCGACTTCTGGATTGCTTTCTCGATTGCAGGAAGCACTGTCTTGTCCCATGGCTGGATGACAACGAGCCTTGCCTCAGGAACGCTTATTGAAGCAACCTGTGAAAGCGGAGTCTCCGCACCATAGTAGTCAACCTTGATCTTATCGAAAAGGGATGCTGATGCGCGTCCTGTCCTGAGCATCGCGAACTCGGCACTGAGAGCCTCAGTGCTCTTCCTCATCCTCTGCTCACAGTTGTCGATAACACTCTGCATTTCTCCTCCTCAGCCGTTCACGCCAGCCTGATAGACATAGTAGGAGACAATGTCAAGCTTTGCACCATGAGCCTTTCCGACCTCGCCAAGCATCTGCTGTACAGACTTCGTATCGTCCTTTACGAAAGGCTGGTCGAGGAAGCAGACTTCCTTGTAGAGCTTTGAAAGCTTTCCTCTTACGATGCCTTCCCTGACCTGCTCTGGCTTGGACATGAGCTTCTCATCGCTTTCAACCTGCTTGCGGAAGATCGAGAGCTGCTCCTCCTGGTATGCTGCATCTACAACCTTGTCCGAGAGGAACTGAGGCTTGTATGCCGCTGCATGGAGAGCAAGGTTGTGTGTGAACTCAGAAACCTCTGCATCGGAGAAGATCTCCGGCTTGTCGGACTTGAGAACGACAAGAACGGAAACGGCTCCATCTCCATGGACATATGTGGATGCATACTCATCGGAAGCAATGTCAACAACATTGAACTTAACAAGATGCATGTTCTCCTTGATGATTGCGATGAGAGCTTCGACCATTCCTGTAAGCTCATCATTGATCTCTGTATAGCCTTTCTCGAGGATGACAGAGCAAAGATCATCGCCAAGCTTTGCGAAATCCGCATTCTTTGCAACGAAATCCGTCTCGCAGGAGAGGGAGAGTATCACAGCCTTGCCATTTCCCGTCTTCACGAATACACGGCCGTTCTCTGTAGCTCTGTCCTGTCTCTTTGCAACTGCTGCGAGTCCCATCTCCTTGAGGATCTTCTCAGCCTTGGCAAAGTCGCCATCAGCCTCGGAGAGTGCCTTCTTGCAGTCCATCATTCCAGCTCCGGTGATATCCCTGAGCTTCTTTACATCTGCTGCGCTGATTGCCATATCAGTCCTCCTGGTTATTTTGTGAAGTAATCTTCCTCGTCCTCTTCCTGATCGTCTGCATTATCCTCATCCTCTTTCTCTTCAGAAGGGATGTAGTTGGAATAATCGATCTCCTCGTCCTCGGACTTCTCATCCTTGTCCTCTACAGGATTTGCATTGATTGCTGCTTCCTCATCCTCATCATCAAGGGATTCGATGATCTGGATGCCAGCCTCGCTGTCTGCATCGATTACTGCATTCGCGATGATCTCGACAAAGAGGGAGATAGCGCGGATAGCGTCATCATTTCCCGGAATAGGATATGTGATATCCGTAGGATCGCAGTTTGTGTCGACGACTGCGATAACAGGAATCCCAAGTCTCTTTGCCTCAGCAACGGCAAGAGCTTCCTTCTTTGTGTCGATGATGAAGAGCGCTCCCGGGAGCTCCTTCATGTCCTTGATTCCGCCGAGGTTCTTCTCGAGCTTGTTCTTTTCCTTTGTGTAGAGAGCGACTTCCTTCTTTGTAAGGGACTCGAAGGTTCCGTCTGCTTCCATTCTCTCAATCTTCTTGAGAGTAGCGATGCTCTTCTTGATTGTTGTGAAGTTTGTGAGCATACCACCGAGCCAGCGGTTTGAAACATAGGGCATTCCGCACCTCTTTGCCTCTGTCTCGATTGCCTGCTGTGCCTGCTTCTTTGTGCCGACAAACAGGATCTGCTTTCCATTCTTTACCTGTGTCCTGACAGCTTCATATGCCTCAACGATGCAGGCAGATGTCTTCTGCAGGTCAATGATGTGGATCCCGTTCCTCTCTGTGAAAATGAAGCGGGCCATCTTCGGATTCCATCTCTTTGTCTGATGTCCGAAATGTACGCCTGACTCAAGCAGGCTCTTCATGGTTACTACAGCCATAGTAATCCTCCATACGCCTGACGGTTCTACCGTCCCCAGCACTGTATCTCACCCATACGGGCGGAAATTCTGCTAAAATAGCAGTCAGATGATACTATCTCATGTAATCGACGGGTTGTTCAAGTGGTTTTCATGTTGTAACCTGAAATGGTCAGGATTTGTTTATATAATGTTCGGACAAAGAAAGTGCTCTGCACATTCTCCTGGAGGATGTAGTCTATGAAACGGTTTGGCAAACTGCTACCTGTAGCGGCTGCTATTCTATTATTGGCAGCTTCGTGTTCCCTTGACCAGTTCGGGAACGCACTCAGCTCGATGGGAACGAATATTCTCGGTCCCGCTCCTGTTGATGCATCGGATATATCTGCGATCGCGGACAATGTAGCGACAACAGATGGTCCTCGTACAGAAGAAGATGGGTCGTTTGTCATCAATACTGGCAACAAGGATATAAAGATAGAGGGGATCGAGCTGGCAGAGACGGATAGCGTCCTTGCTGACATGTCATCTGGTGATATAGCAAAGATAGGGCAGAAGCTTGAGCGCGATGGGGCAGAGGAGGCAATCTTCAAGGAGATGGACAATCCTGTCACTGATCCTGCTACAATCAGCGGACTCAATGGAACGGCAGCAGTCCTTTCCAGCGCTGTTGATTTTGCTGAATCACAGCTTGATAACCTTACAGGCGAATATGCGGATATCGCAGAGGCGGTAAGATCGATACAGTCCGGCCTTGACTCCCTTTCCTCAGCATCGGAGCCAAAGCGTGGTGATGTCATTCTCCTTCAGATGACCCAGAGCCTTGTATATGACATTCTTGATGTAGTCACAGATGAGAATGGTGCGCTTATTCCGGAATTCAATGAGAGCATGCTTGAAGGTGAGGCTCTGCAGGATGTCATCGATTCAGCAGGTGTTCTCATCGGATTCTCAAATGCCCTTCAGAAGGAGACTGGAGAGACAGCTGGTGATGAAAGCCTTATCAGCGGTGTGAACAGCCTCTGGGGATGGGTCGAGAAGATGATCGACCAGATGGGAAGCGCTGAGGAAGAGAATCCTCCTGCTGATGAGCCATCAGGACCTGAGGAGAATCCATCAGACCCGGAAAGCGGTGAGAGTGAAGGAGGTGAGACAGTATGAAGAAGGCTGTTTCTGTATTTGCTTTATTCCTGATTGTTGTTCTCTCTCTTCCTGCAGCTGCTGCCAACCCAGCTGCCGATCCTGCATATCGGGCTCTTACAGATCCTTTCGAGATTGCTGACACGCGTTTTACTGCTATGGGAGACGCTGGTATTGCAATCACACGCGGAACCGCTGCGCTGTACCGCAACCCCGCAGGTCTTGCCGAGGGCAGTCTTGATATAGATCTTCCTTCGATTTCAATAACGCTGTACAATCCAGCTGGCATTCTAACCAGCGGAGTCATACAGGATCTCACATCCGGTGGCCAGAATGCTGTCGACAAAGGCCTTGAGTTCCTTGAGTCCCTGGGTGTCTACAACAAGATAATGCAGGTGGATGCCAGTGCTGGATTTTCTGCAAAGGGCTTTGGTTTCGGCTTTGCAGTACAGGATATAATCCATACCTATAATGGAAGCGGAAGCTCTGCAGTCTCTTCATCGCTTCTCAACCAGATCAATGCTGTGCTTTCCATCGGTTATGCCTACAGATTCAATCTTCCGATGGATTATTCGATTGATGTAGGCGCTGCAATCAGATTCAACTATATTGCATACACAAAGACGATCGGAGCCGGCACTATACTCGGAATGATCTCAGGAAGCGGCAATCCATTTGATTCGATACTTCAGGAGACTCCTATGATGGCAGGCTTCTCGATTCCTATTGATATCGGTGTGACTGCGAATATGCCGCTTGGTTTCTCTGTAAGCTTTGCAGCGAGGAACATCAACGGAAGATACTACATGACGGCGATTGATTCCATATCTGACTGGTCAAAGAATCCATTCGGGTCCGGGTATACAGAGAAGTTCAGTTTTGAATCGGATTGCCATCTTGATCTTGGAGTTGCCTGGCAGTGGGATGAGTTCTGGTGGTTCAGACCGACAATCGCTCTTGATTTCGTCGATCTTATCGGATTCAAGGATCATCCATTCAGCTTCCGCGGCTTCATGGGACATGTGAATATCGGTGCAGAGTTCGAGTTCGTCAAATCCATAGCCATACGCGCGGGTCTTGCAGGGGGCTATCTCTCGCTAGGACTTGGATTGGATCTCCATGTCATCAAAGTCGATCTTTCCTACTACTGGAGAGAATATGGTGAGATTGCTGGTGCTAAGGGCGTAGACGCCTGTACCGTCAATTTCACGCTTGGTTGGTGATTTCAGACGCCATTGGTGATAGGGACTCGGAAGCATCATAAGCTCCTGAGTCCCTTCTTTCACTGAATGCTTTTCCGCATATTCTCGATTTCCTTTATTGAGAGTCCTGAGAATTCAGAGATCTTGGAAATGGGAATTGAGCCATCTTCCAGCATGTTCTTTGCTGCTTTTCTAAGTCCATTAGCCTCACCTTCTGCTCGTCCTTCCAAGCGTCCTTCCAGACGTCCTTCCTCCAGGATTTCAGTCCTTGCCTCGTTTATCTTCCTCTGCATTATCTCTTCGAACTTTCCGCTCATATCCTCTATCCCCTCCATCTCCTTCTTGTAGTATGCCACTCTCTCCCTGAGCTCATTATAGTGCATCTTGT
>CALXKZ010000082.1 GCA_944389065.1 uncultured Spirochaetaceae bacterium
ATAAGCCGTTCCGTGTGCTCCTGACAGGACCTTCGGGCACTGGCAAGTCTGCGATGGCCTTCAAGCTGGCAGAAGAGCTGGATGTCCCGATAATCGTGAAGAAACCGCACCAGATTATCTTCCGCTACTTCGGAGAGAGCGAGACGGCGATCAACAACGCTTTCATCGAGGCAGAGGAGAAAGGAGCCCTGCTGCTATTCGACGAGGTGGATTCATACATCTCGAAGAAGCTTGATGCCACCACAGGTGGAGGCAGAGCCTACAACGACATTACGAACTGTTTCATGCAGGGGATGGAGTCCTACTGTGGACTGATGGTAGCGACGACGAACTATGTATCTCACCTCGACCCAGCCTTCTATAGAAGGTTCAACAAGATAGTCGATTTCAAGTTCCCTGATGAAGATGGCCTGAGATGCCTCTTCAGGCTCTATTTCCCATCTGTCGACTTTGACGAGGAAGAGCTGGAACACATCTGCAGGAGCGGCAAGCTCGGTCCTGGAGACTTCTCGTCGCTGGAAGAGCTCACGGAGTATATGGAGCCTGATGAGATCACTCCTGATTTCATCATCTCCTCTCTCTCGAAGACCGCAGAGCTCAGGGAGGCCGCCAGGACAGCGAACGCAAAGACGATCATCGGGTTCCATTGATGGAATGGAAGCCACTTCGTGGCTCTCAAAAGAAGCGTGACAAAGAGATGGAGGAAAGAGACATGAAGCTTCTTCGAAGCTGTAAGAAGCTTTTGAAAACAACAGCCCGTAATGAGCTTTTCGATATACGAAGATGTCGAGTCGGACGACGATATCCGACAATCCATTTTTCGCCTCCTTGTAAGGATATCCCTCAGGTGATTCGACCTGAAGAATCTCATGTGCCCGGCACTGTACGGGCTGGGCACTCCAATGTGACGACGACGGGGCAGCGATGCCCCGCTGTCTTTTTATCTAAACTCTTCAGGATCTTTCATCCTGATGTCATCATCTACAGCTTTTACGCTGATTCCACTGAAAGGAGTAATGATAGTGGACACGAACAACTCAAAGGCTTATACGCCGAAGTACATTCTTTACGCACACGGAATCGAGGACACTGACAAGGCCGCATACGCCTACGTCGAAAAGGACGATGAGGGTAGCGAGATTCTCACATTCGCGCTCATCAGGCTGTCCGACAGAGGGCATGAGATCATCGACTCGATCTCATACAAGCTCTCGATCGACACGAAACCCCATTTCGTATATGCGTCGATTAACAGGATCGCTGTGATTGGAGACAAGACATGCGGACTCCTCTTCCAGGTTGAAGATGAGCTGCAGGGTATCTGGAAGCTCCAGATTGCCAGGGAGACGGCATTCGGCTGTGTCGCGACTGAAGAGTGCGAAGTCACGCTGAACATGAACTGGATACCGTTCTGATGTCCATGTTGATTGAAGAGACACCCTAATAACAAAAGCGCTGATATCGAGAGCTCGGATTTTGTGCAGATTTTGTGCAAAACAAGCCCAAATCTGCACGAATCCGAGCGAATTGATATGAACGACGAGGTTCCAGCATCTCTTTGTATTGCAATACGATACAGGACAAGAGCATACCTTCGTGAACGGCTCAGAGTACGCTTCGAGCCCCGTCTCTCACGAAGAAATATCTCTAGGTTTCGCCTAGAGATTTTTTTTTGCCTTTTGCTTAAAAATGATGATTTTGGGGAACTTCTGGGAATTTGACGATTTGCCCGAAAGTGTCAATTGTATAAATATGCAATTCTTCGTTCACTCTTTTGAGAAATGAAAATCACAATACACAGCACCATTGCCAAGTGTTCCACTACGTTCAAATTGGATTTTGGGTAGAAGTTCTGAGAAAGAGATGTCGTCATTCTCACAGTAGACAGTGCAGAGCTCTGGACAATCATATTTTCTGCACATATCCCAGTATATGCAGCTATGAAGATTGAAATGTATCTCATTCCCGTCGCATCGTACCCATTCTGTTTCCCAACCTACAGCAGGGAAGTTCTTCGTCATGAACTTCTTAACACACATGCGATAGATTGAATATGCAAACGGCAATCTTGCCATCTTGGCCATTGCTGCTTTCTTCTCCGCTGCAGTCTTCTGGGTTTCCTTCCTGACAAGGTCGAGAGATACATCCTTGTCAAATCCTTCAAAGAGAAGAGCCTTGTAATAAGCCATTGGAGGAAGGAGCTTCATCTGTATATGCTCTCTGATGACAGCATTGTCCTTGTAATCTGCCTCGGCTTCGAGTTCTGAGAATATATCATCTGTCTCTTGATAGATCTTCCTGCCTTTTTCTTCTCCAAATTCTCTTATGCAGCCATCAAAAAGAAAAACGAAAGGAGTCTCATTTATCCTCATCTTTTCCATCTCCTGCGATCTTTGCAAACACATCAGCTGCATATCTCTGCAGTACATCGGATTTTGTAACGGCAATGCCCCATTTCTCATCGCCAAGGACTATGAGCGTATCACCTGCTTTTATATCGAATTTATCTCTTGCTTCCTTTGGAATTATGATTTGTCCACGTTCTCCGACTTTCACTGTTCCGAATATGTAATGGCCTTTTGGAATCTCCATGCTTGCCTCCTTTGTTCATACAAGTATGAAATAGCATATTTATATGCAATATTCAAGTTGCAGCAATTCCTTTGAGTCGGTACATGCATGATGGTATCAGGAATAGCTTCTGCAGATTGAATTTGGATAGAAATCGGGGCAAGAATAAAGATTGGGAGCGACCCACAAAACGCGGATTGCTCCCAATGAGTTTGGATACTCAGATCTTCCACTCGCTGCTTTCTTTCTGCAAGGCAACCATATGCGAGAAGATTCCGTTCCGCTTCAGCAGTTCATCAGGACTGCCTTCTTCAGCAACATGGCCGTCGGATAGGACAATGATCTTATCTGCATTCTCGACTGTCCTCATTCTGTGGGCGATTACAAGAACCGTCTTGTTTTCAATCAGCTTCGAGAGTGCCTTCTGTATCTCAGTCTCGTTCTCTGCATCAAGTGAGGCTGTAGCTTCATCGAGAAGGATTATCGGGGAGTCCTTCAGGAAAGCCCGTGCGATTGATATACGCTGTCTCTCTCCGCCTGAAAGCTCGCATCCGTTCTCTCCAATCATCGTGTTCCAGCCATCAGAAAGTTTCTCGACAAACGGGAGGCACTGTGCCATCTTCCCGGCTTCGATCACTTCCTCATCTGTCGCATCACGCTGTCCTATCCTGATGTTCTCCATGATGGTGTTATCAAAGAGCGTCACGTCCTGAAATACGATTGAATATAGCGAGAGAAGAGCCTCCGGATCTGCCATTGTGACATCCATGCCTCCGACCGTGATCTTGCCTGAATCAGGATCCCAGAAGCGGGCTGCAAGCCTCGAGACTGTTGTCTTTCCACCGCCTGATGGCCCTACAAGCGCTGTCACCTCACCCTGCCTTGCCGTGAATGTCACATCAGACAGGACTTCCTCTCCATTGCCATAACCGAAGCGTACATCTTCGAATGCGATATCATAGCCATTGTTCGTAAGCTCAGGCTTTCCTTCCTGAAGGGGATGGAAGAGAATCTCATCCATCCTCTCGACATTCGTCCTAAGGGAGATGACTGCCGCGAGGTTCTGCAGTGAGCTCTGAAGAGGATCGTAAAGACGGGAGGCGATGAGAAGGTACATGAAGAGCGTCAGCACATCGATCTCACCTGAGGCAAGAAGAATGGATCCTGCCAATGCAACTGTTCCGATTCCTACCTTAAGGATGAAGGAAGCGGAGACGACGAATACAGCTGTACCGACTTCGGATATGATCGCTCTCTTCTCCACATTGTCTATCTTCCCGAAGAGCCCCTTGAGATACTGCTCCTCAGCATTGCAGCTCTTGAGATCCCGCATGGTCTCTATGCATTCCTGGATGCCGTCGGCAACTTCCATCTTCGCATCCATCGAGCGCTTCGAGAGCCTGTACTGCACGTTTCTTGAGAGAACGACTATCAGGATGGCAACGGGGATCGGCCAGAGGGCGGCAAGGCCCATCCTCCAGTCGAAGAACATGATTGAAAGTGCTGCAATAGTCGTGGAAATAACAGCGCCTATAAGCTCAGGAACCCAGTGCGATAGCCCTGTCTCAAGCGTCGCGGCATCCGCCATGATCGTGCTTGTTATATCCGCAAGATCCTTCTTGCCGAAGTAGGAGAGAGGTATCTTTCTCAGCTTCTCGGCAAGACTGACTCTCCTTACGCCGCTTTCGACATAGGTTGAGAAATAGGTTGCCTTGTAGACACATCGGTATGAAATCATGATGAGGGCAACTGAGATGATGCATAAAGCGGCATAGAATATTCCCCGTCCTGCAAAGTTGTTCATCAGCATGTCTGATGCAAGAAGATAGAGAATGCCGACTGGCACGAAGAGCGTCAGATTATGCAGAGCGCAGGCAATGAAGCCCTTTACCAGATCCTTAGCGCCCTTCTCAGAGAGTGCGAATGTCCTTTCAAGTCTCTTTATCATCACATTGCCTCCTTGCCGACCTTCCACTCCACGGAGCTCTGGTAATCGTTCCACATCTGGCAGAAGAGTCCATTCTGGGCCAGAAGCTCATCGAATGTACCGTTCTCCATTACCTCGCCATCGGACAGCACATATATCCTGTCGGCATCCGTGATGGATGAAAGGCGATGGGCTATCATGATGACAGTCCTGCCATCAAGCATCGAGGAGAATGCTTTCTGAACCTTCACCTCGTTATCGGGATCTGCGAATGCCGTTGCCTCGTCAAGTATGATTACAGGTGAGTCCTTGAGTATTATGCGTGCAATCGCTATGCGCTGTGTCTCTCCGCCTGAGAGGTATATCCCTCCGGTACCAAGCACTGTGTTTATGCCGTCAGGAAGCTTCTCTATGATATCCATGCACTCGGCTTTCCTGAGAGCTTCTAGTACTTCGGTATCGCTTGCCTCCGGCTTTGCCAGCTTCACATTGTCCTTTATCGTTCCCTTTATGAGGTGGCTGTCCTGGAAGACGAAGGATACTTGCTGCATCAAGCGTTCCTTCGGTATATCCCTGATATCAAGTCCGCCGATCTTGATTGTTCCTTCCTGCGGATCGAAGAAACGGGCGATAAGGGATGCAAGCGTCGTCTTTCCTCCTCCTGAAGGTCCGACGAATGCGACAAGAGAACCTGATGGGATATCAAGCGAGATATCGTGGACGGCATCCTTCTTGCCGTCATAGCTGAATGTCACATGCTCCAGTTTCACAGAGCTGTCAGAAGGGATAAGACCATTATGGGCATCGCTCTGCGGCTTCTCATTCATTATGGTGTCCACTCTCATGATCGCGTCATGGACGATCATCGCCTCCTCGCTCTTGAACATTATCTTCGTCAGCGTTATCGAGATAACAGGCGTGATAATCACATAGAAGAGTACGTTCAGGATGATCTCCGGAGTGATTCCACCAGATGCGAGTATGAATGCCCCGGCTGTTATGAAGGCAAAAGAGCTGTTTATCGCTCCTGTGTAGATAATCATCGGCTTCATAAGTTCTTTCGTGTATTCAATCACCCACTTCTCATATCGGTCTATTGAATCCTTGAAGAGGCGGAATGAGTATATTGTCTGTCCGAATGTCTTTACGACAGTGCTGCCCCTGATATCCTCGACAGCCTGATTAGACACCTCCGCAAGCGCATCCTGATACTGCTTCATCCTCTCCTGCATCCTCTCTCCCGTCATCCTCATCATGATAAGGAACCCCAGCACGACAGGAAGAAGGGAAAGAAGCCCTAGCCGCCAGTCGAACCAGAGAAGCATTGCGATGAGTCCTATCGGAGTAGCGATTGCAGCAGCCCTGTCCGGCAGCTGATGTGCAAGATATGTCTCGGTTGCAGCACTTGAGTCGTTGATGATCTTCCTCATCTTCCCGCTTCCGAAGCGGTCTTCCACACCTAATGGCAGGCTGATTACATGAGAGAGCATCTCCTTCCTCATGTTTGCCGCAACACGGAACGCAGCGATGTGTGAACACATCAGGGCTGCGATGTAGACAAGCATCGAGATGATCGCCAGTGCCACGGCATAAGCGCCATAGTGGGCTATCATCCCATATTCCGATGCAAGCACATCCCTGATTATCAGCCAGATACAGATGAACGGAAGCAGAGCTAGTATTGCAGAGATTGCTGACAGTACCCACGAAAGGTACGTCAGAGCCTTATATCTGCCCGCGTATCTCAGCAGGCGTTCAAGGTCATTGTTCTTTGACATAAAACCTCCAAATAAGTTAGCCAAAGCTAACCATTATGCTCAAAAAAAGAGCCATCATAGCCTCATGCCGAAAAGACGCTCCCAACCAGCCTTGTAGAAGGCCTGCAGGTTCTGGATATAGATCCTTGCATCCTCACGGGGGACAGAGTGCCTCACCACCTCGAAGAATGAGGTGAAATAGCCTGATGTGACCATATGCTCAAGAAGTGGATCAATCTCAGGTATCTCCATGCCATTCTTTCTCATGAGTGATATGAACTCTTCCGTGGATTCCTCCTCTGTTTTCATCATCTCATCGACCATGTTCGAGTAGCGTGTCCCCTCGGAGCACATCAGGATCAGTCGGAACTCGTCCAGATGGTCATAGATATACTCAAGGCACCACTCGACGCATCTGGCTGTGATATCTCCCATCCCGGATACCTGTGTATCATACGGGAGGGCTGCGAATTCCTCATGAGCCCTCTTATAGGCATCCATCACAGTCTCATATGCATCCTTGACGAGCGAGTCGAAGATGTCTTCCTTTGACGCGAAATAGCCATAAAGGGCGCCTGTAGTCACACCGGCGAGTGCTGCAATACGTCTCATCGATGTTCCCTGGAAGCCTCTTTCAAGGAATTCCTTCTTGGCTGTTTCAAGTATTCTTCTCTCTGTCTCACTCATGGATAACAGTGTTATATAACATCGTTATAACACTGTCAATGTCAATTCAGCATCAATCAATGGCGATACCGGACTTTCTTCTCAGTCAGGGTTCACGCATATATTGGAGGGACTTAGCATCATGTAAGGTTAAGCATAATCAAAGGAGGTTCCCAGATTATGCTGAAATACAATGAATCATTGACTTTGGCTATGTATTCTTGTACCTTATTAATAGCTGGGATAACCAGTTAGGGGCTGGTCGAAATGACCCTGGCCCCCCTGATGGCGGGTAAGACACCCGCTTTTTTATTGAAGGAACGATAGTTATGAAAGAACTCAGCATATTCGTTGATGAATCAGGTGATTTCGGTGATTATGCTGAACATTCATCCTATTACATCATATCCCTGATCATGCACGATCAGAAGAATGATATAGATACTGATATCGAGAAATTGGAACAGCGTCTTTCAGAAATCGGTTTTCCCAATCATTGCCTTCATGCTGGACCTATCATCGCAATGAGAATCCATACAGGAAAGAAAGCCTTGAAAGCCGGCAGAAGCTCCTGAAAGCATTCATGTCGTTCATCCGAAAGATTGATATCAGCTGCAAGACTGTATTCATCGAGAAAAAGCATATTGAGAATGCAATTGAGGCCACCGGGCGTCTAGCAAAGCTTCTTTCTGCTTTTATCCGGGAGAACTATGCATTCTTCCAGAGTTTCGATATCGTGAAAATCTATTACGATAACGGACAGATTGAAGTCTCCAAGCTTCTCTCATCCGTATTCAATGCACTTCTTGAGAATGTCGAATTCCGGAAGGTATACCCTTCAGATTGCAGGCTATTCCAGGCTGCTGATTTCATCGCTACCATGAAGCTTCTGCATATTAAGCTTGAACACAACGAACTCTCGAGGGCAGAAGAAGTCTTCTTCAAGGATCATCGAAGCCTTCGTAAGAATTACATCAAGGTGATGGAAGATAAATCCTCCTTGCCATGCAAACAAGGCAAATGATTGATCGTAGACAGTAAATGCATCAGTCCTCGAACTTGTCATATGAAGATCTCACCAGAGAGGCTCAGGAGCTATCTCAGAGAAGGAAACGGATTCTATGTCGGCAATGACAATTACATGGCCTACCTGACCGAATTCCCCGGAGGAGAGGATTTCTGCCTTACGATGATCGACAGCACAGAGGTCCTGCAGGAAACTCACTCGATGTATTTCACATTCCCGATTTTCATTGCAGCTGATCATGATGTGGCCTGACATGACCATGGCAGGCAGGGATTTTCTCTGCCTGCGTCACCTCAGACTGACAGAATAAAAAAATAACACACAATACCGTAACAAGGAGAAAACCAAATGAATACGTTACTGGGATCCTGGCCATTGGAAGCTTTACCCGGCTATTTTTACAAAGTCTACCTGACGGAAAGCCATAACCGTGAAAGCGATGGTGTGCTGTCCCTTGCGCTGCTTGTCTATGACAAGAATGGAGAGAAGGCAATCCTCAAGAGATTATCGTTCCCGATAATCGCATTGGATGACGGAATTGCAATACGACTGAGTATCCCTGATTCAGCAGAAAAAAGGGAACACCAGTTGATTTCCTAGAATGTGTTATCGCTTGGATCCTCGGACTCAATTATGATAATTCCAAATATATTAATACTATAAACATACCTATTTAGGAGTGATTTATCTGATTGATATATTGCAGACTTTGCGAAAGAACATTACACATTTGAAGAAAATATAGGATAAGAATCTATGATCGTTCACATCTCAAGAACCCTACATTCAATCCGTAATGCGAGAGAACCGCTAGATAAGTGGACAACCGAGAAACGGAAAGAAATGAAGGAAAAGTGTTATTTTCTTCCACGGCAATAGATTGCGTAAGAACCTGACATTCCTATACAGTACGCTCCATCACCATCATCATCGATACGCATTACGCATTACACATACATTTCTTTTTTATCGCTAAAGAGAAATTGGAAAAGTGTAATGTGTAATTCGTAGCAATGGCGGATACGACAACGATAAAGACCTAAGGGAGGGAAGCGAGGCCTCCCCGTATGGGATTTCTGTCCTTCCCTCTTTCCGACCAATCACCAGCCCCATATCATTGGTGACTCGAGTATCTTCACATCAAGCTTAATAGCAGTTCTCCACCACAAGCGTTTTGTTTCCGATCGATCTATCATGACAACTGCACAAAGGGAAAATTATTTTATAGTTTCGCTTATCCTATGGGATAATTTCTCAACTAAATCAGAATAATCGTTCCACATTACCATTGCGTATTGGACAATATCGAAGTGGGGCTTAGTTAGCGGATTATTAAAGACATCCTGTCTTATGCAGAAAATCACGGGACCATGAGCGCGTGCATAACCAGCTTCAAAATAAGCTCCGTAATTCGGATATGTCAGATCCACCACTGTAAAACAGCTATTGTCAATTTCCTTTAGGATTCTATTTGAAATTATGTCGTTATGCTCCTTCTCATCAATGACGCACGCACTGAAACCAGACTTGGTTATGGCTTTCTTGAATGCCTCTCGGATATTAGCTAGATCCGTCTTCTCGGTCTCATTCTGATACCTGAACTGCATAGCAATAAATGCCTGCGGTTTCCGAGTTAAATTAGCCTCCGTTGCAATTTTGATTGCCTCTTCTGTCAGAATATATGAACGCGAACCATCAATCCTATGGAGATATCCTCTTGCTTCTAGCATGGCGATAGTTTGATGGATTCCACTGTATTGTGAATATAAAAGAGCGTAAGCATTCTGTAGATCAGATGACGAGATACTATCTCCTGTGAAAACAGCATTTAGATTGAATAGCATACGCTTAATACGTTCTTCTCTTTCCAACGGATACTTGCTGATAAGCCTATTTACATTTACCCCTTTTGAAGAATCCTCTGATGAATTTGGATCAGAATAAAAGGTAGCTAAAACCCTATATGATTGAAGTCCTGCCAAGGTTTCAGAACTTTCTCTTATGATATCCTTATTGTCAATGAGATAATCGGAGATGGCGCTTATCAAATTATCATGTGGTGTATCCGCTCGAAAGCAATTATTGGTTCTGATGCAGGCAAGTCCTGCCATGTCAAACAGGCCTTCTACGCCATTGTTATTCATGAACATGAATTCTCTTAAAGAATCACTTATAGGCGAATACAGATAATACATAGACATAAACATCAATATTCCTCATATCCAAAATTATTAATAAAGAAACAATAAGGAAATACCAAGATGACCGACATTCCATGATAAGATAGAATCATTCAAAAAAAAGAATATCAAATGCTAATCAAGGAGTCCTAATGAACTTAGGAATGGAAACGGAAACACTGGAATACAAAAAATCCACAGGAGAGCTGAAAGAAGCTGTCATCTCCATCGCTTCCATTCTCAACAAGCATCAGAAAGGAGAGCTATATTTTGGTGTAAGGAATGATGGCACTCCCATCGGACAGATAGTCAATGAAAAGACCCTCATGGAAGTAAGCCAGGCCATAGCAAATCATATCGAGCCCCAGATATTCCCTTCTATCACATCCGTTGTCATCGATGGCAAGGATTGCATCCGAGTTGCATTTGAAGGATACAACACACCATATTTTGCGTATGGAATAGCACGCCTCAGAGTTGCCGATGAAGATCTGATGATGACAAGGGAACAGCTTGAGAGCTTCTTCAGAGGGAAACAGACAGAAGATCCTTGGGAGAAGCAGCTTTCAGCATTCACTATCGACCATGTTGAGGATAAACGTGTTCAGACCTATGTCGAACGTGGAGTATCAGCAGGGCGTATTCCGTTTGGATACACTGACAAAAAGACAGCTCTCGACAAGCTCATGCTTATATCCGGGGACAGGCTTCTCAATGCTGGAATGGTCCTGTTCTGCGAGAGCCTTTATGCGGAGGTACAGCTGGCTATATTCGCAGGTAAGGACCGCCTCACCTTTCTTGATATCCAACGGGAAAGAGCTCCAGTATTCGAACTGGTAGCAAAGGCTGAGAGATATATCGCCAGCAATATACGATGGAGGGTCGAATTTGATGGCTCTCTGCAGCGCAAGGAGATACCGGAGATCCCAATGGATGCAGTCAGGGAAGCGCTAATGAACTCCTTCTGCCACAAGGACTATGGGGCATGCCAGTCCAACGAGGTGACAATCCATCCTGACCGTGTTGAGATCTACAATCCCGGGACATTCCCTGCAGGATTATCTCCCAAGGACTTCATAGATGGGAACCAGCGTCCTGTACGCCGCAATCCTCTCATTGCCTCTATTCTCTATTATTCAAAGGATATTGAGAGTTTCGGTACAGGACTCAAACGTATCGTTGATGCATGTAAGGAAAGCAACTGCAGATGTGAGTTCGAGGTACAGAAAGCAGGATTCGTTGTCATATTCTATCGTTCAGAAACTGAATCAAGGTCAGATGACCCGATAAATGACCCGATAAATCATGATGAAGCCAATGAAAATGAAACAATGCTGCTCGATGCCTTGAGAGCAAAACCAGCCTCAACGTATTCTGAGCTTGCAGATTCCTTAGGTGTCTCTCAGGCAACCATAAAACGAATGCTGCAGAAGCTTGTAGCGAGAAAGAAGAGAGAGAGAACTGGAAGCAACAAGAAAGGAAGCTGGAAGCTCCTCGATTGATATCGGCCCCATCTTTAACAAGGGAAGCAAAGGGTAATATGAGTTCATATAAACCACCATTCACCATGACCGATGACATGACGATGCTGGTCTCTGAAATCAGCGAGGAGATCGGCAGGCT
>CALXKZ010000083.1 GCA_944389065.1 uncultured Spirochaetaceae bacterium
ATCATATCTCACTCTCAGCCGGAACCGGGCTGGGGAGTGTAAAGCGCATCCTTTCCCGCTATGATGGGCTTCTGATGCAGGAAAGCTCCGATGGCTTTGTCATCTCACGTGTCATAATCCCGCTAGGGGACTAACGGATGCGGATATTTCTGCTTTTGCAGAGGTTTTCTGTTTGCCGGGCTTACGTGATGCTGTTTTCCATATAGAATAAGAGTACTATGCATTTTGTACCGGATAATCCTGATTTTGAACTGAGCCCGTATACAGGGCTGACCAGAAAGCATTGGATCGATGCAGGGAAGTATGTATATTCTTGAAGGCGTGTTCAGGCATGTGAGGACAATGGACTACCCAGTTCTTGTTCCTCGGTATGAGACGGAGATTACGTATCCCAACAGCCATACACCTTCCTGGAAGGTTCAGGCGGAGTATTATGAAGGGCTTGCCCGAAGCTTTTTTATAGCGGCTCCTCTTATCAGCATAGAGCCAGACCTTGTAATCGCAGGGAAGAGCATGAGGGCTTATTACAAAGACCATATTTTCCGTTCCTGCACTCCCGGGGATGAGCAGTATGTTCTCTGCTACAGTGATATGGACAGGGATTCTGTACCGACATTCGGCCTCCATACCTATCAGCAGACTGCCGAGACATGCGCTATTGTAATCGGGCTTGCTGCGTCAAAAGCGGAGATCTGGGATACATATTCAGAGGAAGAGAAGAATAGGATTGCTAGCTTCATCCGTGACTATGCAGAAGGGACAACGGCAACGCAGAACTGGCGTCTTTTCAATATGCTTGACCTGGCCTTCCTCAGCATGATGGGCTATGAAATCGACAGATCAATAATGCGCGAGCATGCCCAGGCGATTCTTTCATATTATGCAGGGGATGGCTGGTATCGTGATGGCCATTCCTTTGATTATTACTCAGCATGGGCATTCCAGGTTTACGCACCGATCTGGTGCAGATGGTACGGATATGAGAATGAGCCGTATCTCGCGCATGAATTCGAAAGGAACTCGAATGAGCTCATGAGAACGTATAGCAGGATGTTCGATGAGAATGGTCATGTGACAATGTGGGGAAGGAGCAGTATATACCGTAATGCTGCAACTGCTCCGCTATCTGCTAACCTCACGCTCAGGAATCCGTCAATGAATCCAGGCCTTGCAAGAAGAATTGCTTCCGGGGCATTGATGCAGTTCTTCGGCCGCGATGATCTTTTGTATGAGGGAGCCCCGGTTCTTGGATTCTATGGCCCGTTCACACCTATGCTGCAGGGTTATAGCTGTGCTGAAAGCCCTCTCTGGCTTGGCAAGGCCTTTCTCTGCCTTGAGCTTCCTGTAGATCATCCATTCTGGACAGCAAAGGAAGAGAATGGAGTATGGGAAGATATGAAGGAGGGGGAGACGCGGGAGTCAGTGCTTGATGGCCCTGGGCTCTGCATCGCCTGCCACCATGATAACGGCACGATGGAACTCCGCACGGGAAAGGTCATGAAGAGCGCTGATGACAGCAATGGCAGATGGTGCTATGCGAAGCTTTCATATAACAGCAGATATCCATGGGAACCCGATCTTCCGTCCGGGTTGAGTGCCGCAGCTTATGTCGTGAAGGAACCTGATATCTCCAGGACAGAGCAGATCAACACCATATTGTGGAGCGGAATGCGGGATGGCGTCCTCTACAGACGTGCATTCTTCGGCTTTGACAGTTCGGGAGATATGCATTGGACAAGTGTGATTGATCTTGCTGATTTCCCTGTCGCACGGGGTATCGTAAGAGTTGATAAGCTCAGGCTTTTCCACAAGCCCGCTGATATCTATCTGGGGTCATATGGCTTTCCATGCCCAGATGCGGAGTACAGGGTAGTGGAGCATGGTGATGCGGCAGCTATCATCATTACCGGCACTGGAAGCGATGGTCAGAGGCGGCATATGGCAATGACTGTATTCGGAGGATGGGATGATCTCTCTGTTGAGAGGAGCTCAGGAACGAATCCAGATACTGCAGAAAGCTTTATCATCTTCGCACATGCATCTAGGAAAAAGGTCTTCTCATATGATCCCTATATTCTTATAAGCCAGGTCATAACCAGAGAAGGAGAAGATGGATTTGGTGAGGATGATGTATTCAGCATTGATGAGATCTCCTATACCGATAAGGAGCAGTGCGGCGGCTATGGGCCTGTGTCAATTAAAATGAGGACCGGAGAAATACCCGTGTTGATTTCAGCGGAATCGAAGGGAAGCTGATGCTGTGAGTCCGTCATTTATGAGCTAACACGCCTTTTCTTTGCTGCCTGCTCCATCAATGCTATCATTTGGATATGGAAGAAAAGCATATCTGCCAGAGCTGTGGCATGACCATTGATTCACCGGATCTTTTCGGTACTCATGGCGACGGGCACAGAAACGAGGACTACTGCATACACTGCTATGAGAACGGTGTATTCACTTGCGATCAAAATGTTATGCAGCTGCGCTCAGACCTCAAGCGATGGATGAAGGATGAGGACAAGGCTTCATGGATCCTTGACCGATGCGGGTATGTCACACTCTCTACAGTTGATGAAGAAGGATTCCCGCGCCCTGTCGCAATCGATGTCATCTCGCATGATGGGATAAGAGAGATATGGATGACAACTTACCGCAGCTCAGCAAAGGCAAGGTACATCTCCTTGGATTCTAAAGCCGGACTCTCCTTCGTCAGGGAAGCTGATAGCGTAAGCCTCACCGGAAAAGCGGAAGTCGTTACTGATGAGAACACGCTCAGACGATATTGGAAGGATTTCTTCATCCATTACTATCCTGGCGGGCCAGGCGATGAGAACTACTGCCTCATCAGATTCTCCACGCTGAAGGCGATTCTCTGGATTGATGGCAGACATTCCACCATCGCATACTGATTCTGCTGCTTTCATCCCATCTGCAAGCCAAGGGGTTTCGCAGCATTTCTATAACATACTGCGGCGGGCCCTGGTGCTTTTACGAACGGATAATCACTTTAAATCGTTATCGTCTCATATATTCAGCTGAGATAAAGAGAACGGCTTAATAATCATTGCAGAGAAGGAAATCCGCCATATGGACTATCTTGATTCCATTGATATTCCCACAGGCTAGTTCATCCAGCGTCACAACGTATTTGGGATAATGATCTCTGATTTCAAGAAGGTTTGCAACCTCCCTGTCGGATTCATCCGGCATGTTGCGGCATACCTGAATGTAGATGCGTTCATCTCGCCTTACAGCCACAAAGTCTATCTCTTTTGTCTCATTCTTGCCGATATGGACCTCATAGCCTCTCCGCTTCAGTTCAAAGTACATTACATTCTCAAGCATCGCTGCAATGGACTTAGGATTGAACCCCATTATGCAGTATTTCAGAGAAGCATCAGCCAGATAGAATTTTTCCTGTGTCTTCAGCACGGATTTCCCATTGAGGTCGTACCTCTGGCAGCGGTAGATTACAAATGCCTTTTCAAGCCATTCAAGATAGTTGTAGACAGCTTCGACTGAGAGGGAACGTCCTTCGCTCTTGAGGAACTTCACGATTGCATTTGCTGAGAATGTTTTGCCTACATTCTCCACAATGAATTTTACAACTCTGTTGAAAAGGTCGTAATTCATGATGCTGTGCCGTCTGGTTATGTCATTTGTAATAACAGAATTGTAGATACCTTCGGCTATCTGATACGCAGAACGTTCATCAAAGTTTCCAAGAGCGATGATTGGGAAGCCTCCAAAACGGAGATACTCATTCAGCTGCTGTCTGACAGAAAGCGAGGAATCCTTCTTGAAATCAAGATACTCAGCAAATGAAAGCGTATAAATAGGAATGGAGACATAACGGCCTGAGAGATATGTGGAGATCTCACTGGACATTAGCCTAGAGTTCGAACCTGTAACATATATATCGGTATCTTCGTCTTCTAATAGGCTGTTGACAGCCTTTTCCCAGCCTTCTACTTCCTGAATTTCATCAAGAAGGAGGTAATAGTGTCCTCTATCAGTCATGCGCATTTTGATACTCTGGTACATATCCTTGGCTGTCATGCCATCATCAAACTCTTCTGATGTGTAGCGCATGAAGATTATATGATTCTCTCTGATTCCATCTTTAAGAAGATCCGCCTTGAGCATCTCAAGGATTGTGGATTTCCCGCATCTGCGGATTCCTGCGAGGATCTTCACAAGTGGTACGTCACGATAAGTTCTAAGAGCTTTCAAATATTGGGGACGATCAATCATGGCCTTTCCTTTTATTTATATTGAACTGAAAATCTTTCTAATTTTCAACATTTTTACTGATAGTCCGTAAACAATCTGAAATATAGTCTGTTTTTCTCTCGAAAAAAATAATTCTTGTTATGGGAGATCTGGAATAGGAAGCAATGTTCGTTCGTACACAGTGAGGTCGAGTCCGCACCTCCAATTGTCCCTTTAAAGACTATCGCAAACATGATGCAGCTTTCTACGGCCTGGTAGATGGAAGGATCCGTGCTATTTAGACGATGAGCTTCTGGTAGGTTGTGAATCCGGAGATACACTCGACATCAGCCATGACGTTGGGCTTCTGTAATCTCGCCGATGCCTGGTATGGACTGGAGTATCTCCAGCTCCTTTGCATGTGCTTTCTTCTCATGCTGAAGGAGATGCTATGAGAAGGAATATTTTACTCCGAAATTTCAGATCTTTTACAGTTTTTTCGTAGTCAGCATTGACTTCTCAAAGATGCATATATCGTCAGCGCCTTGTGAAGAGAATGGGAAATTGCAGGGATAGGAATGTGCTGGAAAAGCTATCTCATGTTCTTACTACTCAGGAATTACCTTCTGTCAAATGGTGTTGATGCACTTGATGATGAGAATGAACATCTCCTTGACAGGCATGCTCTGGGATTGGAAATACGCCCAAGAATCAAGGATGAAAAACAATGTATGTATTTCCTTGATGAAATCCAGAATGTTGAAGGCTTTGAGAAGGTCATCAATGGGCTTCTACATAAACCGAATGTTGATGTCTATGTTACAGGCAGCAACTCGAGGTTCCTTTCGTCGGATATTATCACCGAGTTCAGAGGCAGGGGAAATGAAGTTAGGGCAAGACCTCTCTCATTCAGGAAGATTATTGATTACAAGAGACAGGATAAAGCAAAGACGCACCGCAGACGGGATTCTGATAATCAATCACAATACCGATGCAGTGGATCAATAACTGTGGATGACAGAGAAAGCTGCTATTCTATTGATCAGGCTTTAAACAAGTTCGTGTTATTAAATTCCTGTTCATTTTGCGAATATGCTTGTTTTGTGTTTATCCGTAACCTAGAATGCCTGTATGAGCGATATAACAAGGAAAGCGATAGCCGATACATTGAAATCATTGCTTGCGGAGAGGCCTCTTTCCCGTATCACTGTTATGGATATTGCCTCCAGCTGCGGAATCAGCCGCATGACTTTTTACTATCATTTCCGGGATATCTATGATCTTGTGGGATGGATTATCTCATCGGATATAACAGCAATACTCTCAGGCCGGAAGACACATGATACATGGCAGGAAGGTTTCCTTTCCATATTCCATGCTGTCGAAAAGAATCATGTCTTTGTCTTTAATGTCTATAATTCCTTGAGCCGTGAACAGATGGAACGGAGCCTTACAGGACCAGTGACAGAGCTCCTGCTCTCTGTTCTGAGAGAAACTGAGGCATCTGCCAGATTGTCCGATGACGAGCTGATGTTCATAGCTTCTTTCTATTCATACGCCTTCATTGGCATCATGCTTGACTGGATAGGTGATGGCATGGGAGAGAAGCCTGATGTGATGATAAAGCGGATAGAATTAGTGATGGCAGGTAGCTTCGAGAAGGCCGTAGAACGTTTTGCTTCCTTACATTCAATCCGTGGTGCAAGAATTCCTGACAAAGGTGTGAAATTGTAAATGCACTCCGTTCCTCCTTTCCGGTAGTTTCAGGTCAGGAGGAAACAAAATGTATCATTCAAGTGGCAATTATGAAGCTTTTGTCAGACCAAGAAAGCCGGAAGGTGCAGACAGGAAATCTGCATATATAATTGGTTCTGGGCTTGCTGCACTTTCAGCAGCAGCATTTCTTGTCCGCGATGCCTATGTTGATGGCAGTCGTGTTCATATTATCGAAAAGGATCCTGTACTAGGCGGAGCCTGTGATGGATGGGATTATGAAGGGCTCGGCTATGTTATGAGAGGCGGGCGTGAAATGGACAATCATTTCGAGTGCATGTGGGATCTTTATCGTTCCGTTCCTTCGATTGAGAATGAAGGTATGAGTGTACTCGATGAGTATTACTATCTGAATAAGGATGATCCCAACTATTCTCTTATGAGAGCAACGAAAAACAGGGGAGAGGACGGCAGAACCGACAGAAAGTTCGCGCTTTCCGATAAGGCACAGCTTGAGATTATGCGTCTTTTCTTCACCCCCGATGAGGATTTGTATGATAAGTCCATTGAAGAAGTCTTTTCAAAGGAAGTTCTTGATAGTAATTTCTGGCTTTACTGGAGAACGATGTTCGCTTTTGAGAACTGGCATTCAGCTCTTGAGATGAAGATCTATATAAAACGCTATATTCATCATGTTGATGGTCTTCCTGATTTTTCTGCCCTCAGATTCACGAAGTACAACCAGTACGAGTCGATGATTCTTCCACTGCAAAGATATCTTGAGAATCAAGGTGTTGATATCATAACTGAGACAAAAGTAACCGATGTCAGATTCTCTGTGTCTAATGGAGAGAAACGTGCTGTATCCATTTCAATGATGGATAAAGAAGGCGAGAGAAGCATTGCACTGACCGATGATGATCTTCTTTTCATAACTCCTGGCGGCTGTGTGGAGAACAGTACACTCGGAAGCCAGAATGAGAAAGCTCCGTATAGACCGGAGCTGAAGAGGGGAGGTGGATGGGATCTCTGGAAACGTATTGCGGCACAGGCCGATGATTTTGGGCATCCGGAGAAATTCTGTTCGGATCCATTGAAGACAACATGGATGAGTGCGACTGTCACGCTTTCTGATGAACGTGTTGTCCCGTATATCGAGAAGATAGCGAAGCGCAATCCATATTCAGGTAAAGTCGTCACAGGAGGCATCGTCACAGCTCGCGATTCTTCATGGCTTTTAAGCTGGACTTTCAACAGGCAGCCACAGTTCAGAGCACAGAAGAAGAATGAGCTTGTAGGTTGGATATATGGGCTTTTCCCATTTACTGAAGGTGATTTTGTCAGAAAGCAGATGAGTGAATGCACTGGCAAGGAAATCGCGATGGAATGGCTCTATCATATAGGAGTGCCAGAGAAGGATATTGTGGATATTGCAGAGAACAGCTGCAATACAATCCCATGCATGATGCCATATATCACTGCATTCTTCATGCCCCGCAGTCTTGGTGATCGTCCTTATGTCGTTCCAGATGGCGCTATCAATTTCGCATTCATAGGGCAGTTTGCAGAGACGGAGCGAGATACGATCTTCACAACTGAATATTCGATAAGAACTGCCATGGAAGCTGTGTATACACTGATGAACGTGGACCGTGGAGTTCCTGAAGTATGGGGAAGTGCCTTCGATGTCAGAGATCTTGTCCGCGCTTCTGTCTCTCTGCGTGATGGCTCAAAACTCACAGAGATGGATATGGGCTTGAAGGAAAAACTTGCGATGAAGGAAGCTCTGAAACGCATAAACGGTACGGATATAGAGAAGCTGCTGTCAGAGTATGGGGCGATTTGATTCAAGGTTCCGGATTCTTTATCTGATTTTTAGTCATAATAAGACTGGCTCCTTATTCCCAAAGGAGTCAGTTTCATCAGAACCAAATGTCTATGGAACTATACAGAAAGGAAATAGAAAAGATGACAATAGTGCCGCCATTGAAGTCTTTCCCTATGTTTTGCATTACCATCCGGTTTTGATCTTGATTCGTGTAGGCGGCGATACGCGTAGCCACCGGAACGCTGGGTCCAATACCCCGGTGCGAAGGATTGTTTTTCAGCGTAAATACAAGTATATGCTAAATAACTGGGAACCCAGTTAGGGGCTGGTCGAAAGACCCGGGGCACCCCTCAAGGGCGGGTGAGATACCCTCTATTTTTTATTTGTCCGAAGCTGTCAATAGAAGATGCAATAAGAAAGAGAAATGGCCTTATGATCAATGGAATCTAGCCGGATCAATGGATCAATTTCGAAGATTGACAGCATCAAGAAGGCATAAAGAAGCGCCCCCTGTAGAAAAGAGGGTTGCTGAAAAGAGCGATGGAAGCTATCCTGAATCTGGCTTATGGATTCAGGGATGCCATCAGCTCAGGGAACATGCTGCAGTCGATGGCACCCAGACCTTCTTCCCTGAGCTTCCTCATCAGCCTGCTGTAGTCGCCGAATCCGTTATAGAGCTCTTTCTTCCTGAGAAGCACCCATCCTAACGAGAGGATCTTGTTCGCAATATGGACAGATATCGTGGATTTCCTCTTATGCCTGGCCTCAAGTGCCTTCCATTCGTCCCTGAGAGGGCAGTCAGCCTTGAGTGACTCGATGCTCCATGCGCTCTGCATGATGCTTTTCCTCACCGGCTTGCATCCTCTCCATGAGACATTGCCCTGGAAGCTGTAGTCGCCAGACTGCTGCACCATAGGGACAAGGCCGACATAGTTCCTTAGCTGGGAAGCGGAGAAGAAGCGGCTGCCATCGCCTATGTATGCAAGGAGCGATGCTGCGACTATTGTCCTTATGCCTGGGAATGACAGCCATACCAGGGATACTTCCGGATGGCTCATGAGGGCCTGGCGCATCATCCCTATGTATTCGCTGAGCTGCCTCTCTATGAGTGTTATCCTTGCCTCCGTAAGGCATGCATCCTGCATGGCCATGCCGGAGAGGTATCTCGCTATATTCCCGATTCTGCTGTCATTGTCCTGCAGATCCGACTTCTTCAGGAAGGGTATGCCGTTCTGGTTGAATGTGGCATGAAGCTTGTTGATGTTCATCGTCCTGTCCTTCTTGGCAAGGTTGTATGAATTGATGACTGCCCTCAGCTCCGATTCCTCTTCCGTGGGGACTTCCACCGCGCACCAGGATGATGGCTTTGTATCCCTCACATAATGGGCGATCCTCACCGCATCGAGCCTGTCGGTCTTGATCTGGGATTCGAAGGCCTTGTGCAGCTTGCCCGGGTTAAGGACGACAACAGCAGCCTCTGAATATTCCATGATCTCCCTTGCGAAATTGAAGGATGATGTCCCTCCTTCCATCGCAACAAGATCTCCGGCCTTTAACATTCCCGTGATGAAATGCATTCTTCCTTCCGGATCCATCTCCCCAGTAATGATCTTCCTGTCCTCGAAGTTCTTCTCTTCTGTGAGGATACAGCCCTTGAATGTCTTCTTTGCCAGGTCCAGCCCTATGATGCGGCTGAACTGCCCGATGCCCTTCGGCACTCCTTCCATGGATATGCCTCCTTAACTGTATTCAGCCGAGAAAGAAACGATTCATTCATCATGGAAGTGAGCAACGCCCCCTTCAATTTTATTATTGGGCTCTGGCCTGCGCGGCAGCGCTGGCCAGTCCCCCTGAATAAGTAATCGATTAACTGAAGCTGCCTATTTTTTTTGAAAGAGGTAGATACAGATACCTGTACTCCATCACTAAAAATGCATGGCTTGCCTCAGCCTCTTCTGGCCGTCACCAGAAGATTAGCATCACTTCTCTTCAGCTGAGGACATCTTAATTTTTGAGTCGTATCCAGGATAGAATCTCTTGAGAATCCAGGGCAGAAGAAATTCAATGATGACGGCTGCAAGCTGCAGACAGGCAGTTGATTTAATCATCGTTCCTCACTCTTGCTATATTTCTTGTCATCTTCCTACAGCCGATATGCTCATACAGAAACGAACGGACAAATCCTAAAGATTGGGAATGCTCCTTGAAGAATGAATCAGGATCCGGGGATATGCCATAATCATGCACTATCGCCTTACTCTGGATGAACGTATCGCAGCCATTCCAGTCAACAGCAAAGTGCGGGAAGTCATCAACAGCTATCGCATACTGACGGAAAGCTCCTTTCGTATCTGGATATCTTCTTTTCACTGCATCAAGAAACTTCTTGTCGATTATCACGCCTT
>CALXKZ010000084.1 GCA_944389065.1 uncultured Spirochaetaceae bacterium
TAATCGGGTAAATCGCGGCTACATCACTGAAAGCGTATGCTATATGCGCTGCAGCGGTGTTTCCATCAATGGTAACCATTTTCTTGTCTGCCATTATAACACTCCTCAAATTCTGCAATTGTGGCAATGCCACAGCCAAATATTGATATTTCAATGCAGGAGAAAACTGCATAACACAATAATCTCCTGCAATTATGCAGGATACCGCAAGTAAGAGGAGTTGGCAACAATTAAAAGAGGAGCTGAGGAGAAGTTTCCATGTGGAAAACCCGCAAAGGGGTACCGGAATGTCTCTGCAGGTGGATTCTGGCCCTTCTCCTCACCTCCTGAATGACTTGGTTAGCTATGGCTAACTATCTTTTACAACAACTTCACTCGCCTGTCAACATCCCACATAAATAAATTTATGATTTTGTGTTCTACATGCTCTTAATCTTCTTCAGATGATTTCTTGTCGCAAGATGATGATGGATCATAAGAGACTGAGCCAGATCCCCATCGCGCCGCTGCAGAGCTTCCATTATCTGATGATGTTCTGGATATGTTTCTTCCGGATCGCGGAGCAGTCCCTTCTGATAGGATTTTGCAAGAACACCGAGGGAATTCATAATATCTGATATATAAATATTATTGGCCAGATCAACTATCAATGAGTGGAAATGATTATCCTCTTGCCTATACCTGGACTCCTCTTCTGGGGATAATGGGAAATCATACCCTTGGAAGAATGATGTTATACGGCCGATCCCCTCATCCGCAAGCTTCTCTGCACATAGGCGTATTGCCATTCCTTCAATCCCTGCGCGGATCTCGAAGAACTCTATCATCTCTTCAACGGAGAACTCCCTTACAAAGTATCCTTTTCTCGATTCCAAGGTAAGGAATTTCTCACCTACGAGACGATTCAACGCATCGTTTATCGGAGTCAGACTTGAATTGAAATGCTCAGCCAGCTCCGCTTTGTTGATTTTCTGGTCCAGAGGGAATTTCCCTGCGTAAATCATTTGCTTGATTTCATTATAAACGTACGATTTCAATGAAGTATTATCTATTTTCACATTCATCAGAACACCTTGCAAAACCAAAAGAGAACATCATTATCCTTCAATGGATACCTTAGCTTCGCTTTTCAGCAATTCTCTCAGCTTGACTCTGGAATTATCATTCAGATGGTATTCCATTGCTGTCTTTGCGGCAATCGCCTCCCGTCTGGAAAGGCTGTTGAAAATGGTTTTATGTTCCCAAAGGGATTCTTCAATGCTTTTCAAAAGCATATCGCGGGTAAGCATTGTTGTCGAAAACCCTTTGATTATATCATAAATATATTGATTTCTGCTGCTCTTCATGATTTTCGCATGAAAGGCCAGATCAAGCTCAATATAAGCATTGGAGTCATTGCTGGAAACTGCTTCCTCCATTTCGGATATCACTTTCCTGAGCTCCTCCAGCTCCTTATCTGTGATATTCGAAGCAGCAAGCGCTGCCCCCATAGGCTCTAAAGCACAGCGGACATCAAAAACATCAATTATCGTTTTCTCATCCAGCGTTCTTACATATGCTCCCCTGCGGGGAATACAAACAACAAGATTATCTTTGCTGAGTCTTGATATTGCCTGGAGAAGAGGCGTCCTGGAAACCCCAAGCTCTGCAGCAAGGTTTTCCTGAATCAGTTTCTGGCCTGGCTTAAGCTCACCCGAAATTATCATCTGTCTGATACGGTCATATGCTTTAGCAGCTAGGCCCTGATACATAAAATAATCAATCTCCTTTTTATGATTGCTTACATTACAATATTTTAAAGCAACCTACAAATACTTTTAGCATTTTTACCCCATATTTCATCATGGGCTACTGATGTTTTTCCCTCCTGCAGCATGTTCCGGGATAATATAATAAGGAAATTATGAAAAAGGAGCTGTACCCAGCGATTACTGAAAACAGCTCCTGATGCATTCTGCGGATTATCAGCCTATAAGATTCTCTGCAGCAGAGACAATATCCTCAACAGAGACTCCGTTTTTCTTCAAAAGGTTCTTATATGGGGCAGATTCTCCGAATCTATCCTGGATTCCAAGGCGTTTGACTCTGCATCCTCCTTTCTCAGCAATCACCTCGCACACGGCAGAGCCAAGGCCGTTGATTATGTTATGATCCTCAACGGTGACAATGCCTTTGGTTTCTGCGGCAGCTTTAAGGACTGCTTCTTTATCAAGAGGCTTAATCGTATGCATGTCGATCAATCTTACTGATATCCCCTTCTCCTCCAGAACCTCTGCAGCATTATAAGCAAAGGAAAGAACATCGCCGGAAGAGATTATCGTCACATCCTTCCCTTCTTTCAGCATCATTGATTTTCCGATCTCAAAATCTGTTCCTTCTGGATATATGCAAGGGACTGCATCTCTGGTGAATCTGAGATATACAGCACCGTCCATTGCAGCTGCCTTCTTCACAAGATTGTATGCGGACTCATAGTCAGATGGCGTGATGATTGTCATTCCAGGGATTGTACGGTAAATACCGACATCCTCTATACCCTGATGGCTCGCTCCATCATTGGCTGGAGTAAAACCACCATGGGAGCATGCAACCTTAACATTCAGATGGGTATAGCAGACCTCCTGCCTGATCTGTTCCAGCATACGCATGCTTCCAAAGACCGCATATGTTGTTACAAACGGAATCTTACCGCATGAAGCAAGACCAGCAGCGACACCAGCAGCATTCTGCTCAGCAATTCCTACGTTAATATGCTGATCAGGGCATTGTGCTGCGAATTCAAGGGTCTTGCATGATTTGCCGATATCGCAATCCACAACGTAAATCGACTTATTCTCCAGTCCAAGTTCCAATATCGCTTTTCCATATGCTTCTCTTGTCGCTTTTCCCTTTTCAAATACAGTCATTCACATACCCTCCACTTCTTTCATCGCGCTCTCATACTCTTCATCATCAGGAGCAACACCATGCCATTTCACTACATTCTCCATGAATGAAACACCCCTGCCCTTCACAGTTTCAGCAACAATTGCAAAAGGTCCCTGGAAATCGGATTTTCTGATATTTTCAAATGCATCGACAATCTGCCCCATATCATGTCCATCAATATGCTGAGTATTGCAGCCGAATGCTTCGAATTTCTTCACAAGATCAAGATTAGGCATTACCACTTCGCAGGTGTTATCATTCTGCAGCCTGTTGCGATCCAGGATGATCACCAGATTATCCAGCTTATACTTCGAAGCAGTCTCTACAGCCTCCCATATCTGCCCTTCATCGCTTTCCCCGTCTCCGACGACAACGAATACACGGTAATTCTTTCCATCCCGTTTGCCTGCAATCGCCATTCCGACTCCGCAGCTGAGTCCCTGCCCTAAAGATCCAGTAGATATATCAATACCAGGGCAGCGTTTCATATCCGGATGCCCCTGGAGGATGGATCCCTCTTTCCTGAGTGTCATGATTGTCTCATAAGGGAAGAAACCCCTGAGAGCCAATGCAGCATACTGCACAGGACAGGCATGGCCCTTTGAGAGAATGAAACGGTCCCGATCCGGGTTTCTGGGATCATCAGGAAATACATTCATTTCATCAAAATACAGGGCTGTAACTATATCAGCTGCCGAAAGAGATCCGCCCGGATGCCCGGATTGCGCAGCATGAATCATCGTAAGAATAGTCTTCCTTACTTCTTTGGCTTTCTGCTTTAGATAATCCACCTTCTCTTCACGCGTCATATATTTTCTCCTTTTTGACCTAACTGAAGTTTAGCACCAGTTAGAAATTTTGTATACAAAATCTTTTATTACAATAAAAGAACTTCCTTTTCGTTTAATGCTTAGTACACCCCCGGGCTTCACACCTTTGTTATACCAAGCATCTCCCTGGCTTCCTCTGCCGTTGCTGGCTCAAATCCAAAATAGCGGATGAGTTCCGAGGCCTTTGCGACAAGCTCTCTGTTTTTCATATATTTCCCAGGATGATAAGAGAATCCATCCTCATACCCGACTCTGATTCCTGTTGCCCCGAAGGCCAGAGCGGAAGCAAGCATGGAAAAATCGCTCATACCTTCATGAAGTATGCTCCAGCTTGATCCAGGAGGAAGCAGATTCTTCAGAATGAACAGATTCTCGCTTCTTGCTGCAATGCACCCTTTGAAGCCTACAGAGAAATTAAAATGCAAAGGCTCCTGCAGTACCCCTTCTTCCTTCATCATCAGACAGGTATCGATCATGGAAGTATCAAAGACTTCAAGCTCAGGAACTACACCATACTTCTTCATTTTCCCAGCCCAATACCGGATATCCGAAAAAGTATTCACATAAATCCCTTCATTGAAGTTCGTAGTACCCATATTAAGGGATGCCATCTGAACCCGAGACTCTTCAACAGCAACAGATCTCGCATCAAGGGAGAGATCTGAAACACCCCCTGTTGATCCTTGGATGATGATATCGGAGCCTTGTCTGATCAAATCAATCGTATGAGAGAACGTACCAAGATCTCCGACAATTCTCCCGCTTGTATCACGGACATGGAGATGAACAAGAGAGGCGCCAGCCTTCTGGCATTCTATGACCTCAGCAGCAAGCATCTCAGGATCTACAGGATTGACAACCCCTGCCGGAATCTCCTTTTCCATATGTGCAACAGGCGCAACAGCTAGAATAATCTTCTTCATTCTTCCTCCTTTCAAATCTGCATGCCGATGCATACAAAGTCATATAATCAACTTGCGAACTATATTGCAGAGAGTATCCTCATTGCCGACATTCCCCGGGAAGATAACATATAGAAGGCCAGGGAAGCGGCTCTCCAGTCCGATTCTCCATACAGGAATCCCTTTATCGATCTGTCCAAGAACCTCTGCCTTACGGACACCCAGGCCATTCTTCCCGATCTCGCTGCTGGTAATTCCACCCTTTGCTATGATGAAAGCGGGCCGGACATGAAGGTTGCGGACAATATCGGTGATTGCATCTGATATCAGCACTGACATCTGAAGATTTCTTTCCTTATCATCTCCGAAATCTATCCGTTCACGTCGGATGGAGATAACGGTGTTCCGGCCTTCTCTGATCGCCTGATCAGCCAGATGAGCAACACGCAGCGTCTCTGCCTTCAGTCCATCCGGGACAAGGACTTTATGCTGGTCAAACACTATCGATTCCAGACCATCAAGAGCCAATAATCTCTCATATTGGATCGTAGTGAGCTTCACATGGGATCCAATGATTATGAGCCCTCCGTTTTTCCTGCATTCCTTGCTGATAGCCGTCCCATCAACAAAAGGAATGTCAGATTGATGGCTTATTGCTTTGACAAAGGATGCTGCGGATCTGACTATTATGCTTTTCCCTTTTTGCAATGCTGCTTCATATGCCTTCACAGGTTTGACCAGATCATCATATCCAGCAGCATTTATGATAAACCGCCTGCGACCGGATGCGCTCAGAAGCATTCTTGTCATATCATCTTCTGTCTGGCTGCTGGAATCGAGAATGCATACATCCTCGGCAGCAACCTGGCCATCAGTCTTCTCTTCAATATATTCCCGGAGATCAGATGAAGAAAAAGAGAATGTCTTATCCTTGGCGAATTCTGTTTCTGCTACAGGTATGCTGACTCCATTGTTCTGAAGATAATGAATCCCATTGCGTGTAATCCGGCCACCCTCTTCAAAGAATGGAACGAAAAGCTCTGCATCCACGCTTTTACCTGTGAGCCCCTGCATTTCATCAGCAATCACATCCATTTCCAGCGGATAATGACCGCGAAGAGTGGAATCGCTTCTGCTTATGATCGCATATCGCCGCCCTGTCTTAATCGCAGCCCGGTTTATATTCCTAAGCAGCATTCTATGAAGAGCTTCGGTTTCAGCAGAAGATAGCGACCGTGAATTCGTAAGGATGAAGAATATATCCTTCTCAGTCATGAAAGCTTCTTCAATTGTGCTTTCATCGAAACCTGTATATACAGAAACATCATGAACCGTCTGGACACCAGTCGGATCATCATCCAGGACAACATATAACCAATCCATCGGATCTCCATTGAAACAGGGCCGATGCATTATCAGCCCTGTCATTTAATCACGCAGCCTTGCCTCTTCTGAAAAGCTTTGCCTTGAATCTCTTGAAAACTGCCGTATTGTTAAGGAAAGTAAACAGTATGACAAGAACAAGAATCAGAGCAACAGGTCTTGTTACGAATGGCATAAGACTTCCTTCTGATACCATCAGTCCACGTCTGAGATTGGCATCAGCCATTCCACCAAGGATTACTCCAATGATGAGAGGAGGTACCGGATAGCCTCTTTCTGTAAGATAGTATGTGACAATACCCATCGGAACCATCAGGTAAAGGTTTATAGCTTTCAGTCCGAGAGCATATGATCCTACGATACAGAGAACACCGACAACAGGCATAAGAAGCTGCGGGGGTATCTTCAGAAGCTTAACAACCTGTTTCGCCATCAGAATACCGACAATCCACATCGCGATCGATGCAAGAAGAAGTATCGCAGACACCAATAAAGTGAATCCCGGCCTTTCAACTTCAAGCATAGGTCCTGGTGCAATGCCATGGAGAAGGAAAGCACCAAGAAGCATCGCTGCCGGTGGGCTTCCAGGGATTCCCATGGAAAGCAGAGGAATCATAGCACCGCCAATACAGGCATTATTTGCTGTCTCAGATGCAATAATACCCTCTTCAGAACCATGTCCGAACTCTTCAGGGTGCTTACTGGACTTCTTAGCAGCACCATATGAACACCAGGCTGCAATATCCTCGCCGATACCCGGAACAGCTCCGATTCCTACACCGATAAGTGAAGACGAAACTATCGTCTTGATATTCTTTGCAATTTTAGCCCAGGAAGGCAGAACTTTCTCAAGTTTATTCGATTTCGGAACCTCTGTCTTATCTTTAAGAACCTGTATGATCTGCGGAATACCGAAAGCTCCAATCAGAACAGGAACAGTCTCAATACCGCTTTCCAGCGATGTAATGCCGAATGTGAAGCGTGGATATGTCTGAAGCTGATCACGTCCGACCATAGCGAGGAACAGTCCTAAGAAACCTGCAATCCAACCCTTCTGTACGGTATCAGGGCAGGATATCGATCCGCTTATCATAATGCCGAAGAAAGCCAGAAGGAAGAATTCAAAGGATGTGAATTCCAATGCCAGTCTTGAAATAAGCGGCGTGAAAATCACGACAAAGAACATACCAACAACTGTTCCGATAGCAGAAGCAGATGTCGTCAGTCCAAGAGCTTTTCCTGCCAACCCTTTCTTCGCCATTGGATAGCCTTCAAGCGCTGTTGCTGCAGCTGCTGCCGTTCCGGGGATATTGATCATAACCGATGCAAAAGAACCTCCATAGACAGCACCTACATATATTCCAAGAAGACAGACCATTGCGGATTCCAAAGACATTCCATAAGTAAGCGTCGTCAACAAGGCCACACCTAATGTTGCGGTAAGTCCGGGCAACGCTCCGAATACAATCCCGAGGAAAACACTACCCAATAATAGCAAAAGATCTATAGGGTTTGTCAGAATACCAAACAGATGTGTGAAAAATAATCCAAAATTCTCAAATATACCCATAGCTTTTACCTCAATGCGTAATAGACCATCGACATGAGGTTGATGAATCCTCCCTCATGAGGCATCGGTACCCTAAGTGCGAACTTGAAAAGAGGAACAATCAGAAGAGGCATGATATATGAAACAAGCATTATATGCTTTGCCTTCTTCATATAAACCTCATTCCCTGCCTTCTTCGCATACATGATCAGGCTGATATTCATAACGATTACCGCAGCAAGGCCAATCAGATCCATTGAAGCAAAAAAGACCTGTGTCAGCTTACGATCCACTCCAGAGAAATGAAGTGCAGCAATTATGATTTCAAATACCGTCGCTATAGTGATGCCTTTCTTGAGAAACACCATATCCTCAAGGTAGAAGAAGCATGTCGTGAAAAGCAGATACATGACAGCATTCAGATAGAAATCGATAGTATTAAGATTAATAAAGACAATCGAAACAAGGGGAAGCATGACAGCATAGAATCTGATCTTGTTATCATCTATGAAAGGCTTCCCTTTCTTTTCATTCCGCTCTGCTTCGAGCTGTTCCTTTCCTCCATTCCTGATTCCATTCACGATTATTGCTATCGCAAGGAGAATCATTCCTATACCTATTATGATAGGCATCAGCGCAGGAGAGACATACCAATGCGTTGTAACTCCGCCATAAGAATCACTTAATGGCATCTGGAAGGATTCAATAAGAATATATATGCCAAGAACGCCGAAAAGCCCTCCGGATATTATGTCAGATCCTCTGAGTTTATTCTTATCTATCATTCTTCAAACTCCTCATCATACTCCCGGGCAGATAGATGCCCGGGATATCGTACATAATCAGACACGAGGGATACCGAAATCCTCCGGGCTGAATCTTGCTGCGCCAAGATCATAAAGCGTCCAGCTGAATACGCTTTCAAGGTTATCGACTATTGCTCTTGCCTCATCGCCATAAGCTCCTGACAGTGTGAAATAGTTGTTCTCACCATACTCTTTGAGAGTATCGCTGGCCATCGCCTTCTCAAATGCATCGATGATGATTGCCTTCCTGTCATCCGGGACATCAGACTTGATTGCGAATCCGATGCACTGCTCAAGAGGAAGATACTTTGTCATATCAGGATATGAGTCAAAAGCCGATGGGATTGTCTGTCCTTCAAACTCATATGCTTCTGGGATAAGTACTGCAAGCGGTCTGAGCAATCCACCCTTGATAAGCTCTGCCTGTTCCTGCACAGAAGTTATAACAAGAGAAACCTCACCTGTCATTGCAGCGTTCTGGGCTGATGCTGATCCGTCATAAGGGATGAAATTTACCTGTATTCCTGCACCATTCATGAATCCAAGAAGATTGAGATGGTGAAGGGATCCTACTGTGCTTGCACCAGCTTTGATTTCATTTGGATGGGCTTTTGCATATTCAACAAGCTCTTCAACAGTCTGGAATGGGGCATCAGGAGTTACGGAAATGATATCCGGAGAACCACCGATGATAAAGAAATCAAATACATTCATTCTCTTATCGAAGCCACCCATTACAGCTGAAGCTACACAGGACTCTGAAACTCCTATGATTGTATATCCATCAGATGCCTGGTCATAGGCCTGATAAAGACCGATTGATCCACCTGCACCACCTGTAACATTGTTGACATTAATGTTAACCCCCAGGATATTTCCCATCTCGGCAGCTATAACACGGTTAGCAACATCAGTTCCGCCACCAGCTCCGAATACACAGATGTCAGTAATATCACGGCTAGGATAAACCTCACCGCTGCCACTGGCAAAAAGTGCAGAGACAAAGACAATAGAAATAATAAGAATACTCAATGCCTTTTTCATGTTCCAATCTCTCCTTTTTTAAATTTTGTATACAAAATTATTTTATCGCAAATAAATCACCTGTCAAATGAATTAATCAGCGACATTCTGTATTCAATCCTCTCTCCTCGATTTAACAACTATCAGTTAACGACGTTCTCCGGACGCCCTGCAAGGAATGCCTTAAGATTATTCACGGCAATATCCATCAGGCGCTGTCGGCTTTCCCTTGGAGCCCAGCTGATATGCGGTGTTATGAAACAGTTCTTTGCTTTTAGCAAAGGATTGTTTTCATCAATCGGCTCTGATGATACAACATCAAGCCCCGCAGCATAGACTTTACCGCTATTGAGCGCATCTGCCAGATCATTTTCATTGATGAGAGGTCCCCGGGAATTATTCAGGATGATCACCCCATCTTTCATCTTTGAAATTGAATCCTTGTTTATCATTCCTGCGTTATCCTTGAACAAAGGACAGTGCAGAGCAATGACATCTGAATTGGAAAGAACTTCATCCATATCAGCATAATGCATATGCTCATCTTCAAGGGAAAGATTTCTGTTCATATCATATGCAAGAACGTTCATGCCAAGGGCTTTTGCTATACGGCCTGTTGCCTGTCCGATCCTGCCATACCCGATAATCCCCATCGTCTTCCCATCCAGCTCAATCAGTGGGTAATCCCAGAAGCACCAATCGGGAGAACTCGTCCACCTTCCCTGATGAACGGCATCGCTATGATGCGCAACGTGATGGCATATCTCCAAGAGCATCGCAATTGCGAACTGCCCCACGGCTGCTGTTCCATATGTCGGTATATTGGAAACAGTTATTCCCTTTTTTCTTGCATACTCAACATCTACAACATTATAGCCTGTCGCAAGGATTCCGATGAATTTCAGCGAAGGAACATTATCCAGGACATCTTTCTGGATAGGTGTTTTGTTTGTATAAACAATATCTGCATCACCTATCCTCGGGACAATATCATTTGGATCTGTTGTTCTATCATAAACGGTAAGATCACCAAGCGCACGGAAACCGTCCCAGCTCAGATCTCCCGGATTTTCTGTATATCCATCAAGGATGACGATCTTATGTTCCATAGCTTCTCCTATTTGAAGAATTTATTCTCAATCTCTTTCCAGAGAATCATATAATCTTTCTCTGTGCTTCTAAGAGATTCTACATCGAGACTCTTTGCAATCTGAACAAATCTTTCAGTCACTTCATTGTTTGCTGCAAAAGTAGATTCTATTCCGGTTCTTGTAGGTGATGTATCAGAAACAAGGTAGTCGTCATATCCGAATTTAATAAGATAGTATACAAACTCAAGATATTCGAGAGGATGCTTGGCTGCGCAGAAATAATCCCAATCCCATTTCCCATCATTATCGTTGATATGAATGTAATATGGGACTCCGGCGGCATGTATTATGGAAAGCTCCTCTGCAGGATTCGTTCCCCCATACATCGCATGGCCGAAATCAAGGGTCACTCCAAGATTCTTCTTGCCAGTCTCCTTAATCAGCAGCACCGTCTTGGATGCATTCGAAAGAAAACATGTTCCCCTTGTCTCACTTGGCTTGAATTCTATGCAGCAAAGGATTTCAGGAAGATAATCAGCGACCTCGCTGAATGCTTCCTTAAGCCAGGTCCAGTTCTGCTCATAATCAGCTTCAAACGCAAATTCATACCCATCACCCAGTGGGCAGACCTGGATTTTATTTACCCCAAGAGCTTTTGCGAACGCTTTTCCTTCTTTCATGAAGCTGATCGCTTTCTCCCTTATCTTCTTATTGGAAGAAGTGATACCACCCATCTTGAATTCCGGCTCTGCTTTGATATTGACGTTCACAGCAGAAATTCCAAGATTGTATTTCTTCATCAGAGCAAGGGTTTCCTCGACATTGTTTGCCTCATATGGATAGACAACCTCCACCGCCGACATTCCCTTTATCCTGCTTGCCATCTCGAATTTCTGCGCAAGAGTCTTTGGTTCATTATAATCATGGAAACGGTCCTTCGAGCTTCCAAGAAACGATGTAATAACTGAATATTTCATTCTATCTCCTCCTGTTGTTCAGCAACCAGCGTATCAATATATTTCCGGCCTCTTATGTATCCATCGATGATCTCATTCCTCTCCCCTTCTATTGCAAGTTCAAGATCAATGCTTCTTTCATATCCGCTTTCTCTAAGCGCAGAAAGAATATTCCTGAAATCAAGCAGTCCCTCTCCCGGGATAACCGAACGTCCGCAATCTTTTATATGCGTTCCGAAAATATGGCCATTCAATTTAGATGGAACCATCTCGATGATTTCATGTGAATTGAAGAGATGGCCTGTATCAAAATTCAATCCAATGCTTTTGAGGCCTATTCCGTCTATCAGATTAAGCAGAGCATCAGTATTACCAACAAGGGATCCAGGAAGGACCTCAAGAGCAATACGGAATCCGAATTCTTCTGCAATCAGAGCGAATTCAGAGAACTTTCTTAAAAGGGCATCCCATCTGCGGCTGAAATCAAAATCGTGGTTTTCAATCCGGAATGGGCCGACAGGGATTGTGACTGTATCAATATCAGAGAAGACAGACACTATCTTGCAGACAGAATGGAACTGATCGAAGCCATAATCAGAAAACAGCACACTATCATTTTCAGTGGAATGAATAAGGAAATGAGCCACAAACTGCGATGCAGCAAGACCATTATCGACCGCGGCAGATGCTACCAGCTTTGCATTCTTTCTCCAGTCATCAATAGCCTCTTCAAAATATATTTCAGGCTGAAATGCAGAAAATCCCATTCCCTTAAGCAGAGAAATACCAGAAATATAATCGGAAACCGTGAATTCCTTTGAATAAATCGAAAAGAAAAAGGCTGGCGAAACTCCTATCATAAGTCCTTCCTAAAAAATTTTGTATTCAAAATCTAGTTTCAGTATATTTTGATATTCTCTGTTGTCAAGAAAAATTTCTGCCTGATTAATGCAATCATCGGTTCATATAAAAAGAATATTTTTTCTTTGGATTTAATCTAATTAACCTTCGCCCTTTAGAATTCAAATAGTTAGCAATGCATAAAATATCTTCAAAGGAGTCTTCATTAATTAAGCATAGAACCATGGAAACATTTAAATCTGATTTAAAAAAAAATAATATAATAATCCTCCAGCCAAAATTGGCTTATTGTCATTTCTGGACAAAAAACCCACCCACAGATAGCCAACTTATTTGCTTTATCGAATGTTATTTCAATAATTTCTCCTTTGTTTCTGACAATAGAATTTTTAACAGCAGGCAATGTTTTTATGTTTCCAATTGCAATCACAGAAAATAGTACTACAACTAGGCAACTAAAAATCAGCAATATATTTCCCCTTTCAGCTGGAAACGTTGTCAAGAACAACATAATAGTAAGAATCGCTGAAATAGCAAGGCAAGCAACAGGTCTTTTTATTCCAAATATCCTATCAGCAGTTGTCAACAATATCCGTGTCAACCTATCATCTTGTAATTGATACAGTTTTATCATTTTAAATAACCCAAATTCGTAGATATCTCTGCTGCTGTCTTCTGAAGATATGGAAGAATCATCCTTATTTTTTCATCGGTAAATCTATCCTGATGCATTCCAACGCCAATAGAAGCTATAGCTTCTCCTGCATAATTAAACACAGGAACGGCAATACTCGCAGTTTGTTCTTCCATCTCTTTCATATTAATGGCATAAGATTGATTACGAATTTTGGCTAATTCTGTTTTTAACATATTAAAATCAGTGATTGTGTTCTCTGTATACTTTATAAAATGATAATCCTTATATAACCTTGAGAGTTCTTCACCTGATAATGATGATAAAAGGCATTTCCCTGTTGATGAGCAATGAGCTGGTTTTCTGCTATTTGAAATTTGCAACGATGATTTGAGTACTGAATAATTATCGATAGTAAGAAGAAATACAACTTCGGTCCTATCAAGTATACATAAATGAACTGCACAGTTTGTTTTTGCTTGAAGCCGAAGCAATAATGGTTTTGATTCTACCTGTAATTCAAGTGCATCAATTCTTGAACTTGCAAGATGGATAACATGAAGACCCAATCTATATCGATGAGAAATTTTGTCTTTCTCCAAATACCCTGTTTTCTCCAAAACGGAAATACATCTATATACTGTTGATTTATGCAACCCTGTTAATTCACCAATTTCTTTCATTGTCAAATAAGGGCCATTATAAGCGAATAAATCAAGTATCTGTAAAGTATTCTGGACAGACTGAAGTACTCCATTCATATAAAAGATTTTATTTCAGAATATTAGTTTTTCCATCCTAATTTAACAATTTAATTCACTATATGAATATTCAAATTCACATTATGAATCTCAAAAATTTGACAACTAAAAATTGCTGGTAAACCATGAATTCAAAGGAGGGAGGAGGCTTATCATGATTCTTCGGAACAAAGTATATAAAATAGTTGCCATTAGCATACTTCTGTCAGGAATAATTGTTTTAGGTCTTTCACTACAGCTACCTTTTGGTTCATTTAGCAATCCTAAAGCCGGATTTGTTCCAACTGTTTTTTCCGTGATATGGGTTCTTCTTGCATTATTAAACTGTATTCTAGAACTGAAGAAGCCTGATAAGACACCAAAAGGTTTTGATGAGATTGATTGGAAAAAATGGCTCATGTATATAGCTGTATGCACAGTTTATTTAGTCTTACTTTATTCAATGGGATATATTATTTCGACTTTCATTTGTCTTGTTGTAATGATAAAAATGGCAGGATACGGATCAATAAAGAAGTCAATCCTTGTATCTTTAATTTTTACCGTCTGTGTTTATCTTCTCTTTGCCTATGCAATGGATATTTCTTTACCGAAGCCTTTCTTCATATAGGAGAAACATATGATTGATTCTCTGGTCTTTTTAACTCAAGGATTTATAAGTATTCTGACACCATCAAATCTAATTTCATCTTTCTGCGGTGTTCTAATAGGGACTTTAATTGGAATCCTCCCTGGACTAGGAATATCAGGAACCGTAGCGATTCTTCTACCTATATCATATGGGATGGATCCTCTTACAGCAATTGTAATGATTGCAGGAGTTTACTATGGGGCACAATACGGAGGTGCTATTACATCTGTTCTTGTCAATATGCCAGGAGAATCAACATCAATAGTAACATGTTTTGATGGATTTCCTCTCGCACAGAAAGGACAAGCCGGAAAGGCGTTAGCAATATCTGCAATTGCGTCATTTATTGGAAGTATCATTGGTCTTCTAGGGATGACATTCTGTGCAACACAGTTAGCACGTATTGCTTTGTCTTTTGGCAAAGGCGAGTTTTTCGCTATAGTTATTTTTGGTCTTCTGTTCCTTACAAACCTTTCAGGAAAGAATAGACTTAAAGGAATTATCGTCGTTTGTATTGGTTTGCTCGTTGGTTGTATAGGAATAGATGAATTATTTGGCTCGTTGCGATTCACTTTTGGAGTCGTAGATCTATATAAAGGCATTGATTTTGTAACATTCATTATGGGTGTTTATGGAATCACAGAGCTTATGACAGCTATCTGTACAAAAGAAGAACACGCAGAACTTACTTCATTCACTATGAAAGATCAGTATCCTGATAAAAAAGAAATGAAGACAATAACCGGTCCAATGATAAGAGGAAGTCTTATTGGTTTTTTCATTGGACTAGTTCCTGGGGCAGGTGCAACTATTGCATCTTTCGCAGCATATGGATTCGAAAAATCATATAGTAAACACCCAGAAAAATTCGGAACCGGAGCATTGGAAGGAGTTGCCTCTCCAGAAGCCTCGAATAACTCTGCAATTTATGCGGGTATGGTTCCTCTTCTCAGTTTAGGACTTCCTTTCAGAAGCTCAATGGCAATGTTGATGAGTGCATTTATTGTTCATGGCATCACACCTGGACCACTATTCATCACAGAACATCCAGATATATTCTGGGGACTTATTGCTAGTATGTTTATAGGAAACATAATGTTGCTTATAATTAATCTCCCTCTGGTAGGTGTCTGGGCCAGCATGCTGAAAATTGATTTCTCAATTTTGATGCCTATAATTACATTCATCACTTTCACAGGGGGATATGCAATAAACAACAGCCTCTTTGATATTGGCATAATGATTGTCTGCGGAATATTTGGATTCTTCCTAAGAGCAACAGGATATAACATGGCAGCATTTGCTGTGGCCATGTTCTTAAGTGGAACATTAGAGGATTCCCTAGCAGGTACAATGACCCTATATCATGGGAGCCTCTTTGCGATGCTCGGAGATAGACCAATTGCAGCTGTAATTATGGCCATATGTTTAGTTGTCGTTCTCTGGTCATCCGGAAAAGCAATCAAAAAACTGATTACTGAAAAAGCATGAAAATAGGAGGTTAGTTCTATGCTGAAACGTTTTAATGTTCTTATTATTCTTTCATTGGTTTGTTTATCTGTTTTACCTGCGGCTTCGACAGATTGGGTTCCCAAAAAGGAAGTCACAATGATTATTCCATATGCAGCGGGAGGTGGATCGGATTTAATGGCTAGGATATGGACCGCCCAGGGGGCAAAATATTTTGACACTGCTTTTGCTATTGAGAATATACCCGGTGGTTCTCAAGCTATTGGGCTGACAGAGCTTATTCAATCCAAGCCAGATGGATACACTATTGGCGTTTCCAATGCAAGTGTTTGTACGAATCCTCTCACATCGGAAACTCCATATGTATATACAGAAGAGCTTACACCTTTAGTAAAAGTCGCTGACCAACCATATGTTGTATTTGTTAGGTCCGATAGTGATATTTTTAACTTAAAAGATCTTGAAAATGAAATAAAAACAAGAGAAGTCGTCTTAGGATGCAATAGAACCGGAGGCGCAACTCATTGGGAACTCGAATATTTTGCTTATCTTGCAGGCTCTGATATAACCAGTGTCGTATATGGGGGTGGAGCAGAAGCAATAGCAGCACTACTGGGGAAACATATCGATGTAACAGTACAGTGTCCCGCCGATGGAAAAGAGTATGTAAGATCTGGAGATCTTCGTGCAATTGCTGTTCTTAGTCCTGAGCGTATTCCAAATAATATCTTTGCAGACGTTCCGACAAGTATAGAACAGGGATATGATTGGTTGCTAAATTCGTCATTCGCTGGATATGCAGTTCCAAAGGGTACGCCTCCTGAGGCTATTGCATATTTCGAAAACTGTTTCAAAGAAGGCCTGGAAGATCCTGAAATCAGAGCAGCAATAGAGAATCTTGGATATACTCCAGCATTCGAGAATTCTGAACAGTTCAGAAAAACATGGGATAATACAATTACTCAATATGAAACAGTGCTTGATGAAATCTATGACCGATTGTATGAAGACTAATTAATAATCTTTACCGATTAAAAGGCATCAGAAACATCAGAATCATTCTGATGCCTTTATATTATGCACTTTATAGGATGAATCAAAATGAGTAACTTAGGATACAATACAAGACTACTGGAAATACACGGCTCTGGAATGTGGAATAACTTTCATATCAGAAGGGCGATAGATTTTGCAAAACGTTATAATCTCACAGGTATAGTTATTCACTGTTCTGATATGCTTGATAAAATAGTGAAACCAGAAAAATATTTTGAAAAAAAAGAATCAATGAAATTCTATAAAAATCGGGAAGGAGATGTAAAAAATTACCGTTATTATTTTACATCAATTATTAATCAAATAAAAGATGCCCAGCTTGAATTATATGTAGAAGAGAAAGAATTAAACTGTGCAGCAGAGGTCTTATCCAAATATCCGTTCTTACGTAATTCTGAAGGTATAATATGCCCTACTGATCCATTTTGGTGGCCTTTTCTTGAGGAAAAAATATCTGAATTTACTAAGCTTTTTCCAGATGTCGATGGAATAATTCTGAGTGCCGGAACAAGAGAAAGCCTTGTTTCTCTCGCAGGAAACAGGTGCACATGTAATCGTTGTAAGAATTATAATATTCATCAATGGTATAGGGAGCTTCTTTCTTCAGTATATAAACCATTAGAAAAAGCTGGGAAAAAGCTGATTATCCGTGATTTCGCGTATACAGCTGATCACCAATATGCAATGATAGATGCAGCACGTGACGTCTCTCCTTCAATAATAATGGCATTAAAAAGCACACCTCACGATTTTTACCCTACATTTCCTGATAACCCCACAATAGGCAATTGTAATGGCATGACTCAATGGATTGAGTTTGATGCATGGGGGCAATTTTTTGGTCTTGGTTTTTTCCCATGCAGTATCACAGATGATATGCTACGAATGATCAGAAAATATAATCTTCTTGGAGCCACTGGAATAATAATTAGAACTGATTGGGAAAGAATGTTTCAAAATAGCTGTTTTAATTCTTTTTGTATAGTAAATCTTATTGCAGGAGCATTAGCTTCAAAAAACCCAGAAATCAAAAAGAATACTATCTATAACGAATGGCTCTCATTTGGCTTGATTAATCCTCTGCTCTCAGATTCATTTTCGCAAAAACCATATACTGTATCTGATATTTATACGCAAGAGATATTGAAGAAGCTTATTGATTTTACCTGGGATTTTCTAAAAAAAACAATCTATATCAGAGGTCATGTTTTCAATAGAAATACTCAGCCATTCGACCTTTATTTCATGGTATTTTATATAATGACCATTCACCATAGCAGAGAACATTGGGATCCCGGCTCTTTAGAACAAATTAAACCAATAGATGAGAACCTTGAAATAATTTTCAAAGAAAAAGATCAAGCTATTGAAATGGCTGAGTCAATGAAAACATGGTTTATTCCTTCAAAATTGAAAATTAATGAAAGTTTAATGATGTATCTTTCTTCTCTTCCTGAAGCTTTTTGCCTTTTTGCCAAGGCAATGCGATCAGAATGCAGAATTGCTCTTATTGCAGAAAGAGCGATTCTAGAGAACTCTCTTAAATGGAAACAAAAAGCCCTTAATGAATTAAAATACATTGAAGGAATTGCGGAAGGCTTTGATCAATTTTCAAAAAGAAATAGCTATTCTAATGCTGTCCTATATCTATTTGATGGGGAACGATTAAGATCTTTTCGTGATAGTACTTACAAAGAGCTGGATGTAATTCAATAAATGATCAATTACCAGTCGGTAATGCTTATAGAAAGGAAGAAAAATGAATACAGAAGAAATACTCACAACTCTCACTGATTATGATACTCCAACAATATGCAATGCTCTTGAGTTAATTGATAATAAATATAGACTTTATGGATATAGTGGGTCTGGAATGATACTCAGATCGGATATAAGCCATCCTGTTGCTGGAGTAGCAATAACAGCCAAAATCAGTTCAATCCTACCTCCATCGTCAGACCAGAAGAAACTACGAAATGATTTATATAAAATTACAGCGGAATGTAATCTACCAAGTATAATCTGCATGCAAGATACGGATCCAGTTCATATCGGAGCCTTCTGGGGAGAAATGCAGGCAAGTATTTTCAGGTCTCTGGGATCCCGAGGGACGATAACAGAAGGAGGGGTAAGAGATATTGATTGTTGCCAAAAATTGGACTTCTGTTTTTTCTCTACAGAAATATTAGTTTCTCATGCAAATGTCCACGTTGAAGCAGTCCAATGTCCTGTTCAAATACGTGGACAAGAGATTATTCCAGGAGAAATTGTTCATGCAGATAAGCATGGCTTCACAATCATTCCATATGATAAAATCGGAGTTATCCTAGCCGCTTGTAGATTTTTAACTGAAGCAGAAAAAGAAGTAATTTATCCTTCTTTGAAATCCATACACAATAAACTGCAACCATCAATAGAGGATATTATTAGACGGAATGCAGTATTAGAACAAAAAAAGAAAGATTTTTCAGCTTCTTTAAAATAAGATTTTATTTTTCAACTAAGCGTATTTCTGCGGAAATCTCCGCAGAAATATAGAATCAGTATCCAAGCTGGCACATAGCATCAGCCACTTTGCGGAAGCCTGCTATATTCGCACCCTTAGCATAATCAATATAACCATCATCGGTCTTTCCGTATTTAACGCACTCTTCATGGATGGATCCCATTATTGCACGCAGGCGCTCATCTACTTCAGATGCGCTCCAGTGCAGATGCATCGCATTCTGGCTCATCTCAAGGCCCGATACAGCAACACCGCCAGCATTTGCCGCTTTTCCCGGAGCGAATGCAATCTTATTTGCCTTGAGAAGCTCTGCTGCTTCAAGTGTGCATCCCATGTTGGATGTCTCTATGACAGCCTTTACTCCATTGCTGACCAGAGCTTTCGCATCATCTGCTGTCAGTTCATTCTGTATTGCGCAGGGGAATGCGAGATCGACAGGGACTTCCCATGGCTTCTTCCCTTCCACGAACTGTGCCTTGAAGCGCTGGGCATATGGTTTTACAACATCATTGTTGCTTGCCCTGAGAGAAAGCATGTATGCCCACTTCTCCGGAGTATTCACCCCATCCTCATCATAGATATATCCATCCGGCCCTGATATGGTGACGACCTTTGCCCCAAGCTGGGATGCCTTCATTACAGCCCCCCATGCGACATTCCCGAATCCAGAGACCGCAATGCGCTTCCCCTTCAGCTCTGTCCCCATGTCATGCATCATATTGTCAGCAAAATACATCGTACCGAAACCAGTAGCCTCAGGCCTGACAAGAGAGCCTCCCCATCCATAGCCTTTTCCTGTTAGGACTCCTGTATTCTCCCCGACTATCCTCTTATATTGTCCATAGAGGTATCCTATCTCACGGCCTCCCACTCCGACATCCCCGGCGGGGACATCTGTATCAGGACCAATATACTTATACAGCTCAGTCATGAATGACCGGCAGAATCTCAGGATCTCTGCATCAGATCTTCCCTTTGGAGAGAAGTCCGACCCACCCTTTCCTCCTCCCATCGGAAGTGTCGTAAGAGCATTCTTGAATACCTGCTCGAATGCCAGGAACTTCATTGTCCCTTCAGTAACCGAAGCATGGAACCTGAGCCCTCCCTTATAAGGACCAAGGGCATTGCTGAACTGCACCCTGTAACCTCTGTTCACATGGATATTGCCGTCATCATCCTCCCACTCCACTTTGAAGGAGATGACACGATCAGGCTCTGTAATACGCTCAAGAATCCTGTTCTTTATATACATCGGATTGTCATTGACGGTATCGATAACAGATGCTGTCACTTCCCTTACTGCCTGAATGAACTCAGGTTCTGACGGATTTCTCCGCTCAAGGTCTGCCATAAAATCATCAAGCCTGTACATATCATCCTCCGATTTCAGAGTAAATCCATAAATTCAATGAGTCAAATGAATTTTTCAGGCACTATTTTGATGTAAACATAAAATTACCATCCATAAATATTAAAATCTCCATTGTCTATGGATTAAATTTTGAATTATTGATGATATCGATAATATTAAATTATCAAATTTTGATTTTCAATAATTATAAATAGAATAATTAAGTTATAAATCGATATTCTAGATATGAATCATGTGGTTATCATGAAAGTGGAACCGAAATAATCATTGGCATATAATAGACGCATGAACAGTATAGCCAGAATAATCTTCAGGGTTTCATTCCTATTGCTTGCGCTCGATCTTGCGATCCTTGCAATCTCTCCTATCGTGTCTCCTGTATCGGATGGATATCTTGCGGCATTCGGATGGATAGCGCTCATACTGATCATAGTATCAGCGATCAGCTGGGTGATAGGGAGGAAGTAGATTGTATCTCCTCGATGAGTCATGGCTGCCATTTTCCAATCTCATGCTCCGGCATGTATACAATGTGCTCCTCATCTGCTCTGACTATGACAGGTTCATGCTTGAAGAAGATGGAAGAGTCGAAGAAGAGCTTTATAAGGAGTATACGGATCTCGGGCTTTCCAATCCTCCCAAGATTACCCATACATCATCGGAAGCATCTGCTCTCAGGCTTATCGATGAGCGGCCTTTCGACCTCGTCATAACGATGCTTGATCTGGGCTCGGATCGCGTTGAAGGGCTTTGCGAGGAAATAAAGAAGATAAAGCCAGCGATGCCGGTCATCGCCCTCTCTCCTTCACCTGACCACAGAAAGGCAAAGGAACTGAAAGGAGAGAACTGCCCTTTCATTGACTATCTCTTCTACTGGCAGGGCAATGCATCGCTATTCCTGGCGATGGTCAAACTCATTGAGGACAGAATGAACATCGAGCATGATACCAATGAGGCCGATGTACAGGTGATAATTCTTGTCGAAGACTCTGTCCGGTTCATTTCGGCATATCTGCCTCAGATGTACACCTGTCTCATACACCAGAACAGGATGTCTATCCTGGAGGCTCTGAATGAATGGGGCAAGACACTCAGGATGAGAGGAAGGCCAAAGATCATGCTTGCCAGAAGCTATGATGAAGCCTGGGATATATATTCAAGATACAGAGAGAACATCCTCGGTGTGATAACAGATGTCTCATTCCCAGCTCCAGGAGGCAATGAAGGAGCAGGCATACGGCTCTCAGAGGCAATAAAGAAAGATAATCAGGAAGTTCCGATCCTGATACAGTCAACGGAAAAAGAGAACAAAGCCGATGCTGACAGGCTTGGAGCTGACTTTCTGTGGAAGCTTTCCGATACTATACTCCAGGATCTGGAAGAGCATTTCATAAAATACTACAACTTCGGACCTTTCATATTCATAAACCCAGAAGATGGCAGCAAGATAGCGGAAGCAGGGACAATGAAGGAGGTGCAGGAGATACTCAAGGATCTTCCTCTTCCATCTTTCCGTTATCATTCAAAGCGCAATGACTTCTCAAGATGGCTCAGGGCACAGTCCCTTTACGCGATAGCCTCTCTTATAAAACCAATCAACCTCGATGAAGGCAGAAGCGATAAGGAAACAAGGGATCTTCTCTATACGACAATAAGGAATTACAGAGCAGAAAGAGCAAGGGGAAGCATCGCTGAATTCTCAAGAAGCAGTTTCGATGAAACCCTCTTCTTCTCAAGAATCGGCAAAGGCTCACTGGGAGGAAAAGGAAGAGGTCTGGCTTTCATAGCAATGGAGATGAAGGCTGCAGGACTTGCGGAGAAATACCCGGGGATATACCTATCAATACCCCGTACTGTTGTTGTCTCAACAGAGCTCTTCACAGAATTCATGGAAGAGAATGGGCTTTCCTCCCTGCAGTTCATCAATGATCCGGATGAAAGCATCCTGCGTCTTTTCCTATCTGCAAAGATACCGGATGAACTGGAAGAGGATCTCAAAGTGTTCCTTTCTGTCGTAAAGAAACCTCTTTCCGTCAGGTCATCTTCTCTTCTGGAAGATTCCCATTTCCAGCCTTTTGCTGGTGTATATCAGACATGCATGATTTCCAATGCAGGGGATGATGACAAGCGCCTCAAAGAACTGGAAATGGCTATCAAATCCGTCTGGGCTTCTACTTACTTTGATTGTGCGAAGGAATATCTCAGGCACACATACCACTCCATGGAAGAAGAGAAAATGGCCGTAATCATCCAGCAGATAACAGGATCTGCCCATGGTAGCATCCTCTATCCGAATATATCAGGAGTAGCTAGATCTCTTAATTACTATCCTGTGCCCGGACAGAAGGCCGAAGATGGCGTCGGCATGCTCTCTTTCGGATTCGGAAAGGTGATAGTCGATGAAGGAACCGCGCTGCGCTTCTGCCCGGCAAAACCTAAGGCCCCGTCATCCTCATCTCTTACAAATGAAACCTCTGTCCAGGATTCATTCTATGCGCTGGATCTGACTACACCATTCAATCCATTATCCAATTCAGATAATCTCATATCCCTCCCTATACAGGAAGAGGCAGATAGGCATCCCAAAGCTTTCAGAGGCATTGCTTCTGTTATGGATCCATCGACTGGCATGCTGACAGAATCAACAATGGCAGAAGGAGAACGCATTATCACATTCAACGGCGTCCTTAAGTATGATATGCTGCCGCTTGCCCCGATAATCCATGATGTGCTTGAACTTGGAACCAAAGCCATGGCAGAGCCTGTTGAGATTGAATTCGCAGTCAATACAGAGCATGGGGAGCATCCTGATTTCTCTATCCTGCAGATCAGGCCTATATCAGGCTGTTCCGGTTATAGTGATATCTCAATAACAGCAGGAGAACGCGAAAAGGCCCTTATCTATGCCGAGAAGGTGATGGGAAATGGAGAAGAAAACTCAATACGGGATATCATAACGATAAAACCGGAAGCCTTCAGACGCGAGAACATGCCAGAGATGGCTACTGAACTCGATATGCTCAACAGACTTGCTGAAGGAGAATATATGCTCATAGCAGCAGGGCGTCTTGGATCTTCAGACAGATGGCTTGGAATACCATGCACATGGTCCGGGATATCAAAGGCACATGTGATTGTGGAAACAGGGCTGAAGGAAATACAGGCAGAGCCAAGCCAGGGAACGCACTTCTTCCAGAATATGACATCTCTAGGCTGTCTGTATCTCACGATAAACCCGATGTATAATGATGGGAAAGCGGATTATGATGCTATACGCAAATTGCCTTTTGTCCGCGAAACAGAGCATTTCATGCATGTCAGAGCAGATAAACCGCTTATCATCAAAGCAAACGGGCTCAGGCATATGGCAGTTATTGCATTAAGGGAGGATGAATAATGCTTACTCAATACTACACACCTACTAAAGTACTGTTCGGCGAAGATGCCGAGATGCATGCTGGAGAGCAGCTTAAAGCCGCTGGCGCCAAGAAGGTTCTTGTTCACTACGGATCAGGAAGCGCTGTGAAGTCTGGACTCCTGGACAAAGTCACATCACAGCTGGATAAAGAGGGTATCCCTTATGTCCTTCTTGGAGGCGTGAAGCCGAATCCAAGGCTTTCCCTTGTATATGAAGGAATCGAGCTTGGCAAAAAGGAAGGCGTTGACTGGATCCTGGCTGTCGGCGGCGGCTCTGTAATCGACAGCGCAAAAGCCATAGGCTACGGAATATACAATCCTGGAGATGTCTGGGATTTCTATTCCAGCAAGAGAAAACCCACCGGCTCCCTTCCTATCGGAGTAATACTCACGCTTTCAGCGACAGGCTCTGAAATGAGCGACAGCTCTGTGATCTCGAACGAAGACGGAGGTCTTAAGAGAGGATACAACAGCGATTTCTGCAGGCCGGCATTCGCCCTTCTCAATCCTGCTCTGACATATACAGTCTCTCCGTATCAGACATCATGCGGCACCGCGGATATCATGATGCATACAATTGAGCGCTTCTTCCATGCAGGCAAGGGGCTGGAACTCACGGATAAGCTCTCAATGGCTCTGATCAGAACCGTAATGGAGAATGGCAGGAAAGCCCTGGATAATCCAGAAGATTACGAGGCAAGGGCAAATCTCATGTGGGCGTCTTCGCTCTCTCACAATGGCCTCATGCAGACAGGAAATGACCAGAGAGGAGACTGGTCCTGCCATCAGATGGAGCATGAGCTATCAGGGCTTTTCGATGTCGCCCATGGAGCAGGTCTTGCCGCTATATGGGGAAGCTGGGCACGACACGTATATAAGACGGATCCAGCAAGATTCGCTCTTTTCGGAGAAGGCGTATTCGGTTTCAGCAGATCTGGAAACGATGATGCTGACGCTCTCAGGACAATAGAAGCGATGGAGGACTACTTCAGATCGATCAGAATGCCTGTGAACATGAAGGAGCTCGGCATAGATCCGACAGACGAGGAGATTGAGACGCTGACAGAGAAAGCAACCTTCTTCGGCAAGCGTACCCTCGGATCCTTCATGACACTTGAGAGAGAGGATATAAAGGCAATCTATCTTGCAGCAAGGTAATCAAGCCTTATGCCCAAGGCATATATGCGGCCTTGGGCTTTTCTTTGTCCCGTTGCGCAGCAGATTACTTTGTTACGATGATTGCTTACCTGCTTGGTAATGACTGCTTATGAATCATCAAACGGAAGAAAAGATAAGGACTTATCTCTTTATAATACATAATATTATAATTTGTAATTGCTCATAACAAACAAAAGCAGGGAAATCCGGATGAACTTCCCTGCAAGGAGGCACAATATATGAACTGAAAAGGCTCTATTTTCTTTTCAGAAACACAACTGCTTCATAAGGCCCAAGATCGAAGACACGTCCCCTGAATTCTTTTCTGCCAGTATTCGAGATAGCCACTTCCGCTCCATCAATATCAATCTCCTCCGGAATCTGGAGAGCAAACTTCGTTGCGCTGAAATTAAGTATCACATAGAGCATCTCGCTATCATTCTCACGCACATATGTGAATATCCTGTCACTATCAGGGTAGTACTCCTTGAAGCTTCCATCCACAATCACGGGATGGGCTTTTCTGAATGCGATCATTGCCTTGTAGTAATTCAGGACGGAATCAGGATCCTTCTTCTCTGCCTCGGTATTTATCGTAATGTAGTTCGGATTCACATCGATCCATGGCGTTCCACTGGTGAATCCTGCATTGGCAGAGTCATCCCACTGCATAGGAGTCCTTGCGTTATCACGGCCCCGGTAATAGATCTTCTCCATGATATCATGGTCAGAGACTTCGTTTGCCTTCAGCTCATTATAGAGATTGATTGACTGGACATCCCTGTAGTATGAGATATCAGGGAATTTGACATTGGTCATTCCCAGCTCCTCTCCCTGATAGACATATGGGGTCCCTCGAAGTGTCATATCCATCGTGCAGAGCATCTTCGCACTCTCTTTGAGATATCTATCATCGTTGCCGAATCTGGATACGCTTCTAGCCTGATCATGGTTCGAAAGATAGATGCTATTCCAGCCTTCCTCGCCAAGAGAGCTCTGCCACTTTGACAGAATGGACTTCAGGTCTTTGATGGACCAAGGCTTTATATCCCACTTATTGATCTTGCCCTGATCGATATTCACATGCTCGAACTGGAAAAGCATGTTGAGTTCCCCCCGGTCCTCCGAGACATATTGCTTCGCTGTCTCCGGAGTTACATTAGGAGTCTCTCCCACTGTCATTATGTCATACTTCGAGAAAACATCCCGATATATCTCCTGAAGATAATTATGGACCTTGGGCCCATTCATATAGAACTGTGATCCACGTACAAGCCCCTTTGCTCCCGGAACGCTCGGGTATCCTGGAACCTTTGATATGAAATTGATCGTATCAAGCCTGAATCCATCGATGCCTTTATCGAGCCAGAAGCGGAGAATATCCTTCACTTCCTTCCTGACTTCCTCATTCTCCCAATTAAGATCAGGCTGACCGGATGAGAAAATATGCATGTAGTACTGACCGCAGCTCTCCTCATACTTCCAGGCCGGTCCGCTGAAATGGGATTGCCAGTTGTTTGGAAGAGATCCATCTGCCGGTGGATCAACCCAGAGATAGTAATCATGCTTCGGGTTATCCTTGCTCTTCTTTGCTTCAAGAAACCATGGGTGCTGATCAGATGTATGGTTGAGTACCATATCCATGACAATGCGGATTCCATGTTCGTGAGCACTGGAAATTAATGTAGTCATATCATCGAAAGTACCGAAATCGGACTGTATATCATGATAGTCACTTATATCGTAGCCATTATCCACATTTGGGGATTTATATACCGGACAGATCCATATCACATTGACACCAAGCTCCTGAAGATAGTCAAGCTTGGAGATTATGCCTTTGAGATCACCGATTCCATCTCCATTTGAATCCATGAAGCTTCTTGGATATATCTGATAGACAACTGCGTTCTTCCACCACTGGATATTATCTTTTCCCTTATTCATTCCAACCTCCGATTTCGTCTATAAGCCAGCTGGATGACGGACTATTCTTCCTGAGGAAGAAAGGAATCCTTTCCAGTGGTGCAGAGACGTTGTATTTCCTCCCGCCTTCAAAAAGGGTCATATCAGGAATCGAAATCCATTCTGTCCCTTCTGGAAGATAGATATCACACTCCCTTTTTCCTTCTTCAGTAACAGGAGAGACGATAATATCACTGCCAAAAAGATAAGCATCGGAATAATCCTTCAGATTCTCATCATCGGGATAATCATAGAAGAGAGGGCGCATCATTGGCCGTCCTTCCTTCTCCGCCTCATCGGCAATCTTCCTGATATATGGCCTTAATATCTCTCTCAGCTCTATCTGCTTCCTGAGTATTCCATAGACTTCTTCGCCGAAGCTCCAGATCTCATTCTCTCCGCACGATGGGAGAAATGAATCAAAGTCACACTGCTTATCGACTTTATCATATGGAAGCCTCTTGCCATGCAGGCGGAGAACGGGAGAGAAAACAGCAAACTCAAACCACCGCACAAGAAGCTCTCTGAAGCCCTCATCCGCAGGATCGCCTCCGAAGAATCCTCCGATATCAGTTGTCCAGTAAGGAATACCCGAAAGCGACGCGTTGAGTCCTACCCTTATCTGCCTGTAGAGCGAATCAAATGATGATGGGATATCTCCGGACCATAGAATGATGCCTGTTGTCTGCGATCCCAGCCATGCAGAGCGGACAAGATTCACAGTGTTATCAAGTCCATCCCTGATCTGTCCGTCATGGAAAGCCTTTGTATAGTAATAGGCATAGATATTCGAGCACTCAAGCCCATTGCCTATATACATCCTCATATTGCCATACTCATATGGACGCATCTCCGGCTCCGTCTCATCAAGCCAGAATGAAGTTATCCCGGAAGATACATAGTTCTTCCTTACAACATCCCACCAGTAATCCCTTGCATCCGGATGCGTTGGATCGACAATTGACTCAACACCCATGATCTGGAAGAAGAACGGCAGCCCATTCTCGGCCTTAAGCAGCATGTTCCTATCCCGCATTTCCCTGAAATAAGGACTTCTCGGATCAACTGTCGGCCAGATTGAGACAATGGGCTCAATCCCCTGCGCTCTGAGTTCTGCTGCCATCTTCTCCGGATCAGGCCAGTACTTTCTGTCAAATTCCCATGTTCCCTGCACTGGCCAGTGGAAATAATCTATCACGATTGCAGAGACAGGAATGTTCTGTTCCTTATAACGAGCTGCAACAGCGAGAACATCCTCCTGTCTCTCATATCTCAGTCTGCTCTGCCAGAATCCAAGAGCCCAGTCCGGCATGCGGGAAGGTTTGCCGGTAAGTTCGATAAGCTTCTTGTTTATCGCGTCAGGCGAATTGCCTGTGAACACGAATATATCTATCTGCTCAGCTGCATCAGCATGCCAATGAGTACGCTTTTCACTGAAGGCAACCCTGCCTGCAGCTGGCGTATTCCATATAAATCCATATCCCTTTGATGAAATCACATAAGGTATCGGGCAAAGTCCATTCTTATGGACAAGCTCTATTTCCTCGCCCTTCCTTGAAAGCTTCCCATCTGGGACACCGCCAAGGCCATAGAAGTCCTCATCTGCTGAAGATCTAAGATATAGGTCTATAGAGAATACCGACGAAGAGATCGTCTTGTAGCATCGTGCCCTACGGAGGACTGACATATTGTTTCTTTTGTCCTCCCAGTCCTCTGTAAAAAGGAGGGATCCATCGGATTTCAGGAATGATACAGTGCCATCTGATTCGACAAGAACGGAAAGATCTCCGCTCGTAAGCTTCATTGAAGAGCCGGATTTTTCCACAATAGCCTGTGAATCAGCTGCTGGAAGGATATTCCATCTTTCATCAGAGATATGCAGACTGCGTGATGCCCTGACTCTTATGCATTCCTTTCCATATGCTTCTGCAAGCAGGATTTCTCCTTCTTCCTGCCACATGATAGCATTGCCACTTTCCTGAAAGCAGCCCATAGTCCCTCCTTTTGATATCGCAGAGAGCGATAAACGCCCTCTGCTTTAACCATATGACAGATCAGTTCTGAGCCTGTGCTGCAGCCTGAGCCTCATACATGACAGCGCTGGCCTCTTCTGGTCCCATGTACTGGGAAACGAGGAGATTCCTCTCGAGGTAGTTCTTCTGCCACTCTTCTGTCTCTGAGACCTTCTTGAATGCATCTGCCCAGTAAGCAACTGCTTCATCGGACATATTCTTAGCACCGATTACACCTCTCCACATCGGATACTCGACATCGTTGTACCCAAGTTCACTGAGTGTAGGAGCTGTATCGAAAGGAGTGGAGAACCTTGTTGTGCTGAGAGCAAGAACAGGAACGATATCGCCGGATACTACATACTGATTAGCAGCAGCTGGCTTTGAGATTGCGATATCAACATGGTTGCCAAGAAGAGCTGCGATACTCTCGGAAGCTGATCCATATGTGATATATGTGAAGGAATCCTTTGTGCCGAGTTCCTCGCAGAGCATGTTGAATACAACGCGCTCGTCACTCATTGTTCCTCCGATATTGATCTTCTGGCCATTCTGTACGGCCTGCATGATCTCCTCGAAGCTTGAATACTTTCCGTCTGCATTCACAAAGCAGAGGTGCTTATCAGCAGCAAGGATTACAAGTGGTCTGAAATCATCAAGTGTAAGACCGCCATTCTGGATCATAGCTGTGAGGTCTCCGGATGAGAAGCAGAGCAGAGTGCTGTCAGCATTCCGTGCTGTGCTTACTGTGCGCCTTGAGATCTGGCCATTGCCATCAGGCTGGTTGTAGACAATGAATGGTGCATCCACAATGCCATTCTTTGAAGCAATATCGGTAATTGTTCTTGTGATGATATCTGAACCGCCGCCGGATGATGAGCTGACATAGAAGTCAACATTGCCATCGATGTGGAACTGACCGTCGTCAGCTTCCTTTCCGCCCTGTGCGAATACAGCTGTAGCCGCAAGCAGGAATACAAGAACTGTGAGGATAAAGCTCTTTTTCATTTTGTATCTCCTTCTGTTTTATTTATTGGCTTTGACTTTTTTATAAATCGATCTGCCTACCGGTACGAGCACCATGATGAGGAAGATCACAAGGAATACATCCGTGATCGGCCTCTCAAGGAATACCGCGATATTCCCATGGGAAGTGAGGAACGCTCTTCTAAGGTTCGTCTCAAGCGTGCTCGAGAGAACGAATGCAAGGAGAAGCGGAGCTGTAGGAAGACCGCACTTGCTGAAGATGTACCCGAGGAATCCTCCGATGATCATGATCACGACACCGAACATCGAGTTGCTTGTCGAATATGCACCGATGAAGCAGATCATCAGGATCGATGGGATCATGACCCCGATAGGAACGCGGACGATCTTCTGCAGCCATGGAATGCATCCAAGCGAGATCGCGAGCGAGAGGATATTGGATATGAAGAGCGATGCAATGAGACCCCAGGCGAAATCAGGATTCGTCGTGAAGAGCATCGGTCCCGGGTTGAGGCCCCACATCATGAGACCGCCAAGGAGAACTGCCGTTGTTCCGCTTCCTGGGATACCGAGAGCAAGGAGCGGACCGAATGCACCTGCAGCTGCTGCATTGTTAGCGGACTCGGATGCAGCGAGACCTTCGATAGCACCCTGTCCAAGCGGTACAAGAGTCTTCCCATCGGAGATCTTCTTCTCCGCAGCATATGCAAGGAAGGAAGCCGCTGTTGCGCCAGCACCTGGGAGGAATCCTACGAATGTTCCCATAAGACCTGCTGTGATCGATGGACGCGTTGCCCTCTTGAGCTCATCCTTCGTAAGAAGCGTATCGCGGAATCTGATCTTTGCATCGACGTAGGACACCTTCTCTCCCGACATGTCCTGCTTTACGAGGTCGAAAAGCTGTGTCATTCCGATGAATCCGATTACAAGCGGGATGAAATTGATGCCGCCAAGGAGCCAGATAGAGCCGAAGTTATACCTGATCTGGCCTGATACGATATCAACACCGAGCGTGCTGATCATCATACCAAGGCAGGATGCGATGATACCTGTGATCGGATTATCGCCGACAAGCCAGCTGATGCTCGTCATTGCTACAAGCATGAGCATTGTCATCTCCGACGGGCCGAAGTTGAGACCGAACGTTGCAAGAGCTGGCCCGAGGAAGACGAGGATAACCATTCCGATAAGACCACCGACGAACGAAGAGTAGTTCGAGATGAACAGAGCCTTTCCGGGATGTCCCTTCTTCGTCATCGAGAAGCCATCGAGAGCTGTCATGATAGCAGGCGCATCGCCTGGAATATTGATCAGGATAGCGGAGAATGCGCCTCCGAACATATTCGCATAGTAGATCGAGCCGAGCATGATGATAGCTGTTGTCGGATTAAAGTGGAATGTAAGAGGCAGAAGCAGAGCGCATCCCGCAAGAGATCCGATGCCAGGCATAGCGCCGACGATGAGGCCGAGTATTCCTCCAGCAAGAGCTGCCAGGATATTCTGGAACGAGAATGCGACGGCAAAGCCCTGAGCAAGCATTGATAATGTTTCCATGATCTACCTCCTTACAGCCATGACAGGAGAATACCTGTCGGGAATGGAACCTTGAGCCACAATGAGAAGACTCCATACATTATGCCGCCATAGAAAATCGTTATGAGAATGACCTTCTTCCAAGGATACTTCTCAATGAATTTCAGCCAGGCGATGTAATAGATGAACAGAGCAGGAAGCAGGCCGATGAGGAAATTCAGGATAAGAATGCCTGCTACACTTCCTACTATGTAGAGAGCCTCCTTATCGAACTTCACTTCATCACTGCCGATGCTTTTGATGAATTCAACGATGCTGAAGAAAACCAGCACGCAACCGATTATAGCAGGAAAGAATCCAGCGCCTGGACCTTCCGCTTCTGACCAGAAGCCATATGTCCCGAATCCCAGAACAACCCAGATTATGCCCAGAATCGCTGTGAGAATGTATAGAACACATCTCCAATTCAGTTTATGCAACATGATTGGTCCTCCTTTTCATTAATTAATAAGCATTTTGCATGCCAATTCTTATCAATCCGGTTTTTGATTCCAACAACTTTCTTTGAAATAAAGATTTGTGAAGATAATGTAAAGAAAAACTTAAATCCTTTTAAACAAGGACTATGAAACATTATTGTTTCAAAAATTAAACATTAATGTTTCACATTATTTGCTTTGAGTCTCCTCCAGAGAGTCGTTCTGCTTACACCGAGCTCTTTTGCCAATGCGCTCTTGTTTATCAGACCAGACATGGTAAGAGCCTCAAGCGAGGATTCCGGAACAGCGCCAGAAGGCTTCTCAAAAGAGATGATGCTCTTTATATCCCCCCCAGATATCTCATCGCCATCGAAAAGCACTATTATCTTCTCGCAGATATTCCTCAGCTCCCTTATGTTTCCGGGCCATGAATATGAAAGCATGATATCCTTTGCCTCTGAGGAAAGCTCCGGCTTTCTTCTCCCTTCCTTTGCAGAATAGCGGGAAAGGAACACATCGGACAGAAGCAGGATATCATTGCCGCGCTCCCTGAGCGGAGCAAGCTGGAGATCAAGGACGCTCAGACGATAATAGAGATCCGAACGGAACTCCCCGTCAATGACCTTCTTCTTTATATCGACATTTGTTGCTGCGATTATCCTGACATCGACATGCCGGACCCTGGTGTCCCCAAGTCTTCTGATCTCCTTCTCCTGAAGAACCCTTAAAAGCTTTGACTGCACATCCAGAGGGATCTCCCCGATCTCATCCAGGAATATCGTGCCACCATGGGCAATCTCAAAAAGTCCTGCTTTTCCTCCTCTGACAGCCCCTGAGAATGCGCCTTCGACATATCCGAAAAGCTCTGACTCGAGAAGATTGCCAGGAAGGGCTGCACAGTTCACAGCGACAAACGGCTCACTTGCCCTGAGGCTTGCAACATGTATGCTGTGCGCGAAAAGCTCCTTGCCGGTCCCGGTCTCCCCTGTGATGAGGATACTGGACTGGACTTGCGAGAAGCGTCTTGCCTTATCCACCATCTCCCTGAGCCGCCGGCTTTCCCCTATGATGTCCTTGAAGGAGTACCTGGCTACAAGGCCTCTATCCTTCAGTTCCTTGCGGATCTTGGAATCGGACTCTCTGAGGCTTTCGCTGTTCTGGATGATTATATTCACTCCGATAGGCTTTTCTGAACGGAAGACAGGAATGTATCGGACAATACAAGGAAGACCATTGATCATCTTGACCTTCTCGAATCCGGTACGGCTCTTCAGGGCATCCCTCCATTCCGGTATATTCCCAAGGCCCGGGCCTATCAGTGTCCGTGCTATGCTGTTTTCTTCAATGATATTCCCCTCAGCATCAAGTGCGATCTCTCCATCGGCATTATCATCGAGAAGCTGGCGTATCAGCACGCTCTTTGAGCGTTCATGCTCCATCATCTTTGCCGCAGTCACAGCATCAAGCACAGAGCGTTCTATTGCCTCCTTGCCGACTTCGACCGAGGCATAATGGAGTCCCTTGTTATCACAGATGGAAGCACCGGTACGGCCACAGACAAAGGCTTCGATACCAGATGACACGGATTCCTTTATCGCAGCCTCAGTATCGATTTCATTTGAGATTTTCTTCACAGCAATATCGATTCCCGTGAGATAGGAAAGCATCGCCTCATCGCATCTGAGGGTCTCCGCATAGACAATGGCAATGCTTCTGGGGTTATAGCGGTTCTTGCAGGCTATTATCGCATTGAGGACATCATATCCGGTAAGCTCAATCTCAATCAAGTGCTTATTGGGCCACTTACGCGCAACGGTTGCGGCCGTTATGCCTCTTGCAACAACGATATCGAAATCCTCAACAGCATCCTCCAGCGCCTCTTTTATTCCGATGATATGGCGCACTTCGAATTTTATATCGCTGTCAGCATATTGCCTGATGCACCTTTCATAAGGCTCCTTAAGCTCAAGATATGGTATGCAGACTAAAGCGTTGATCATACAGAATCCCTCTTCAGTAGGTCAGGGAAATACCAGCAAATGGAGCAATGAAGAATCCATTTCCCGCATATCCATCGGAAGACACTCCTCTGGTAATGACTGTAGCACCGGTATACACAGATCCTCCTGCCAGCAATCCTGCATTTATGCTCAGGATGTCCATGATATTGAAATCAATACCGGCACGGCCATAGATATCAAGCATAAACACCCTGAGATCCTGATCTGGAGATGGTTCATCATTGAACATCTTAAGCGTTCCACGCACTCCTGCTCCAAGAAAGATCCCGATAAGATCCCCGGTATCATATCTATACCCAAGCCCTGCCCTGAATACAAAACCATATGGAGATCCTGTCAGGGATTCCGTCCTCTCTTCCTCCCACATATTGATGGGGAAGACCACTCCGACTCCATATTCGATGCCGAAGCTATGGTCCAGCCCGAAATAGTTTGCGCCATCAGCGGTGAAAAGGATATCCGTGCGCCCGGAGCCTTTGCTGTCGAAATACCAATCGGGTGCAACGGATACACCGATGAAACTGCCTGCATACAATGAAGCAGAGATGGAAAGAACGGCAATGGCAAGCAAGACTTTCTTCATATGCTACTCCGACACCTGCCCGAGGAAGTATGCCCAGAGCGTATCGCCCGGAGGCGGCGCTATGATCGTGACTGCTTCTTTCTTCACAGGATGGATGAAGGAGACACGGCGCGCATGGAGCGATATCCCTCCATCTGGATTTGAACGTGCGGCCCCGTATTTCAGATCCCCCTTGATATGTATTCCAAGCGCTGCAAGCTGTGCCCTTATCTGATGATGGCGCCCAGTATGGAGATCGATCTCGATAAGATGATAATGATCAGAGGAGCCAAGCACGCGATATGAAAGCCGGGCAAGCTTAGAACCGGGACGCTCTTTGCTGGATGCAAACGATTTATTGTTCTTAGCATCACGGGTAATGTAATGTATGAGCTCTCCTTCAGCCCTCTCCGGGCACTTATCCACAATCGCCCAGTAGGTCTTCTTCACATCTGAGGTCCTGAAAAGTGCAGTCATCCTGGAAAGAGCCTTATCGGTCTTCGCATATATGACAATACCTGTCGTAGGTCTGTCGAGACGATGAGGGATTCCAAGATACACATTACCTGGCTTATTGTACTTCTTCTTCAGATAATCCTTCACATCATCGGCAAGCGTCCTGTCTCCGGACTCATCCCCCTGCACAAGCTCTCCAGCAAGCTTGTTTATCGCTATGAGATGATTATCCTCATAAAGAATACGGTCAGCTATTTCCGTCATCTTCCACTCCATCGAAGAGCGTTGGCTCATTTTCCGCAGTAGTTGTCGGATCCTTTGTCTGCCTTATGGAGAGGGTCTGGAGCTCCTTCGCTGTCAGCTTCTGCCCTGCCGCTGTCGGAGACTTATAGATCGGGAAATCAGCAAAGCGCGCTGTATCCTCCGTTATCTTATATCCATACCCTGACTTGAACTTCATCGTTATTATCGCACTAGGCCAGATTGACATCTTCTTGACCTTCGCCTTCGGCCCGGAGACAACGGAGTAGTTCTTATCAGTAGAGAATGCGGATATCCTGAAGCGCTTTAT
>CALXKZ010000085.1 GCA_944389065.1 uncultured Spirochaetaceae bacterium
TATTCTCTCTCTTTCCCTTCGCTCAAAGTCCTAAAGAACCGCACCCACCTTCCGGGTGCCATGACAGATTAGCAGGTATATCCCAGCCTGTCAAGCGCCTCTCTCCCTTCCGCCTTAAAGGCTTCCAGGCTCTTCAGCACCGAGGCTGTATTCTCCACACTTCCCCATCCCTTGTAAAGTACTTTTTAGAAAAATTTTACATCTTTTTTACATTTCCTTATATTGTATTAACTTAATAAATTGATTATCCATATTGACATAATACCCCTCTATATACGATAACCCATGGCTATGGAATGTGACATGACAAAAGGGTCTATACCCCGCCTTCTCCTATCTTTTTCTATCCCCCTGTACTTCGGAAATCTCTTCCAGCAGCTTTACAGCATGGTCGACACAATCGTCGTTGGTCGCTTTGTTGGGGTTGAGGCGCTCGCTGCGGTAGGATCCACAAGCGGCTTTTCGTTCATGGTTGTCGGTTTTGCTCAAGGACTGGCTGCAGGTTTTTCCGTGATAATCAGCCAGAGGTATGGAGCAAAGGATATGGATGCGATGAGGAAAGCGTATGCGATGAGCATGATCGGATCTGTGCTCATGTCCATCCTGATCGCTGTATTCTGCTGCATGATGTCGCTTCCATTTTTACGCGTGATCAATACACCGGATAACATAATAGATAATGCCAATTCATACATCTCGATAATCTATGCAGGAATCGCGACCGCTGTTTTCTACAATCTGTTCTCATCCATACTGCGCGCCGTCGGAGACAGCAGAAGTCCTCTTGCTTTCCTTCTCATCTCCTCCATCCTGAATATCGTGCTGGATCTGTTTTTCGTTATCGTCATACCATTAGGGTGCAGCGGTGTTGCGATTGCAACTGTGATTGCCCAGGGAGTAAGCGCCGCCATCTCATACATCTATATCGCCAGACGGTTCCCGATGTTCCGCCTCAGGAAGGAAGACTGGCGCTTCGACCCCAATCTGCTTGCAAGGCTGATGAAAATCGGAATACCTGGGGCTGTGCAGTTCTCGGTATGCGCAATCGGTGTCATAATCGTCCAGGCTGCGATAAATGATTTCGGAAGCGATACCGTCGCAGCATACTCAGTCGGGGTGAAGATCGAGAATCTCATCACACAGTTCTTCCCCGCAATCGGAATGGGACTCTCGACATTCGCAGGTCAGAATCTCGGAGCAGGATTCTTCAGAAGAATAAGGAAAGGTTTCAGATCAGCTTTCATCATAATGGCTGTGGGTGCTGTAGCTTCAATGATCCTTGCCCGTCTTCTTGCGGTTCCATTCAGCTATCTATTCATGGATAGCAGCACAGCACCGGAGGAGATCACAGCAGAGATCGTGCAATATGTCGACACTGTCGCATGGTTCTTCATCCCGCTTGGCATGATCTTCATTTACAGAACAGGCTGCCAGGGGCTTGGATCAGGGATCATTCCGATGTTCTCATCCGTTACAGAGCTCGTATTCAGGATAATCGCAGCATTCACGCTCCCGATCGCATTCGGATACACAGGGCTATGCTTTGCATCCCCCGCGGCATGGGTGGCTGCAGGCTTTGCCCTTCCCTTCTGCTACTTCTACCAGATAAGGAAGCTGGAACAGAAAAGCTCTCTTGGCATCTGAGAAAGAAAAGGAAAAGCTGCCTAGAAGGATAATCTTCCAGACAGCTATTAGCATCTCCTGCGAGGATCGAACTCGCGTTGACGGGATGAAAACCCGTTGTCCTAACCACTAGACGAAGGAGACATTCAAGTGAGCCGCACTGGGTTCGAACCAGTGACCCACGCCTTAAAAGGGCGTTGCTCTACCTACTGAGCTAGCGGCCCATGTCTCCGCTACCGACGCCGGTAACAGTCTGAGAACCAGCTCCTGCAGACGGCACTGTGTTCTTATAAACGAATTATTGAATAATGTCAAAGGCTTTGTGAAAATTATCCGATGAATTTATCATCAATAAGCAAATTCCGCTCTATACCTGCTAGAATACTATCATGGTCACCATAAAGGAACTTGCAGAGAAGACAGGAGTATCCAGAGGAACTGTTGACAGAGTTCTCCATGACAGAGGGAGAGTATCACCTGAAGTGAGGGCTCTTGTACTGACTAAAGCCAGGGAACTGGGGTATCAGCCGAACAGAGCAGGAAAGATCCTTGCAGCGAGAAAGCAGCCGCATAAAATCGGAGTGATTCTCCCTGCAGAGGGAAATCCCTTCTTCATCGATGTCATAAAAGGAATGGAGGATGCTGACAGAGAGTACCATGATCTGGGATTCTCAATGGAAATCATATCAGTCAGAGGTTTCGACAAGGACAGGCATCTTGCAGCAATAAATACGCTCAAGGATGATGGAGCAGATGCGATTGTCGCAGCAACCATCGACTCTCCCGATGTCATAGCAGCGCTGGAGAGTGCCGCAATCCCCTTCTCCGCCGTAAATTCCGATCTTTCTACCGAATCAAGGCTCTGCTATGTGGGACCGGATTACTATGGAAAAGGAGCGCTCCATGCAGGGCTTCTGGCGATTGAGGGAGGAAAGCGGGGAGGAATACTGATACTCAAAGGCTCGAAGGATATGAAAGGACACGATGATATCATACGCGGCTTCAGGGATACCATCGTGAAACGTGCCATAAAAACTTCGGTAATCGCCGAGTCCGAGACAGGCGATGATGATGCAAAAGCAAGATTCATCGTCCAGAGAGAGCTGTCGCTGCACCCTGAGATCGATACGCTGTTTGTGTCTACGGCAGGCATACTCGGTGCACTTGAAGGGGCAGAAGGAAGAGAGATGCTCATATTCACTTCAGATGATGTGGCTGCGACAAGGGAGCTGATAAGAAGCGGACGTGTGCAATGGACAATCTGCCAGGAGCCTTACAGACAAGGGTATGAGAGCATCAGAAGGATGCAGGACTATCTTATCGACGGAAGGATTCCTGAGAATCTGATCACGGAGAACATCGTAAGGATAAAGGAAAACCTCCTGACCTGAAAGGCGGAAAGCCTTTCCAGGCAGGAAGCACATACAGAGAAAAGCTCCTGAAAAAGGGTATCAGGAGCATTTGCCATCAGAGTGAGTACATAGGAACAGATGCTGCGGCAAGCTTATGCCACTTCTCGTAGAGCTTCATGTACTTCTCATGATTCTCTGCATCTGGCAGAGCGCATCTGGAAGGATCGAATGCTATATGCTTTTCCGCTATATCGGAAATATCCCCTCCCTCTTTCAGCCAGAGGCCATGAAGGGCCGCACCGAGAGCTGCGGCTTCAGAAGACACAGGAACGCGGACAGGGCATCCTGTCATATCAGCGGCAAGCTGACGCCAGAACGGGCTTTTTGAGCCACCGCCTGTAAGGGTGATCGAAGTGACAGGTATGCCATTCTCCCGGAATGCCTCCAGGCCCAGCAGGAACTCAAATGTGACTCCCTCCAGCGTTGCCCTTGCGATATTCTCTTTTCTGACATTATCTGGAGTCATACCGAAAAGCACACCTTTGCCATTCGGAAGATCGGGAACCCGCTCACCATTGAAGAACGGAAGCATCATCAGTCCATCAGCTCCGATCGGAGCTTTCTCCGCATCCAGGTCGAACGTCTTCACATCTTCGTCCATGAATGTCCTCATGATCTCAGATGCGACGGTACAGTTCATCGTACAAAGCAGAGGAAGCCATGTACCGTGGGATGAGCAGAAGGAAGCAAGCCTGTTCTCCTTATCGTGGAATGGATGCGAGACAGATGAGAAGAGCGTTCCTGATGTTCCGAGGCTCATTGTCACCACGCCATCAGAGACAGCACCTGTCCCGATGGCACTCATCATATTATCCCCGCCGCCTGATGCGACAGCGCATTCTGAAGATAATCCCAGCTCTTCTGCCACCTCCCGTCTTACAGTCCCGATAATGGAAGGAGATGGAAGAATCTCAGGAAGCTTTGAAAAGAGATCGGGATCTATTGCATCGGCAGCAGCATTATCCCATGTCCCTTTGAATATATCCATAAGCCCAGTTCCGGAAGCATCCCCGCGCTCCATGACCCTCTTTCCAGTAAGGTAGAAATCAAGATAATCATGGGGAAGCATCACAGTCGCCATCCTTTCATACAGATCAGGATGGTTTTTTCTGAACCAGAGGATCTTGCTTGCTGTATAACCGGGAAGAATCGGATTGCCGATCCTCTCAGAAAGCGCTTTGCGTCCCCCGAGCCTCTCCTCTATCTCTTGGCATTCAGATGCAGTGGACGTATCGCACCAGAGCTTGACGCTGTAAAGCACAGAACCATCAGAGGCAACAGGCACAAAACCATGCTGCTGGCCTGAGACCGATATTACTTCGATGCTCTTCCTGATACCTGCCGGAATCGCAGCAAAGCATTTTCTTACAGCATCTATCCACCACGAAGCCTTCTGCTCCCTTACTCCCCCTTCTCCGACAATGAGATCAAGCGGAGAGGATCCGGATGCGATGATCTCCCGGCGGAGGCTGTCATAAACGACTACCTTGATGCTCTGCGTTCCCGCATCGATTCCGGCTGCAATCATATTCTCTCCTCCTCAGAACGGGCACTCGGTGCTATAGAGCATGCCTTTCGGCTGATTGAACGAGATATCCTTCACACCCAGATATGAGAAAACTGCGTGAAGCGCTCTTCCGGCATGTCCGAATGCAACCGCTCCATGGTGCGGATATCTCTTGCCAATGAGCACATGGCGGTAGAACCTGCCCATCTCAGGGATCGCGAATACTCCGATGCCTCCGAAGCTCCTAGTCTTCACAGGCAGGATCTCTCCCTGGCAGATATATGCCTGAAGCGATGTGTCGGCATTGGAGTGCAGGCGGAAGAATGTGATCTCTCCTGGAGCGATATCACCTTCAAGAGTTCCCCTTGTGAAGTCCGGAGTGCCGCCGCTCTCAAGTATCCTGTTCTGTATAAGCTGGTACTTTATAGCACCGCCTGAAAGCCTGCAGAATGGAGTGTTTCCACAATGGAAGCCCATGAATGTATCCTCAAGCCCATAGCTGTACCTGCCCTTTATCTCAGACTCATACATATCACGTGGAACTGTATTGTTTATGTCGAGAAGCGTCACAGGAGAAGCTGTCACGCATGTACCGATGAACTCTGAGAGAGCTCCGTAGATATCAACCTCGCATGCGACAGGAATGCCGCGTGATGCAAGACGTGAGTTGACATAGCATGGCTCAAAGCCGAACTGCTCTGGGAATGCAGGCCAGCACTTATCTGCGAATACCACATACTTTCTAGCGCCCTTATGCTTCTCAGCCCAGTCAAGGAGCGTTATCTCGAACTGTGCCATACGCGGAAGGAGATCGGGGTATGTATCTCCTGTTCCAAGCTCCTCCGCCATCTCCTTCACAACTCCTTCGATTCTCTTGTCACCCTCATGCTCACGATAGGAAACCAGAAGATCGAGCTCGCTGTTCTCCTCGATCTCTACTCCGATATCATACAGAGCCTTGATAGGAGCATTGCATGCAAAGAAATCCTGAGGTCTTGGTCCGAAGGTGATGATCTTCAGATTCCTGATTCCGATTATAGTCCTTGCTACAGGAATGAACTCAGAGATCATGCGGGCACAGGATGGAGCATCTCCCACAGGATACTCAGGAATGTACGCTGCAAGCTTCCTCAGACCAAGATTGTAGGAGCAGTTGAGCATACCGCAGTAGGCATCACCACGGCCATTGATGAGATTATCACCTCTCTCCTCTGCAGCAGCCACATACATGACAGGACCATCGAAATACCTGGCAATGAGAGTCTCCGGCGTCTCCGGCCCGAAATTGCCGAGGAATACCACGAGAGCGTTGCATCCAGCTGCCCTGACCTCTTCCAGAGCCTTGAGAGCGTCATTCTCATTCTCGACTACAGTCGGTGACTCGAAAATCTCTATTCCAAGCTTCGCGCACTCCTTTCCTACAGCCTTTCTTCTGTTCTCCGAAATGGAGATGACGAAGCAGTCTCTGCTGACTGCGATCATACCAAGCTTCACATCTGGGATGTTTCCTGCCATAACTTCCTTCCTCCTACGATGCGTGTTCGAACACGCACCATTATTCCTAGACTAGTCCACTTTATGGAGAAGTCAAGATTTTTTATTTTATGATAACCCTGTTTTGACAGCTTTTGTGGCACTATCGGAAGGAAATGGAATAATTGACTAACGATGGTAAAGATTCCGGACGATCTCCTCCTGCCTTATGAGCATCGGCTCGGACTGGAAATCATTCGTTTCATGATCATAGCCTTCAAGATGGAGAATGCCATGGACAAGGAGGCGGAAAAGCTCCTCTTCTGAAGCAACGGAGAAAGCCTCAGCATTCCTTCCCATCGCATCCATTGATATGAACATATCGCCAAGCTCCTTCTCCTCGCCAGGAAAAGCAGGGAACTCCTCCCCGTCAAGGATGCGGAAAGTGAGGATATCCGTAGGTTCGTCCTTTCCCCTGTAATCCCTGTTCAGGGCCTGTATCTCATCATCCGATACAAAGTGGACGGAGAACTCACCATCCTCACCCAGATACGAAAGAATCCTGTCGAGGCTGTCTTTGACGGCTTTTTCATCAATCATTCCATGTTCATCTTCAATAGAGTACATATCAATCCTTTTCGTATTCGATTCTCTGGTGATCACGCCCCATCAGATAGAGTATGAAGGCTTCCTTGATCTTATCGAGATCATTGATCGTGAGCTGGCTGTTGTTGAGCTGCTTGTAGTTCATCTTGTCTATGATGATTGAATTGATCAGCTTCTCATACTTCTGATGGTTGGGGTTCTTCAGAGTCCTGGTCGCAGCCTCTGAGCAGTCAGCAAGCATGACGACAGCGCTTTCCGGGGTTGCAGGGATGCGTCCTGTGTATCTGAAGTCCTCCTCGCTTACAACAAGAGCCCTGTCCTTCGCTTCGCGGACAGCTTCATTATAGAAGTATTTGATCAGATCATTTCCATGATGCTCTGAGATGATGTCTATGACCTCCTGAGGAAGCCCTATCTCCTTTGCCTTCTCAACCCCAAGCTTCACATGGGACTTGATGATGGCAGCAGAGAGTGTCTTGTTTATCTCATCATGGACATTGCGTCCGTTCTGGTTCTCGATGAAGTACTCAGGATGTTCGGCCTTGCCGACATCATGGTAAAGCCCTCCTACCCGCGCAATCTCGGCATTTGCACCGATTGCCTTGCAGGCATCATAGGCCATCTCAGCAACATTCTTCGAGTGATTGAACGTACCTGGGGCAACCTGGCTAAGCCTGTTCAGAGTCGGTGTATCTGTGAACGAAAGCTCATGCAGACGGTAGGATGTAGGAATATTGAAGATCTTCTCCGCTATCGGAAGGACGATTGAGAGAAGTATGAATGAGACAACGACATTGATCATAGAGACAAGGACGCTTGTCACGATCGCAGAATATGGCAGGCTGTATATCACAGAGACAAGCAGTGTGACAAGAGCAGATGAAAGGGATGAGAAGAGTGTCTGATAGATTATGTCCATCCTCTCATTGCCAGAGCGCATGAAAAGCATCGATGAGACTATGACGACGATGAGATAGAAGAACGTGAAGCTTTTCGATGTAGGATATATGACAGCGCAGCCTGCAAGAAAAAGGCCAAGGGAGAATCCTATCCTTTTGCGGCCTGTCACTGCCGTCGCAAAGAGCGGAAGGAAGATGAAAGGCAGGAATGGATCGGCATACATCACACCATCTGAAGCGAGCATGAGCACCATGAAGTAAGAAAGAGTGAGCGTGAGCACTATCGCTGAAAGGAAGATAGTGAGGTACAGGAAGAGCCTGTATCGGTACTGGATGAAGTAGAAAAGGAGGAATACGGTCATTATGAGGAAGGCCGTGATGTAAACAAGATAACCGAATGCCCTTAAAGGCGGGATCGATACAACAGCATTCTCCCTCATCCTGCCGATTGTCCTGAGCTGCTGATCCGTTACGATCGTATCGCGGCGGAGTATATAATCCCCCTCCTCGATCTCAACAAGGATCGGAGGCACTGTCTCTGCCGCATTCTCCCTCATCGCAACTGTAAGCACGGAATCATAATCGACATTAGGTACGGCATTCATCGCTATTATATCCGCGATAAGATCAGCATTTCCGCTATCGATGTCAGGATGGAGCTCACTGACCCATCCTATGACGTACCGGTAGATATCTGAGATGACAACCGCATCATCGATATCTATGACCTTGCCGGCATTCCTGAACGGCACCCCAGAGGGTTCGAGCTGGACCTGGAAATAGCCGCCGGATCTTGCAACCTGGATGCCCTCATCGCTGAATATTCCTCCGCTGACAAGCTCGGTCAGGCAGTCAGAGGCAAGGGAAAGAACCAAGGCAGCTTCATCCCCGGAAAGGGATTTGAGCTTTTTTATGGCAGCGCCGTCGATTTCCGCTCCGCTGTCATTTAAAAATGAGGAAAGATTGCCAGAGGCATAGGCCTGGCTGAAGTCATTGAAGCGCGTCCTGATGGATATCGATGCTGAGACAGAGTAAGAGAACTGCGGAAGGATGTTCTCTGCCGCTCTTCTGACAGCCTCATCGGTAGCAACCTCATCGACATATGAGAAATCCTCAGGCGCGATCACATCCTCATCGGAAAGCTCCCCTGCCCGGTAATCCCTGGATATATCAAGGACGAAAGCCGGGTTTGCAGAAAGAAGCAGAGGGAAAAGGATGCCGGCAACGCCTGCGAGGAAGATAAGGATAAAAAGCAGCGCCTTCTGCTTCAGGCTGAATACGGAAAGCGAATCAGCAATCATCCTTGTCATCTTCATCATTCCCCTCCGAATATGCTCTCACTATATCTCTTACGATTCTTGAACGGATTGTATCCTTATGTGTGAATCTTATCACGGAAACGCCCTCGATACCACCGATGAGGGATGCAGCTTCCTCCAGTCCTGATTCGGAGCGCCTCAGAAGATCTATCTGCGAGGGATCCCCTGACACGATGAGCTGGCTGTTCTCTCCTAGTCTTGTAAGGAACATCTTCATCTGTGTCCTTGATGCATTCTGTGCCTCATCGAGTATCATGACAGCATTATTGACAGAGCGCCCGCGCATATATGCCAAAGGTGCGATCTCTATCGTCCCCGCTTCCTCGAGCCTCTTTATCTGCTGGGGATGGAGCACATATTCCATTGCATCATAAAGCGGTCTGAGATATGGGCTGAGCTTCTGCTGCAGATCCCCTGGAAGAAAGCCAAGCGATTCGCCGGCTTCGACGACAGGCCGGGCAAGAAGCAGCTTGCTCCTGTGTCCTGAAAGCACTTCGGAAAGAGCCCAGATTATCGAGAGAAACGTCTTTCCTGTCCCTGCAGGCCCGAGTGCCATCACCACAGAGGAGCTGGAAAGCGCCTTCATGAATTTCCTCTGCTCAGCGCTCTTGGGATAGATGGATCTGCCCTGAACGGTGATGAATACCTTCTCATCCGCAACCATTTCAGCATCGGGATCAGAGAGAAGCTGGAACTCCATGAATATCTCAGGTTCAGCGAGCGTTCCGTTCCTGTCTGCGATCTTCTCAAGCCTCTTCATGAGCGGCACGAACATAGGAGAGCTGGATGCTGCTGATATCGAGGTGCCTCTGACAGAGAGATCCGTTCTGAGAAGAGCCTCAAGATACGGAAGATTGCTGTCATTCGGTCCCAATACCGCTGATGCGATCTCCGGTGTGAATACATAGCTTTCCATCATTGTCTTCTCCATGAGCCGTTTCTTTCCTCCCATTCCTGCTCGATCTTGAGATCAGGTATCGTCTTCCAGGAAAGATAGATGGAGAATTCCGGCACGAATTCATAGGAATCACCTGAAAGGACGACCTCCGCAGCATACTTCACATTGAGATTCCAGTCATCCATGTAATGCGTGATCTCAAGAGCGCACTCATCAAGTACGAAGTTGGTATTGTACCGTCCGCTGCCGAAGAAATCGAATGACTGCCAGAGATCGTTGAAGAACTCGGATATGGAGAATGATCCCGTCCTGAAATAGTCATAGAAGCCATTGTTCGATGATGTGAACGAGAATGTGAAGTCAAGGAATTCAGCGATCGAGAACGTGAAGGATGGTGTGATCTCGAACGATGCGGCATAAGGATTGTTCATATCCATCTCGAATGAGGCCTCAAGCCCGAAGCCGAAGTAGAGCCTTCCCTTCCAGAGCTGGAAGAAGACATTATCAACATCGGCATGGGCCTCGATTGCACTGAAGGCAAGATTCTCAGCTGGCCCTGCCCATTCAAGCATGATATCGAAATAAGGGATCTTCAGCGTTGCGCTTATCGCATTGAAGTAATGGTTGTAGCCTGCGCTCGAATATTCATAATCGACAAAACCGGTAAGCGACCATTTCTTGTCGGCGGTACGGACTGAAAGCGAAGCGGTCCCTGAGAACGGATCCATGAAATCCTCGCCGCTTTCATAGAGCGCGGACTGGTACTTCAGGGATATCGAGGAAGTGATATATGTCCCATTGTAGCCTGCGGAGAGCTCAACAAGATCGCTCAGGAAATCCCCTGTATCCTCATCCTCAAGAAAGCTCCATGAGAACGAGAGCGCAAACGGACCGTAACTGTAGGAGAACTTAGGAGTAAGGGATGCAAGAAGCGGAGGCAGACGGTATGTGATTGCCGGCGTGAAAGTTCCAGCTTCCGTCACGAATGACTTGGAAAAACCTATGGAGTGGCTAGTGACGGTATCGCGGTCCCATCCCGGATTGAGCATCGTCACATCCTCCACCCCGCCCTGCGTAACGCTTCTCATATTCATGAGCTTCGTTGAAAGGGTGTACTGCAGTCCGATAAACGGCATTGAAAGCGATATATCGGAATTCACAGATGCGTTCTCCGTCACGATCGCTGCATGGTGCCTGTCCTCGACCATATATGAATATGAAGGTGTGAATATGGCATCAAGTGAGACATAATCCGCCATATCAGCTTCGAATGTGAGACGGGCAGCACTGTCTGAGGAGAAATCGCCATCAGTAAGCTCTCCTTTGTTGTCGAACTCATAGGAGTTCTTGAAGCTCTCGGTCAGCGAGTACTTCAAGGATACATTGAAATCCTTTCCAGCAGCTCTCTGAGCAGCTCTCTCCTCGGCTTTGTAGATATCATAGAGAAGAGGATCTGAAAGAAGATGCACTTCCGTGATATCAGTCTCCTCTTCCTCCACAGCATTCACTACCGTGCCTGTCGTTCCGGAAAGGGAGAAGAGAGTGCCCGAAAGCGATACGCCGAACTCCGGCAGCATCGCCTCCTCCATGTAGAACTTCTTCTCCGATGAGGACCACCTATAGTCAGCGGCGACGCTTAGATCGGTGATCCTGAAGGAATCCACATAGCTTGTACGGAGCTCTGATGGGAGCGTATAGCTGAAGTCAAGCGTCCTGGAGAATGTGGATATCGAGGAAGTATAATCCTCTGGAAATGATGGAGACTGAATGACAGACATGATCGAAAAGCCGGATACTCTGTTTCCGAAATCCTGCAGGACCCTGTTATCCGAGTAGAACGGGACAGAAAGCTCTGTATCGACTCCGAAGTTCTTGTATCTGAGCATATTCTGCCCGTAATACCTGAAGTGCCTTACTCCATAGTTCTCATTCGCATGAGAGACCGCTATACCGTCGAAGACCGTAAGCGTGAGAGTGCTGTCCAGGAAGTTCAGGACACCGTCAACTCCCAGATGGACGCCAAGGGATGAATAGGCATCGGCCATGATCGCAAGGTACGAAGAAGAGTCCTTTGCCCACTGCTGAAGCGGGGAAAGGGGCTCACGGGCTGAGTAATATGCCCCGTATGGCTGTAGGTCGCCTGCAGAGTCCCCGGAAGCGACCATCGACATGAACGATGAATCCTCCCCTGCTTCCTGTACCTTCTTGGAGGAGCCGAAGATCTCGAATGTAGTATTCAGGAATGCTCCATGGGATGACGAGAATCCGAATGAAGGATTGCCGACTACACGGGAGCCGGGGAAGAAGAACCACGGCAGATAGAGAATCGGCACACGGCCTATCGAGAGATATGCATTGGAGATGAACATATCCGATCCAGGAAGCATCGCGATAGTGCTTGCCGTAATGGAGGAATGCGGATCCTCTGCCGCCGACCCTATCCTGCCGCCTTCATAGAGTATCGAGCCGCCTGGGGTGTAGGTGAAAGTCTCGCCTGATGTGAATATCGTGATGCTTTCAGCCCCGTCCTTGCCTTCACGGACAGTCGATGTCGTGGCATTGGATACCTTTATCTCTCCTGTATCCCAGAATATAGAGACGATATCGGCCTGGATATCGTCAATCGATGCATTCTCGCTATCACTATGGTAATTGACATTATCAAGGGCGGAAAGATGGCTGTTGTCCGTATCGATGATTATCGTATCAGCGCTCAGGTCAGAGACTATGCCATTGTCATCGGTGAATGAGATTGCGGCATTGCCCGTAAGCACGAAGCTTCCGGATCCGGATGAAAGGCTCTCTGCCTGGAGTATCTCAAGGGTGAATGCATCCGCATTCTCCTCAATCTCCTCGGTATATGCCTCAAGTCCTTCATACTCATAGAGCCGTCGCTGCAGCTCCTCCCTGGACCCAGTTGCATCAAGCCCTCTGAGCTCTGACATGCTCCTCAGTTCATCATCCGATGCAAAATATATCGTTCCCGCGCTTATCGCGGAAAGAGATGCAGAGATCGAGATGAGAATCAGGAAGAGGGCTGTCAGACGGCGCATTTACTCCAGATACCTCCTCAGGAACAGTCCGGTATAGCTCTCAGGGATCCTGGCCACTTCCTCAGGAGTGCCTTCGGCGACAAGGTATCCACCATCATCTCCGCCTTCAGGCCCGAGGTCGATCAGCCAGTCTGCTGATTTGATGACATCGAGATTATGCTCAATGAGGATTACGCTGTTCCCTTGATCCACGAGCTTCTCAAGAACCTCAAGAAGCTTCTTCACATCGGCGAAGTGGAGCCCTGTTGTGGGCTCATCGAGGACATACAGCGTCTTTCCTGTCTGGATCTTCGACAGCTCAAGCGACAATTTCACCCTCTGTGCCTCACCTCCGGAAAGGGTAAGAGCACTCTGTCCGAGCCTGACATAATCCAGCCCTACAGCCATAAGCGTCTCAAGCTTCCTCTTTATCTTAGGGTGTGCGGAGAAGAAGCTGTAGGCCTCGGCAACAGTCATCTCAAGGACATCGGCGATGTTCTTTCCCTTATATGTGACAGCAAGGGTTTCCTTGTTGTACCGTCTTCCTTCACAGACATCGCACTTGACATAGACATCGGGCAGAAAGTGCATCTCTATCTTCAGCTGTCCATCCCCGGAGCAGTTCTCGCACCTTCCCCCCGGCACATTGAAAGAGAAGCGGCCCGCGCTGTATCCTCTGGCCTTCGCTTCAGGCATCGAAGCATAGAGCTCCCTGATCGGCGTAAAGAGATCGACATATGTCGCGGGATTGGAACGGGGTGTACGCCCTATCGGAGACTGGTCGATGGAGATGATCTTGTCGATATGCTCCGTCCCTGATATCGAAGTGCATCCAGAGAGCGCTGTCTTTTTCTGCAGCCTGTTCTGCGCAGCAGGAAGAAGGATTTCGTTGAGGAATGTCGACTTGCCCGATCCGGAGACACCGGTGATGACGACGAACTCTCCGAGAGGAATATCTATATCGATATTCTTCAGGTTGTTCTTAGCACATCCCCTGACAATGATATGGTGTCCATTGCCTTTGCGCCTTTGAGGCACAGGTATCGTAAGAGCACCTGAAAGGAACTGCCCTGTTATTGAATCTGGATTGGCCTCGATCTCACGGGGAGTGCCTTCTGCAATGACCTTTCCTCCTCTCTCGCCAGCTCCTGGTCCGAGATCTACCACATAGTCTGCAGCTCTTATAGTATCCTCATCATGCTCTACAACGATGACTGTATTTCCGAGGTTCCTCAGATGCTTCAACGTATCTATAAGCTTCTGGTTATCGCGCTGATGGAGCCCGATCGATGGCTCATCAAGGACATAAAGCACACCGGAAAGAGCTGAGCCGATCTGTGTTGCAAGCCTGATACGCTGAGCCTCACCTCCGGAGAGCGTCGCTGCTCCGCGGTGAAGCGTGAGGTAGCCCAGCCCGACATCCTCGAGGAAGTGAAGCCTTGAATTTATCTCCTTCAGGATCTCCTGTGAAATCGCCTTCTCCGTATCTGTAAGCTCCAGGGACTGGAAGAACCTGATGGTATTGGAAACGCTCAGCTTCGTGACATCGATGATGCTCTTTCCCCCGATATACACGGAAAGAGCCTCCTTTCTGAGCCTGTCTCCGTGGCAGACAGGGCATGTGACCTCTTCCCTGAATGAATCCAGCCACATGCGGATATTCATCGACTGTGTCTCATAGTACCGCCTTTCAAGCTCTGTTATGATGCCTTTGAACTCAACGGTCTTTTTAGACGAAGTTCCCTGATACGTATACTTGAATCTGTCATTGCTGCCATAGAGAAGAGCATCAACGAACTCAGCAGGCAGCTGATCGATAGGTGTATCCATCGAGCAGCCGTAATGGCGGTACAGCGCTTCGATGCCGGATCTGTAGTAGTTGGCATCTGGGCGGTGCGTCCTTATTGCTCCCTGATTGTAGGAAAGCGAACGGTCCGGGATGATTTTATCCGGATCGAACTCCTTCCTGAATCCAAGGCCATTGCATTCGGGGCATGCTCCGAACGGTGAATTGAACGAGAAGAACCTAGGCTCGATCTCCGGTATCGTGATACCGCAGTCAGGGCAGCTGTTCTTCTCGCTGTAAAGCTCGGTTATCCCCTCATCGGCATACTCAACCTCGCATAGCCCTGTAGAGAGCTCTGCGCATTTCTCGATTGCATCTGATATCCTTGTCCTTGCTTCCTTCGAGTTCCTGACCCTGTCCACAAGAATCGATATATTGTGCTTTACCTTCTTCTCAAGCTGAGGAATCCCATCATCAAGGGAATAGACCTTGCCATCGATCTCAGCTTTAAGGTATCCAAGACGGAGCGCATCCTCTAGAACTGCCCTGAATTCGCCCTTCTTTCCCCTTGCAACGGGGGCAAGGATCATGAGACGGCCGCCCTCTGGATGGGAGAATATGAGATCGATGATCTGATCGACCGACATCTCAGTGATCTCACGTCCGCACTTCGGGCAATGCCTGTGTCCGATACGCGCCCAGAGAAGACGGTAGTAATCATAGATCTCAGTGACAGTCCCGACAGTCGAGCGCGGGTTGCGGTTCGTTGACTTCTGCTCTATGGATATCGCGGGAGAAAGACCCTCGATTGAATCGACATCGGGCTTCTCCATACGGCCCAGGAACATCCGCGCATAGCTTGAGAGCGACTCGATATACCGCCGCTGTCCCTCTGCGAATATCGTATCGAAGGCCAGGGAGCTCTTGCCTGATCCGGACAGTCCGGAGATGACAACAAGAGAATCCTTCGGCAGATCCAGATCGATATTCTTAAGATTATGTTCCCTGGCTCCGCGTATCACAAGCCTGTCATTCATTGGCAATCACCTCGAAAAGCGCATTAGAAGCATCCTCGGAGGATGTCTTAAGGCAAAGAGCGCCTTTCCTGTATATATATACCTTGTCACCATAACCTGTTATGGCATAGTCTGCATAGCCGGCTTCGCCCGGTCCGTTGACAAGACAGCCCATTATAGCAACTGTGATATCCTTATCAAGAGCAAGGAGACGGCTCCTGTTCTTCCAAAGGAATCCTATCGTATCGAATGTGTGGCGGCCGCAGCGGGGGCATGAGACAATCCTGACACCCTTTCTGGAAAGACCGGTCACCCTAAGAAGCTCTGAAGCTGCGGCAACCTCATCATCTATAGAGCCTGTCATAGATATCCTTATCGTATCCCCGATACCCGATGAAAGGAGATTGCCAAGCGTCCATGCAGAGCGCACAGCTGCCGTAACGCTGTCCCCTGCCTCTGTCACCCCGATATGCTGAGGATAGCCTGACTGACTGGCAAAAAGCCTCGCAGCCTCCGCAGTCTCTGCCCCATCAGAGGACTTGAGGGATACAACGGTATTCCCGAATCCCATGCTTTCAAAGAGATCTATGTATCCAAGAGCGCTCTCAACCATGCGGACAGGTACTTTTCCGCTTCCTGGGGGAAGGGAACCTGAGTTAAGCCCTATCCTGATTGCCGTGCCATGGTCAAGCGCGGCCTTCACGATCTCCCTTGTCTTCCACTCCGCTCCTATGTTCCCAGGATTTATCCTGATCTTGCCCGCTCCGGATTCGATCGCAAGAATTGCCATCCTGTAATCAAAGTGGATGTCAGCAACAACGGGAATCGGGCTGTGCTCTGCTATCTGGGCAAAATACGGAGCATCGCTTTTCGATGCGAATGCAAAGCGGATAAGGCTGCAGCCCATCGCCTTAAGCTCTCCGATATGGCTGATGATGCTCTCAGTGCTTTCAGCTCCGAAAGGCTTATCATACATTGTCTGGATCCTGACAGGGGCCTTGCCTCCGATCTCGATTCCTTTTACGAATGCGCTTTTTTCCGAGAACATCTACTCTACCCTGTACATCCTCACCGATGCATCTCCGATCTTCGCAAGATAAGGCTCGCCCGGAAGAAAGAGGACAAAGCTGCCGGAAAAGGCAGTCACTGCGGAAAGCGGCTCCCTTGAATCGGGATTCTCCCTCCACGATGTGCTGAAAAGCGCTTTGCTGCTGTCAACAATGAAGATGACGGTATGCTCTCTGTCCACGCTGTACCCGTCGCACTTCCCTGCTTCTTCCGGGATCATGCGTCCTATTTCTGCAATGCCCTCTGAAAGCTGGCTGTAAAGATGAAGGTTCTCTATCCTGTCACTGACCATATACGGGAGATTATAGCTGAAAAACGCTGTCTATGATAATCAGGGAAGAAGGCGGCATGATCACTTCCCGCCATATTCACCAAGATCATCCATCCATATCCCCAGCCACCTTGCGATCCTTCTTGGCGTAGCTATCTCCGGGAACTCGATACGGATCATCCCGGATGCGGGGAACGAGTATGTTATACCAGCGCTCTCAAGCCCGTACTTTGCATCCTCCCTCCTGAAGAAATCGGAGATATAGCTGTCCGTGACAGGAGGAACATAATGGAGCGTGACTGAAGTGCCTGAGATCTCAGCGCTTATCAGATCATCATTGACCGTGTACTCCTCAACCACGGCATACTGCTCGTCTTCTGGTTCCAGATCCTCCATCCCAGACTCCGGAAGGCTTTCAGGGAGGAAATCATCATGAAGCTCCGCTTCGGTGCCATACGGACCGGAGATGGCTATCAGTATAGCCAGAAGCACAGCTGCAGCAATTACGATATACAGAATCTTCCGAGGAGTCATAGCTCTATTTTCCGCCAATATTTCCCAAATTCATATACCGGATTCTGCGAAAATCGGTATTTCATCCATTTTTCACAGCCTCTATGATGATCATCATAGGCCGTCTCATCTCATCCTTCATCCCCGGGATATCCATCATGGACAAAGGAGGCTGGGGTTCTACGATATCCTTTATGGTGAATCCTGCAGAGAGCAGTGCCCTGATATACGTAGTCAGGGTCCTGTGGTATTTCACCACATTGTGCCCAAGGAAAAGCGCATCGCGCTTACCTTCATAGAAGTAGCTGTCTACAGGGAAATGCATTATCCGCCCTTCGCTGTCATAGTACCAGTCCTGGGAACCAGCTGCAGTGAAGACCGGATGCTCTGCGGAGAACAGAAAGATGCCGCCATCTTTAAGCCATGTGCATATCTTTTCCGCCATGGAAGGAAAATCCTCGATGTAATGGAATGCAAGCGAGCTCAGGACGAAATCGAAGGAGGAAGGTGGAAGCTCCAGGTCCTCCATCGCGATCCTTCTGTATTCTATGCATGGTGCACTATTGATATCCCTTGCTCTTTCCAGCATCCTTTCCGAGAGATCCACAGCAAGCACATACCCAGCTTTCAGCGATGCAGCGTATGCAGCATGCCAGCCGTATCCGCACCCAAGATCCAGAACGCGCTTTCCCTCAAGATCAGGTATATGGCGCTCAAGCTCATGCCACTCTCCGGCTCCTTCCAGTCCCGTCTCAGATCTCAGCATATGGCTGTATGAGGAGAAGAACTCCTCATCATCGTACATGTTCTCCTTCATGAGAAAATACCATCAAGAAGCATCATCGCTGCAAACCCGAGCGCCGCTCCTACCGTTCCAGCATTCGAGTGCTCACCTTCTGAGGCTTCAGGTATGAGCTCCTCAACGACAACATAGAACATAGCACCGGCTGCGAATGACAGGAATGCAGGAAGAATGGAGCTGACAAGGCCTGCTGCTATGAATGCAATCACAGCTCCAGCTGGTTCCACTGCCCCAGAGGCAACGCCCTGGAGAAATGCGGATAAGCGGCTCTTCCCCTCTCTGTATAATGGAAATGACACGACCATACCCTCAGGGAAGTTCTGAAGCGCTATGCCAAGTGAGAGCGCAAGGGCGGATAAATATGTCATGCTCCCGCCTTCGGCTGCAGTGATAGCAGCTCCGGCCCCTACTGCCATTCCTTCCGGGATATTATGAAGAGTCACGGAAAGCATCAGAAGCGCTGAGCGGGACAGCCTGGACGGTCTTCCCTCCGGAGACGAGGAAAGCGCATGGAGATGCGGTGTGAGGTGATCAAGCAGAAGAAGGAACGCTATACCTATCAGGAAGCCTGATGCTGCAGTATAGTACGATGAGGATTCAATCGCGGGCAGAAGGAGGGACCAGACAGAAGCGGCGATCATCACACCGGATGCAAAGCCCAGTATGGCTTTCTCAGTTCTCCTTCCCAGCCCATTCTTCAAAAAGAGGACTCCAGCAGCACCAAGGGCTGTTCCTATGAATGGTATTATGAAAAGCAAAGCGATCTGCATGCTTCTATCATATTACCTAAACCGGAAGAATGTACACTTGAAGAACAAAATATTAGAATCTGAGCCATGAAGACTGCGCTTATTGATGTCGGCGGAGGAATGAGAGCCGTCTACGGGGCTGGTGTATATGACTTTCTGATGGATAATAATCTCTATCCGATTGATCTTGGGATCGGGGTCTCAGCAGGTGCTGCTGATATGTCAACATACTTCGCCAAGCAGCGTGGACGCGTGCTAAGATACTTCACAGTCTATCCGAAAAGAAAGGAATACATGGGACTCTGGCCATTCCTCACACGCGGCACATTCATGAATCTCAAATACATATACGAGGATCTTTCGCTTCCAGGCTGCGAGGATCCATTCGATGCGGAGGCCTTCCTCAGCTCCCCTTCCGATATGGTCTTCGTCGCAACTGATGCAGAGACTGGAAAGCCTGATTATCTTGGCAAAGACTCCATTGAGATCGGGAATCTGAAGGTTCTTGAAGCGACTGCAGCCCTTCCGGTTGCATGCAAACCGATAGAGTTCAGGGGCAGGCTGTACTATGATGGAGGGATATCCGATCCGATACCATATGAGAAGGCATTCAGCATGGGAGCGGACAAGGTCATAGTGATACTCACAAAACCGCGCGATTTCATCCGCCGCCCAGAGAAGGACAAGTGGGTCGGGAATACCCTTTCAAAGCGCTACCCTGCAGCAGGGAGAGCGATGCTGAATAGAGCTGAGACATACAATGGCCAGATAAAGGGCATGGATAAGTATGAGAAGGAAGGCAGGCTTCTTGTGATCGCCCCCGATGACACCTGCGGCGTCACGACGCTGAAGCACAGGGATGAGGATATCATGAAGCTGTACGGAAAAGGATACAAAGATGCAGAGAGAATCATACCATTCCTTGGGCTATGATGATTGCTATGTTAGAATAAGCATATGATCGAAAGCGAACTGCCACTATACCTCAGAAGATCCATCAAGGAATTCCTTGAGAACAAGGATGATCCTTTCCGCTGGGATATGTATGCTGATGAGCTCTATGGAGATATTAATGCGGCTCAGCATGATGGCTGTATCTCAAAAGAAGAAGCCGATGAGCTGAGAAAGGAATATCTTTCAATCTGATTGCAGGAGGAATGCCATGCTCGACTTCAGAACCCGGTATGACTTCACGGACTACCATCTCGGGAGGAACACCTACCAGGGAGCAAATGGAGCGAAGATATCCATAATCATAGACGGGGAAGAATACATGCTCAAATTCCCTGCTAATGCCAGGCAGAACCCAGCTAAGCACTATTCCAACAGCATTGTCAGCGAATTCATCGGATCAAGGATATTCAGCATTCTGGGAATTCCCGCTCAGGAAACATTCATCGGAGAATATAAACACAGGAATGGAAGAATATATGAAGTTGTTGCATGCAGGGATTTCACAGAGCTTGGCAAGTATTCATTCCATGATTTCGGATCTCTGAAGAATACGGTCATCTCATCCCCTTCCAACGGTTATGGAACTGATTTGTATTCAGTTGCAGATGCAATCGAAGAGCAGCTCTATGTGGATCCAGCTAGACTTTCAGAATTCTTCTGGAATATGACTGTCGTGGATTCATTCATTGCCAATTTCGATAGGCACAACGGGAACTGGGGATTTCTGTCATCCAATTCTACAGGAGAATGGGAAACAGCTCCGGTTTTCGACTGTGGATCCTCTCTGTATCCTCAAGCTGATAGCCTGATCAGAAATAGGATAATGGAAGATCGGCACGAGCTTGAAGCAAGGCTATATCTGAGACCTCTCTCCGTTTTCAAGATCAATGACAGGAAAATCGCATATTATGACCTGCTGCAGTCCGGCCTCTTTTCTGATTCTGACAAAGCGGTAATCACCATGGGAGAGAGAATCAATGGAAGAATCGGTGAAATCCACAGTCTCATAGAGGAGGCTCCCATCAGAGATGAAGATAAAGCATTCATCCGATTCATGCTTGGCAGAAGGAAAGAGGCCATCATAGATGCCTCAATGGAAAAAGTGCAGAGCATTCCTGCCGAAGAAAGAAAAGATGCATTCATCAGGAAATACGGCAGCTTGCTGAATGATGAAGACTGAAATGGATGGTACGCTCATATAAGAAACCCACCGCAAAGGTGGGCTTCATTCTATCGCATCAGATAGCAATATGCTTTTTCTGCATCAGCCAAGAAGCAGCAGGCAGAAAACGAGTGTAAAGAGAGCGACAGTCTCGGTAATACCTATGACGATGAAGTAGTTAGCCGTTCCCTTTCCTGTCTCTGCAAGAGAATCAGAGGAAGCTGCAGCAACCTTTCCCTGCATCCATGCTGAAAGTCCGATTGCAAGTCCGCCGAAGACGCCGGCTCCAAGACAGAGCAGATAGGAAGCGCCGCCTTCGAAAGCAGATCTGATGAAGTTCATCAGCAGGAATCCGTAGATTGTCTGTGTAAGCGGAGCTCCTGCGAAGGCTACCATGATGAATGGAGCGGGCTTTCCCGCAGCATAGCATTTCTTCCAGCCGCCGACTGCGCTCTGACCGGCGCATCCTGTTCCGAGTCCTGATCCAAGTGCAGATAAGCAGAGTGCACATGCCATTCCGAGATAAGCAAGATTTTCCATATCCTTCTCCTTAGCTATTGTTAGCAGATTTATCCTGAACCGTCTTTCTGAACGGCTCGTAATTGTATCCGGCCCACTCCATTCCGAGAGATCCGGAGAATTCCAGAAGATTGAGTCTCACACCGTGTACCACAACAGACAGAAGACCCATCACAAGATTGAGCACATGCCCCAGAACGATGACTGCAATGCCGATTACGAACATAGGCCCCTGCATTCCAGCACCCATATTGTTGAATGACTGGGCGATTGCAAGCGATGCCATGCCGACAGCAAATAGCCTTATATAGCTCATCAGGTTCGAAAAGCAGGAAATGGTATCCAGGAATGTCGTGAAGAATCCTGCAAGTCCCTGCTTGAGGCCGGTTATGAAAGGAATGCCAGGCCCTTGGGCAGAGAAAACGCAGACAAGCACGAATCCCAGCCCCACTCCACCTGCTATGACAGGAATCGAGCATGGCTCACCGATCACAAGGTTCAGTGCAAGGAAGTAAAGAAGGATCACATCGATCAGCCAGCCAAGCTCAGCAAGAAGCGACAGGTCCTTCTCCCTTGCCTTCCTTATTATGTTGATTATCCTTCCAAGCGAAAGCTGCACAGCACCGAGTATGAAGCAGAACTTCATAAGCATGTTCTGCGTATACGTTGCATCCAGCCCGAATACTTCAGGGTAGTTTGCAATGCTCGGTATGACAAGCTTCTGCAGGAAAGGAAGCTTATAGAGTACCGTCTCTGACCCAAACCATGTTCCAGTCACGGCACCCCATATGACAGTTGCCGCACCAACGACATAGATCAGCATGTTCAGATCTGAGCACTTCTTCGCCTTATGCTGCATATATAGCCCGATAAGGATGAATATGATGCCGTAGCCTGCATCTCCTATGATCATCGCAAAGAAGAGCGAGAAGAAGACCAGGAAGTACGAAGAGATATCATACTCACGGTATCCGGGGACTGTTCCAAGGATATCGAATACAGGCTTCACGATCCTTACGATGCCTTTATAGATGATCTTCGTAGGAGGATTATCCTCATCATCGGGATCGGAAAGGATATATGCAAGGGAATGCTCCTTCGCATAGGCCTTGAAGGCACTGGCATCATCTTCAGGGATGTATCCAGTGAGGTAGATGATATCATCACCCTCTACGCTCTCTGAAACGCGCTCGAATGTGATCGACTCATCCTTTCTCTTCAGGAAAGCCTCATATGATGGGACATAGACAGCAGCCTCGCTTACCTTCGCGGAAATCTCCTTCAGCCTGTTCTCACCCTCCAGGATCTCCTTGTCGATCTGGGCAAGGGACTTCTTCGGAAGGCGGAACTCCGTAAAGGATGATCCTTCGGGAATGCTTCCCGAGATAAGGGCGATCGCAGCGCCTTTTCCGCTGTATCTGACAGGAATGAACTGAAGACCGGTATCGGCTCTCAGCGCTTCCTCATCCTTGGCGTTCCCCAAATAGATGCGGATATTGATTCCATCTTCAGAAAGAGATGAAAGCTCTTCAGGATCGAATTCCCCGAAGGGGAAAATCCTCTCACGCTCGTTGCGGAGGGAGATCAGCAAGCCGTTGAGGCTCTCCTCCTCAGCAAGCATGGAGACAAGCGATGAATGCACAGAGAGAAACTCATCTCCTGCGATTGTCCTGCCGCCCTTGGCCTTCTTTCCACCCCTTTCCTTCAATGTCTGGAGCACGCGGTCATACTCCGCTCTCTCCTTCTCAAGCGCATCGAGGCTCTGGGATTTTGAGATCATGTCGGTGATATGCATCACACCAAGATCCCTGAGGGACGAAAGAAGCTCATCCTTCTGGCCACGGGAGGCTGCTATGACTGTTTTCTTCATCTTCGCTATCATATCAACCTGCCTTCACCAGCTTCTTCTTGGCGATCTTGCCGCGCACAACAGCAGCTGTCTGCTGATCTTGGAGATAGATTCCTATCACCCTGATATTCTCCTTGGCTTCAGGAATCTTCACCTTCTCAAAGAGATTGACACGCTGTGTTGTCGTCCTCAGCTCTGCGCTAAGGAGCTCTATCCTCTCCTCGAGAGTCCTGACAAGCGCATCGAACTTCGCAATATCCCTCAGAGAGACAATCGCCTTATCGACCCAGAGCGGATAGAAGTGAAGATCGTATTCAATTGGCTTGAAGACAAGCTCCCTGAATACAGGCACTTCAACACCCGCTATATTCCCTCTGTTCTTCTCTATACGGTCAATCTGCACGAGATTGCCGATGGACTTCTCTGGAGGAAAAGAAGCATTCTCGCCATAAACAGCAATCCAGCCGGAAAGAGCGGCCTTAGCTCTCTCCTGTTCCTTCCTTATTTTCGCTATCTCCTGCTCAGACTCCCTTATGACAGCCTGGAGCTGCTGCTGCTTGAGCTGCAGTGTAGGAAGATAGCGCTGGAACTGCTTAAGGGCATCCTTCTGCTTCTTCTGCTCATTCTTCGTAAGCTTCACACCCACTCTAGCGCTCCTTGGGCCAGTACTGCTCTATAAGCTCTGTCCTGAGCCCTGTCTCATTCGGCTCGAAGCACTCGGCAAGGATCTTCCACCCTTCATCGAGAGCTTCCTCAAGAGGGATGTTCACAGACAGATCCATCATCCTGGCCTCGAACTCGGCACCGTATCTGAGAAGCTTCTCATCCCAGTCCGACATCATGAATCCCATGGACCTCTTCTCAAGGGAATCCTTGTATGCGCTGTAGAGCTTGATCATGCCATCCATGAGCGAACGATGATCGGAGCGGGTATCCTTGTTTACATTCTGCTTCAGACGGGAAAGCGATCCGAATGGCTCGATATGCCCGTTCTTCAGATAGTACTGTCCCTCTGTGATGTATCCTGTGTTATCAGGAACAGGATGTGTAACATCATCGCCAGGCATCGTTGTAACGCCGAGGATGGTCACCGATCCGGCTCCTTCGAACGAAACAGCCTTCTCATAGCGGGAAGCAAGAGCTGAGTAGAGATCTCCGGGGTAGCCTCTGTTTGAAGGCACCTGCTCCATCGTGATCGCAGTCTCCTTAAGCGAATCGCAGAAGTTCGTCATATCAGTAAGAAGAACGAGAACCTTCTTCCCCTGAAGAGCAAAGCGCTCTGCGACAGCAAGCGAGAGATCAGGAACGAGAGTGCACTCGACAGTCGGATCGGATGCCGTATGTATGAACATGATTGTCCTTGAAAGAGCACCGGAGCTCTCGAGCGTATTCCTGAAGAATAGGTAATCATCATATTTCAGGCCCATTCCTCCAAGAACGATTATATCGACCTCTGCCTGCATTGCTATGCGTGCCAGAAGCTGGTTATACGGCTCGCCGGAGATCGAGAAGATAGGAAGCTTCTGTGACTCGACAAGCGTGTTGAAGACATCGATCATCGGAATACCTGTCCTGATCATCTTGTTCGGAAGTATCCTCCTCGACGGGTTTACAGACGGGCCGCCGATCTCGATCATGTTCTCGGTAAGCTCAGGACCATTGTCCCTGGGGTGTCCGGCTCCATCGAATATGCGTCCAAGGAGATTGTCAGAGAAGCTGACCCTCATCGGAACACCAAGGAATCTGACGCTGTCCCCTGTGGAGACACCCATGGCACCCTGGAATACCTGGAGCGACACCTTGTCGCCGTCGAGCTTGATCACGTTGGCATAACCCTTGCCGCGCGATGTGGTTATCTCGGCAAGATCATTGTTCCTCACGCCCTCAGCACGTACTGTGATTACGTTTCCGACAATGGATTCAATCTTTGTATAGACCTTCTGCATTTACTTCCTCCTTCCCTTATAGAAGGACTCAAGATCCTCCTTGAGCGCAGGAAAGCGCTCATCAGATTCTGCAGTACCGTTCCAGTCAAGGAAACGCTGTCTGAGCTCATTGAAGAAAAGGCGCGCATCCTTCTTATCTGCAAGATCAAATGAAGAAGTGAGGATGTCGTACATAATCGAGAAGACCATGCGCTGCCTGTCGACAGTGACCGATGCGTCTACGGGATCGAAGGAGTTCTGCTGGAGATATGCTGCATCAAGGAACTCTCCCTTCTGATATACAACGTAGTCATCAAGCGATGTTCCCTCCTCGCCTACGACCTTCATCATCTGCCCCACTTCATTGCCTCTTCTGAGATATGAATATGCTTCGGCAACCTTATCCTTCTCAATTACGCCATCATATTTCGACCATGAATCAAGAGGATCGATGGCAGGATACTTCCTTGCATCGGATCTCTCCCTTGAAAGACCATGGAAAGCACCTACGACCTTCAGCGTTGCCTGGGTTACAGGCTCCTCGAAGTTACCGCCTGCAGGGGATACAGTACCGCCGATGGTTACAGTCCCTGTCCTGCCGTCACGGAGCTTTACCTTACCAGCTCTCTCATAGAACTCAGCGATCCTTGACTCAAGATATGCAGGGAATGCCTCGTCACCCGGGATCTCCTCAAGTCTTCCGGACATCTCTCTCATAGCCTGTGCCCAGCGCGATGTGCTGTCTGCGAGAAGAAGAACATCAAGTCCCATGTTCCTGTAGTATTCAGCCATCGTCACCGCTGTATATACGGAAGCCTCTCTTGCCGCAACAGGCATACTGGATGTATTGCAGATGATGATCGTCCTTTCCATGAGGCTCCTTCCCGTCTTCGGGTCTGTGAGCTCAGGGAATTCCTTGAGGATCTCAACGACCTCTCCCGCTCTCTCTCCGCAGGCTGCGATGATTACGATATCCACATCGGCATTGCGGGAGGTAAGATGCTGAAGAACTGTCTTTCCAGCTCCGAATGGTCCTGGGATACAGTATGTTCCGCCCTTCGCTACAGGAAGGAATGTATCGATGATCCTTACTTTGGTGACCATCGTCTCATCTGGAAGAACCCTCTCCTGATACCCCTTGATGGCAACCTTGACAGGCTGTGTTATGATCATCGAGAGCTCTCTCTCATTTCCCTTTCCATCCTCTATCACGCAGATGGTCTCACGGCTTCTGTGCATGCCCTTTTCTGCGATGCTCTTTACCGTCCACTCGCCCTGCAGCGTGAAAGGAACCATGATCTCATGGCGGAATATTCCCTCTGGCACATAGCCGAATGAATCACCTGCGATGACCTTATCTCCGGCTTTCCTTGTCGGAGTGAAATCCCATTCCTTGTCCGGAAGAGGATCAAGATAGACACCGCGCTCCAGGAAGAATCCGCACTTCTCGGCAAGGCCGGGAAGAGGATTCTGCAATCCGTCGAAGACCTGTGTCAGAAGCCCGGGACCAAGCTCAACTGAGAGCATCTCTCCCGTGAACTCAACCTCATCGCCTACAGCGATTCCTCCTGTCATCTCATATACCTGGAGCGATGCAATCCCATCGGTTATCCTGATGATCTCGCTCTTGAGACGGGTATCACCTACATGGATGTATCCGACCTCGTTCTTTATTACCTGGCTCGAGAACTTAACATTAACCATGTTCCCGTTGACACCGGTCACCAGGCCAGAAGCTGTTGATGCCATATTATCTCCTTACCGGAAAATATCCGTTTCAATTTCCTTATATAGCCTATCGAACTCCTCAAGACCCTTCTCCTGGCTGAATGATGAGCTGCGTTCCATGAGCTGGAGCTTGAGAGCGTAGATCATCAGCGCACGCGAAGAGAACGGGGAGCCTCCCTCCCTGGATGAGAGGAAATCGAAGTACATTCCAAGAATCGCCCTCTCACCTTCGAGCGGATCAAGATCCTCTACAATCGACCTTATGCGGTCCTCGAAGATCTTCTCTCCTCCGGATGCTGTCTCATAACCGGAGAAGCCGAGCTTCTCAGCTCTGACGGAGTTCATTGCGCTCCTTATCTTCTCAGAGTACTCCTGCCACTCCCTGACGACAGGATTGGCAGCCGCATCAGAAGAAGACGAGAAGACAGCCTTCTCCAGATCGCTAAAATCCTTTCTGGAAAGCTGTTCCCTGGCTTTTGCCATGAATTCCTCATATGTTATAGGCAGCTCCTTCCCCATTGATAGCATCGGAAGAGTCGAAGCAAAATAGTAGTACTCAGCCATAAGACCTCAGAGTATGGATTTCAGAGAATCCGAAAGATACGGGAAGAGCAGCTCCTGGCATTTCTCTGCAGAGACATCGATATACCCGGATCCATCTTTTTCACAGATCCTGAATCCCGCCTGGACGGACTGTGAAGGCCTGAACTCAAGACCTGAAGCGATTTCAGATGCGAATCTCTTTGAAAGCTCTGCCGAAAGCGCCTTCAGATCCTCATCAGGAAGCTCGACAGCTTTTCCGGAGAGATCACCGGATAGAACGGCGCTGATGATGGAAACAAGAGCTTCTCCATGCATTTCCTTTGATATTGCTGCGGAAAGTATCCTGGAATACCCATCCTCGATGCTCTTCTTCAGTGACAGCGACACATCGCGGGCAGCCTGCCTGATTGTCGCTTCCGATGATGACTTCTCAAGCGCGATCGACTTCTCTGCATCAGAGATCATCTTCTCACGTTCTTTCTCAGCCTCTTTGATGATGGCATCAGCCTTTGCCTTTGCATCCTGGATGATTCTGTCTGCTTCGGCCTTTGCATTTTCAATGCCTTCCTTGCGGATAGAGGCAACAAGATCCTGAATCTGCTGTTCCATTTATTCCACCTGAATTCTTGACTTATATAAATGAATATAAAGCATCGAATAGACACAAATCAATGGATTTCTGGTGTCAGGACTGTGAAGTTACGCTCTTTATTTGCTTTTTACTGCTTTTCGGATAATATTCAGCCTTATGAACACAGAAGAGCTTTTCACAAGGAACAAGCCTGTAAGAGGGCTGTTGTCGATAAAGAACATCCTGACAGGCAAGATCTATCTTCTGACAACGGAAAACGCAGTCAATGACATAAAGAGGGAGCGGTTTGCGCTGGATCTGGGGACCCACAGATCAAAGGAGCTTCAGGATGACTATGCGGCAACAGGGCTCGAGCTCTTCACGATCGATCTGGAAAGAGAGGCAGAAGATGGAGAGGACCTTGCTATGCTCCTGGAGGATGCATTGAAGGAATACAGGGAGAAGGGAATCATCCTCTATCGGCCTTGATCAGCTTCCTGAGAGCATCCACAGCGACCCTGATAGCCCTGTCCGTGTCATGTATTATGGGATTCTGGAGTCCTTCTGCATCACGCTCCTGGTTGCTGACGACAGAGAACACGGAGCCGCATCTGACGCCAAGGGATGCTGCAACGACGAAAAGCGCGGCGCTTTCCATCTCCGAGGCAAGAACCCCCAGCCTCTTCCAGGCTTCCCATTTCCCAAGAAGCTCTCCAGAGACCGGCATCCTCCCGGGATCCAGCTGTCCATAGAATGAATCCTTGCACTGGACAACCCCTGTATGGAAGCGTAAGCCTTGCTCTCTGGCAGAATCGGTAAGAGCGGACACAATGCCATAATCCGCAACAGCAGGGAATTCGATAGGTGCATAATGCAGACCAGTCCCCTCCTGCCTCACAGCCCCTGTGGCAATCACTATATCACCGCTCATGACATCGAGCTTTATTCCCCCGCATGTCCCTACGCGTATGAATGTCCCTACGCCGCATTTATTGAGTTCTTCCATCGCAATCGCTGCAGACGGTCCTCCTATCCCTGTTGATGTGACTGAGACCTTCTCCCCATCAAGATAACCGGTGTATGTCACATACTCCCTGTTATCTGCAACCTCAACCGCATCATCAAGGTAGGAAGCAATGAGGGGCACACGCTTGGGATCTCCCGGAAGCATCGCATAGCGGCCAACATCGTCCTCTTTCACCCGGATATGGTACTGAACACCTGTTCCTTCCATGTAATCAACCATATTCTGGATTATCACACGTGGAAAATGAGTCTGCAACTCTTGATTACCATTGTCTCTCTTTGTACACTCTCCGCCATGAAAGAAAGAAATGCCGGTATTCTGCTGCTCCTGACCTCATTGATATGGGGTCTTTCATTTGTAGCACAGTCCGTCTCCGCTGAGAGCATCGGACCATTCACGTTCAACGCAGTACGCCTTATCATCGGCGCCATCGTCCTTATTCCGTTCGCTCTTCCAGGGATCAGAAAGCACAATAAAGATGCACTCTACTTCAGGAAAGCAATAAAAGGCGGCATCCTCTGCGGACTATGCCTTGCTGCGGCATCTGTCACCCAGCAGGCCGGCATTGCGGCATCGGGAGCGGGAAAAGGAGGATTCATAACCTCACTGTACATCATAATCGTTCCGATCCTCTCTATATTCCTTGGAAGAAAACCGGGAGCAAGGACATGGATCTGTGCCTTCTCTGCTCTTATCGGTATGTACTTCCTGACCCTCTCTGAGGGCTTATCACTATCTAAGGGAGACCTTCTCCTCATAATCTGCGCACTTCTCTTCGCGCTCCACATAATGTGGATAGACAGAGTCGGAAAGGATGTCGATGGAGTACTGCTTTCAATGCTGCAGTTCCTGATTGGAGGAATAGCATCAGGTATCGGCATGCTCATCCTGGAGGATCCTGATATCAGTTCGATAATGGATGCATGGCTTCCTGTGCTCTATGCAGGCGCTTTCTCATGCGGCATTGCATATACTCTCCAGATCGTAGGGCAGAAATACATGAACCCCGACCATGCTGTCCTGATCCTCTCCCTTGAAAGCGTATGGGCCGCACTCGGAGGAGCACTGATCCTCGGCGAGCGCATGACCGGAAAGGAGCTTTTCGGCTGCTTGCTTGTATTTGCTGCAGTCATATTCTCCCAGATTAAACCAAGAGGATCTGTTTCTTAAGAGAGCCTCTATCCTGATAAGCCACGCCCTGTTCCCGGATCAGGCGATGCCTCAATCCGGAAAGCAGAGCCGGCACTATCAGAACTCTATAAGCTCGTAATCCCTTGTTCCATATCCAATATCTGCCGCAGCTTCTATGGTATGGATGCCATTGCGGCTATTCACACGCTCCATGAAATGCTCTTTTCCAGGATCATCGGAGCTCATCACAAGATCGATAGAGGCCTGATCGATGGCAACAGGATCGAGAGAGGAAAGCATTCCTATATCCTTCATGCATGGATCCTCTGCAATCTGGCAGCAATCACAGTCGACGGAGAGGTTCTTCATCACATTTATGAATGCGATCCTTCCGCTGAAAAGACCAGCTACGCTCATCGCAGCATCGGCCATAGCCTCTGCGAACTCATCCTTCCCAGCATGCATCTTCCATGTATCGAAGCGGTCATCTGTCCTGCCTGCAGAATGGATGAGAGCCTTTCCTGCCCTGCTTGCGCATCCGATCGAAAGCTGCTTCAGCGCTCCGCCATAGCCACCCATTGGATGGCCCTTGAAGTGCGCAAGGACAATCATCGAATCGTAGTTCATGATATTCTTGCCGACAAGATTTCTCTTAAGCACCTTCCCATCTGGAATCTGCAATACGGCATCAGGTCCTTCCCCATCCATGAGATCTACAGGAAAGAGCTTTGTCCATCCATGTTCCTCAAGAAGCTTCCAGTGGGATCCGGTGTTATCCCGCACACCGCCGGATGCATCTCCATATGCTGTATTGCACTCGACGATCGTACCGCCAAGCTCATCGACCATAGGAAGCCAGAACTCCGGATGGATATAGTTCTGGTTCCCTTTCTCTCCTGAATGGACCTTGACAGCGATCCTTCCGGGAAGCGCTATGCCAAGCCTGTGATACGCCTCAACGACCTTCTCTGGAGTTATCTTCCTTGTGAAATAAACCTTTGCCTTCATATCATCTCCAAATACTGACAGAGTGTCAGCAATATGAATATAAAGCCATTCTGACACGGCGTCAATATCAATGCTTTGTTGCGGATTGCCATCTGATACTGTATTCTGTCTCCATGGAAGCATCTGAGGTCCGAGAACTCATCAAATTGCTGAGCGCCCATTCCGGTTTTGATCCTAAGGCCGCAGCTTCTCTTATGGAAATGCATGGCCTGCCTCCAGTGGATCTCATTTTCCATGAGCTCCAGGATTATGATGATGCGGCACTTGAACGGATCATATGCAATGCAATGACCATCACGGCGTATGATCAGTTCGGAAAAGATATGAAAAGCACTGCTGGAACAATCAGGGCGATCAGAAAGGAAATCAGGACCGTATCCAGGGAAATAAGGAAGGAGAGCGAAGAGAAGCTGATGCGCATGGAGAGATCCTATACTGCGATCTTTGCTGTATTCACAGTGATTGTCTTCGCCCTGGCAGGAGGGATATTCATCGCTATGGCAGGAATCGGGATATCCTACTCCGATGGCGATATTCTGCACCTCAGGACTGCGATCCTGATCATCGGAGCATTCTTCCTTACTGTGCTTTCGATAATCATCAAGCTTATCTCATCGCTTGTCCCGCCTATGAAGGAGAAGGAAAAACGGAGCCTGCCTGCAAGAATCATCGCAGCGCTGAAGCAGCCTATAACGATCGCTATGCTTTTCCTTATCGTAGGAATAGTGACATCTGATGTGGATAACGTGGAAGCAGATATGGAGAAGCGGACCGGATCTGCTGTTCAGAATACGCTCAGCAATGTGATTCCGATTGCAGAGGATATACTTATTGACCTGTAGGAGGCATAAAATGAAAGTTCTTATCATAGGAGGCGTTGCTGCTGGAGCAAGCGCAGCAGCAAGACTCAGAAGGCTCGATGAGAGCGCAGAGATAATCATCATAGAAAGAAGCGGATATATATCATATGCAAACTGCGGACTGCCCTACTATGTCGGCGGCGTCATCGAAAGCAGATCAGCTCTCACTCTCCAGACCCCGGAGAGCTTCTGGAGCCGTTTCAGGATCGAGGCAAGGGTAAAAACCGAAGCTGTAAGCATAGACCGGAAGACAAAGACAGTCCTTCTCAGGAATATTGAAACAGGAAAGGAATACACAGAAACGTATGACAAGCTCATCCTGGCCCCGGGAGCTGAAGCCATCCAGCCTCCGTTTCCAGGCATTGAAAGCAGCAGGATCTACAAGCTCAGGCACACCGAGGATGCGTTCATTCTCCGGGATGCTGCTCTTGAGGCAAGGAAAGCTGTTGTCATCGGCGGAGGATTCATAGGTCTTGAGACTGCGGAGAACCTCAGTCATATGGGCCTTGATGTCACCATCATCCAGCTTCTGGACCATGTATCGAATCTCTCTCCTGATATGGCGGCCATCATACACGATGAGATACGGAAAAACGGCATCGATCTCCATCTTGGAGAGGGTGTGAAGGCCTTTGAGGAGAGAAACGGTGCAATTGCAGTCATAACAGATAAAGGAGAATATGAAGCGGACTTCGCTGTTCTCGCGATCGGGGTGAAGCCTGATTCTAAGCTTGCAAAGGATGCAGGCCTTGAGACGGACGGAAAAGGATCGATCATCGTATCCGATACGATGAGGACATCCGATCCGGATATCTATGCTGCAGGAGATGCGGTAGCGATCAGGAATGCTGTTTCAGGAGAGACCGGCATGATAGCCCTCGCAGGACCCGCGAACAAGGAAGGGCGCATTGCTGCGGATAACATAGCAGGCTATGAAAGCCGCTACAGAGGAGCAAGCGGTGTATCCGCAATGAAGATATTCTCGCTCACAGCTGCTTCTGCGGGAATCACGGAGGAGAACGCGAAGAGGCTTGGGCTGGACTATGATGTCGCAATGACATACCAGGCAGATCATGCGTCATACTACCCGGGAAGCCAGATGATGATGCTCAAGCTGATCTACGAAAAGACTACAGGAAGGGTACTCGGAGGCGAGGCTGTAGGAAGAACGGGAACGGACAAGCGCATTGACAGGATATCTATGGCAGCAGCGATGGGAATGACCGTCGAGGATCTTGTGGATCTTGATTTCGCATATGCTCCTCCCTACTCTTCCGCAAAAGATCCTGTGAATATACTGGGATACATAGCATCGAATAAGATGAAGGGAATCCTTGAGGAGTTCCGTCCCGATGAAGCTGACACAATCGACTTCCAGTCATCGATCCTTGTTGATCTGAGAACCCCGGAGGAGGTCAAGGGCGGCATGATCGATGGGGCTGTCAACATCCCGCTGGATGAACTGAGGGACAATCTCGATAAGCTCGACAGGACAAAGACAATATATGTCTATTGCAGAAGCGGGCAGCGAAGCTACATTGGCTACAGGATACTCCGCGGCCACGGCTTCAGGGCCAGGTCTCTTACAGGTGGTTACCTTATGTACTCCTATACGCACTAAGCCCCCATTGCCATCAGCAGTCGAAAGCAGTGCTATGACAATGGCAAGGATCATCGGTCCTTTGAGATAGGATGTGAGGAAAGCGGTGGAAACACCTATAAGTCCTGCAATCCACAGAGGGCCGAAGTCCGTTAGTGCAAGCGAAACTACGCATAATAGGAATCATATGGACAATTATGTCTTTTATGATATATTTTGATTGTAAAGGAGATATATAAAGTACTCTCTGGAGTTCTATGAAACGCCATCTGGGAAATCTCCTGCTATGGATTTTGTCAGGACAATGTCCGCTAAAGAAAAGGCAAAATTCCTGCAGATCGCAAATCTGCTGAGAGAGAACGGCCCGGAAGTGAGGATGCCATACTCCAGATATCTGGAAGATGGAATATCCGAAGTAAGGGTAATCATAGGCAATGATTCATCGAGGGTTCTGTATTTCTTCCTGGAAGGGAAAAGGATTGTATTCACCAATGGCTTTGTGAAGAAAACGCAGAAGACACCAAGGCGGGAAATCGAGACAGCAATACGTTACAGGGCCGACTATATGAAGAAGGAGAAGGCAACATGAGCAGCTACGAAGATTTTTTCAATGAGATGATGAAGGATCCGGAAGTAAAGAAGGAATATGATGCTCTTGAGCCAGAATTCCAGCTTATGCGGACTATGATTAAAGCAAGACATGAAGCCGGACTGACCCAGAAGGAGCTTGCAGAGAAAACAGGTATTCAGCAGGCTAATATCAGCCGCATAGAGAACGGGAATGGCAATCCTTCTATTGCGACTCTATGCAAAATAGCACAGGGAATGGGAAAGAAGCTAATCATTTCATTCGTATGAAGATTAGTGATCAAGCCCCCATTGCCATCAGCATTCCTGTTGTCGAAAGAAGTGCTATGACAATGGCAAGGATCATCGGTCCTTTGAGATAGGATGTGAGGAAAGCGGTGGAAACACCTATAAGGCCTGCAATCCACAGAGGGCCGAAGTCCGTTAGTGCAAGCGGGAATATAAGGGCACCGAGAGAGGCAACAGGCAGCAGAAGCATGCACTTACGTATGAAGCGAGGAAGCTTTTTAAGGAATGATGATGCAAAATACGGGATTATGCGTGGCAGAAGCGTAACTGCCGAGCATGTGAGTATAAGCACTATCTTATTCAATTCCAGCCTCCTTGTCGGTATAGATGAAAGCACCGAATACAGTTGCCGCAATAAGCGAGATAAGGAATGAAAGGCCTGTCGACACACCTGCAGCAAGAATCAGCACGGAGTTCAGAGATGCAGAGACAGCAGCTGTCAGAAGTGCTTTCGCATTCATCCTTGTCTCCCCTCCCAGAAGTGATGCGAACATCGCATAGACAGTGATCACTGCAGCCTTCTGGACGACCTCCGGAAGGAAAGTGCCGGCAGCATATCCTATAGCAGTGCCTGAAACCCAGCCTGAATACGATGTGAAGATCAACCCTGCCATGTATGTGTATGGAAGCTTTATTCCCTTGAATGATGCGACAGCAAAGACCTCATCTGTCGTACCGAAGCCGCACATCAGCCTTCCGGGAATGGACTCAGGTCTTGAAAGCCTTCCTGAAAGAGAAGCGGCCATGAAGATATAGCGGCTGTTTATGAAGAACACAGAGAGCGCGATGCCAAGGAGGAATGTCCCTGCGTTATATAGATTCATCATCAGGAACTGCCCGGAACCAGCGAAGTTCGTGATGCTCACAAGCACTCCCTCTACGAATGTGAAGCCGCTTGTACGGGTCAGCAGACCAAATGCAAGCGCTGTCGTGAAATATCCGAGGAATATGGGAAAACCATCCCTGATTCCTTCCCGGATCTCCTTTCCAGCATTACCCATTCAGATCCCTCCTGAGGCATAAAGCCGCCTCAGATCCATCGATTGCAGCGGAAACGATTCCTCCCGCATACCCAGCCCCTTCTCCGGCAGGATAGAATCCCCTGCCCTGACGCATCGACAGATCGCGTAGTATGCGCACGGGAGATGATGTCCTTGTCTCTGCCGCTATCACTGTCCCCTCCTCTGTCATGAACCTTCCACGTGTCATCTCGGAGAATGCGAGAAAGCCCGATCTCAGCGATGATACGACAACAGAGGGCAGGATGTCATCAAGACGGGAGGCTTTCAGCCCCGGTCTGTATGTCGACTCCGCGATAGTTCCAGATGGCCTATCGAAGCAGAAATCAGTCATGCGCTCTGCAGGAGCTATGAATCCGGGAATGAAGGATGAGCGTTCAATCGATTCGATATACCTCAGAACACGGAAAGGATCCTCACCCTCGATCTCCTCCTTCCGTATCTCTGTGATCATCCCGCTGTTGGCCCATCTGCCGCGCCTTGATGCAGGGGACATGCCATTTATGACCAATAGGCCCTCCTCCGTGGATGCAGGAACGACAGAGCCGCCAGGGCACATGCAGAAAGAATAGACTCCCCTTCCATTTACCTGTGTTTTGAATGAGTATGAAGCAGGTGGAAGAAAAGGACTGCGCTTCCCGTTTGTATGGTACTGTATCGAATCTATAAAGGACTGAGGCTGCTCAAGACGCACACCGACTGCAGTGCTCTTCGCCTCAATCGAGAATCCATCTTTCAGAAGGAAAGAGTATACATCCTTCGCGCTGTGCCCGGTTGCAAGTATCACAGGGCCGGAAATCTCCTCGCCGCTCTCAAGGCGTACACCCTTCACTTCATCGCCTGATCTCATCAGACCAGTGACCTTCGAGGAGAATCTCACCTCCCCGCCGCTTGCTGTTATCGTGCCTCTGATGTTCTCGATGACCCCAGGAAGCCTGTCTGAGCCGATATGAGGGTGCGAGTCATAGAGAATCGACTCATCGGCCCCGTGCTGGACAAAGAGGCGGAGAATCCTGCCTACATCACCCCTTTTCACGGATCTTGTATAGAGCTTGCCATCGGAGTATGCTCCTGCCCCGCCTTCGCCGAATGCGTAATTCGACTCAGGATTGAGTACTCCATTCTGTGAAAGCAAAGCAGTATCAAGACGCCGGGAATGGACATCCTTTCCGCGCTCAAGGACTATCGGGCGGATACCGTTCTCAATCAGCGTCAAAGCAGCAAAAAGCCCTGCAGGACCTGCTCCGACAACGACTGCAGATGGAGAAGTGCCGACATATGGGAATATTATGGGATTCTCCACTGCCGGATCCTCGCCTGCATAAACGCGGATCCTTTCATTTATCTTTATGTCCTTCCGTCTTGCATCGATGCTCTTTCTGAGGATTGTCATATGGACAATATCATGAGAGGGGATGGAGAGCTTTCCTGAAATGATGCGCCTCATTCCCTCCTCGTTCTGCTCCTCAGGCCGTAGCACTATATCGATATCCCTGACCATGCGGCGATTGTACATGAATAGTGCATCCGAATGCAATTCACAGAACCATCGGTAATATGTAGAATCACGGTGTGAACATCCTATCGATAGAGAATCTTTCAAAGACGCTTAATGACGAACCGCTTTTCGAGAATGCTACACTGGGGCTTGAGGAGGGAGAGAAAGCCGGTATAGTCGGCAGGAACGGGTCGGGAAAATCAACATTCCTGAAGACCATCGCCGGAATCATCATCCCGGATGAGGGGAAGATATCGATGAAGAACGGCACGAACCTCTTCTATCTACCGCAGGACATCAGATTCAGGGAGGGAGCAACCATCACAGATTTCTTCTATGACTCTGATAACCCGGTCATAAAAAAGCTTGCTGAGTACAGAGCATCGGTCGAAGAAGGACGGAGCGACAGCCAGATGCTCTTTGATGCGATTGAGAAGGATAACCTCTGGCAAGCGGAAAGAAGATTCGAAGGATACCTCGGGAAACTCGGGATGGCAGAGCCTCTGACGAAGAAGATGAAAGAGCTTTCCGGCGGAGAGCAGAAGAAGACTGCGATAGCAAGAGCTCTTTCTGTCTCCCCTGACCTTCTGCTTCTCGACGAACCTACGAACCATCTTGATATCCCATCGATTGAATTCCTGGAGAGCTGGATAGCTGAAAGCAGCGCTGCTGTGATAATCGTTACCCATGACAGGCATATACTGAACCGGTGCTGCACCTCAATATGGGAACTGGACAGGAAATGCTTCTATCGTCACCCAGGATCATTCTCAGAGTATCTTGAGAGACGCGAAGAGCGCATCAGGATGAATGAGAAAGAGCAGGAACGGCTGGAGACGATACTCAGAAGGGAGAGGAAGTGGCTTCTCAGAGGTCCTAAGGCCAGGACGGGAAAGGATAAGAACAGAAAGGACAGGATCGATGAGATGGAAAACTCACTGCACTCTGTCAGGGATCCTAGGCAGAAAGAGTTCACTTCCGGTGCAAGACGGATGGGAAAAAAGGTACTGGAAGCAGAGAACATCGCCAAAGGCTATGATGGGAAAATGCTCTTCTCCGCATTCACTTTCTCATTCCAGAAAGGACAGCGTATCGGACTGATTGGAAGCAACGGATCCGGGAAGTCCACTCTTCTTGACATCCTCACAGGCCGGACAGAGCCAGATGAAGGAACAATCGACAAGGGAGTAAACACTCATTTCGGGTACTATGACCAGATGGGCCGCGATCTCCGGTCCGATAAGACAATCATCGAGTATGCAGAGGATATCGGAAAGACAATAAGGCTATCGGAGAAAGAGGAGATGAGCGCATCATCGTTCCTTGAACGCTTTGGCTTTCCACCGCGCATGCAGCGCACCCCTGTCAGCATGCTCTCCGGAGGTGAAAGACGGAGGCTCTATCTGATAACAAGGCTTCTATCGAACCCCAATTTCCTCATTCTCGATGAGCCGACGAATGATCTGGATATAGAGACAATAGAGAACCTGGAGGACTATATCTCCTCTTTCAGCGGTACTGTGATGATAACATCCCATGACCGCACTTTCCTTGATATAGCAACAGAGATGCTTCTCGTCATAAAGGATGGAAGGATAACGCTCTTTCCCGGAAACTACACAGAGTGGAAAGAAAGAGAGGAAGAGGAAAGGAAAGAGGAAGCTCCGAAGGAAAAGACGAAAGCTGAACGCAGGGAAAGAGAGAAGAAAGGCCTTTCATACAGAGAAAGAAAGGAATTCGAGGAGATTGAGGGACTTATTGCAGAGACAGAGGAACTCATTGCAAAACTTGAAGAATCTTTCTCAACAGTAGAAGAAACCGAATACGGTACGATTATGGAAAGAACAAAACTATATAATGACAAGAAAAAAGAGCTTGAAAGAATGACAGAGCGCTGGATGGAGCTTGCAGAGAAGGACGAAAGCTGATTCCATATTTGCCAATTCTTTTCATTATCTATTTTTCTCTTTCGTATTTTTATCTTTGATGATAAAATGAAAGAAAAGAGATGATTCCATGATTCTTGAGAATGCAAAGATCATATTGAAGGATAAAGTCATTGATGGTTCTGTGAGGATAGAGGGCGCTTCTATCGCTGAAGTATCAGAAGGATATATCGGCAAAGATGAGCGCATCGATATCAAAGGAAAGTATCTTGCTCCCGGGATCATCGAGCTTCACTCCCATGGTGGCGGGGGATATGACTTTCTCGACGACGATGATGAGGCCATTATCAAAGCCTCAGATGCCCATCTTGAGCATGGGGTGACATCGATTCTTCCGACAGCGGTCTCAACATCAGACGATGCCCTCTTCCGCTTCATAGACCGATACCTTGGAATCGATAAGAAGATCCATCAAAACCTCATCGGAATACATCTGGAAGGGCCATTCTTCTCAGTAAAGGAGAAAGGTGCGCAGGAGGACAGATTCATCCGCCCTATCAATATTGGATATGCAATGAAAGTCCTGGAGAGAGCTGAAGGAGCAGTCAGGCGCTGGTCATTCGCTCCCGAGCTTGATGGGGCTGACGAGTTCATGGAAAAGCTCAGCGCAGAAGGCGTGATGCTCTCCGCAGCCCATACATCCGCCACATATGATGATATCTCAAGAGCATATGACCATGGACTGAGGATGCTGACGCACTTCTACTCCGGAATGTCCACGATAACAAGGATTGATGGAAGAAGGGTCCTTGGTGCAGTTGAGAGCGGATACCTCATAGATGACCTGTATACAGAGATCATCCCAGATGGACACCATCTTCCACCTGAGCTCCTGAAGTTCATATTCCGCTTCAAGAGAAACGACAGGATCACGGGATGCTCTGACAGCATGAGAGCTGCAGGAATGGGCGAAGGTCCATCGATCCTTGGTCCGAAGGAAAACGGACTTGATGTAATTGTCGAAGACGGAGTTGCGAAACTTCCAGACAGGACAGCGTATGCAGGATCTGTCGCTGTAGGAGACACAATGGCCAGAGTGCTCAGAAGCGCGCTCGGTCTTACAATGCCGGAAATCTTCCGCATCCTTTCCCTTCAGAGCGCAGCAGCACTCGGAATTGATAACATGAAAGGCTCAATTGAAAAAGGAAAGGATGCGGATATCATAGTGATGGATGAGAACCTTGAGACGAGGATGGTATTCCTCAATGGGAAAAGGAGGAAATAGTGAATATCCATATCGATATTTCAGAGAATGCTGAAGAGCTGGGAAAGAGAGCTGCATCGAAGATTGCGGCCCTTCTTAATAGCGCGATAGATGCAAAAGGACACGCAAGGATGATCCTCTCAACCGGTGCAAGCCAGTTCGAGACACTCAGTGCCCTCGTGAAGGAGGATGTTGACTGGACGAAGGTGGAGATGTTCCATCTGGATGAGTATGTAGGGCTTGATGAGACACACCCTGCAAGCTTCAGAAAATACCTCAAGGAGAGATTCGCATCAAAGGTCAGTCTCAAGGCTGTATGGTTTGTGGAGAGCGAGGAATGCCTTCCAGAGCTTACGAAGGAACTGAGAAGGGATGTAATCGATGTCGGAGTGATCGGTATCGGAGAGAATGGGCACATCGCATTCAACGATCCACCAGCTGACTTCAATACAGATGAGGCATACAAAGTCGTTGTACTGGACAGAAGATGCAGGATGCAGCAGGTCGGAGAAGGATGGTTTGCCTCAATCGATGAGGTTCCCGAGAAGGCTATCACGATGTGTCCAAGGCAGATACTTTCCTCCCAGCATATCGTGTCGGCAGTGCCGCACAGCGTGAAAGCCGAAGCTGTATTCAACACCATCACGAAGCCTGTCGATCCATCGGTTCCTGCCACGATTCTAAAGACGCATAGGGACTGGAATCTCTTCATCGACAGCCAATCAGCATCAAGACTCACTGGTATAACAGAGTGAAAAGCAACCCCATAGGAGGCTTCTGTCTCTCACCTCCTATGGCATGATATGGAATGGGCAGGAAATTGTATTCCAGTAAAAGAACCTGATGCGCTTAACGAGGAGGAATAGCCTCCTCCTTCCAATCCCGGTGCATCAGGAATCATTCCAATGCAGGTTCTCGTCGAGTCATGCAATCCATCTATTCCCATCATTATCTCCGGAATCCTGCAATAGAAAATTGCAACATGTTGCGAAAATCTTTTCTAGATGCAGGTTTTCTGTTGTTAACAGAGAATCTTTCAGTTATTCTAGAATAGAAAATTGCAATAAGTTGCAAAAATCTTTTTCAGAAGGGACAGGAAATGGAGATCCGCAGAGATTTGTATCTTTCAAGATTGATAAAAAGAAAAAACAACGGATTGATCAAGGTGATTACCGGCATCCGCAGGTGCGGCAAATCTTATCTACTGAACAATATTTTCTATCATCATCTTTTGGAAAGCGGAGTGGATGAAGAACATATAATCCGTTTTGCATTCGATTCAGGTGACGATCTTCATATGATCGGCGAGAATCTGATTCAGATGGAAAAGGAAAAACGCGGAGCAGATCCTGAGAAATTCATGGCATATATCCGTTCCAAGCTCATTGACAACGGAATGTATTATCTGCTTCTGGATGAAATCCAGATGCTTGATTGTTTCGAAGCTGTCCTGAATGGTTATCTCCGCAAAACCAATATGGATGTTTATGTGACTGGAAGCAACGCAAGATTGCTATCGAAGGATATCGCTACGGAATTTGCAGGGAGGGGTGATGAGATCCATATGCAGCCTCTGAGCTTTGCAGAGTTCATGACTGTATACAACGGTGATAGATACACAGGACTGTCAGAATATATGCTTTACGGCGGAATCCCCACGGTTGTTCTGAAAGAAGGAAGAGAAGAAAAAGCAGCTGCATTGCAGAATCTATTCTCTGAGATTTACATCAGGGATATCACCAGACGCTGCAAAGTCAGGAATATCGGAGAGCTTGAGGATCTGCTTAACATCCTTTCCTCATCCATTGGATCCCTGACTAATCCTGAAAAGCTGAAGAACACATTCCGGAGCGTGAAGAAATCCAGGATCACTTCTGCAACCATAAAGAAATATCTTGATTATCTCGAGGATTCCTTTCTTATTGCTGCAGCAAATAGATACGATATCCGTGGAAGATCCTATATCGAGTCTCCGAAAAAATATTACTTCTCCGATCTTGGACTTCGCAACGCAAGAATCAATTTCCGTCAGCTGGAAGAGACCCATTCCATGGAGAACGTGATTTACAATGAACTCCTTATGCGTGGTTACAGTGTCGATGTGGGTGTCGTGCAGATTGCCGAAAGAGATCAGAATGACAATGTGGTCCGAAGGCAATTGGAAGTTGATTTCGTATGCAATCTCGGATCATCAAGATATTACATCCAATCTGCATATTCTCTGCCAGATGAGGAAAAAAGAGCTCAGGAAATCAGGCCTTTCAGAAAGATTGATGACTCTTTCAGGAAGATAATCATCACAAAGGATATCATACAGCCATATTATGATGATTATGGCATCCTGACTGTGAACATCTATGATTTCCTGCTGGATCCACAGGTTATTGAGAAATAGAAACTCTCCATATAAGGCTTCTGTATATTGCTATGGATGCTGAGCATGCCTCTTTTCTTCTATCAGTTTCCCAGTTCCGATTCTGTACTATAGCAAAAATACAAACCAGGAAAACAATGGTCATATTAAGCGCATTGCCTGTTAAGGAAGAATGCACTGAGGGCATACAGAAGAAGGACTGCCCAGGCTGAGCAGTCCTTCCAGGGATAGAAAGGAGGTGTATCACATTTTGAAGGATGAGGAGAAATCTCCTTTGCCCTTTCTGTGGTTCATCGCATAGACGATCACGAATACGACCACAAGGAGCACGACAGACAGAGCACTCGCCTGCCCAAGCTTTCCATCCTGCACAGCCCCATAGATCTGTATAGGAACCGTCCTTGTGCGCCCTGAGTACAGAAGGATCGTTGTGCTCAGCTCCTGCAGAAGCGTCGTAAGCGTAAGGATCGATCCCGAGATTATTGCAGGAAGGATCAATGGAACGCTTACTTTCCTGAATGTATAGAACCAGGTTGCTCCCATGATCGTGCTGGCCTCCTCCAGCGATGGATTTAGCTGGGTAAGGGATGCGGCAACGCTTCTGTATACATACGGTGTTCTCCTGATCATGTAGGAGATGACGATGATCGTATAGGTTCCTGTAAGCCTTATGAAGCTGGAGCCGGAGAATGCGGAGAGAAGCGCGATCGATACAACTGTTCCAGGAAGGATGAACGGAGCCATGACCGAAAGATCAAGAAGCGCTGCGCCCTTAGGCTTCTTCCTCTCCGTTATATATGCCACTATGCTTCCGAGGAGTGCGCAGAGCACCGTTGCAAGGATCGAGAGATAGAATGAGTTGAAGAGCTCATGGCTTGAGTACTCAGGGATTCTGGTATAGTTCGAGAGCGTGAAGCCTTCAGGGAAGAGCCCTGTCCACTTCTCGAAGAACGACATGACGATGATCGTGATCTGCGGCAGCAGGGACACAATGAGTATGATCGCACAGTATATCGTAGATACGATCACTGCACCTTTTCCCTCATGCTGCTTCACATCGGTGTGTGTTGCGGAGATTGTCTCATACTCATGACGCGATACCATCCACTTCTGAAGCCATAGAACGAATGCTGTTATCGCGACATTGACAACTGCGATGGAGGATGCACCGTTTATGTTCCAGAAGCCATTGACCTCAAAGAAGATGAGAGTCGGGAGAACATAGTTGTTTCCACCGATTATTGCAGGGATTCCGAAGTTTCCGATGGCTCTGACGAATACAAGAAGCGCAGCAGCTCCAAGAGATGGAAGGATCAGAGGGAATGTGATGGTCCTCATTATCCTTGATCTCTTTGCACCCATCAGCGCAGCAGATTCCTCAAGAAGGGAATTTGCCGATGCGAATGCACCATAGCTGAGCTGGAATACAAACGGATAGTATGTCAGCGTCATGCAGAGGATCATGCCGAACATTCCATAGATAGATGGAAGCTCGATGTGCAGCAGGCGGAAAAAGTGCCTTACTATTCCATTCCTTCCGAGAAGTATGACCCATGTGAATGCACCGACAAACGAAGGCATGATGATCGGAAGGATCCCTAAAGAGAGTATCAGGCGCTTACCAGGCATCTTCACCCTTGCCACGCAGTATCCCATAGGGACACCTATGAGAATGCAGAGCAGAGTGACTGCGATGCTGACGATGAAGGAATTCAGAAGGCTCTTCTTGTAGAGATTGCTTGTGAAGAACTGCTTGAAGCTTTCAAGGCTGAAGCCATGGAAGGCAAGATCCTCAGCAGGTGCCATGAAGGCCCTGACAAGCGTTGTGAACATCGGATAAAGAAGGAATATCGCGAGGAAGACCATCGGAATAGCAAATACGATGACCTGGCTGAAATCCTTCGAGAAAAAGCGCTTCACAGCTGAGTTTCTGTCAGCCGCGAAGTCGGTCATGGATTCATTTTTCCTCATATCTCCCTTCCTTCAGGAGAGAACAGGGACATCCTCTCCTCCTTCATGGTGACAAACACCTCATCCGATTCCCTGATGTTCTTATCAAGGAAATCCATATCGATCTCGAATGTGACAGGAGAGACACGCTCATCCATCTCGACTTCATAGCGTATGAACGATCCAAGGTGCTGTATGATCCTCACCCTTCCCTTCATCGCCTCTGGGCTTTCCGTCTTCGATACGGCAAGCTGCTCCGGCCTTCCTCCCAGAAGCACATGGTCTCCCTTTGAAGGATTGACGTGGCATCTGGTAATAGGGATGCGGACGCTGAATGCGGCAGTATCAGGGCGTACTGTTATCGAATCATCCCCGACTTCCGTGACAGTCGACTCGAAGAAGTTCATCTTTCCGATGAAGTTGGAGACGAAGGCATTCTCCGGGTAGCTATAAAGGTCATCAGATGTGCCTATCTGCTCAACAACACCCTTTCTCAGGACAGCAAGCCTGTCGCCGACAGCCATTGCCTCCTCCTGGTCATGTGTTACGAAGATAGTCGTTACGTTCGTAGCCTTCTGTATGCGTCTGATCTCAGCGCGCATATAGCGCCTGAGCTTTGCATCGAGATTCGCAAGAGGCTCATCAAGAAGAAGCACATCAGGGTCATAGACCAGAGCTCTGGCAATAGCGACTCTCTGCTGCTGGCCACCTGAAAGTCCTGTAGGACTTGGATTTCTTTTCAGCTCCTCCTGAAGTCCGACAAGCTCCATCACTTCTGTGACCTTCTTCTTCACGGTCTCGTTATCGACTTTCCTGACCCTCAGGCCATATGCGACATTCTCGAATATCGTCATATGAGGATAGAGAGCAAAAGACTGGAAAACCATGCCTATATTCCTTCTGTAAGGAGGAATGGTGGATATATCGACGTCACCATAGTACATCTTCCCCGATGATATCTCTTCGAGCCCCGCAGTCGCCCTCAGAAGCGTCGTCTTTCCGCATCCGGATGGACCAAGAAGACAGAATAGCTCTCCCGGGTTGATTGTAAAGGAAACATCCTTGAGCGCATGGACAGGGTTCTTTCCCTTCTCATCGTAGATCTTGTTGATTTTGTCATAGGTTACGCTTTTGCTCATTTTTCACTCCATTCAGGAAAAGGCCGCCGGAAGTGGCGGCCACCACAAAATTAGTTATCAGAGAAGTCCGTTGAACTGCTGTACAAGGTCTCTCTTGATCGATGCTGCCTCATCTGTGTCATATGTGAAGAACTTCATCTCCGAAAGCGCTGGCAGTCCTTCCGGTCCAGGGATCTCTGTCGATACAGGACGTCTGTTGCATTCATCGCGTACGATCTGGAATGCCTCTGTGCTTGTCATGAAGTCTATAAAGAGCTTTGCTTCCTCAGGATGCTTGCAGTTTGCAAGGATTGCAGAGCCTTCGATTCTCCTTCCTGTTCCTTCCTCTGGAAGAACGTATGCAACAGGATCACCAGCCTGGATCTTGTTCGCGATATTGAACTCGCCTGTCACAGTGATAGCATACTCGCCTCTTGCAACCGAATCAGGACCTGCGGTTGAAGATGCTACGAAAGTCGTGTTCTTCACAACATCGGCGACGAAGTCCATTCCATAGAGCTTGTTCATCATATAAAGCTGTGCATATGCCGATCCGCTGGATGCAGGATTCGCGAGCACGATCTCGCCCTGATACTTAGGATCTGCAAGATCAGCCCAGGATGCAGGAGCTTCCTCTGCTGTAAGCAGGTCTGTGTTGTACATTATTGCCTGAAGAGGCATTGAAGTACCGTAGTAGCGTGGCTCATCGGATTTCTGGTCCCTGTTATCCGCATCGATCTTATCATGATTTGCCGATGTGTACGGCATGAGCATGTCATAGATCTGGTCAAGGTTCTCTGATCCCATAAGGAGAATGACATCGCCATCCGGCTTCGGCCACTCTGTCTTGACTCTTGTCACAAGATCTCCCGATCCAGCTCTGATGATCGTCACATTGATATCAGGATAGAGCTCATTGAAAGCCTTTGTGATGCTCTCAGCCTCTCCTTCGCTTGCTGCGCTGTAGACAACAAGTTCCCTTGAACCCGATTCACTGCTTCCGCTGGCGGATACAGAGAAGATTGCAAGAAGAACGATAAGAATAAATACCAATCCTTTTTTCATACTGACTCCTTTCTGAGAACAGTATCAATCAGGTATTTGCTTTTAGCAAGGAATATTTTTTCTTTTTTTGCCAATTCTGACTAAAAGAAAAGAAAACATAAATTATCAGGTAAACAAAAGCTCAAGATTGTGTACGGGATCCTCAACCGTTTCCAGTATCATGTTCGCACCGCTCTCCTCTATCATATCAAGAGCATCCTTCCAGGGCATCGAAAAGCGGTCCAGGCTCTGATGGCTGTCGGAGAATATGCCTTCATGCCTGTCGGAGGGATTTGAATGGAGGTGGGTAGTCACTACCCTTCCTGTATAGAGGATCCGCTCAAGAGAGGAAAGGAAATCAAAAGAGAAGCGCTCTGCAGAGACGTAGAGATGCCCTATATCAAGAGCAAAAGAAAGTGAGGTCCTTTCCGACAGCTCTACCATCTCATCGGGATGGACAAGCATATACCCAGCTCTCGGATTGAGGTTCTCGACAGCAAGCGTCAGTCCTTTCTCACGAAGGAATCTGGAAAGCTCCTCAAGCCTTGGTATCATGCGTTCGAATGCCTCTCTGTACTGAGCTTCATGGATATAGGAAGCTGTGCATATCGATCCTTTGTCTATAGCTATGTAGTCTTTCAGCGAATCCCCGCCCATCACCTTCATCCGCTCTTCCTTATCCGAAGGGACAAGGGATGGGATGATATACCCGGGATGAAGCACAAGGATCGAGGCACCGAATACTGCAGCGGTATCGGCATCTCTCAGCATCTCTGAAAAGGACCAGGATAGAACGCTTTCGTCGCTTGATGCGAAGTTAGGGAAGAACGCACGTCTTGGGCAGAGGGAATGGACAGAAGCTGTACGTCCTATGCATACATCCCTCACTTCCTCCAGAAACGATTCGCTCATTGCATATGAAAGCTCGAATGAGATATCAGGGAAAAGAGAGAGAAGCGACTCTGCCTCCTCTCTTTTATTTATTCCTACCAGGGATATGCCCTTTACCATCATGCCTCCGGAGCGATTATCACCTTGACCCCAGCTTCCTCAAGCTCCGCTTTAAAATCGGCAGGAACGCTGTCTGAGACAAAGTAATCAATATCCTTCCACGGCGCAATCTTCCCAAGTCCCTTCATCATGAGCTTCTTTCCATCTGCAAGAAGGCAGACTGTGTCAGCTGCCTTGATCATGCTTCTTTTGGTATCGGCCTCGACAAGATTGGAGCTCCAGACGCCATCTGATGATATGGCAGAGGCCCCCATGAAGAGTATATCGGCACGGATCTCATGGAGAGTATTCTTCGTAAGCGGTCCAATTGCTCCCATCGAATAGCGCCTGAGCATCCCTGGAAGCATGATAAGCTCTACACTCTCGTCATTCATCAGGGCATTCATTGCAAGGAGTGAGCTTGTGACAGCCGTTATGTTCCGGCCCCTGAGATACTTCGCGATATGCACAGTAGTGCTTCCCGTGTCGATGATGACTGTATCACCGTCATGGAGAAGGGATGAGGCAGCCTTCGCGATGCGCTCCTTCTCCTCCGCTTCCTCCGTCATCGTATCTGTGAAGATCCTTATCAGCTTCTGGTTCTCAGCAGAGAGTGCTCCGCCATGGGTTCTTATGAGAAGCCCCTTTGCCTCCAAGCTATCGAGATCCGAACGGACAGTAACCTTTGATACTCCGAAGATACGTGTAAGCTCCTCGACATCGACGCTTTCCTTCTGGGTAAGAATCCTCAGTATTTCCTTCTTTCTCTCGACACCATTCATAGATACTCCAGGCTATCAATAGTATGCGGCACCCTCTCTCACATAGCCATCCGCGATGGATTTTACCATATCATTGTACTCCTGGCAAAGAACCGGATCGCTTGCAACGACCTCCCAGCGTGTCATTGCATCCTCGCTTCTCGATATCCTCTGCGCGACCTGGCACCAGGATGATGGGAAAGAAGAGGATGCGTCGAAATGCTCAGGAAGATTGAAGCGCATCAGCGTCGCATCGAGATCAGAGCCATCATCCATACGCTTGATCACAGTCGCGCCCTTTGCTCTCATCGCATTCTCCACATCATCCATGATCCTCTCCATCTTCGAAGGATCCTTGAAGTTCAGAGGCCACTCACGATAGCGGTGTATTCCCTCCTGCATCCTGTGTATCCTATCGTATTTCTCCCTGTTCTCCTTATATGCCCTGGCTGATAGAAGAGCGAAGAAGAGCGTATTCTCTGTCGCGATAAGCCCCTTTGAAGGATCTGAGAGATCGACAGGGAAGTTCATATAGTAATGCGCTGACTCCTCTTCCGATACGACATACCCCTCGCTCTTATGCTCAAGAAGCTTCTCCTTTATGAATGAATGTCCGTTGCGGATTATATGGGGCTCTATGCCGCTTTTTGCGATCTCTATCACAGCAAGAGGAATAGCCTTCACATCCACAAAGCACTTAAGCTCTTCCTCATTGAAATAAGGAGCGAATATCGGCTTGATATACTCAATCAGGGCTGACATATTCAGGCCTGGGATTATCTGCGTTCCATCGGGGAACATGAGATCCATCCTGTCCCCATCCCCATCGAAGCAGAACCCAAGATCGAAGTCACCGTTCCTCATCCTTTCCCTCGCAGGAGCTATCGAGCTCTCAACGACAGGATTGGGATCGCCTGCCGGGAAAAAGCCATTGGGAACAAGGTGGGAGACAGTGACATCAGCACCGGCAGCGGTGAAAGCCATAAGGAAATCAGAGCCGCTGGAGCCTGAGAGGAACTCGGCATAGATCCTCATTCCCGATAGGCTTCCATTCCCGACTCCTGCAAGCTTCATCGAGTAATCGACAAACTCCCTCTGAAGCATAAGATAATTGAGCTTTCCCCTCTTCCTTCCTGAAGGAATACCGGCCTCGGATAGATAGTATTCCCTGATCTTCACGATACCGCCTTCCGGTCCACAGCCAGAGGCGATCGCAGCGCAGTTCCTGCCTACGAACTTGAATCCGACATACTCAGCTGGATTGTGGCTGGCTGTTATCATGACACCGCCGAATGACGGATTGGACATGCACATATAATAAAACTGGCAGGTCCCTGTCTGCAGAGGATTCACATATACATCGACTCCAGACGAAAGCAGAGCCTCTATAAGCCCTTCCATGAGCTCAGGACAGTAAAGCCTTGCGTCCCGTGCAAGAATCACAGCCTCCGTTCCTGCATTCAATGCATAATACCGTGCTATAGCTGCAAGAACACCATCCCTTGCCTTCTCGCTCAGAACAGAATGCTTTGTCCTTATATCATATGCTTTGAACATTCCAAGGTTTTCGTCCATTGTGCTCTCCTCAATCTGATGATAACAGCGAACATCCAACCTCACAACAGAAAAAGAAAGAAAAAGAAAATAAAGGCAAAATCAATCATCCACAAAGACAAAAAGAAAGCCCCCATCAATAGATGAGGGACCGATACGCCCTATTGGATTCGAACCAATCACCTACTGCTTAGAAGGCAGTTGCTCTATCCAGGTGAGCTAAGGGCGCATGACTACATGAAGATACATGTTTTCATGACTTTCTGCAATAGGCTTTTCAAAACTCAGACCTTATTTCATGCAATCAGACTAAGTCCAGCTACTGTGACAAGAAGCCCTGCAAGGATTGATCTTACCAACCACTCCTGCCTCTTGTGATGTGATCCATCAGAGCTCAAGTCCGTAATGCTCTCCGGAAATGTACTTGCCATCGATATAGAAAAGACGGGATTCGCTTCCTTCATGGATGAATCCGTTTCTTTCATAGAAGCTTCTAGCTGTCTCATTGTCAGATCGGACAAGGACTCCGATCTTTGCAATCCCTCGGTCCTTTGCCTCTGCAATAGCGAACTCAAGAAGATGCTGTGATATGCTTCTTCCCCAGAAATCCTTCCTGACTGCAATGGCCATATAGGCTCTGTGCCTGATCCTTGCACCCTCGCCCTGCACCTTTATATCGCAGCTTCCTATGATCTTCCCGTCAGTTACTGCCACTGCGAATATGTTCCTTCCCTTGCGCATCTCCCTTATCACATACTTCTCGTCCTCAGGATCGACAGAGGAGAAGTCGGAAGCGGAGAAGGAAAGGTTATCTGTATCCCCGCCGACAACCGTCATGAATTCAATGAGAGCAGTTGCATCATCTTCGCGTATGATTCTGTAATCGATATCCATAATGCAATTATTATATCAGCTAAACCAACTCCGATGGTATATAATCATTCCAGGAGTCGAAAATGATTTACGAAATAAGCAAGAATGGAACTGTGATGAAGGTTTCCTCCCTTGGCGCTGAGCCACAGAGCCTTGTGAAGGATGGTGTTGAATACATATGGAATGGAGATAAGGAATACTGGTTCCGCCATGCTCCTCTGCTTTTCCCGATGATCGGCCCGACAAAGAATGACAAGATCAGAGCTAAGGGCAAGGAGTATTCCATGCCGAACAACGGATTTGCCAGGGATACCGAGTTCGAGCTTGTGGAAAAATGCGAGGATATGGTGACATTCCGCCTTGAGGATTCGGAAGAGTCAAGATCGAAGTACTATCCTTATGGCTTCGTGCTTACAGCGACATATACAGTAAAGGAAGACGGCTATGAGGCGAAGGCTGAGATCAAGGCAAAGGAAGATCTATGGTATACATTCGGCTGGCATCCGGCTTTCTCCCTTGATATGAATGGCAAGGGAACCGATCTGGAGACATACTCCGTATCATTTGAGCAGAATGAAAAACTTAATAGAAAATATGCCAAAGACGGAGTGTTTGTAATCGAAAATGATTTTGTAGTCGGGGATGAGCTCAAACTCACACGCCAGGAGACTGACAAGGGTGCAATCATCCTTCCGGGTGTAAAGAGCCGTGAAGTTACGCTCACAAGCAGCGAAGGCGAGCATGGGATCACGGCATTCATGGGAGATATGCCGCTCCTGACTGTATGGACATGCGCTCCAAAGCACGGGCAGTATGTCTGCATCGAGCCTATGCTCTCATTCGGAGACACTACCCGTCCTCTTGATATCGAGAAGATGGAAGAGACAACTCTTCTCAGAGGCGGAGAGAGCGTGACGTACACGAACTTCTTCAGGATTTTCTAGATATAAGCTCTGATACAGCGGCCTTCCTGATGTTCTCATATAGAGTCATACGGAGGGCCTTTTCCCTTTCCTCATCGAGCTTAAGCGATGAAAGGGCATCGGCAGACCGCCTAAGGGAAAGAGAGGCGATACGCTCTGCGCTCTCCATCACTCCTCCTGCCCGGGCAGCTTTATCAAGCCATTCCATATATTCACTCGCAGCTTCCCCTGCCTTTTTCCTTACTGTGGTTATCACACGATCCCTCTCCGGGAGGGGAACTGACATAGAATCAATGCGGATTGCGCCGAAGGAAGAAGGAAGATCAGGAGGAGATGAAAGATCGAAAAGAAGCTTTCCTTCGACAAGAGGATAGTCATCCTCATCCAGTGTATGGTACAGCCCTGATGATGCGGACACCACTGCATCGGATTCTCCGAGGGCCCCGCGTCTTGATTCATATGGGATATGCCTGGAGCCAGGAGGGATCAGGAAGGTCTTCGAATCATCACGCAAAGTCATCGTGACAGTATTGAAGGGAATCAGATGCTCAGCCACAATCCTTGCGCCCTCCCCTGATCCTATTATAAGAACATTCCGTCCTTTCCCTATCCTTCTTGCAACCTCCTCAGCTATCGTTCTGTCGAAAACCTTTGTATTCATCTCGGTATGGATGCGTTTTGAGAATGCGACAGCGGACGATATGAGCTTTCTGAGATGCGGGGATGCTGTCCCCGAAAGAGAAGCAGCCTCCGCTGCAGCTGTCATCTGGCTCTGTATCGTATCCTCTCCGAAAAGCGGAGAAAGGATTCCCGATGAAAGAAGGAACATCCTCAGTATTGCTTTATCTCCCTCATATGAATACCTGAAAGCCTTCACCATGGCGGGATTGAGGGACAGAGCTCTTTCCAAAGTCTCTGCAGCGCCCCTTCCCTCTGCAATAACCTCTGCCCTATCGCATGTAAGCATGAAGACAAATGGGAAGCGGAAGCTTCTGAGAAGAACGGAATGGACATGCATAAGATAGCTCCTGTCCCTGTTCTGGAGGTGATCAAAGAGCTCTGGAGAGGATGTGAAATCTATACCGAAAGAGCAGAGTTCCATGGAAACAGTATACAGAAAACAGCGATCTATTGCAGATTATCCAAAGTACCTGTACGATTTTCCTATGACTATTCTCATTGTAGAGGATGATAGCGATATCAGAGCGCTGATGGCCTTTCATCTCAGAAGCCATGGTTATCTAACTGAAGAGGCAAGGGACGGGGAAGAAGCCCTGGCAATGCTCTCTTCATCCACCCCAGATCTCATACTTCTCGATCTGATGCTTCCAAGGATCAGCGGCCTTGAAGTACTTGCATCTGTCAGGAGCGGAAGCACTACAAAACGCATTCCGGTAATCGTCGCATCAGCCCTTACCGGCGAGAATGATATAATCAGAGCTCTCGAGGAAGGCGCTGATGACTATATAACGAAGCCATTCTCGCCAAAGATACTCTGTGCCCGTGTGCAATCTCTTCTCAGAAGATCCGGAAAGGACCTCGATGCGATCTCTACAGAAGGAGGCCTGAGTCTGGATCGCGGAACAAGGGAATGCATGGCAAAAGGAGAGAAGATCATCCTCACAGCTACGGAATTCGATATCCTCCTTGCCCTTGTAGAGGCTGAAGGCCATGTTCTCAGGCGCAGCCAGATCATCGAAAGAATCAAGGGTGAAGGATACCATGTGACAGAGAGAGCGATAGATGTGCAGATCGCATCGATAAGGAAGAAGCTGGGAAATATGGGAAAGGCCATCGCAACTGTGTGGGGGATCGGGTACAGATATGCCGAGGAATAACATGCCAAAGCGCTATCAGGGAATAATCGACGCAATGGAGGAAGGGGTTCTCCTGATAAACAGGAAACTCAGGATAGTGCTCCACAACAAACGCTCTGCAATGATTCTTGCATGGGCAGATGAGCTTGATGGAAAGGATCTGAAGAGCATCATAAACAGCAGCGACCTGATCAAAGCCGCATCTGCTGTCTTTGCAGGCAAGAACTCCGAGCGTCTCACTATCGCAGTCTATGAAGGCGTGTGCGGGCCCGATGCGTTCACAAAGGGACATGGAAGGGAGAAGACCATAAGGATCAGGATCACATCCCTTGATGAAAAGCTTGCAGCGCTTGCAATCACCGATATCACAAAGATCGAAAGGCTCTCGCTGGTACGTCAGGATTTCGTATCGAATGTCTCCCATGAGCTCAAGACCCCGCTTACAGCCATCACAGGCTTTGCGGAGACGCTGACCGACGAGACGCTGACAAGGGAGGAGATCAGGGGATTCTCGAGGATAATACTCAAGAACAGCAGCCATATGCAGCGCATAATCTCTGATCTTCTTCTCCTGACATCTCTCGACAGGGCAGAGATCGAGCCTTCGATGACGACAACTACCGATACCCGTATCTTCCAGGAGGTCAGATCCTACACGCAGCATAAGGCCAATGCCAAGGAAACGGAGGTTGGATACTTCCCGGTAGACAAAAACGTGACATGCAATGAATCCCTGATCGTGCAGGCTGTTGCGAATCTCGTTCTCAACGCCATCGCCTACTCCCCTGACAGATCTGAAGTCGAAGTGCATACGAAAATCAGAAACGGCATGATGGAGATCTCGGTAACCGATCACGGCGTCGGAATCAGCAAGGAGGATATCCCGAGGATATTTGAGCGTTTCTACCGTGTCGACAAAGCAAGAAGCAGGGAATCGGGCGGAACTGGCCTTGGGCTGTCAATCGTTCGCCACATAGCGATAATCCACTCCGGGACAATTAAGGTATCATCAAAGCCTGGAGAGGGATCGGTATTCACGCTATCCATCCCTCTCAGCTGATATACGAGAAGGATAAAGAAGGAGAGAAAGAGGAGAAATCCGTTGCATGGAACACTATGCCGATGCTTCCGTAGAATCCGTTCGCTCCGCCCCTGATGAAGATGCTTACATAGCCATTGTCGGCATTGAAGCGGAACCAGCTGTGATGGAGCTCGAGATATGAGAGAGCGATTGTCAGATCCGCATCCGGCAGGAACTGGAATGTGATATCCCCTTCAGCCTCGATCTTCCTTGTAGATGCATCAATGAGCCCTGTCAGCGAAAATGAAAGACGGGGACGTACGAGCATAAGATCACCGTCCTTCGTGAAACGGCCTCCCTCAAGAGCTGCGGAAACGGTAGTGGACTGGGCAAGCGTATCCCATCCAAGATAGAGGTTATTGTTCTTCAGCGTAAGCACTTTACCGACATATATACCTGCAGAGAAAGGACTTACTTCAAGAATCGCTCCTATTCCGAGATCAAAGAACTCGCTTCCGGGATCCCTGCCGAATGGAGTAAGCCATGCATTGGTGAATACGTCCCCTATGTTATTCATCGCCTTATCCCTTCTTACCATCTGGTTTCCCCCGGATATCCTGGCTCCTATCGAGAAATGGGGAAAGGCGTATGCCGCATCAAGCTCTATTCTCAATGATGAGTAGATATCGTAGCGCGGATCGGATCTTTCAAGCCTGTCGAACTCGGTTCCGAAGGACGCTGTGAGAGCGATGTACTTCGAAAGGAATGTGGCATCGACGCTCCAGATCTGATCCTGCATGAAAGACATCCTTCCTGCCCCGATATCATGGATATTCCATGAATCGCTTGCATTGACGGTAATGGCAATAAGCCCCGGCTTGACTTCCATCATCGGAAGAGCTGCGGGATTGGCGAACATATCATAGAAACGGCCGGAATATGCAACGGACTGATACGGGGAATCCATTGCATACCTATCATTCACCGCAGCAGAAAGCGGAAGAGCAATCACAATAGCGACAAGAATCGCTTTTAGCCGTTTCATACCGGGGATTATACCAGAATACTGGCAATATGGTACACTGAGAACGTGGGTCAGGTATTCTTTCATATCGATCTTGATGCATTCTTCGCCTCTGTGGAGATACTCGATCATCCCGAATACAGGGACAAGCCCCTGATCATAGGCACGCCGGGGCCGCGCCATGTTGCCTCCACCTGCTCATATGAGGCAAGGAAATACGGAGTGCACAGCGCGATGCCGATGACAACAGCACTGCGCCTGTGTCCTGATGCGATCTGCATAAAAGGCAGGATGGAAAGGTATGCGGAGAAAAGCCGTGAGGTCATGGGGATAATAAGCTCATTCGCACCCGGCTTTCTGCAGGTCTCAATCGATGAGGCATTCCTGGATCTTACGGGAATGGAAAGAATATACCCTCTGCCGGGCAAGGCTGCGAAGCTTCTGAAGGAAAGGATACTTTCCGAAACAGGGCTGACTGTATCGATCGGAGTCGCCCCATCCAGATTCATCGCAAAGCTCGCATCGGACTATAGGAAACCTGACGGTCTTACGATCGTACCGCGCGGGAAGGAAGAGATCTTTGTCGATATGGTGGGGCTCAGAAAGCTCTGGGGCATCGGAGACTCAATGCTCAGAGCGCTTGAAAGCAGGGGGATAAGGAGCACAGAGCGTCTCAGAACATACAGCGAGGATGAGCTGAATAGGATGTTCGGAGCATCCTCAGGATCATACCTGTACAAAGTCTCAAGGGGAATCGATCCCGGAATATATCAGGGAGAGACCAAATCCAGATCGATATCAACAGAGCGCACTTACTACCCTGACCTATTCTCCGCCGATGCTGTCGAGGATGCAATCCTTGAGATGAGCGAGGAAGTGATGTTCCGTGCCTTTGATGAGAAGAAAATACCACGGACTGTGTCGATCAAGCTCCGTTATGGGGACTTTACCACGATTACAGCGCAGACAACTCCTTCCTGCGCGATCTATTCATCAATGGATGTCTACAGAATAGCGAAAGACCTGTTCTTCTCCAGATGGAAAGGCGAAGGCATAAGGCTTATCGGAGTCGCGCTTCAGGGCATATATGACGGCGATGATATCGAACAGGGAGAGTTCTTCAGAGAACGCGAGATCAAGGAACGTGAGCTGGAGAAGACGATCCTCGAACTGGGCCGCAACGGGAACAAGGTCATGCGCCTGAGACACCTCGAAGATCCGAGGCACTGAGAAAGCAATTAAAACCAGTTGTACATTTTTAGGTTGTTTTTCTGATTTCCTAACTCATCAGGAAGTCAGGAAGGTAGATGTTTCGTATGCCGTCGCGTGAGTAGTCATGTTTATCCATGGAGAGTATAAGCTTTGGAAAATTGTCAGCTATGCTTTCCAGGGCCTGGAATTCTCGTCGTCTGGTGTTCTCATCAACCAATGTCGCCGAAACCTGTATGTATGTCTTTTCAGCACCTTTAGTGGCTATGAAATCCACTTCAGATCTGTCGTTGTTCCTGCCGACGCTGACTTTCATGCCTCTTCTTTTCAGTTCAAGGAAAACAACGTTCTCAAGGAGGGATCCATAGTTTTCGCTCATATTGCCTTTTGTAAGATAGATAAAACCGGTATCCACAGGATAGTACTTGTCGGTCTGTCCGAATCTTTCTCCGCCTTTCACAGTATGGAATTGAGCATTATAATATAGGAAAGAGGAGCTGAATGCATCCATGTATCTGCTTATTAAGTCCGTGTACATCTTGTAGCCGGCAGATTTGATTCTGTGCATCAGGTTGTTTCTTGAGACAGAAAAGCCAACTGCGTCGTTGAGAAAGGCTACAAGTCTTGAAAGTGTCTCATTGTTAGCGTCACGGCCTATCTTCGGCCTGACATCATTGAATAGTATGCTGTCGAGAATGGATTTCAGCATGTCAGTCTTCTGCATCGGCTCGTCAAGCAAAGCGATTATCGGGAATCCTCCATACATCACATATTCTTCGAACAGCTTATCTTGTCCGATGCCTTGCTGTGGTCTGAACTGGCTGTATTCATAGAAGGATAGAGGGAGCATCTCGATTTCCATGTATCGACCGGTCAGCATCGTAGCGAGTTCACTTGAGAGCATCTTCGCATTCGAGCCGGTGATTGTGATCTCGTATCGTCCAGTGCTGTAATAGGCATTAACGGCACTTTCCCAGCCTTCCATCAGCTGCACCTCATCCAGGAGCATGAAACGTGTGGTTTTTGTCAGTGCTTTTTTTATCGCCTCGTTCATTGCCTTGAGACTCTTGTCCAGTATGAAATCAGGGCCGTCAAAGCTCAGGTAGATAACACTGCCTTCTCCATATTGTTCTTCCAGCCATGCCTTGTAGATAAGCAGCAGGGATGACTTTCCGCAGCGTCTCACTCCTGTAATGACACGGATGATGTCACTTCCCGTATAGCTTTTCAGCTTCTCCAGATAAAATGGTCTTTCTATTGCTGGTTTTCTCATGACATGGTCTCCCTGATATCTTTAAGCTTATCAAAAATTTTTATAAGTGAAAAGAATAATCGTCAGACATATAAATAATTTTTATAAGTACTGAGGATTGGATTTCCTAAGTATGATAGATATTGATTACAATCTGACCCCAAAAGTCTTGATGCGTATGAAGCGTGTGAGATGAATGCGATATATAACGGTCATTTGAAACCATATAGCACTTTGATGGCGTATGATACGACAGAATAATCGAGTGGGAATGATTCCATATCCAACTGCTTTGGATAGCAGGGTGCTTCAAGCACTGGTCAGAACCATGCGATTGATGGTACTCTTCACACATGCTCAGCATATGCCTTTTCGAACCGGAGATACCGCAGAACACAGGGAACATAGCACGTACATGCGCTGTCACGGGCACTCATCTTCATCTGGTGCGCCCTCTTGGATTCGACATCTCGGAAAAGGCTGTGCGCCATGCCGGGCTGGACTACTGGAACGATGTGGATATAACAGTGCATGAAAGCGTTGGAGCCTTTCTTGAGGAATATAAGGATAAAAGGCTCTTTTTCTTCTCCACAAAAGGCAGAACAGTCTACAGCGATGTTGTATTTCCGGCCGATGAGGATGTATTCTTCATCTTCGGAAAGGAAAGCAAGGGCATCGATGAGGAGATCCTTCTCCAGCATCCTGATACAACGCTCAGGATCCCGATGCTCAGCTGCATGAGGAGCCTCAACCTGTCCAACAGCGCCGCGATTGCGGCATATGAATACTACAGGCAGCTCGGATTCCCGAGACTTGGGAAAGAAGGAGAGCTGCATGGAGAAAGGAAGTGGGAGAACTTATGAGGATCTCGGTTATCGGAACGGGAAACATGGGCGGAGCGATCGCCTCAGCACTATGCGAAGCAGATTATGATGTCGCCGTCTATGACAAAGCTACGGAAAAAGCAGAAAATCTCAGAAAGGAGCATGAAGGGATAACGGTCCTTTCTTCCATAGAGGAGGCATCAGGGAGCGATGTGATCATCATTGCAGTAAAGCCGCAGGTGCTTCCTTCGCTCTATCTTTCCCTCAGAGAGATTGATGCAGGGCTCTGGATCAGCATCGCAGCAGGAGTTCCGCTATCAATACTTGAAGACCATCTCGGCACCGATTCAATCGTCCGCTTCATGCCGAACATCGCTGCAACAGCAAAAAAAGCTGTCACTGCAATCGCTGCAGGAAGCGGGATAAGCGCAGAGAACAGGGACACTGCATTCAGGATCGCATCGTCATTCGGATCTGCGTACTTCATCCCTGAGAATCTCTTTCCGGCATTCATCGGGATCTCTGGATCGGGAATAGCATACATTCTTGAAGTCATGCATCAGATGGCAATGGGCGGAGTAAGGGCAGGAATCCCCTACCCTGAGGCACTATCGATCGTACGTGATACGGCAATCAGCGCGGCAGAGACCCTGAAGCTCACGGGAAAGAATGCGATAGAGCTTGAGACGATGGTCTGCTCCGCAGCAGGAACGACGATAGAGGGAGTTAAGGCACTCCATGACGGAGGGGTTCCTTCGGCACTGATGAATGCCGTAGCGAAAGCCGCAGCAAGAAGCACTGAGCTTGAGAACGAAGCTCTGAGATAAGGAAAGGTGGGATAAAATGATAGATATCAAAGACATCAGGACAAAGTACAGCGAGATCGAAAGCAACATAAAGAACAGATACATGAATGTTGATCTCAGGAAGATTTCCGAGGATATGGAGAAAAGGAGTGAACTGCTGCAGAAAGCAGAGGCTCTGAGGGCAAAGAGGAATGAGACAGCTGCGAAGATGAAGGGCAAGCTGGATCCGGAGACACGCAATCAGCTGATAGCCGAAGGAAAGGCGATAAAAGATGAGCTTGCCTCAGCCGAGGCTGAGCTTGATGAGATAGAGCGCACATTCCAGGCAGAAGTCAGGACGATCCCCAACTATGCATCCCCTGAAGCACCTGTGGGAAAGGAGGACAAGGACAGTCTTGCCGTGAAGTTCTATGGAGACCCCCGGAAGTTCAGCTTCAAGGCAAAGGACCATGTGGAGCTCGGCGAAGCTCTTGATATCCTTGACTTCGACAGCGGAGCAAAGGTCTCAGGCCAGAAGTTCTACTACATAAAGAATCAGGGCGTGATTCTCCAGATGGCACTGGAGCGCTATGCGATGGATATCGTGCTCCGCCATGGCTTCACGCCGTTCATCACCCCTGATATCGCGAAAGAGGAGATCCTCCAGGGAATCGGATTCAATCCAAGGGGCGCGGAATCGAACATCTATACAATCGAAGGCACAGGCACATGTCTTGTCGGTACTGCAGAGATAACCCTTGGGGGCTACTACTCCGGGCAGATCCTGGACAAGGCAAGCCTCCCGATAAAGATGACAGGCCTTTCCCACTGCTTCAGAAGAGAGGCAGGAGGTGCAGGACAGTACTCTAAAGGACTTTATCGCGTACATCAGTTCTCAAAGCTTGAGATGTTCATCTACTGTCTGCCTGAGGAGAGCGACAGCTTCCATAAGGAGATACTCTCAATCGAGGAGGAGATCTTCCAGGGACTTGGCATTCCATACCGCATCGTCGATACAGCGACGGGCGATCTCGGAGCTCCTGCATACAGGAAGTTCGACATCGAGGCATGGATGCCGGGGCGTGGCGATGAGGGAGAGTACGGAGAGGTCACATCGACATCAAACTGCACTGATTATCAGGCAAGATCCCTCAACATCAGGTACAGGGATGATGATGGGAAGATAAAGTTCGTGCACATGCTCAACGGCACTGCCGTAGCCCTCTCCAGAGCGATTGTCGCGATAATGGAGAACTATCAGAACGAAGATGGCACGATAACAATACCTCCAGCACTTGTGAGTTACTGCGGATTCGATAAAATAGTAAGGAAGTAAACACAAAGGAGAAGAGGATATGCATAAGAGCGCTCTCATAACCGACTTCTATGAACTGACGATGATGCAGGGCTACTACCTTGAGCATCATGACGGCAGGGCTGTATTCGATATGTTCTACAGAACAAATCCTTTCCAGGGAGGATACACGATATTCACCGGGGTCGAGGAGCTTATCGAGAAGCTTGAATCCATATCCTTCTCCGATGATGACATTTCATACCTTGACTCCCTCAGGATGTTCGATAAAAGCTTTCTGGAGTATCTGAGGACATACCGCTTCCATGGTGACGTATATGCATTTGACGAAGGGACACCAGCCTTCCCTGGAGAGCCTCTGATAAGAGTAGAAAGCGATCTCATGGATGCACAGCTGATAGAAACCCTTCTCCTGAATACTGTCAATTTCCAGACTCTGATCGCGACAAAGGCATCAAGGATGGTGCTTGCGACAAAGGGCCATGGAAGCATCATGGAGTTCGGACTGAGAAGAGCGCAGGGTGAAAATGGCGGGCATTCCGCCTCAAGGGCATCATTCATCGGTGGAACTGTCTCTACAAGCAATACATATGCTGGAAAGCTCTATGGCATCCCTGTATCAGGGACAATGGCCCACTCCTGGATCATGAGCTATCCGACAGAGGAGGAGGCTTTCCGCAAATTCGTTGAGATCTACCCCGATAACGGCATTCTCCTCATCGATACATATGACACTCTCGGATCAGGAATCGAGGCTGCGATCAAGATAGGCCTTGAGCAGAAGGCAAAAGGAAAGAGAATCGGAGTCAGGATTGACTCAGGAGATCTTTCATACCTTACAAAGGCCATCAGACAGCACCTCGATGATGCGGGGCTTGAGGATGCGAGGATCTGCGTCTCAAATGATATCACAGAGGACATAATAAGAAGCCTCATCTCCGATGGTGCCCCTATCGATAGCTGGGGAATAGGAACGCATCTCGTGACAGGTGGGAGCCAGGCCTCGCTCAACGGTGTGTACAAGCTCTCTGCAAAGGAAGAGAACGGAGCATTCACGCCATGCCTGAAAGTCTCGAGCAGCTATGAGAAGACAACGAACCCGGGAATCAAGCAGGTATACAGATTCTTCGATAAATCGGGCGGTGCTCTGGCTGATCTTATAACACTCTCCGATGAGAAGCTTGAAAGCGGAAAGGATTACACATTCTACCATCCGTTCTCGACAGCTGATCAGTTCACGATGAATAAGAATGCATATGCATCGTTTGTCCCTCTTCTGACAAAGAAGATGGAGAATGGAAGGAGGATATCCCCTGAAAGGAGCCTCAAGGAAATCCAGGAGACTTCCGCATCTCTCCTTGGTGCATTCGACAAATCCTATAAGAGGCTTATAAACCCGCATATCTACAAGGTATCGCTATCTGAGAAGCTCAGAAGCCTCAAGACCGATCTCCTTGTAGAAGCCAGGAAGAAGGAAAGCTCTGTCAGGAACGGCCAGAACACCTGAACGGCAGATACATCAGAGTCCAGACAATAGCAGCGATTACGGGAAAAGCGATCCTGTACCATCCTCCGATGTATTTCTCAAGGATGGTAAGGGGATTGCCCTCTGCCGGCCCGTTCATGAAGAAGAAGTTCGTTCCGAGCGCATTGTTGACAAAATAGATGGCGATTCCATAGAGCACAATGAATGGCACAAGCCTCATAAGCCTTCTGGAAGAAGGTCTGAATCCACCGAAGAGCAGCATCGCAGGATATAGCGCGATGAGGATATGGATTGAGAAGCTGTGGAAGCACATGATGTTGATCAATGGCAGATTCATCCAGTCAGGGAACACCAGAGCCATGAGCGCAGTCGGCAATGAGACTGCGTAAAGATACTCTGCAAGATATATCGATCCTGAGACAGCATGGAAGAATGCGATGAATACAGAGATCGAGCATAGGTGCAGTGGCAGGAACTCCCAGATCCACTGCCCTGTCGGTATTGTGACAGCATATTTCAGAGCTTCATCTGCCAGAAGGAGAACAGCAAGGCACCACCTTATCCTGCCTCTTTCCTCTTCGCTTCCCCTTCTGTATTTCCGGCCAAGGGCAAGAGTGATTGCAACTGCTGCCAGAAGCCATGCGATATGGCCTGGAGAGAACGTTCCCATTCCATACCCGTCTGGAATGGCCTCTGATGTATACAGCCACGGTTTCATAGTTACTGATAATAGCATCACTGAGGTGATTTCTGCTAGAATGACTTCATGGAAAGCTATGATATCTTAGGCAGGACACTCACAGTAAGCGAGGCAAACACAATTATCCATGATACTGTCGAGGGGATTTTCTATGAGCTTGTCATAGAAGGCGAGATATCAGGTTTCCGTCCATCTTCCTCCGGGCACTGGTACTTCACGCTCAAGGACAGCAGGAGCGCAATCGACGCAGCGGTATTCCGCTCAGCGCAGTACTCCATGGATATACCCAGAAACGGCGATCTTGTCGTATGCAGAGGCTCACTCTCCTACTACACAAAGAGCGGCAAGCTCACATATGCAATAAGGGATATGAAGAAGAAGGGAGAGGGAGATATTCTGGAAATGCTCGAGAAGAGAAAGGAATACTACCGCGGACTCGGGTACTTCGATGAGGATAAGAAGAAGCCGATCCCAGAGGAGATAAGGACTCTCGGCATAGTCACAAGTCCCACAGGTGCTGCTGTACGCGATATCCTGAACGTGACGAAGCGAAGGGCCCCAGCTCTCGATATAATCATATTCCCGGCGAAGGTACAGGGAGACGGAGCGGCAGAGTCAATCGCAATGCGCATCAGACAGGCAGATAACTTCCAGGCATGCGATCTCCTGATAGTAGGACGCGGCGGAGGAAGCGTGGAGGATCTTCTCCCATTCTCTGACCCGGAGGTGATAGAAGCGATACACAGCTCCTCTATTCCCATAATATCAGCAGTCGGACATGAGATCGACTGGCCGATCTCAGACTATGCGGCAGACAGGCGTGCCCCTACTCCATCAGCTGCTGCGGAGATAGCGACTGAGACTATATTCCGGAGAAGGGAGCGGCTCTCGAATGCTCTCCACGAATCAGAAAGCATCATCAGGGAAAGGATGGCAGACGCAAGGATCAGGCTCTCAGAAGCCATGCATTCTCTCTCCATTCTTGAAAGGAAGGTCGCAGCTCTATCCGGAAGGATTCCATCATCGGAGGATCTGAGGAGAATGCTTGTGCTGAGGGTGCAGAATGCAGACACGCGCCTCGGATATGCACAGGAGGATATACAGAGCGAGATGGAGAAAAGGATCAGGAGATCGCTTGATCTTATACTCTCTTCAAGGGAGAAGCAGGCGCAATCGATGAAGGACAGAGTAAACAATGCTGAAAGGCATCTTTCACTGCTTCTTCCATCATCGGATGAAAGGATGAAGGCCCGCATTGCTCTCTCACGCTCGAAGCTTGATGCACTCAGGCGCGAGGCAGAGGCACTCTCTCCGCTTCTGATACTCAGGCGCGGATACTCCGTGACAGAGAAAGAAGATGGAAGCATCGTAAGAAAGTCCGGCGATCTTAAACCCGGAGATATGATAAAGACTAGGCTTATGGATGGCACTGTGCTGTCCAGAGTGGAGGAACAATGAGCTTCGAAAGCGATCTTAAGAGGATGGAGGAGATAACGGATCTCCTGAAGAATGAGGATACGGGGCTTGAGGAATCGATAAAGCTCTATGAGGAAGCTGCAGCTCTTGGCAAGAAGCTTACAAAGACGCTGACAGAGATACAGAGAAAGGTCGAGAAGGTCACATCCGAGAATGAGATGGAGCTTGAGACGGAGCCCTTTGAGGAGGATGAGGAGTGATCAGAGCCATATTCCTGATACAGGCAGAGGACAAGAAGGGACTGCTATCATCAACAGTCGGATTCTTCTACAAGAAAGGATACAACATCCTCAAATGCCAGCAGCATACAGATAGCTACGAGAAGCGCTTCTATATGCGCATCGAAATCGATGCCTCTGATATGAAAGAGACCAGGAAGGAGCTTGAGGATGGCTTTGACGAGGTGGCGAAGAGAGAAGGTCTGAACTGGTCCTGCCACTGGTCGGACTACAGGATGCGTGTTGCGATTCTTGTATCGAAGACAAGCCACTGCCTGTATGATCTTATATCCAGGAAGCTTGAGGGAGAGCTCAGCTGCGAGATACCTCTCATAATTTCCAACCATCCCGATCTTGAGATTGCGGCAAATCAGTTCAGGATCCCCTACTACTGCTTCCCTGTCGGAGACAGCAAAGCTGAGCAGGAGATGAAGATAAGGGATCTGCTGAAGAGATTCGACATAGATCTTGTCGTACTTGCCCGCTATATGCAGATACTTTCTGCTGAGTTCACCGATGAATGGAAAGGAAGGATCATAAATATCCACCATGCATTCCTGCCTGCATTCCAGGGAGCGAATCCATACCTGAGAGCGTATCAGCGCGGAGTGAAGATGATCGGGGCAACTGCGCACTATGCCTCAGAGGATCTTGATCAGGGACCGATCATCGAGCAGGATACTGTCAGAGTGAGCCATGAGCTTACACCCAGCGGGCTTAAGGAAGTCGGGAAGGACTGCGAGAAGAGAGTGCTTGCAAATGCCGTGAAGGCACACCTTGAGCACAGGATAATCATCAACGGAGGACGTACGATCGTCTTCCCTGTCGAGCGATGATCATATCGTTATCGTAAGCTTCCGTCCTGAGCATGGCTCAATATAGCTTATGGAGATGGCTTCCAGACCGAAATCGCTGGAAGCTATGCCTCCGTACTGGATATCCCCGAGAATCGGATGGCCTGCCCAGGCAAGGTGGGAACGTATCTGATGGCGGAATCCCTTCGTGATCGTACAGAGGAATTCCCCCTCTGATTCCGGAACAATCTCAGTAGTATATACCTTTCCCTTCATATGATACCGGTTCGCAGCCACAGGCCGTACACTCTTCCCACCCTTCCCGAAAGACCGGAAATAAGATGTTATGCGTACCGGTCCGTCCGTTATCGGATACTGCGGGAATGGCTCAAAGCCTTCATCGATTGACCTTCCGGAAGAGGTCTTTGCCCTGTATTCCTTCACGATCATATCCTTCTTCTGCTGCTGCATGAGAGCATCATATGCTTTCTGTGTACGTGCAATGAGGACAAGGCCTTTTGTAAGATTATCCAGACGGTGCACAACTCCGCCCTCCCATGGATTGTCTCCATGGCAGCATCTTATCTCGGGGTAGTATGCAGATGCGATGGAAAGGAGAGTACGGCCATCAATCGTGTTCTTGAGCGGAACGGTCGGAATGCCGCTCTCCTTCCACCATATGAGGGTATCAGGGCCCTCAAAGACAAGATGGGTATCAGTTGTCACTTGACCTGCCGAAGATCCTGAGAAGGTAAAGGAAGATATTAAGGAAATCGAGATAGAGCTCGAGCGCTCCAAGGATTCCGATCTTCGTAAGCTCCTCGTTTGTCATATCCGGGCCATACTGCTCATTGATATCAGCAACACGGCGGGCATCCCATGCCGAAAGCCCTGTGAAGAGCAGCACTCCGATGATTGAGATCATGAAGTCAAAGCCTGAGGATCTGAGGAAGATATTGACCATTGATGCGATCAAAAGCCCTATAAGCCCCATCATCAGATAGCTTCCCATGCCTCTGAGGTCACGCTTTGTTACAGTTCCGTAGATTGCCCCTGCTCCGAACACAGCCGCTGCCGACACGAACGCAAGCGAGACATCTGCCATCGTATAGGCAAAGAATATCGAGGAGAGGGTCACTCCTGTCAGCGCTGAATAGCCGATGAATACACCTATAGCCGTCCCTGTCTGCATTCTCTCAACTCTTCCAGAGAGCATCATCACAAGCACAAGCTGGGCGATGAAGACTCCGATTGTCACAAGAGGATTGAGCACAACATATCTCATGATAGCCAGCGAGTGCGAGCATGCGAATGCGACCCCTGCTGTGATTGCAAGGCCTGCAAACATCCATAAGTATACATTCCTGAGGAGAACATTCTCCCTCATCGATACGTCATGAAGAATAAGCGATCTGTCTTTCATTCAAAACTCCTGATCTAAGTATAACATATATAAACAATAGAACAAACAACTACACCCAAACTACGCAGAAGTCCACTTCAAAGCCAGAATGCATTCCCACTTGCCAATGCAATCGGAAAAGTGAGATGCTCAGTATATGATCGAAGAAAAGAAAATAGCACCGGATTTCACTCTCCTAGACCAGAATGGCAAGGAGGTAACGCTTTCCTCATTCAGGGGGAAGAAGGTGATTCTCTATTTCTATCCGAAGGACAATACCCCAGGATGCACAAAGGAAGCGTGCTCGCTTCGTGACAATATCCCCGACTTTGAGAATCTGAATGCAACAGTCATCGGCATAAGCCCAGACAAAAGCGAATCCCATGTGAAGTTCAGGGACAAGTTAACGCTGCCCTTCACACTTCTTTCGGATCCTGAGCACAAGGTAATGGAGATGTATGGAGCCTATGGGGAGAAGATACTCTATGGCAAGAAGACGATTGGAGTCATAAGATCAACATTCCTGATCGGCGAGGACGGAACGGTCCTCAAAGTCTGGAAGAAGGTCAATACCGCAACGCATGGCGATGATGTCAGAAAGTATCTCAGAGAGCATGCTATCTGAGGATCCGGCACTCAGAAGTACCGGAATTCCATTGTATCAAGGCTTCTGTTCTCATCGCGGTACAGCTCTGCCTTCTCCATAAGGGCTGAGAAGAACCGTGCCGGATTATCAGGGATGATGCAGGTATGGCTGAGCACAGGATATGTGATCCTGCCTCCGTCTCTCTCTTCAGAGAATACCCTTGCAGCATCCTCATAAGCTCTGCAGATGATTTTCCCAGCCTCTTCTTCAGAGATTCCCTGGGGATAGCCGATGACATCGAAAAAGCGCGTTGTAAGCCCGCTTGTCTCGGTATTGAAGCTTGAGACATAGCTTCCGGGAAAGAAATGGAAGCCCTCGGATTCTTCCAAAGCTGAGATCATCGTCTCTTTCATGAGAAGCCGTAGCCTGATGAGCTTCCTGTCAATATTCTTCGGAATGCTTCCGGATTTCCCCTTCCTTCCATCAGGGATGCAGAGGATGTTGCTCTCTGATAAAAGGTAACCATACCTAGAGGCATCGGGAAGGAGAGCGGAATTGAGATCGCCATCCATGAAATCCCTCTCATCATAGATGGTATCGAACTCTTCATTTATAGCATCGCTCTGCTCTGATATCATATCATTGAGTTCATGGAAGAAGAGCAGCGATCCTTCGAAAGCAGAGCCCTCAAGGTTGGTAAGCTCTGCTGAAGCTATTACCGAGAGAGCGGCTTTCACATCTCTCTTAAGGGACCTTATGAGAGCATGATCGACAGAAGGGCAATCGAAATACTCAACGGCGAAGACATCCACAGTATGCTCCTCACCTATATCGATCACAGCATGATAGCATGGTGCATACTGAGCTCTTCTGCCTGCGCTCTCCCTGATTGCGTTGATCATGTTCCTGCGGATACCCTCAATCTCAGAATGGAGAGCATCAAGGCTCTCTGCATGAACCGCATTCTCCGTTTCTATCCTGAATTCTTCTATTATCTGTACAATCATATCAATTCCTGAAGCTGTGGACAGGTGCCGGGATACGGCCTCCACGTGCAATGAACTTCTCCGATGAAAAGCGGCTTACCGCCATTATCGGAGCATAGCCTAGAAGACCGCCGAAATAAGCTGTATCCCCGACTTCCTTCCCGATTACAGGGATGATCCTTACAGCCGTTGTCTTCTGGTTCACCATCCCTATCGCCATCTCATCCGCTATTATTCCGGAGATCGTGCTCTCCGGGACATCTCCCGGAATTGCTATCATATCCAGCCCCACAGAGCAGATGCATGTCATCGCCTCAAGCTTCTCTATCGTAAGAGCACCAGCATTGACTGCGTTTATCATTCCCTGATCCTCGCTTACAGGGATGAAAGCACCAGAAAGTCCTCCGACATAGCTGGAAGCCATGATGCCGCCTTTCTTCACCTGATCATTGAGAAGCGCAAGTGCTGCAGTCGTACCAGGTGCGCCAGTGCGCTCAAGGCCCATGCCTTCGAGGATGTCGGATATCGAATCGCCGATTGCAGGTGTCGGGGCAAGCGAGAGATCCACGATCCCGAATGGTATTCCCATCCTCCTTGATGCTTCCTTTGCAACCAGCTGTCCAAGCCTTGTCACCTTGAATGCAGTACGCTTTATTGTCTCGGCAAGCTCCCCGAAATCGGCATCGGGCACACTCTCCACAGCATGTTTGATCACTCCCGGACCGCTGACACCTACGTTTATCACAGCATCGGTCTCGGTAACACCATGGAAAGCGCCTGCCATGAAAGGATTATCATCAGGGGCATTGCAGAATACGACAAGCTTCGTACATGCAGAGGAATCTGTGTCCTTCGTCCTCTCCGCGCTCTTTTTTATCACCCTTCCCATCAGAGCAACCGCATCCATGTTTATCCCGACCTTCGTAGATCCGAGTGCAACGGATGAGCATATGTGCTCTGTGGAGGAGAGGGCTTCCGGTATCGATTCGATCAGAAGACGCTCCGATGAAGTCATGCCCTTGACAGGAAGCGCCGAGTAGCCTCCGAGGAAGTTCACGCCCACTTCCTTCGCAGCCCTGTCCAGCGTCTTCGCGATAAGGACGAAATCCTCAGCTGACCTTGCTGCGGCAGCTCCCACAATCCCTATGGGAGTGACAGAGATTCTTTTATTGACAATCGGGATAGCGTACTCCCTCTCTATATCCTCCCCTGTCCTGACAAGATTCTCCGCCTTTATGGTGATCCTGTCATAGATTCTTCTGCAGACTGTGGGAATATCATCAGACATGCAGTCAAGAAGCGAAATACCAAGAGTGATTGTCCTGACATCGAGATTCTCCTTCTCGATCATCGCATTCGTCTCAATGACTTCTGAAAGATTTATCATTTCATATCCTCTGCATGCTGTTGAATATCTCTTCCCTCTGCAGCTTGATGATGCAGCCCATGCTCTTTCCAAGCTCCTCCAGCTCTGCAGAGAGCGCCTTGAACTCCTTTACCGATCCATCGGCATCGGCAATCATCATCATATTGAAGAATCCATCGACGATTGTCTGGCTTATATCAAGTATGTTCACATTATTGCCGGCAAGATACGTGCAGACCTTGGCGATTATCCCCACCTGGTCCTTTCCCACCACTGTTATTATCGATCTGCTCATGGAAAACAGCCTCCAGCTACTGGAAGATAATAGCTGAAAGGCTGTCTGTTCTCAACCGATGATGGCTCAGCTTTCCTTAATATAAGGAACCCCGAGCTTTGCAGGAACCGCAAAATTGTGCTTTGCGATCGTAAGAACGATTGTGAGGATATATGGCAGGGCGATGACGAACTCATTCGGTATCACGGCAATACCGCCTGTCGACTGCAGGTATATCGAAATAGCCTCTGCAAGTCCGAAGACAAGCGTTCCGAACATAGCCCCTCTTGGATTCCAGTTGCCAAGGAAGCATATTGCGAATGCGATCCACCCCCTCCCTCCGATTATGCCTGTAGTAAACATCCCGAGGTATCCGATTGTATAGAATGAACCGGCAAGACCTCCCATGGCGCCTGCTGCGAGGACGGTAAGGAAACGTATCCTGTTGACATTGATTCCCGATGCATCTGCAGCCTCAGGATTCTCCCCCGCTGATCTGATTGCAAGCCCCAGTGATGTCCTATACAGCACTATGTACGATACAGGTATCACAATATAAGCAAAGTATGTCAGGATATTCTGATTGAACAGCATCGGCCCTATAACAGGTATCGAGGAAAGAAGCGGTATCGGAATCCTATCCAGGACGCTTATCTGGAGAGGAGTCGTCGGTATACCGAAGAGTACACGCTGGAAATATGCGCAGAAACCTCCGGCAAGGATGTTTATCGCTGTTCCCGTAACGATCTGCTGCTGCTTCAGAAGAACTGTTATCGCGGCATAGACTGCGGCCGTGGCAACACCTGCGGCAATAGCTGTAAGCATTCCGGCAGCAAGGCTCCCAGTCATGTATGTACCGACAAAGCCACCCCACGCGCCAAGGAGGAATATGCCCTCTATCGCTGTCACCATCATTCCTGTGCGCTCAGCATAGACTTCTGCGATCGATCCCATAAGAAGAGGCGTGCTCATCATGATTGCTCTTGTAAGGATACTGATCATACACTGCCTCCTTTTGCCATAAGAAGCCTTTTTTCCCTGAGCTGCATCACATGCCCTCTGAGGAAGTAGGAGACTATTACGCAGAGCATGACAATACCCTGTATCAGATCGATGATGCTTGCAGGGATATTCAGCCCCGGGATCCTTCCCATAGTCGTACCGATGACATTCAGGAAACCGAAGAGGATAGAAGCGAATATAATCCCGATCGGATGGCCGTTTGCGAGGATCGCTATACCTATTCCGAATGATCCGATTGATGAATTGAAGTTCTGGAGGAGCATGTGCTGGACTCCATTGATCTCCGTAAGCCCTGCCATTCCAGCCAGTCCTCCGCTGATTGCGAAGGAGATTATGAATATCCTTCTTGCCTTGATTCCTGAGTGCTCAGCAGCATCCGGATTGTTTCCGACTGCTCTGATCCGGAAGCCGAGGGAAGTCTTGTAAAGCAGTATCCAGACTCCTATTGCCGCAGCTATTGCCAGTACTGATCCAAGGTGGATACGTGTTCCTGGAAGTATGCCAGGAAGATAGGCTGCAGAGCTGATAGGATCGGTCTGGATATACTCAGCCTTTGTCTCCCTGAGTGAGGTTCTCAGAAGGAAATCCATCAGCGCCTGGACGACGTATGTGCTCATCATGCTCACGAGGAACTCATTTGCATTGAACTTTGCCTTCGCAAACCCTATGAATGCACCGACGAGAGCACCTGCGGCAAATGAGAGGACAAGGACAAGAGGAATAAGCAGAAAGCCGGGGATCCTCCCTCCCAGTGAGAGGGAAAGGGAGATTGCGGCGATGCATCCTGCATAGAACTGCCCCTGGGCTCCGATGTTGAAGAGATTCGCTTTATAGGTGAAGGCAAATGCCAGAGCTGTGAACACAAGCGGAGTTGCCTTTACCATGACCTCTCCCAGGGTATATTTATCCGATACGATGCGTCCCAGAGCGGTCCCGAATACATCGACAGGATTCTGCTTCAGGAAAAGCAGCATAAGCGCGCTTATGATAAGCCCTATGATAATCGCTCCGACATTGAACGCAAGGACATCCGCATAGCCTTTCCTGACGAAGGCCGAATCACTGAGCTTTCTCATAATCCACCCCCGCCATAAGAAGTCCTATCTCCTCCGTTGTCAGCTCTCCATTTCTGTATATTCCCATGATTCTCCCCTGATACATGATCGCAATGCGGTCAGAGAGTGAGAAGATCTCCGAAAGCTCGGTCGATACAAGAATCACAGCCTTTCCTTCCTTCTTCTCATTGAGAATTGAGTGATGTATGCGCTCCACAGCCCCTACATCAAGCCCCCGGGTCGGCTGATTGAATACGACAAGATGCTTTCCTGAATCGATCTCACGGGCCAGAACGACCTTCTGCTGGTTTCCTCCCGAGAGATTCCCGGCAAGATCATCCGGTCCTGTAGCCTTGATCTGGTACTTATCTATCCTGTCAGAAGTGTAAGCGGCAAGCTCTTTCTGCCTGATGAATCCATTATGGACCCACTCTCTGCCATAGCTTTTCTTCAGAAGCATGTTCTCAGATAGCGTCATCGCGCTTATCATTCCGTCACGGTGCCTGTCAACGGGAACATAGCCCATCCCAGCATCGATTCTTGAACGCACGCTATCATCTGTTATGTCCTTATCCATAAAGCGGATAGTTCCTGATGAGAGACGAAGAGCCCCGCATATTGCCTCACACAGCTCATCCTGCCCATTTCCGCTGACCCCTGCTATTCCGAAGATCTCTCCGGCATGAACGGAGAAGGAAACATCGTCCAGAAGCTTCAGCCCGCTTTTATCTGCCAGGCTAGCATGCTCAATGGAAAGAATCTCCCCACCCTCTGATGAATCCTCATCGCGCACTGCAGGCTCGAGGTCGGAGGACATCATCATCCTTGCAAGCTCATTCTCGTCGGTATTGCTTCTGTCGACGATTCCCGCGACCTTGCCACTCTTCATCACAACGATCCTGTCCGCAACTTCCATGACCTCCTTCATCTTGTGGGTGATGAAGATCACGGAATTGCCACGGGATGCGAAATCCTTGATGAACTGCATCAGGGTCTCTGATTCCTGAGGAGTGAGAACTGCTGTCGGCTCATCCATTATGAGGATGCGCGCATTGAGATACAGCGCCTTCAGAATCTCTACCTTCTGCTGCACTCCTACAGCGAGGCTTTTGACCTTGGCCTTCACAGGTATATCGAAGCCATAGCTGTCTGCTATAGCCTTGACACGGCTGTCATACTCCTCAAGCCTGATCCATCCATGGACATTGCCAAGTATGATGTTCTCTGTCACGGTGTGGGGATACACAAGCGAGAAATGCTGCTGGATCATGGCAATCCCATGGGACATCGCATCTTTCGGATTCTTTATACGGACATTCTTTCCATCGATGAGGATTTCACCCTCATCAGCTGAATAAAGGCCATACAGGACCTTCATTATCGTGCTCTTTCCTGCTCCGTTCTCTCCAAGGAGAGCAACAACCTCGCCCTTTCCCACTGTAAAGGAAACATCGTTGTTCGCGATAACCTTTGAGAAATACTTGGAGACATGTCTGATTTCAACGACAGGTGGCTGCATTATGCCTCCCTAATAAAAGAAGAAGGGGCTGAAATCCAGCCCCCTTTGATGAAGGCTTAGAAGAGAGCCGTAAGATCCTTTCCGCCAGCCTTGTACTCAGCGATTGCCGCATCGACGGCATCCTTGATTTCCTGAGGGATATTATCTGTATAGATAGGAACGAAGATGTCCTCGTTGATACCGACCTCATACAGCTGTCCGCCAGGAAGCTCACCGTTTATGAATGACTCGATTGCCCACTTATACATATTGGCAAACTGGAAATCAACCGATGCCACTACAACATCAGGATCGATCGTTGTCTGATCGGAGGAGTATCCTACGAAGTACTTTCCGCGCTCGATTGCAGCATTGATCGTTCCAAGCCCAAGCTCGTTTGCATAGGCAAAGAGGACATCTGCTCCATCATCGATCATCACCTCGCCCATCTGCTTTCCAAGTGCGATATTACTCCAGCTGTTTGCATATGCAAGGTTGTACTCAGCATCAGCAAAACCACGCTCCTTGGCTATCTCGACAGCTGTCTTGCCATATACTGCCATGAGGTTGACCATAGCCTGATTGGCCTCACCGCCGACCATGCCGAACTTTCCTGTCTCAGTGATGTTTCCTGCGATGATGCCTGCGATATAGCTGGCTTCATACTCTCTCGGGAAAAGAGGAGAAAGATTAGGAAGCGATGCATTCGCACCATTTACGATCATATAGCGTGTATTTGGATAGGATGCTGCAACGCGTGCTGCCGGCTCATCGAACTGGGATCCTGCTGCCATTACGATATCATAGCCACGCTCGCCATATTCGCGGAATGTCGACTCGAAATCAGCAGGCTGGACATTCTCGACGAACTCCATGTTAGTACCAAGCTCCTCATTGCAGATGACGACACCAGCATAGTTGGAGGCATTCCAGCCCTGATCATTCACCTGTCCCGGAAGGATGAGGACGATCTTGTAATCGCTGATTGCCTTTTCCCCTCCAGTCTCAGCGGATTTGCTCTCTCCTGATCCCCCTGCGAAAAGGGAGATGGAAACCATCAGAATAACCAACGATAAAAACAGCTTTCTCATATCAGGTCATTACCTCCTTAGATAATTGTTTCCTATAAACAGAATAGGATCCAAGTTCTGCGATGTCAAAGAAAAAATATTAATCCTGAATTATGCAAAAGCAAAATTATTCATGCAGAATTTCATGAATAATTAAAATTTAAACAGGAATACTGAGATTTTATCCTGATATTCTTCTTTACAGATGGATTTTCATCCGTCTATCTCATCTGGCCGACAAGCGCGGGAGCCATTCCGGCAAAGAATGCAAGAAGAGAAGCTGAAGCATAGAGCGCATCCATAATATAAGCTGCGTCACAGAGAGCGGAGGGTTTTTGTGATGCATATTCTCTATGCAGATTCCCGATCTTCTCGGAAAAGCATGATGCGGATAGCAGTCCAAGCTGAGACGGATCGAATTCCATACGGTCTATCTCCGGCTCAAGTACCCGCTCATAGAGCATATGCTCCTTCAGCGTTCCATGGAAAAGATCAGGATTATGGGGAAATGTGAATGCATCGCATGCATAGTGGGCTATCTTGCCTATCCTGTAAGCCATGACAGCATCGGAGACATTCTCCTCTGCAAGACTGTCAAGAAGCCTCGCTATACGCTTTCTTGCTGTCGGATAGCTATGGCCCCTCATCCTATCACCGGGCTCTGTATTCCTCACGAATGTCGTGATAGCGATATCCGGCTGGATATTCCCGAACACAAACCCGGCAGTCGGCAGCACTCCCATGAAAGGACCAAGCAGCTTTGCAATCTTAAGTGAAACGCATAAATGATTTATAAGTCTCATTCCGGAAACCGATACTAGAACAAATACGTAAAAATATCAGCAGTTTCATTGTAAAAATTCCATTAATTTCCATCACTGCGGTATTTTCTCAGGAGATTACTGCCCTTCTTTGTCAGATAGTACCTCTGCTGAGGGTGGGTTGGTTGGTGGATTGGTAAATTCTGCAACTGCCCTGACAATCATGCATCACTTCAGGAATCCCATTATGATCTTCTCCTCAGCTTCTTCTTCCGTAAGCCCGAATGTCCTGAGCTTCAGCAGCTGCTCGCCAGCGATCTTTCCTATCGCGGCTTCATGGATAAGAGAGGCATCGATATTATTCGCATCAAGCTGTGGAGTCGCGCTGACAGTTCCATGCTCTGTGATTATAGCATCGCACTCACTGTGTCCGGAGCATCTTGCGTTACCCTTTATGACAGAGTGGTATGCCTGATGGGACTCATCCCTTGCAACCGATCTCGAGACGATATCGACAGAGCTGTCATCGCCGTTAAGATCCACAGAGAACTCCGTTATGGCCCTGTCATCACCATTTGTGAGAATGCGTTCATGGACGATGAAGGAACCGGACCGGGCAACAGCTGCCCTTGTCGTACGCTTTGCAGAGCTCACCCCACCGATCTGCACGGAGTCAATCTCCAGGGTGCTGCCCTCTCCTATATCAGCTGTGGTAACAGGATCTATGCTCCGCTTCGCAATCCCCCTGCCAAGCCCTGCATGCTTCTCTATGTACTTCACATAGCTTCCATCGCCTATGATGAAATGATGTATGCCATTATGCCGGGCAGTTTCTCCATGCTCTGAATGCACCCCGCATCCTGCCTCTATCTCGATATCACAGCCTGTCCCGATATGAAAATCATTATAGACAAGATCATCAATGCCTCCATGTGTAACGCAGGCAGGGATTGCAAGACGCTCTCCTCTGGTTCCATCGTCAACATAGATATCGAGACCAGGCCTGTCCTTCTTGGAAACGATATGAATATGCTGGCTGCTCTTCATAGCGATGCCCTTTCCATCCTCTCTGATTGAATATGCATCGCATGATGATGCCTTCCAGTCAGAGACAATCCTCAGAATCTCCTCCGTTCTCTCATTCATTGGATGCCCCCTTCCAGCCTGCAGGGCATACAGGACAGCACTGCGGATGGAGAATATGCCCGAGCACATCTTTCCCAGCACCATCCTCCTTGACCCTGCCATTCTCGATTACGATTATCCTGTCGGCAATGCTCAGAATCCTCTCCTGATGCGAGATTATTATCTCGGTATTCCCAGAGGCCTTCATCTCGGAGAATGCGTCTATGAGGCCTGCGAATGACCATAAGTCTATGCCAGCCTCTGGCTCATCAAATATCGAGAGCTTCGTACCGCGCGCAAGAACAGTCGCAATCTCTATGCGCTTGATCTCTCCCCCTGAGAGAGATGCATCGACATCCCTGTCGATATAGTCCTTAGCGCATAGACCTACCTTCGAAAGGAGCACGCATAGTCCCTTCTCATCCAGGACTTCAGGAGATGCTATCTCCAAGAGGTCCCTTACAGTAAGCCCTTTGAAGCGGACAGGCTGCTGGAAGGCATAGCTGATGCCCCTTCTTGCCCTCTCCGTCACATCAAGATCCGTTATATCAGAGCCATCAAGGAATATCCTTCCGCCATCTGGCTTCTCAATACCTGCTATTATCTTCGCAAGTGTAGTCTTCCCTCCTCCATTCGGGCCTGTTATTGCTACAAGACCGCTGTCAGCGACCACGAAGCTTACGGAGTCTATCACTCGCCTGCCATCAGGAGTGCTCCAGGAAATATCTCTCAGTTCAAGCATAGAAAAAAGATAATGATTATGAAATCAATAGTGAAGAGCTCCACCTTCATATGATGTGACCTCTGTCAAGTATTATTTTTGCTTTCCCCGAAGCTCCTTGTTTTGGACTGTTTTGAAGATATGCATCCAAGGCTCTCTTGCCAGGCTGAATCAGTTTTTCAGCTTTTGACCACTTTCATATTCATGGATTGGTTACCGTAGGCCAATGGTCCGCTTACTGCTCGTTCTGTTTAAACTCAAGAATCAGGTTGTTTCTGCCTGTCTTATAAAGTAGTCGAAGATAGCAAGATCTTGACTGTCGCCAGCCTGGCAGGACAACCCTGGATGCTCCTGTATCCAACTTCTCTCTCTTCGCATCTTATGATGCAGCCGATTCAGATTCATAGTTGCCGGTTATCATCCCCCATATGAAGCAGGCGAGCTCCCTCGCACATGCAGCCTTTGCGACATTCGAATTCTTTCCATTTTCCTTGAGGGTGAAGAACTTTTTCTTGATTCTCGCTGTTCCCCTGTCCGCATATGCTATTACATCAGGGGCCATCCCCATCTGCCGAGAAAGAAGTCGTTTTGATTTCTTGTATGGATTCGTCTTTGCAATCGAGTTAGAACTTTCACATAGGATTCTTCGGCAATGGGTATTCCCCGCTTTGGTTATTCCTGTCTTCTGATTGCTCTTGCCACTTGAATGCTCGCCAGGTGTAAGACCAAGATAAGCAGAGAAAGCCTCAGCTGATCCAAATCTGCTGTAATCTCCGATTTCAGTGACCATGACCATTGCAGAATGTGTATCAATGCCGGCAAAGCATCTGAGCTTGGCAACATCCTCCGCATAACGCTCGTCATGAGAGAATTCCTCTATCTTCGCATCGAGAAGCACCACGGCATCCATCAACCTCGTGACCTCGTTGAGATACTCCTTGAATGTAAACTGATCTACTGGATTGTCGAACTCAATCTTTTTCAGCCAGTTCATGTGCATCTTTGTCCAGTAATTCTTCCCTTGATACTGTCTTCCCCTTCTCAGGAGGAATGAGAGGAGATGCTGCTTCGCTCTCTTCAGCTCCTCATGCCTGTCATCACGCATCCTTATATAATCCCTGTATGCCTCATCCTCCTCGGATAATGGCATGACCTCAGAATAAGCCCCCCAGTACACGGCCTTCGCAAGGAATCTTGCATCCCTTGCATCTGTCTTGACCTTCACTCCTGCGGCCGGACGGTAGATGCTAGTAGGTGCCATCACATGACATCTGATTCCTGCTTTCTCAAGCTCTCTTTTGAGTCCGAATCCTGTCGGACCAGCCTCATAACCGACTTCTATCGATACAGGGAATGATATCTCTTTTCTCATCCTGTTCACGTACCTGATGATAT
>CALXKZ010000086.1 GCA_944389065.1 uncultured Spirochaetaceae bacterium
TATTCTCTCTCTTTCCCTTCGCTCAAAGTCCTAAAGAACCGCACCCACCTTCCGGGTGCCATGACAGATTAGCAGGTATATCCCAGCCTGTCAAGCGCCTCTCTCCCTTCCGCCTTAAAGGCTTCCAAGCTCTTCAGCACCGAGGCTGTATTCTCCACACTTCACCCTTCCTTGTAAAGTACTTTTTCAAAAAATTTTTGCAAATTTATCCGATTTTGTTTGTTATTCGATGCAGCATAATGTTTTAAGGTTTTCCATTTTTATTCCACTTTCTATTTATCTCCGAAAATTCATCTGCAAGACGCTTTATCGCCCTTCCAAGCCGCTCTGCATTCTTCTCATCAGACAGGTCGGTATTCTCAGCCCTGTTCTTCAATCTGCTGAAGATAGCATCAATTCCGGCCTTTTCCTTTTCAAGTTCTTCAAGACGCGGCATGAAAAGCTTCGCTGAATGACGGCGAAGAGGCATTTCCCCTTCCTCGGGGAATGTATCTCCGAATACAAAGCTCTCGCCTAAATCGGGAGCATAGGCCTTTATTCCCAGCCTGGAGGAGATCATCGATGCAAAATATGCAGCTGTTTCCTCCTCTCCATGGACAACAAAGATACCCTCAGGCTTATGTGAGAATGCGGAAGCCCATTCGATAAGCCCATCTTTATCTGCATGACCGCTTGTCCCTTTCAGGATGGCAATCTCCGCATTCACTAAAATCTCCTCTCCAAAAAGATGGACAGATTCAGCTCCGTCGACGATTTCGCGCCCAAGGGTTCCCTGTGCCTGATATCCTACGAAAAGAATCGTTGAATCAGAACGCCAGATATTATGCTTCAGATGATGCCGTATGCGACCAGCCTCGCACATTCCTGAGGAGGAAATGACCACAGAGCTCTCCTTCCTCTGATTAAGCTTCTTCGATTCCTCGGCATCGATTACTGCGGTAAGAGAAGGAAAGAGAATAGGATTTATTCCCTTTTCTATAAGAGACTTCGCATCATCATCAAAATAGTCATCCCTCAGGCATGAAGCAAACACTGCCGTTGCCCTTACAGAGAGCGGACTATCCACGAAGACCGGTATTTCATATGGAAGGATCTTCTTGTCCATTATTATCCTGAAAAGATAGAGTATCTCCTGCGTCCGGCCTACCGCGAAGGATGGTATGATCAGGTTTCCCCCTCTGCGGAATGTCCTATCTGTAATCTCCGCAAGTTCCTCAGCTCTTTTATAGAGAACATCCTTCTCATCACCTTCCGCCTTTTCATGGAGCCTGTCTCCATATGTGGATTCCATTATTGCCCAGTCGGTGCTGTCAAAGTATTCCGGATTCCGGAGCATCGGCTGCCCGGTGTTTCCTATATCCCCGGAAAAGACAATTGACTTCTCACTTCCATCCTCTGTATAGAAGATCTTCACAGACGCAGATCCGAGAAGATGGCCTGCGTCGATCATCATGAATGATATACCATCAGAGAGAAAGGCACGCTGGCAGTATGGCACGCTCTGGAAAAGTTCCAAAGCTGCGTCAGCATCAGCAGCGGTATATAATGGCTCCACCTTTTCCCTTCCTTCTCTTGCTGAGCGTCTTGATTTCCAGGCTGCATCGCTTTCCTGTATATGGGCACTGTCCAAAAGCATTATCGAACAAAGCCTTTTTGTAGCTTCTGTCGCATATATCGGTCCTGAATATCCCTCTTTCGCAAGAAGAGGAAGCCTGCCAGAGTGATCTATATGGGCATGAGTCAGGATCACTGCATCGATATCACTGGCAGAGAATGGCAGTTCATCCCCCGCCCTTTCCTCGTCATTGCCCTGCATAAGCCCTAAGTCGACAAGGATCGAAAAGCCATTGTGCTCAAGAAGAAAAGAGGAGCCTGTCACCATCCGTGCGGCTCCTAGGAATGTTATTCTCATGAAGCCCTCCTATCAGATTCTACATCATGGAGGGCAGATCATCATTCAAAGAATAGCTGATACACATCATCCTTTGTCTTCGAGGAGAGAAGCATCCTCACAAAGAGCTGGGATGAAGAGGCTTTCGCAATAGAGGAGAGTATCTGCACATGCTCTGAGGGATTATCCTTAGGGGCAAGCACGAGGAAAAAGACCTTTGTGCCATTTCCATCTGCAGCTCCGAACGCAACAGGAAGCCTGGAGATGCCTATCACGACAGCGGATCTGTCGAGCCCCTCTATACGGGCATGAGGAATGGCTATGCCATTCTCCATTGCTGTCGATCCAAGAGCTTCCCTTTCCTTTACCGAATCGGCAATTGCCTCCTCCTGGCTTGAAGAAAGATTCCTCTCCTTGGCAAAAAGGGAGACAAGCTCATCTATAACGCCATTGCCATCGGCAGATGAGAGCGGAACTTTAATCAGATTCTTATCAAGCGCTTCAAGCAGTGTCATTTCATACCTCCCCGAATTCTTCCCAGATATCATCGGACTCACGGACAACAAGAACAGGACAGGGAGATGTGCGCAGCATCCTGTCATTCTCACTTGTCAGCTCATCGCGCCTAGAGCGTATAACATTCACAGGCCCAAGGGCAAGCAGATCAATGGAATGGGCTTTGATATAATCAATCATCACATGATGCGGCGAGCCTTCTATGATCTCCGTCTCGATATCAAGATCCTTTGATGACGCAAGCTTCTCTGCATGCCTGACGTGCCTAGAGGCATCCTTGCGCAGATCTGCCTGGTACTCAGCCTTTTCCTGATCGACAAAAATGTGGGAACGGACAAGATCGCCAAGGGCTTTTGTATTTACTACATAGACAGCATGGAGCTTTGCCCCTGTGCTTTTTGCGAGAAGGATTGAATACATAAGCGCATTGATCGATCCTTCGCTGCCGTCCAGATATACAAGTATTCTGCTGTATGGTACCTTCATTGACCGCTTCCCTCCTTTACTCTCTCCATTCTATCCTTTACCGCCTTCATCAGAACGAAGTTCTCCCTTTCAGCTTCCTCAATGCGGCCAGTGAGGTACCTGACAGTCTCCTCCCTGTCCGGAATCACAAGCTTCTCAAGGGAATTGACCTTCCTTATCGTCTTCTTCACCTCCCTTGAAAGACGCATTATCGAGACCTTCAGCTCTGCCATCTGCCCCATCAGGGAAAGCGCATCGCTGAAACGGCTGACAGAAACCTCTCCGATCATGCTCGTTCCCTCGGGGGAGAAGAACGGGCCCTTTCCTGAGAACTCGGTCTCCACCTTCGGAAGCGCCACTCCCATTACCTTTCTTGAGGTGAGAGTGATTGAAGACGAGATGCTGATAGCTCCTGCGAGATTGGCGACTTTCAGCCTTCCCATATGCATTATAGCATCCTGCAGCGATGCCTCAGCATCCTGCAGTGCCTTCTCAACCCTGTTCTGGTAATCAACAGCCTGATCGACAAGGGTAAGAAGCTCTGAAACGAGGATTGACCTTTTCTGATCCAATAGATCATATCCCGTTCTCGAGAATGCGAGCTCATTCTTTATCCGCATCAGGTTGCTTCTCGTAGGTGCTATCTGTGCATTCATACCATCAGCCCTTATAGTGCTCGGAGATCTCCTCCTCAGTCAGACGCTGCAGCTCTTCTGAAGGAAGGATCGAAAGAGCCTCCCATGCCAGATCAAGAGTCTCCTCGATTGACCTGTCCTCATCATAGGCCTGGGAGACAAACTTCTTCTCGAAGAACTCTCCGAACTGCATATAGTGATGATCAAGCTCCGTGAGCTCCTCCTCTCCGATGACAGATGCAAGATTCCTTACATCCTGCACATGGGAATATGAAGCGAAGAGCTGGTTTGAAAGATGAGGATGATCGGCTCTGGTCATTCCCTCCCCGATGCCATCCTTCATAAGCCTTGAAAGCGACTGAAGCGCATTGATAGGCGGATAGATCCCGCTTCCATGCATGTTGCGGTCAAATACGATCTGGCCCTCAGTAATATATCCGGTGAGGTCAGGTATAGGATGGCTTATATCATCATTAGGCATTGTAAGTATCGGAAGCTGTGTAATCGAACCTGTTCTTCCAAGCAGCTTTCCGGATCTCTCATAGATCTCAGCAAGATTCGAATAAAGATACCCCGGATAACCCTTTCTTGATGGAATCTCACCGCGTTGTGTGGAAATCTCTCTCAGTGATTCACAGTAGTTCGTCATGTCAGTCATGATGACAAGCACCTGCTTGCCGCAGTCGAATGCAAGATGCTCCGCAAGCGTGAGCGCAGACTTAGGTGTGATTGTCCTTTCGAGGGAGGGATCATCTGCAAGGGACAGGAACATTGCGACGTTATCAAGAACCCCGGTCTCCTCAAACGAATCAATGAAGTACTTTGCGACATCGTACTTGACACCCATTGCAGCGAATACAATAGCGAAATCGGACTTTCCTCCGCGGACCTTCGCCTGACGAACGATCTGGGCAGCCAGCTGGTTATGCTCCATTCCGTTTCCGGAGAAGATAGGAAGCTTCTGCCCCTGGATCAGCGTCATCATGCCATCGATTACGGATATGCCTGTCTGGATAAAATCCCTGGGATACTCACGCGCTGTCGGATTCATAGGAGTTCCATTGACATCGCGCTCATCGGACGATGCGGGAACGGCAGCGCCATCACGGCTCTTTCCAAGACCATTCATGACACGGCCAAGCATCTTCTCCGATACGCCAAGCGTCAAAGGCTCTCCCAGAAAATGCATCTTCGTTCCCGGCAAAGACAATCCATCTGTGCCCTCGAAGCACTGGACGCAGACTGCCTCGTCAGATGTATCCAGAACCTGACCGGATCTTATCGAGCCATCAGGAGCGACAATCTCAACAAGCTCTCCATATCCTACAGGATGGGTATTCCTCATATAGACAAGCGGACCATCGATTCTGGAAGCGCCCCTGTACTCCCTTCCGGAAAGGAGAGCCTTCCCGCCTTCCCTGAGAAGAGACTCTTTATCATTCATCATACTATCATTCATCATACAAGCTCCCCAGCTGCATCATTGATCTCTCGAGCTTAAGCTCAAGTCTGTCGATATCCTCGGCATTGTCGTTGGAGACCGTGAATCGCATCTTCGCTATATCCTGTACGACCTGAAGCCTTCTGACTTTCACAAGAGGAACGCCCTTGGAAATAGCCTCGCTTCCGAGATCATAGTACCGCAGTATTATCGAAAGCATCTTCACCTGCTTCTCGACAGAGCAGTACCGGTCAATATCATCAAACGCATTCTGCTGGAGGAATGCTGTCTTGAAAAGAGAACAGACTTCAAGGATGAAGTTCTGGGAATCGGGCAGAGCATCGGGGCCCACAAGCTTCACTATCTGCTGCAGCCTCACTTCCTTCTGCAGAAGCTCCATGATCCTTCTGCGGTTATCAGCCCATTTATCCTGGCTATGCCCATTCCACCAGTCACGGACCTCATCGACATACTCAGAGTAGCTGTCAAGCCATGAGATCGCAGGATAATGACGCGCTGAGGCAAGCGATCTATCAAGCCCCCAGAATGCCCTGACGAATCTCTTGGTATGCTGTGTCACAGGTTCCGAGAAATCTCCGCCAGGAGGGGAAACAGCACCGATGACAGACACCGAGCCATCTGAGCCGTTCAGGTTCTTCATATGGCCGGCCCTTTCATAGAACTGGGCTATTCTTGTCGGCAGATATGCAGGAAAGCCTTCCTCTGCAGGCATCTCCTCCATACGGCCCGAAAGCTCTCTGAGAGCCTCTGCCCATCTGGAAGTGCTGTCTGCCATGATAGCCACATTGTATCCCATATCGCGGTAATACTCAGCCATCGTGATTCCTGTATAGATCGATGCCTCTCTTGCAGATACAGGCATATTGGATGTATTGGCAATGAGAACCGTGCGCTGCATCAGCGAAAGCCCTGTCCTAGGATCGATCAGGTTAGGGAACTCCCTGAGAACATCGGTCATCTCATTTCCACGTTCGCCACAGCCGATATATACGATGATATCCGCATCGCACCACTGCGCGATCGAATGCTGGGTCATTGTCTTACCGGTACCGAAACCGCCTGGAATGGCAACCGTACCGCCTTTAGAAAGCGGGAACAATGTATCGATTACCCTGAGTCCCGTAATGAGAGGAACCCTGAGGTCGAGATGGTCCTGGACAGGACGGGGGACACGGATCGGCCAGTGCTGGACCATGGTCAGCGGATAGCTTCTCCCGCTTCCATCCTCTATCTGGGCAATCGTATCCGTGACCTTGTAATCCCCTTCGGCAGCTATGGATGATACTGTGAGCTCTCCCATGTACTGGGGAGGAATCATTATCCGGTGCTCAACACGCTCTGTTTCCTGCACGGTTCCGATTATTGATCCTCTCTGGACTTTGCTTCCAGCTTCTATGGATGGAACGAAATGCCAAAGCTTATCATGGCTGACAGCAGGAACTTCGATTCCCTTTCCGATGAAATCACCGGAGACTGTGCGGATTTCCTCCAGCGGTCTCTGGATTCCGTCATAGATATTACCGATAAGCCCGGGCCCGAGTTCGACAGAAAGGCTCATGCCGGATCCATAGACATTGTCACCAGGTGCAATGCCGGTGGCATCCTCATAGACCTGCACAGTAGCCCTGTCTCCGTCAAGCTTTACGATCTCACCGACTATACGCATATCCGAGACATGCACAAGCTCCATCATCATGGCATCCGTAATGCCGCTGATGGTCAGGACAGGACCGTTTACACGCTTAACCTTACCTACTATTCTCTCTTGCATTTTCTTCCTGCACTATTCTCTTGATATCCCTCTGATACCGTCTGATCCTCACCTCAAGCTGATTGTTGTAGGAAACCTTGCCATCGATGGAAGAAAGCATCACGCCCTCACCGCTTATCCTTACAGGATCAATGGTAAGATGGACCTCTGCCCCTGTAAGATCATAGACCTTCTTCTCTGCAGAGCGGAGCATATCCTCGGTAACAGGGGTCTTGATGGAGAAAGCAACCTTCGCTTCCTTCCTGTCAAGGCCGATCGCAGCCTCCGCAATCCAGTCAACAAGCACATTGCTGAAATCCGGCTCTCCGATCCTGCGCTCAATCCGGCTCCTCACTTCTGCCATGATCTCCTTATAGGAAGAATCAAGGTTCTTGAGCTCTGATAATCTATCAATATTCCTCTTAGCGCTCTCCTCCCTGAGCCTTATCTGCTCAAGACGGAGCGCATAGGACTTCTCAGCAGAGCTCTTTTCCTTCTCTGCCCTTTTCTCGCCTTCGCTGATGACAGCAGCAGCATCTTTCTCCGCTTTGCTGACAATCTCCTCGGCCTTCTTTCTGGCATCCTCGAGAATACCATGGATCAGAGGGTTCTCTTCACTGGTCATAGGGACACTCCTATTGCTTCATTTACCAGCTCCCGGAGATCAGGCCCTTTCTCACCGCCTGGGGAAGGAATCTCCACGACAAGCGGGAATGTCTCAGAGAAAAGGAACCTGTCAACCGTGCTGCGGATAAGACCAGCTGCAGCGGATGTGATTATGATGACAGCATGATCCCTGTTCTCCAGGGCCTTATCCCATGCGGCCCTGGCTTCCTCCTCAGTGGAAACGGCGATGCCGTCTACACCGACAAGCGAAAAGCCAAGCACCGTATCGGAATCACCGATAACAAAATACTCCATATCTCATGCGTTGCCGAGAATCATCAGGGCTGTAATGAATCCAAAGACGACAAGACCTTCTGCAAGAGCGATGAAGATAAGGGCATTCGTTGCGATCTCCGGCTTTTCGGAAATAGCACCCATAGCCGCCGATCCTACATTTGATATAGCCATTCCTGCACCGATTGCTCCGAATCCGAAAGCAAGAGCTGCGGCAAAGCAGACCCATGCTGTATTGCTGTCTCCATTCTGGACAGCATCAGCTGCTGCTGAAAGAGTCGGAGTGAAGATGAATGCGGTTGCTGCAAGCAGCACAAGTGTGAACACAAGCGAAAGACCGATCTTTCTCTTGAATGCATATGCGGTCATAATGTTGACCCTCCTATATCAATCGGACACGATCCTGCTTTTGAGCCCCACTGGCTCGAAAGCGATTCCGTGACCGGTAAAATACTTTGTGAAGAACTCATAATAATTGAGCCTGAGGGACTGTATGCCTGCAGACATTCCCTCAAGAACTATCACGAGCACATTGCCAAGAAGCGCGATGATGACAAAAGCGACTGCACTTCCAGGAAGCGCTGCAAGCTGGTAGAAAGCCATCATTAGCGATGCATGCGCTATTCCAAGACCTGCGACTCTCATGAAAGAGAGAGTATTCGAAAGAAGCCCGGAGAATATCTCAAGAACCTCGACAAGAAACTCCATGATGGTGCTAAGGAGAAGATGGGATACACTACCGGCATCCTCTCCCTTCCTCTTTCTGATAACAAACTCAAGAGGCTCCTTTATGATAATCAGCACAAGACATGCTGAAATAAGCGGCATGAACCATTCAGCTGATGGGAATACTCTGTATCCTGAGCGGACAAAGCCATATGCAAACCATATTCCCGCAGCATATAGCACTCCGCCGACGATTCCGTTCTTATCGAAGATAAGCTCGATGTACCTCTTTTTTCTGAAAAGGTTTATCCAGTTGAGCACAAGCCCGAGGTATATAACGCCTATTCCAAAGAATATCGTTATGGCAAGAATGTCGTACACCGAATTTATAAGTCCAGGAACGGGCTCACCTTCAACCACTGCATCAAATGGGAACCATAGGGCCGGGATCTGGATGCCGAAGCATGATCCGAAAAGAAGGCCGCCGACCATGGAAGCAGGACCAAGATAGATCAGGAGAGTACACAGATACCTTGATATAAGGCCATCCTTCTTCTCCGGATGCTTTTTGTAGACAGCGCTCCCGATGATGCCTGCAAGAAGCAGCACCAGCCCCTGTCCGACATCCGCGAACATGAGCATGAACATCAGCATATAGGCAACAGCTGTGAATGGTGTCGGATTTATAGAACCATATTCAGGGGTGCTGTAGTTATCGACCATGCGCTGGAAGGGGCGGAGGATCTTAGGCGACTTCATCGCAACGGGAACTTCCTCGCGAGGAAGCGAGTCTGCATCCGTCCATTCGACTATCGAAACACCTTTTGTCGTATCATAGATTATCCTTGATATATCATCGGCATACTCTGCAGGAACCCATCCTGAGAAGAGCGTTGTGTTCTTCGTATATGAAAAACATGACTCAACATGCTCGCAGAGCTCATGGACACGGACATTCGTCCACATCGGAACAAGCTTGTCACTGCTTTCCAGGATCTTCGCCTTGGCATCCTCGGAAAGAGAGGATAGCTTCCTGCTGATCTCCGCAGAGAGCGAACGGGCTTTGCCAAGAGCTTCAGGGAGGGCATTCTTCTGAGTCTCAGGATCCGAGCTCTCTGCCCATCCGAACTTGTCCATCAGATCCGAAACGCGCTGTGAATCACGGCGGAACGTCAGCGATATATAAGGCTCAGCATCAAAAAGGTATACACCATCGATAAGCTGAAGACGCGAAAGAAGATCCTTTGCGCTTCCATGGGTTATCATACCGGTTCTGAGATCAAGATACTCATTCTTTCCCTCTGCTGCATAGCGCTGTATCTCTGCGTAGCTGAGCATCTTCTCATTCAGATCCTTCTGCTCGGCCCTTATCGTCTGCAGCGATCCGGAAAGCCTGTCAAGGAACCTTCTGTATGCTTCCATATCAAGCTGGGGAAGCGCGTCGATATCCACACTCTCGATATCCGGAAGGGGAATACCGGCTTCCCTCATAAGCGTCTCTATTCTGACCCTTGTATCCGTAAGGGCCGCACGCGGAATAGATGAAGAATGGGAGGAAAGCCTCGACATCTTATCTGCAGGAAGGGAATCTATATGGACGAACTCCATAACTCCTTTCCTGAGAAGCGCACGGACAACGCTGTCCCTATCATTCTCCATGACAACCGCAGTAAGCATCTTCATCTTCTGGGTAAACATGCTCATAAGCCCAAAGCCTCCCTGATCTTCCCTTCATCCCAGTTATAGCTCTTCGCGGAAAGCACAGCCTGTATCAGGCTATCCTCCTGACGCTCAAGGAAGAAATACGATAACACGACACCGATCGAGAATGGCTTTGAAAGAAGAAGGCGCTGATAAGCCTTGGCCCTCCATTTCGCAAGATAATCCTCAATGAGCATTATCTGCCTGGCATTCTCCTCCATCGTAGTGAAATCATCGGCAGCACGCCTTATATTATCTATCTCATCGGATATTGCCGGATAACGGCGATGCACGATATTCCTGAATGCTTGTGTAAGCTCTTCGCCCGATCTGCAAGCCTTTTTCCTTACAACCTCTCTCCCGATATACCCATTGGGGATTATCACATCGGAAAGCGCTATTCCCTCCAGATGGTAATAGTATCCATACCGGACGAAGATAAGGATATTCTTGAGATCGATATCAGTACTGTAAATCTCCTCCGCAAGCTTTCTGTCAGCAGAAGGAAGCTTAATGATCGCACCAGCAAGGTGTGAAAACCACATATGGTCAAGAGCAATCTCAAGAGGGAAAAGCCCTGTCGAGGAAAGCGATTCAAATGAAAATGCGGAAAGCACGTCATTGTATGGAGAGGAGGAAACCGCAGAAAGGATGTCTCCGAATGACTCTGCATTCGTTATCCTATCATAATCTATCGGATGCACGATAAGCGTACGGCAGATATACTTAGCACGCTCTGAAATGCTGTGGTGCATGATTGCTCCGGAATACCAGAGCCTTATCGCGGTCTTCAGATTCTCTATCTCAAGCTTCTCGAGAAGGACTGTCATGAAGAATGAGCTTTCCTCCGGAAGGAAAGGAACGACCTCTCTATACGATTCTATCTGCTCCTCCAGAAGAGAAAGCTCTGCCGCCTCCAGATCTCCGGTGCTTCTATATACCTCCGCAATATGCTGATGTCTTGTGCCATCAAGCTTTGCGACTGCCTCAACAAGCGTCGGAGCCTTGATCATATCATCAATAATGGATGAAGACCGCATTATACCGATGCGCGCTCTCAGACGTGCATTGATATACGCATAATCAGAAACCCTGCTCATCATTCACCCTGCACTGCCGTGCTGAGTATACGCCCGACAATGCGATCTGCTGCTCTGTCAAGGACCGCAGGATCAATCTGGTTCTCTCCGGATAGTATTCTGTTCCTTTCTTCCTCATACATTGCAAGGTGGGATTCAAGCAGGGCCTCTGCCGCATCGACATCACCCTGTCCTGTCTTCCTTGCCTCGTCAAGCGCATCGGAAACAAGCTTCGCAGCTTTATCATTTGCAGAAGCCAGAATCGAAGAGGCTTCCTTATGTGCATTCTCTATGATTTTCTCTGCCTCATCCTCTACAGAGAGGATGCCGTCAATCACACCACTTTGCATATGCACTCCATTATTGTAACACTTTGCATAATGTGATACCAATTGTCAAGCAATGCATATCAAACATATTTGATATAGTTAATTAATTATTACTGTATTGTATTAATATTATTAATTACATATTTTCATATATAATTCAGCGTATAAAAAATATTGCTATGCGATTGCATCGGCAAATACATCCACTTTCTGCAGGACTTTCTGGAACACCTCTTCATTTCCCTCGGGAGTTCCTACACCGAGAAAACTGTACTCCATGCCAAGATACTCCGCCATCTCTGCAAACTGCCGAGAAAGGATTGTGTACTCCGCATCGCTGTCATCAGCCTCTCCATTCATTATCACCACAAGCTTCTTTCCTCTGAGATCCTCTGCCTTGAGCGCATATAGTCTGTCGATCACGACCTTGATCTGGGCTGTCGTCTGCCACCAGTACACAGGGGATATAAGAACAAGCCCATCAGATGATCTGATTCTCTCCAGCACAGATGGCATGTCATCGTTCTGCACACACCGTCCATCTCCTTTCCCCTTGCAGTACCCGCATGCCCTGCATGGACCGGCGTTAAGAGAACGCGCATAGATAAGCTCTGCCCCTGTCAGAGCAGAAATTCTCTCTGCGATCCTATCTGAATACATTCCTTTCCTAGGACTTCCTGCTATGGCTATCATTGAGTTTACCTCCTTCCATATAGATAATACGATCTGAAATATACTCAAGAGCAAGTGTATCATGGCTGATGACAATCAGCGATGAATCTATTGAATCAAGAAGGGACAGTATCCCGGACCTGAGGGAGGCATCAAGCGATGATGTGATCTCATCGCATATCAGGATTTCAGGTTTCAATGCAAGTGCTCTGGCTATCGCTATCCTGGCCTTCTCTCCTCCGGAGAATTCTCCCGGTCGCTTATCCATATCCTCGATCCTCAGACTCACACTATCCAGAATAGGGGCAAGATAATCATCCTCTGATCCAGATATCATATGGTTGTATTCAGCGCCTTCAAGGATTATATCCCTGGCCTTCATCCTCTCATCAAGCGTTGTTCCGGGATCCTGGAATATCATCTGTATGGGAAGCCTGGCTTTTCTCAGTTTTCCCGGAGGAAGCGAAAGAAGATCCATTCCTTTGAATATGACAGATCCGGAATCCGGAGTTGCAAGACCGAGGATGCATTTCATAAGCGTTGTCTTTCCAGACCCTGATTTCCCGGAAATACCGAGATGCTCTCCCTTCTCAAGGGAAAAAGAAGCATCAGACACGATGGTCTTCCCGCCGTAGCTTTTAAAGATATTCCTCACGGCAAGCGCATCATGCACGGATACACCTCCAAGAGTGGCTGCCGGAGAATCTGATATCCATTGGCCTTGAGCAGTCTTCAATACAGTATGGGCACCTTGATGCAAATGAGCAGCCTATCACCTCATCACAAGGTCGTGGCATATGTCCCTTGATTGAGAAGAGCTTCCCTGATTGATCCTGAACGAGTTCTGAAGAACGCAGAAGAAGCTCGGTATACGGATGCTTTGGAGAATGGATGACATCATAGGCATCTCCCTCTTCAACAGTCTGCCCGCCGTGCATCACAATAATGCGGGAAGCATACTGGGAAGCAAGAGCAAGATCATGAGTGATCATCAGGACAGAAGATTCCCTGGCCATGGCCATCTGCATCACAAGATCCATTATCATATGGGCATTCTCATCATCTAGAGACGATGTGATTTCATCAGCAATAAGAAGCCGGGGTTCTGGAGCCATTGCAAAAGCGGCAAGCGCCCGCTGTCTCATTCCCCCGGAAAGCTCATAGGGATACTTGTCAAAAGCATCTGCAATACCTGCATCAGATAAGAGTCCAAGCACAGCTTCATCCGAGCACTCCAATCCATTTATCCTAAGAACCGTTTTGATCTGATGGCCTATAGTGTAAACGGGATTGAGTGCTTCAGCTGCACTCTGAAGCATCAGCATAATCCCCCTTCCCCTGATATTGCCCATATCCATATCAGAGGAAAGAAGATCCTGTCCTTCGAAAACAATGCTTCCGGACGCGGAAAAGCCTTGAGGAAGAAGCCCTGCAAAGGCAAGAGCTGTCATGCTCTTTCCTGATCCGGATTCCCCGGACAAAGCAGTAATAGCACCTTTATAAACAGAAAAGGAAGACGACCGCACGATCTCTTCCTTTCCTCTATGTATACTCATATTCCTGACAGAAAGAAGAACATTCTCCATACTCCCCCTCCGTCATTCTAGTCGGGCAAGGCGGATTTGAACCGCCGACCCCAAGTCCCCCAGACTTGTACGCTAAACCCCTGCGCTATTGCCCGAGTACGGAAAGCAAATTAGCACAATCGGAGGATAGTGTCAAACAACGTGGTTTCTCAGCACCCCAAGTCCGTCTATCTCAACTTCGACTGTATCACCAGGCTTCATCGGGCTTATACCCCCAGGTGTTCCTGTTATGATCACATCACCAGGTTCCAGTGTCATTACGGATGACAGATAGCTGACAAGAAAGCCTGGAGTGAATATCAGATGCCTGATATCCGAGGATTGCTTCACATCCCCATTGAGTCTGCATTCTATATGGCCGCTTGACGAATCGAAATCCGTATCGATATACGGACCGAGCGGAAGGAATGTATCAAAGCCCTTTGCGATTATCCATTGACCGTCATGAGGCTGAAGATCTCGTGCTGACACATCGTTTGCGCAGGTGTATCCGAGGATGCAGGAAGGCGCTTCCTCTTCGGAGACAGCATGGCACCTCTTGCCTATAACGACAGCAAGCTCTGCCTCATAGTCCACTCTGCTGCTCATCGATGGATATACGATATCGCACTCATGTCCGATCACAGCTGTAGATGGCTTCATGAAGACAACCGGAGTTTTCGGTATATCATAGCCGCTCTCCTGGACATGATCACGGTAATTTAGCCCTATGCATAGAATCTTCCCAGGCTTCACTGGCGCAAGAAGCTTGATATCGCTGAGCTTATAATGCCCTTTATCTACTGTATCATCCTTACAGAATGGTGACCCGATAACTGTTACCGCTTCCCCTTCTATAGAACCATAATGCACCTTATCATCAGCTAAGAATCTGCAGATCTTCATTTTCAATACACTCCATCTAGAAATCCCTGAGAAAAAGCTTTCTTTATTTCTGCTTCCAACCTGTTACATGCTGATATTATACCATCTGGCTGCTGGAATACAGTATATATACCGGTCACAAGCACATTTGCTCCGCCTCGTACACTTGGAATTATATTTGGATAATTTATTGCTCCGTCAACATTGATCAGGAACTCAAGATCTTCCTCTTTTCTCATCCTAGAAACCTCATATACACGGCCCACAGTATCATTCATGAATTTCTGACCAGCAAATCCTGGTTCGACAGCCATAAGAGTAACCATATCAAGCTTGGATATATAAGGCTTTATTACTTCAACTGTCTGAGAAGGATTGATTACTACTCCCCCCTTCAGCCCATATGAATGGATACGATCCAATGTACGTATAACAAAAGGAGTACTATCTGCATGGAAACTGATATAATCAGGTTCCACGTCTGCAATCCGATCAACATAATCTATCGGATCATCAACCATCATATGAACATCAAGGACTGCATCTTCATACCTATCTCTTATATCCTTTAGAATCCGTATCGGGAAACAAAGATTAGGCACATAATGGCCATCCATGAAATCGATATGGAAAAACCTTACGCCAGCAGAATAAAGCTCCTCTACATCTTTTCCAAGATCCAGAAGATTTGAATTCGCTAATGATGCTGAATTATAGACAACAGGATTCATGCATCCTCCTCAAGACAACCGTTCCTTTCCATTGAAGCACGCGTTGTTGCATATGCATTATCTATCACCCATTCAGGAGACTGCTGCCAATGGCTGGGCCTGAATGTCTCAATTGAAACCATCCCATTGTATCCACATCCCTTCAGTGTTTTCAGAAAATCATCGACATCCACGATTCCTTCCCCAGGAAAACATCTTTTATCCTGTCCTCTCTCATTTTCTGGAACATCATCTGCACTATTCAAATGGACAGAGAAAATTTTCTCAGGCTGTACTTCCTTTATTGCTTTGAAATCATTCTGCCCATTATATAGGAATATATTGTAAGCATCAAAAACAAACCCTACATTAGGTTCATTCACAGCTCTGACTATCCGATCTGCTGCCTTTATTGTTCTTACACTCGACCTAGGAAATCCTACAAGCTCAAAGCTGAGTTTAATTCCGTAATCCTCGGCAATCGGAGCGAGAAGGCGCAGCATACGAACACAATCATCAAAAGTCTCTTCCTCGCTTTTTGGATAAGGAATATAATTCGGCCCCTCTCTGAATGGCGGGACGACAATCATATCATGATCTCCTATCTTTTCTCCGATCTGGCATGCTAACAGAAATTCCGAAAGGAGGAATGTTCCTCTCTTTGTATCATCGGAAGGAGAAAGGAATCCTTCATACAGATACAATGCGTTGAATGCATGCGGTTTTATATGATTTGAAGCAAAGAAAGATACCAGATCATCGACCCGATGATCCATAAGATACCTTGTCAGCATATCAAGCCTTATTTCAATGAAATCAAAGCCAGCTTTCTCACAAAGCACTAAATCCTGTTCAAGAGTCGAACAACCCAATGCGCAAGCTTCGTTGTAACTTATCTTCATTTTCAGTATCTCCTTTTACTCAGAATCCGTTTCAGCGGATTTATAGATTATTCCGTTCCCATTGCTCTTTAAGCGCTGGGTCCACATTATATAGCCCTTGCTTCCAGGTGATGTAACCTGAGAATGCAGGAGGCCTCCAGGAATGCACATAGTATCAAGATGTGATACACGGCACGCATCATCCCCATACTCACTGAACCCATACCCCTTAGCAGAAGAAAACCTGTAATGATATATTTCTGGCTCATCATGCAAATGAGGAGGGAAACAAGCCCATGATCCAGGGAAGTTTATTATTTCGCCGCAGAACAAACAGCTTTCTGGATGGGAATTCCAGTCATAGAAAACCCGTTTGACTCTCATGGTCTTTCCATCATACGGTTCCCGGTCAACGACATCGGAGAAAAGCAGTTCTCCTGGTTTTATGAACAATGGCTCAAAAGAAACAGGATTCTCCGTGCAGGCATAATTCAGCTCTGCTTCATCGGAAAGACATTTGATAGATACTTTTGTCCCTTTGGGAACATCCAGGACAAATGGATCAGAAACAAAGCAATCATCACGCTCAGCAATGCATGAAGAATCATCCCAGCAGAATTCTACTTTACCCTTAACAAGGCAAAACAGATATTCCTGATCAGTGATCAGCGAATTCTTCATATTTGTTGTCAGATATATAATTCCGAATTCAGTACCTTTACTATCTTTTTCATCTTTCGGAACGCAAACATTAACCCCCACATTGTGGGCTCCTTTATATAAACCTCCCATATTTCCTCACTTGAAGTATTCCGGATACTTCTCCTTGATTGCTGACATATCATCAGAAATAAGATCAATTGAGATATGATGGCTGAGAACAGCTTTCATTCCCTCAACATCACCTGAGGTATAACTTGCAACAAGCTTATTATGCTCTGACACGATTCTGCCAAGATCCCTATCCTTATAGATAAGCATCCTCAGCCGGTTGAAGTTCACCATCTGCTCCTGGATTATCCTATAAGAACCAAGTCTGCCTGTTGCAAGAAATAAAAGCTCATGTATCTCATTATCGATCTCAAACATTGTCCAATAATCTCTGTTAGCTACTGCACTATCCTGCAGATCAAGACACATCCTCAACCTGGACGTAATTCTCACATCAGGCTTTAATGCAGCTAACGTCTGAAGGTTATCCATCTCCAAAGCACTGCGTAAGAAGCAGACGGATTTGATCAGTTCTTCATCAAAAAACCTAACCATAGTGCCTTTCTGAGGCATTATCTCAAGAAGATTCTTATAAGAAAGAATCAGAAAAGCTCCATGAACCGGAGATCTGCTGCATCCGATTTCCTTACAGATCTCAAGCTCGCTTATCATTTCTCCTGGTTTAAGATTCATTTTCACTATATTGTATTCAATAAGTGAAAGAACATAATCATTTCCTCTCTCTCGTGTACTCCGAAGATATGGGATATCCTTCTCAAACATTAATGCTCCTTTTATATCAATAACGAAGGCAACCAAGTACCCACCGCAGGACATACTGATAATAATATCAGCATTCCAAACAAAGGAACATAGAAAGGAACCATTGCTTTAACCATACGCTTGAAACTTATACCAGCGATATCTGCAGAAACAAACAGCGTTACTCCAAATGGAGGGGTGTTAAGACCAATCATAAGGTTAAGAACCATTACGAGTCCGAAGTACAATGGATCAATGCCAAGGGCAGTGCTTGCCTGCAGCAGAACAGGTCCAAACACCATGATTGCGGCAATTGACTCCATAAAGCATCCGACAATAAGCAGGAATATATTCACAACAAACATGAATACGACAGGACTATCAGTAAATGTCATAAGATACTCAGAAATAACGTTATTGACACCACTTCTTGCAAGCACCCAGCCATAGAAAGCTGCAGCTGCTGTTATAAATCCGATCGATGCTGTATCGTGCGCAGTCTCTTTCAGTACTTCGAAAAATCTCTGCAAAGGAAGATCACGATATACCAATGTTGATATGATCAAGGCATAAACTGTTGCAACAACTGCAGCTTCTGTTGCGGTGAAGAATCCAGCCCATATTCCGACAAGCAGGATAACTGGAGTCAGGAGTGCAATAAATGCCCGCTTGAATGCTTCCCAGAACTGTTTGAATGTGGGGAAAGGCATACGTGGATAATTCTTCTTTCTCGCATATACAATTACCATGGCCATCATGGCAAGTGTCATAAGGATTCCTGGCAATACACCACCCATGAACAGGGAACCGACAGAAACACCACTTATCGTTGAGTACATAACCATCGGGACAGATGGAGGGAAAATCGGTCCGATTGTACTAGATGCAGCAGTTGCAGCAGCTGAGAAATCAGGATCATAGCCAGCATCAGTCATTGCTTTTATCTCTATCTGCCCTAATCCAGCAGCATCTGATACAGCTGTTCCGGACATTCCTGCAAAAAGAAGGGAAGCGAAGATATTCGTATGGCCAAGTCCTCCAGGAAGCCATCCTACGACAACATTTGCAAAATCAAAAATCCTTTTGGTGATACTTGATCCGTTCATTATCTTTGCTGCCAGAATAAACAGAGGAATAGAAAGCAGAAGGAAGTTCTGCAGACTACTCGTCAGCTTCAAAGGCATTGCAAAAAGCATGAACCATGAATTTATGTCACCCATATTTATGATGTATCCAATACATCCGACAACACACAGACAGATTCCTACAGGAATTCCTAATGCTAATAAGATTATGAGGCCTACTGTAAGAACAAATGTCATTTCTTTATCTCCTTTTTAGGTGCATCGAAGAATCTTTTCCTGGTACGTACCACAGAACAATAAAGCATCAGAAGAGATCCAATGAACATAACAAGGTAAATATATCCATACGTCATGAACTCAACAGTAGGTATTTCAACACCCCATTCTGAAATAGTTCTATTGTAGCAACCATATGCCAATGTTATTTCAAAGAAGTAAATGAAAATATCGCATATGATATCAACAAACTTCGCAGCTTTTGTTTTATCTATTGATTCCTTAATGAATTCGATACTCATCAGAGAATCATCAAGCAGACATAAAGGAGTACCAAGGAAGACAACGGCGATGAATGCGGCTCTTCCTACTTCTACAGACCATGTCGCGGGTATATGGAATACCAATCTTGCCAGAATCTGGAAAAAAACGGAAAACGCAAGTATCACAATGAATATTGAGTTCACGAATTCCACAATCTTTACGATTTTCTTTGTCATAATCCAACCTCTATCGGGGCAATGCCGACATATTATCTTTCAGTGCCCCCTGGATTTGTCTAATCCCATCCAAGGGGCCACCAAATCGGTCTCGTTATTCACCGATAATTACAAACTGAGGATCTTATCCATTAATCCTGGCTGCCAATTCTCCTCATTGAATTCAGCAATCACAGGTGCTGCAATCTCTCTGAATTCTTCATTGGCAGGCTCTACAATCTCCATTCCTGCTTCTTTGAGAAGATCGATGTAAACAGCATCTGGATCCGGATACTCTGCAGTTACGGAAGCAGCTGCATCGTCCCATGCCTTCTGAACCATAGCCTGATCTTCTTCAGAAAGAGAATTGAACCAAATCTCTGAAGTAACATATCTAGCAAGAGTGTGGATATGCGCAGTGAGCATGAGATGACTCTGAGCTTCATAATATTTGTATGAATAGATAGTCTCAGGCGGGTTCTCTTCAGCATCAACTGTACCTGTCTTCATTGCCATATAAAGCTCAGCGAAATCAACGATTGTCGGGCTAGCGCCGAAAGCTTCAAATGTTGCGATTCTATCAGGAATCGAAGGAAGACGGAATTTCAAGCCCTGAAGATCAGAAGGATGGATAATCGGCTTATTGGCTGTAACCATTCTTGCGCCTCTATAGAACCAAGTTGATGTGATAATTCCGGACTTCTCCTGAGCTCCCTGGAAGATTTCGTCGCCAAGCTCATCAAGAACCTTCAGGTAATGCTCTTTATCACGGAAAAGATAGCTTGCTTCCAGAATTGAATATTCAGGTGCATAGTAAGTAAGATCTTCCATTCCGACAGCACCCATCTCAATTGTTCCAGCTCTAAGCCCTTCACAAACCTCTCTTACACTGCCGAGAGCACCACTTGGATGGATAACAACATTAAATCTTCCATCTGATGCTGTCTCCAGGTTATTCTTGAATTCTGTCATAACCTGATGAACTGGTCCCTCTGGTGCAAAAGTAGATGCAACATTCACTGTGTAATTCTTGGCTGAACCATCAGAACTACCTTGAGCAAATACAAAAGCAGTACATGCCAACACCAAAACAAAGCTTATGAATAACTTCTTCATAATGCTCCTCCTTTTGTTTGTTACATTCTAGCATACAAGTATACTAATGCAAGGAAAATTCTGCATAGCATTACCATCGGCAACCGGGTATATCCACAAAATCCATATCAAGAAAAGGCATAGTAAAATCGCAGATAAGCTGAAACAGTAAATAGAATGAAAGATTGCAAGAAAGAAGAGAACCTGATTATACTCAAAAAACTTCAGGAAGAATCCTTACTGCTTATCTATAAAGTAAGATGCTTTTGCTCTAGAGTCTTGGGCTGTAGAACATTCAATAATCAGTTGCTGATGTACTCAAGAGTCAAGCAGCAAATTCTCAGCAAAATCCGGGCAAGTTGCCCTGCCCGGAAAGAATTGGAGTTATTATATCGGATCAGACAGCGCTTTCAGCGAATGCCCTGATCTGAGACGCATTTGATACGACGGTTGCCACGCCATCTGTAAAGGACACAAGGGTCGGAGCCTGTACGATTCCATACTTCTTGCAGAGATCCATGTTCTCCTCAGCATCAACTACCCTGTACTTCATCCCGGCTTTATCGAGAACAGCTTTTGCAATGCGGCAGTTCGGACATGTCTTTGTCACGAAAAGAAGCATCTCGTCCCCGCTCTGCTCGGAAGCGAATACGCTCTCCTCTGCCGTCTTTGCCTTTACCACACCATGATGAGTCAGCCTGGAATTAGGAATATCATAGGTCTTTCTCTCCTTGAATTCCTCAGCCTTCCCGACATTCCAGTTCTGGACCGGGCGATAGTATCCTGTGATTCTCGAATATACCTCTGTTGCCTTGCCACAATGGGGGCATCTGTATACTTCGCCTGCTATATAGCCATGCTCAGAACACACTGAGTATGTCGGGCTGAGCGTATAGTAAGGAAGCTCATAGTTCTCTGCGATCTTCCTGACAAGAACCATTGCGCTCTTCCAGTCAGGCATCTTCTCACCGAGGAAGGCATGGAACACGGTTCCTGATGTATAGAGCGTCTGCAGCCTGTCCTGGACATCGAGAGCCTGGAAGATATCATCGGTGTATCCTACAGGAAGATGAGAGGAGTTCGTATAGTACGGAGCATTCTCATCGGAGGATGCTGTGATGATGTCAGGGAACTGCTCAACATCATGCTTTGCAAGCCTGTAGGATGTGGACTCAGCAGGAGTCGCCTCAAGGTTATACAGATCACCATACTGTTCCTGATAATCCGAAAGCCTCTCCCTCATGTGGTTGAGAACCTCTACTGCAAAGTCCTGAGCCCTCTTGTCCCCGAGATCGACGCCAAGCCAGGAAGCATTGAGACATGCCTCATTCATACCGACAAGACCGATTGTCGAGAAGTGGTTCTCGAATGTTCCGAGATATCTCTTGGTATATGGATAGAGACCTTCCTCGAGAAGCTTCGTGATGACAGTCCTCTTCACCTTGAGAGAGCGGGCAGAGATATCCATTATCCTGTCAAGTCTCTTATAGAAATCAGCCTTGTCCTTGGCCTGATAGGCAATACGAGGAAGATTCACTGTGACAACACCGACAGAACCAGTGCTCTCTCCTGAACCGAAGAAACCACCGGACTTCTTCCTCAGCTCCCTCAGATCAAGGCGGAGACGGCAGCACATCGATCTTACATCATTAGGAGACATATCGGAGTTGATATAATTGGAGAAGTACGGAGTACCATACTTAGCTGTCATCTCGAAAAGAAGCTTGTTGTTCTCAGTCTCAGACCAGTCGAAGTTCTTCGTGATCGAATATGTCGGGATAGGATACTGGAATCCCCTGCCCTCGGCATCTCCTTCGATCATTATCTCGATGAATGCCTTGTTGACCATATCCATCTCTTTCTGGCACTCACCATATGTGAAATCCTGATCCTTGCCACCTACGATTGCAGGAACATTCTTCAGATCCTCAGGGCATACCCAATCAAGTGTTATATTCGAGAACGGAGCCTGGGTTCCCCATCTGGAAGGAGTATTCACACCATAGATGAATGACTCAATGCACTTCTTGACCTCATTATATGTGAGGTGATCCTTCTTCACGAATGGAGCAAGGTATGTATCGAATGATGAGAATGCCTGAGCACCGGCCCACTCATTCTGGAGTATTCCAAGGAAGTTGACCATCTGGTTGCAGAGCGTCGCAAGATGTGATGCTGGACTTGATGTGATCTTGCCAGGAATTCCGCCAAGTCCTTCCTGGATAAGCTGCTTGAGCGACCAGCCTGCGCAGTATCCGGTAAGCATCGAAAGATCATGGATATGGATATCGCAAGAGCGATGCGCATTCGCAATCTCCTCATCATAGATCTCGGAAAGCCAGTAGTTTGCTGTGATTGCACCGCTGTTGGAGAGAATAAGACCACCGACTGAGTATGTTACGGTGCTGTTCTCCTTCACTCTCCAGTCATTGAGCTTGAGATAGTTATCCACAACACCCTTGTAGTCAAGAATGGTGGACTTCATATTCCTCATCTTCTCGCGCTGCTTGCGGTAGAGAATATAGCTCTTCGCGACATCACCATAGCCTGCTTCACCAAGTACTTCCTCTACAGAGTCCTGGATATCCTCAACAGCAATCTTTCCATCCTTGACCTTCGAAGAGAATGCTGCTGTGACCTTCAGGGAGATGAAATCGATTACGTTATCATCATAAGGTTTCTCAATCGAATCGAATGCCTTCTTTATCGCTGCTGAGATCTTCGATATATCGAAGCTGACAACCTGACCATCGCGTTTTACTACCTGATACATTTATACTCCTCCCGCATCCTGCGGTAGAGGACACTATAGCACGGCAGAATAGAGTATGCAATAGCATAACCACAATAGAAAGTGCTATTAAAGTTATACTACACTATATGTAGCGTATATCACCTATCTCGGATAAATACATTTTCTATATAGGTTCTTAGTATTGCACTATAGGCTTCAAGCTCTTCTGCAGATGGTGCGGAAAATATTGGATTAATGATATCTCCAGCATCTGAATAGCTTTGCAGATAATAATTCTTGCAGTTTCTTGCCATATACGCTATTTTCCTGAAAGATTCTTCATCATGCAGCTCATGCATGACCGTAGTACGGAACTCATAAGGGACTCTATCCTCCGCAAGGTACTCGATAGAACGCTCAATCAGAGAAGGATCGAAGTTTGAGATCCCCGCAGTCTCAGGGTATTTATCAAGCGAGTTCTTTATATCCATCGCAATATAATCCACCCCGCTCTCAACAGCCACAGCCATCACATCCGGCCTGTAGCCATTGGTATCGAGCTTCACGCTGTATCCTATATCCTTGATGCGTTTTATATAGTCCAGAAGATCAGAGGCAAGAGTTGGCTCCCCACCTGTGATAACTACCCCATCCAGAAGACCTTTCCTCTTTCTCAGATATGAGAATATATCATCCTCAGGTATGACTTCCTCGGTATCAGGATGAAGAACAAGAGCGGCATTCTGGCAGAATGGACAGCGGAAATTGCAGGCACCGGTAAAGAGTATCGCAGCAACCTTTCCTGGATAATCGACAAGCGTCATCTTCTGAAGACCATGAATAAGCATACAGCGATTATATGCAATCACAGGAATAACTGAAAGAGAGCCAGCAAATCAGAGCTCAATGAAAATGGTGCTGCTTACCATGCAATAGGATCACAGCACCATCTTCAGATTATCTATAGATATCAGAACGACTCAAGAAGCTTTATATGCTCCTTTGCCTTCTCTATCTTCTCCTCGAACTCAGCCTTCTTGCCCTTCTCTTTCTCAATAGCCTCAGGCTTTGCGTGTGATATGAAGTTCTCATTGGAGAGCTTCTTCTCAGAAGCCTCAAGAAGAGCTGTGTTCTTCTGGATCTCATTCTCAAGCCTCTTTATCTCCGCATCGATGTCGATTGCATCACGTACGAACACAAAGGCCTCGAAGCCGATAGCCGTTGCAGGGAATGCACCCTTCACATCCTCGCTTCCATCTGTGTCTATGACAATCGATGAAGCTGTCAAGAAGGACTTCATCAGATCCGCTTCCTGACGGAAGAATGCTGCAGAAGCGGATTCAGGCATCCTGATCACGACCTTGAGCTTCTTCTCAGGTGCGATCTGGAGATTTGCCCTTGCAGCCCTTACAACTCTTGAAGCCTCCTGCAGAAGCCCGACAAGATCGTCAGCCTCCTTGTCCTCCGCTTCTGCGGAATACTCAGGATATAGAGCTGTGATTACATCCCCTTCATGGTTCGGAAGCTTCTGATAGATCTCTTCTGTGATGAATGAAAGGAATGGATGCATAAGCCTCATAGCCTTCTCAAGGATATCCATGAGAACGGATACAGCAAGGTTCTTCTCCTCCTCGCTTCCTGAAAGAAGCCTGGGCTTTGATGCCTCGATATACCAGTCGCAGTAATCATTCCAGAAGAATGAGTAGATAGCCTGCGCAGCTTCGTTGAATCTGTAGTTCTCCATTGCATCATGGATTGTCTTCGCAGCCGTATTGAGGCGGGAATATATCCAGCGGTCCATGATCGATAGCTTAGACCTGTCAATCTCAACAAGCTCCCTGCCCTCAAGGTTCAGAAGAAGATATCTTGCCGCATTCCAGATCTTGTTCGCGAACCTCGAACCGAGGCGGAATGACTCCATATCGATCATGACATCCTGCCCCTGAGCTGCAAGATAGCAAAGCGTGAACTTCATTGCATCAGCCCCGAAACGGTCAATCACCTCAAGCGGATCTATGCCGTTTCCGAGCGACTTGGACATCTTGCGGCCCTTGATATCTCTGACAAGCCCTGTGATCACGATATCGCGGAATGGAGCCTTGCCCATGAATATCTCAGAGGACATTATCATTCTGGAGATCCAGAAGAAGATGATATCGTATGCAGAGACGAGTGTATTCGTCGGGAAGAACTTCTCAAGATCCAGGGTCTTATCAGGCCATCCGAGCGTCGAGAACGGCCAGAGCCATGATGAGAACCATGTATCAAGGACATCCTCATCCTGCTTCAGGCTGTGGCTATGGCAGTCAGGACACTCTATGACATCGGTGCGTGACACGATCATCTTTCCGCAGTCCTGGCAGTACCATACAGGGATCCTGTGTCCCCACCAGAGCTGACGTGATATGCACCAGTCGCGTATATTCTCCATCCAGTGAGCGTATGTGTTCTCCCATCTTCTCGGATAGAATACGATATCACCATCCTTCCATGCTGCGAGAGCTTTATCGGCAAGGCTTCTCATTGAGACGAACCACTGCTCTGAAAGATATGGCTCAACAGTCGTATGGCAGCGATAGCAGTGGCCTACATCATGGGCATGATCGGTGATCTTCACAAGATACCCGCCCTTCTCAAGATCCTCTACAACAAGCGATCTTGCATCCTCTGCCATCATTCCGCGGTACTTCTCCGGCACATTCTCATTGAGTGTTCCATCGGGGTTAAGAAGATTGATAGCCTCAAGATCATGGCGCTTCCCGCATTCGAAGTCATTCGGGTCATGAGCCGGCGTGATCTTAACCATTCCGGTTCCGAATTCCATGTCTACGAATCTGTCAGTGATGATAGGTATCTTCCTGTCAGTAAGCGGCAGAAGAAGCTCCTTGCCAACAACGCTCTTATAGCGCTCATCATCAGGATTCACGGCAACAGCTGTATCACCGAACATCGTCTCGGGACGTGTTGTCGCAACTGTGATGTATCCCGATCCATCTGCGTATGGATATCTGACATCATAGAGCTTTCCAGGAACGTTCTCGTACTCGACCTCATCATCGGCAAGCGCTGTTCCGCACTTCGGGCAGTAGTTCACCAGATATTTGCCCTTATAGATGAGTCCCTTTTCATACAGTGTCACGAAAGCTTCACGGACAGCTCTGGAAAGACCTTCATCCATTGTGAAACGCTCATGATCCCAGTCACAGGAACAGCCCATCTTCTCAAACTGGCTCTTGATGATGTCATGATGCTTCTCCTTGACTTTCCAGGTACGCTCGACAAACTTCTCACGTCCAAGATCCTGGCGCCTCAGTCCCTCTTTCTGGAGCTGACGCTCAACTACATTCTGCGTTGCAATACCAGCATGATCCGTTCCCGGAACCCACAGAGTCGGGCGGCCATGCATCCTGTAATATCTGATGATGATATCCTGCAGGCTGTTATTCAGCGCATGTCCCATATGAAGCACACCGGTGACATTCGGCGGTGGCATGACAATCGAAAAATGCTCTTTATCGGAATCGGAAGGAGCGAATTCGCCTTTTTCCTTCCAGTAAGAATAGATACGGTCCTCAAAATCCTTAGGATCATAGGCCTTTGACAGCTCGACTGCTTTCATAAATATACCTTCCTTTGGAATACAGCGTGGATTCTATCAGATTAAGCGGAATGGAACAATATTCAGAAAAGGACAAGATCGACGCTGGAAAGGACGTAATCCAGAGTCTGGGATCTCTCAAGGGGCTCATCCTCCATGCCGAACCCGATGAATGCATTCCTCATCTCTTCCGGCATAGAAGCTGCGGCATCGATCATCGGCAGCTTATACAGTCTTCCGATATTCCTGCATATATCCGTGATGGCCAGTCTATCCGTACCAGTGATGCAGAAACTGCCATTTCCAGAATCATATCCAAGCGACTGCGCTGCATAATCGACAAACGGATCCCATGTCATCTTCCTTCCATTAGCATCTGTGTAGTTGAAGCTGAAAGACTCCTGATCATGCTGTGCCGCCGCTATTACCCAGAGATTCCCATTTCCAGAGCCAGAATGGCTTAATTGCCTTGCAAGAGAATCCGAGATAGCTTTCCCGATCGAGAACCTTGAGGAGAAATTGCCATTCATATCCTTGTCTATGACCATCCCATTGCTCATGGTTCCATCTCCCATATCGGCAATCGTTCCGGAAAAGCATGTAAGGAATAATGCCAGCTTATTGCACTCTATCCCATCCATAAGACTGACAAAATCCTCTGGGACAAGATAATCCATGCCGCCCTCTTTATCCGGGTTATAGAAGCATACAGCTCCATCATCCCTGCCATGGCCGCATATGAAAATGAGAAGAAGATCATTCGGGTCAGCCCTCTCAGAGATGCTTTCAAGTGCCGGAATGATATCCCCTTCAAGAGTCCACTTATCCGATTCCGTCTGCTCTGATGATGAAGCGGAGAGATAATAGCTTCCATATACCTCATCAAAGATAACCTCTTCCATCTCATCGAAGTCCGTATGCCCATCCTTGAAAAGGGACTCAACCGCCAGCAGGATATCATTTCTGTTCACTGTCTCAGCAATACAGAAGCCTGAATCAGCATCCCCATAGGTCATAGAGACCTGTACAGCATAAAGAGTCCTGGGATTATCCAGACCTGTATCAGGGCTCACAGCGCACGAGACAAGAAGCGCTGCTGCAGAAAATACAACGAATAGAGTTCTCATATCAAGCCGCATCTTTCCAGCTACTATACCATCACGGGTTGTGTTTTTACAGAGGAGTATGGCCGATAATCTCTTTCTCTGATATATTCCTCTTCTGTTATGGAATACGTTGCGATAGATTTCGAGACGGCATCAGGCTCTCCTGATTCAGCATGCGCGATAGGACTCGTCAGGAAGGATGCGGAGGGAGAGACAATTGACAGCTACTATTCGATGATCAGGCCTCCCCGGCTTGTCTTCGATCCACATTGCACCGCAGTCCATCACCTTGATCCTGCTGACATAATAAAGGCACCCACCTTTGCGGAACTATGGGAGGATATCACATCATTCATCGGCAGCTCACCGCTCGTCGCGCATAATGCGCCATTTGATATAAATGTCCTCAGATCATCTGCATCAGCCTGGGATCTGGAAGCTCCGCATAATGATTATTACTGCACTCTCTCCCTTTCAAGGAGGCTATGGAAAGGCAGACGCTCATACAGCCTTACCGCACTGGCATCATCGCTCGGATGGGAATACGATGCGCATAATGCACTTGCCGACAGCGACACCTGCGGCAGGCTCTTCTCCAGGCTATGCGGAAGCTATCTATCCGATGACGATGATGCCAAACGCTTCTTCCGCAGGGTATACAAGGAGAAGAACGGACGGTACCCGAAGCAGATCTAGGCTATCTCCATAAGCCCTGCTCTCACAGCTATCGCGGGATAGCAGAACGTCACCCAGAAGCCAAGAGCGAAGAAAGCGATGAGCTTTTCTGTATAGTGCGGAAGAGGAAGCATCATCAGTATGGCAACTACGGCAATCGATGATATAAGGCCGACGATGTATCTTGCAGCTTTCTTTCCGATGGTGCCTTCTGAAGTGAAATCGATACGCTTCTTCTCTATATTCGCACCTAAAAGAACACCTGCGGCAATAGCCATATTCGAAGAGAAATCTGAAAAGGCAAGGGCCTCTATAAGAGCCATATCAAGAAGAAATGCTGAAATGGCTGCCGAAATAAAGCAGATTGCCCCGTAGATCATCGTGAAAGAAAGAAAGCTTTCCCTGCTTTCCTGCATTCTCAGGAACATCGGTGCAAGAAAGAATGCAGAAAAAAGCCCTATAATCGTCCCGGCAAGGACATCCATCGGCCAGTGCACTCCAAGATACATTCTAGATACAGGCACCATGATTATGAGAATGACCGCAATCGCTCTCAGGACCCAGGATCTGAATACGACTGCAAGAGAGCCATAGAATGAAGACGCCCCTGTGCTGTGTCCTGAAGGGAATGAATAGCCGGTTGCTGTCTCAAGCCGTCCTCCGCTGATCAGTTCCGGATAGACCATGAAAGGCCGGGGATACCTTACTATCGCTTTGACAATCTGTGTTGTTATCAAAGCAGTGAGCATTGACAGAGTCACTGCAAAGCCTCTTTTCTTATCCATGCACCAATAGATGAAGAGAATTATGAAAAGAGGAATTATTATCTCCCCGGTCATTGATACCGCATTCATCAGAACATCGAGGACCGGGTTGGCAATACGCTGAAAGAAAAGAAGGATATCGAGCTGCATAGTAGTACCTGCAATCAATCTCCTGAGATGATTTCAGCCGGTAAAATAAAAGACTCCCTGTTTCCAAGGAGTCTTATGCTCCCCCGGAGGGATTCGAACCCCCGACAGGGTGGTTAACAGCCACCTGCTCTACCGACTGAGCTACAGGAGAATTGCGTTCTCTCGAACAATGGAGAGAATACGGATTTTGGTATGTGCTGTCAATACCTTTCTGATAAAATCCTGAATTTCGGTTCCAATGCCACTCAGGAAGGATCCGGTATCTCCGCAAAGAACACAGTTCCCCTGATATTCAGGCCATATGGCGATGCAGAGGCAGGGATAAGCGCGCACTCCCCTTTCTCAAGTCTCAGACCTTCCCCTTTATAAGAGAATCTTGCGGTGCCTTCCGTGACGAGGGCCAGAGAAAGCCTGCCGCCCTTCACTTCATAGCTTCCGCTTGATGCACGGCGGAGCACGAAGTTCTCCGAGGGGCAGTCATACGTCACACGTCCCGATCCTGTGCGTGATATCTGGGATTTGGATACAGCTGTCGAATCGAATGACATGATCCTCTCCAGCTCTTCCAGATCAATGCGCTTTCTGGTCAGACCTCCTCTGAGAACATTGTCAGAGGCATCCATAAGCTCAACTCCATTACCAAGGACATAGGCATGAAGCGTACCTGGCTGCAGATAGAGAGCCTCTCCTATCTGGAGGTTCACTATATTCATCATGTATGGGAATACGGCCCCTATATCTCCCGGATACTCCTTGAGGCACTTCTTAGCAATGCCCTTCCGTGTCAGGAAAAGACCAGACCAGCTATCATCGCTGCTGGCATCGAGAAAATCGCTGAATTCCCTGAGCACAGCAGACTTCTTTTCATCATCGAGCGCATAAAGCCCAAGGAAAAGGGATTTTATATCACTGGAGATATCCTTCAGTATTCCTGCATAGGAAACAGGCATGATCGCAGCGAAATCCGCTTTCGTCACCTCGATATCCCTGAAGCCGCACATTGCTGTTACAGGGGATAGCGCAGCAATTATCTCAGCCTTCTGGTTATCATCCTGATAATCGACTTCCTCTCCTCTCTCCCTCTTCCCGGCTTCCCTTCTCCATCCATCCTCTGCCTGGGCCTTATCAGGGTGGCACTGCAGCGACAGGGGACTTGCAATAGCAAGCACCTTGAAAAGAAGCGGCAGTTTTCCGCCGAATCTCAGATAGTCCCGCTCCCCGAGTATTGATCTATCAGAAGCGATAAGCTTTGAAAGGCTCTCTCCATCCTCTGCATGCGACTCACCTGATGGATGTGTGCCGAACCATAGCTCTGCCTGCGGCTCTCCAGTATATCCTCCGACAAGGGATGGGATGAAATCATCGTTTCCCCATGCATAATCCTTCACTGTTCCTTTGATCTTTATGATGTCCATGCCGATATTGTATCACAGTACTGTACGATTCTGTGCTTTCTCTGCTTCTTTCCTGTTGAGCATTCTCAGAAATGAGATGAAGAAGAAAACCGCGGCAATGAAAGTTATCAGATCGCTCAGAGGCTGCGCGATCTCGACACCTGAAATCCCGAAGCGGGAAGGAAGCACAAGAATCAGAGGAATGAAGCATATTCCCTGTCTTGCCATCGCAAGAACAGTCGCAGGAAGCGCCTGTCCTGTGCTCTGCAGCCCCATGTTCGTTGTCGTTACAAGGCCTGTCAGAGGCAGAAGGACGGCCTGCAGACGAAGTGCCATCACCCCGATTTCCATAACCTCCGGATCATCGGCCCTGAATGCACCGATAAGCGGATGGGCGAAGATCACGCAGACAGCAGCTGCTCCGGTCATTATCAGAATGCCGGTTATGGCTGTGAAGCGCACTGCCTCCTTTACCCTTCCATACAGCTCTGCTCCATAGTTGAATGATGCGACAGGCTGGAAGCCCTGTCCGAATCCAAGCATGGCGCTGAATGCGAACATAGAGATCTTCCCTGCGATGCTCATCGCTGCTACAGCAGCATCACCGAAGGCAGCTGCTGCGACATTGAGGGAGATGGAAGCAATGCTTGCCAGTCCCTGTCTCATCAGAGTCGGCATCCCTATCTTAACAATCTGGGCATATGTTCCGGCGCTGGCTGACACCATCTTCAACGATATTCTTACACTGCTCTTTCCCCTGAGGAAGAATGAGAGAAGTATGCAGAACGATACCAGCTGCGAAAGGGCTGTAGCCATTGCCGCACCAGCTGTACCGAAACCGAATGCGAAGATGAAGATCGGATCCAGGATGATGTTCAGAAGTCCTCCGGTCGTTATCCCGATCATTCCAAGCATTGCTTTTCCCTCTGCCCTGAGGTAGTTGTTCATGACAAACGAAAGGCACATCACAGGGCATCCCATGAAGATATACTGTGCATATGCCTCAGCATACGGAAGTATTGTCTCCGTTGCCCCCAGAAGCCTCATCAATGCAGGGCGGAAGACTATCCCAATGAATGCAAGGACAAGAGACAGAACAAGAGCAAAGAAGAAACCGGAGGATGCTGTCCTTGTCGCATCCTCATCCCTCTTTGCCCCTAGCTGCCTTGAAAGGATATTGCCAGCTCCCATTCCTATGGTGAAACCGATAGCCTGGATGATGGCCATGATGGAAAAAACTATCCCCACAGCTCCTGCTGCGCTTGTTCCCAGCTTAGCCACGAAATATGTATCGGCAGTGTTGTAGATCGCAGAGACAAGCATACTGATGATCGTAGGGACTGCAAGCCGTCCGATAAGCTTAGGAACCGGCGTCTCAGTCATCTTCCTATAGTGTTCCTGCCGTTCCTTATCGTCCATTCCTTCCTCCCATAGCTTGCAAAAGTATGCCCTTTGGTATATCCTCAGCGCATATGCGACCGTCATATAGTGGCTATTACCTCAGCTTCCCAAGCTGAAGATGCGGGTTCGATTCCCGTCGGTCGCTCTTCGGGTCCGGTTATCCGGACTCTTTTTCTTTCCGATTATAATCCCATTGCAGCGTATTTGCATGCTAAAATCTGGCTATGGTAATAGCAGTTGCAGGAGGAGCCGGATTCGTCGGCTCTGCATTCATCAGATACATATCCAGAACACATCCCGAGGACAGGATCATCTGCTTTGATGCCCTCACATATGCTGCTGACATGGAGAATCTGAGCACTGTATCGGATAACAGCAGATTCACATTCATAAAAGGAGATATTACGGAGAGAAAGGATGTCGACGATCTCTTCTCATTCCATCCGGACATCCTGGTGAACTTCGCTGCAGAAAGCCATGTCGACAGATCAATAGAATTTCCTGAGCTGTTCGTAAAGACGAATGTCTATGGTACAGGTGTCCTTCTTGATGCATGCGCTGAGCATGGAATCGGACGTTTCCATCAGATATCGACAGACGAAGTCTATGGGGATCTTCCGCTTGACAGGATGGACCTCAGATTCACAGAGTCATCCCCGATAAAACCCAGTTCACCATACAGCGCATCCAAGGCAGGAGCGGATCTTCTGGTGCTTTCCTACGTCAGGACCTATGGCCTCAATGCTACTATCTCACGCTCTTCAAACAACTATGGGCCTGGGCAGAACATAGAAAAGCTCATACCGAAGACTATCTGGAATGCTCTCCATGGAATGAGCATCCCTGTTTACGGAGATGGAAGGAATATCCGGGACTGGATCCATACAGATGAGCACGCACGGGCTGTGGATCTCATCATCAGAAATGGGAAAAGCGGGGAAATATACAATATCGGAGCAGATAATGAGATCAGCAATATAGATCTCATCAGGAAAATACTCTCTGTTCTTGGTAAGCCTGAGGATCTTATCTCATTCGTTCCTGACAGAAAAGGCCATGACAAACGCTATGCCATAAATCCTGAGAAGATACGGAAGGAGCTTGGATTCAGAGCAGAGCAGAGAGATCTGGAAGAGACAATCCTGAACTATGCTTCTGTCTTCAGCTGATTGACAAGGAAGGCAGGTATCGGATGAGGTTTTCTCGTCACTGATGATATGAATGCGATCTTTATATCCAGCTCTGCAAGAAGATCATCTCCTCTCATGATTCTCTGATGGACAGTGCATGAGAAGCGCTGCATATCCGCAATCCCAGTATGGACTTCGATCAGATCGTCAAGAAGCCCTGGCTTTCTGAACTCTATATTGATCGAGCGGACAACCATGAAAACACCATCTTCGCCTTCTGAGAGCGCAGTCTGGGAATAATCAGGGATCATCTCCCTGATCATCTCAGTCCTGGCATGCTCCGCCCAGTCAAGATACCGTGCATGGTATACGATGCCCTCTGCATCGGTATCCGAGAAATAGACTCTGGCTTTGTAGATGAACTTCCTCATTTCCTCTTTGAAGACCTCTCTTTGCTCCTCTCCTGGCTGATGCGGAAGAAGTCGGCCATCGTACCGCCGCCGAAATCGGAGGATGAGAATCTGTTCTGGCTGGGCCTTCTCTCATCATCGGATCTCCTGTCCCGCTTGAAGGCATGCTTTGATTCCCTGACAACGACAGTCTTGGTCTCATAGACAGCCTTGGGAATCTTCACAGAGGATTTCCTGTTGATCACGACCCTGATCTTCCCAGAGGCATCTGTCGAGAACTTCTTCTCAGAGGCGGTCCCGGTGGAAACCTTCACCTTGACTTCCTTCTCCTCATACTGGCAGGAAAGCTTCTGGCAGATATAATGCACAGAGCCATCAGCATCAACGGCTTTCATCATATCGGAATTGCAGTAAGGGCACTTCTTCGTATCCTTGAACTTCGGAGAGAAGACCTTGTCGCTTCTCTCAACTTCCTTCACAAGATCCGATGCCATCTTCTTTATATCCTTGATGAATTCCTCTGGATCTTCCTTTCCTTTAGCAATCCTCTCCAGACGTCCTTCCCATACACCTGTAAGCTCAGGAGAACGGAGTACATCAGGAGCAAGGCGGACGACTTCCCTGCCCTTTGCTGTCGGAATAAAGTACTTTCCTTCTCTTTCCACATACCTGTTCTGGATAAGCTTCTCAATCATATCAGCTCTTGTTGCCGGTGTTCCAAGTCCGTTTCCAAGGTTTGCTTTGAGCTTATCATCCTCTACAAAGCGCCCTGCATGCTCCATAGCGGAAAGCAGCGTTGCATCGGTATACCTTTCAGGAGGGTTCGTGACATTCTTCCTTACCTTCACAGAGTGGAGCGTCACCTCATCGCCTTCCTTCAGTGTCATCAGTGCAAAGCTGTTCTCTCCATCCTCTGTAATCGATGATGCGCTCTTTATCCCTGCACTCTCTGCTGCGGATCTGTACCCTTTCCTTACAGGAACGGTAAGACGGGTACGGAAGAGCCTGCCGTCAACCTCTATATCACAGGTGGTGGTCTTATAAAGATAATCATCACCGAGCACCTCAAGGAACCTCAGTGCTATAAGCTGCCAGAGCTTCAGTTCATCTGAAGAGAGATTCTCAGTCTTCACAGGCTCCTCTGTCGGAATGATGGCATGATGGTCAGACACAAGGCTATCATTGACAAAACGGGGATTGTCGCTTCTGAAGCCAGAAGCAAGATACTCATCAGCCTGACGGGAGAATATTGTCGTGGAAAGCGCTTTTATCCTCTCCGGAAGCGTCGGGACGATATCATTTGTTATATATCTCGAATCAGTTCTTGGGTACGTTACGATCTTATGGACTTCATAAAGACGCTGAAGCGTATCCAGAGTCTCCTTTGCCGAAAATCCAAGCATGATATTCGCATCTCTCTGAAGCTCTGTAAGATCATACGCCTGCGGCACCGGATCGCTCTTTTCCTCAGCAATGAGCCTTACGACCCTGCCCTTTCTGTCCTTCCACTGGGGAAACTCCTCAGCAAGGCTGTCATCAGTGAATCTAACTGTATTCTCCTCCGGGTAATAGGAAGCGGAGAATATCCCGAAATCACCTCTGGCTGAATAGTAGTACTTGCCCTCAAAGCTCTCTATCTCATCTTCCCTCTCCGTCATAAGCGCAAGAGTCGGAGTCTGCACCCTTCCCGATGAAAGCTTTGCATCGTAGTAGCATGTAAGAGCCCTTGTCACATTCATTCCGACATACCAGTCGGCAGCAGCCCTGCACTCTGCAGCATGATAGAGATTGTCATAGTCCGAAGCAGGATGGAGATTCTCGAATCCTTCCTTGATGGCCTTCTCCGTCTGGGATGAGATCCAGAGTCTCTCCATTGGTCCATTGTAATCTGCAAGCTTGAGAATCCACCTGGCAACAAGCTCTCCCTCACGTCCTGCATCGGTTGCAATGACAACAGAGGAGATATCGCTTCTTGAAAGGAGGGATGAGATCACATCGAACTGCTCCTTCGACTCATCGATGACAACCTGGTCAAGATGCTCAGGAAGCATCGGAAGCGTCTTGAGAGACCACCTCTTATAGCTTTCGGAATAATGCTGTGGCTCAGCAAGCTCCACCAGGTGCCCGAGCGCCCATGTGATGATATAATCAGGGCCTTCTGTATAGCCCTTCTCTTTCTGGAAGCATCCAAGGTTCTTTGCTATCTCGCGTCCTACCGAAGGTTTTTCGGCTATAACAAGTTTCTTCATGAGCGCGATGATAGCAGAAATGAACTATCTCTGCTATATTTCCAGCCATGGCTGCAAAAGATCTCACAAAGGGCGGAATCATAGGGCCGATGCTCTCCTTTTCACTGCCCCTGATACTCGGCAACATGCTCCAGACGCTTTACAACGCAGCGGATTCAATCATCGTCGGACGCTTTATAGGGCCGGACGCGCTTGCAGCCGTGGGATCAGCATATTCCCTGATGACATTCCTGACATCCCTTATGATAGGGCTTTCAATGGGCGCTGGTGTCTCATTCTCATATTTCTTTGGCGCAGGAGACAGGAAAAGCCTCAGATCCTCGCTGGGAATATCATTCATGATGATAGGCTCAATCACTCTGGCGATAATGATCCTTTCATTCCTGCTTCTCGGTCAGATACTCATGGCACTGTCAGTCCCGGAAAGCATCGTACCGATGATGAGTGAATATCTTCTTGTGATCTTCACGGGCCTTCCTGCGCTTTTTCTCTTCAACTTCTATGCATCAGCACAGCGGGCAACGGGAAACAGCCGCCTAGCGCTTATATTCATGGCTGTGTCAGCGCTGATGAATATCGCCCTGGACCTCTATTTCGTCATCTCGCTTGATTGGGGAGTATGGGGTGCGGCCGTTGCCACAGTCATATCGCAGTATGCGGCAGGAGCAGGGATAATGCTCTACACGATCTTCCGCACCCGTCTTCTATCATTTTCGCTGAAGGATATGAAGATTCAGAGGAAACTGCTGAAGGAGATAGCATCGCTTTCAGTGCTCACATCGCTTCAGCAATCGATAATGAATCTCGGAATACTGATGGTGCAGGGACTTGTGAATTCATTCGGAGCCAGTGTCATGGCAGCATTCGCCGCAGGTGTCAAGATCGACAGTCTGGCATATATGCCGCTTCAGGAATTCGGGAACGCGTTCTCCACATTCGTCAGCCAGAATATGGGCGCGGGGAAGATGGACAGGGTCCGGAAAGGAATTGCCATCGCATTCCTGATTGCTCTCATATTCGGAACAGCTGTATCTGCAATCGTATTCACCATCCCCGATCAGCTGATGTCTGTTTTCGTGGATCCGTCAGAGATCAGCATAATATCAACAGGAAGAAGCTATCTGAGAATTGAGGGCGCATTCTATATGCTTATAGGTTTTCTATTCCTGTTCTATGGCATATTCCGTGCACTGAAGGCTCCCTCAATCTCTCTGCTGCTGACAATCATCAGCCTTGGCCTGAGAGTCATTCTCGCATATATCATGTCAGTCCCGATCGGAGAGGAAGGCATCTGGATGAGCATACCTATAGGATGGGCAATTGCCGATACAGCAGGTTTCATCCTTTATAGAAGAATCTGCAGAAAAGCAGGAAGATAGGCTGGTTGCTTCATGCTAACCATTTGTACATCGGAAAAACAGGCGGAAAGTATATCAAACATCGCCCTTCTCTGTTGACGACGGCACGCCTAAGGAGTAGATTCTAGTCAGAATGACAATGCTGCTTCAGCGGCAGAAGGAGTTAAATATGGCTTACAAAATCACCGATAGCTGCATCGCATGCGGAACATGTGCTGGAGAGTGCCCGGTTGGCGCAATCAGCGAGGGAGATATCTACTCAATCGATCCAGATACATGCATCAGCTGCGGAACATGCGCAAGCGTATGCCCACAGGGCGCAATCGAAGAGGAGTAAGATAGATTCTTCTCCACTGAGGCCGCAACCGGAAGCGGCCTTTTTTATTTCCCTGAAGCATGGCACATACATTGATATGAATGGCCCTCCGGAGAGGGCCAATATAAAGACAATCAGTCAGAATAGATCAGGTTATATGAATTCCCGCTTTGCGTATATTCATTCCCGATGATGGCAATCTCTGAATTCTCTGTTGCCCTTATACTGGTAAAACCTGAGAGATTCCTGAATACAACGTCAGTGCTCCAATGGCTGTCGCCATCCTCATCGTTGAAGACAATCGCTTTTGTTGATCCTTTTCCTTCATAACTGCAGTCTATTATGTCAAGCCCGGTAGCCCAGCGGATGCCCATAGGTGCATTGAATCCGGATGTCGCTGTTATAGCACATCCCGTTACAGTGCAATCAACAACACCATTGATATCAAGACTCTTGATGGCAGGAACCAGACGCATATCTGATATCACCACATTTTCAAGCCTGTGATCAGCATCCGTTACAGGATAGTCCTTATTCGATATCTTCATCACATTTCTCTTAATGCTGTCAGATGATCCATCGATCAGAGTGAATCCCTCAATAAGGACATCTGAAGCAGAAACATAGAAACGGGCCTGTCCGCTGATATCCCCTGTAACAGTGACTTCATTTGATATGGATGTACTGTACAATGCTGAACCTGCATTTACATATGCCCCGCCCTCACCATTGAGGTTGGCTGTGAAGCTTCCTGTTATGATTGCCTGCTTCAGCACATTACCTTCGTCATCCTTTGCATTTCCGGAAATGAAAGCCAAGAGCTTTGTCTCATTATCAATCAAAGCTGAATCGCACGAAGGCACAAATACATCCACAGGAATGCTCTGTCCGGCATAATCAAGAATAGCTGTCGTTCCTCCTGTAAAACCTTCTTCCAGAAGAACGGACAGAGAAGGAACGGTAAGATCCAATGTCTCACCATTGCGATACGAAAGGGATAGAGGGATTCCATTCCCTTCAGCAATGACATATCTCCCTTCTTTCACAGCTGCAGATACGATTTCATATGGATTATCTTCCACCTCATCCCCTGCTGCATCGCTGATATCGACATCCAATGTTTCTCCATTGATTATGACAGTGACATTACCCTTAAACTCTGAAGCCTTTATAGTGACAGCACCTGCCGTTTCCTTTACAGATCCATCCTCGTCAGTGACGATGACTATCGTTGCTTCAGCGGGGGCGGTGACATTATCCACTACGGATTCTGTCAATTCCGCACCGGAATATCTGAAAGATCCTTCTGTGATTATGAGATCCGTTGCTGTGAACCGATCAGAGACAGTGGATATTCCTTGAGCGCTTCCATTCAGAACCACTGAGAAATTCCCCTGTGAAACTGCTAGGCCATCTCCTATAGGATAATCAGCAACTTCTATAACCATTCTCAAAGCCATCAGCTCTGATGCAGAGCGCAATGAGAAAGATGAAGAAGCAGATCCGGAGACATACTCCTTCGTGACAGCTTTCACATGGTCTGGATTCAGGCCGTTTATGGCCTCGTTCACAATCTTGCCATATGGTGTAGATGCAACTATCAGGGATGCTGTATTCTCTGCTTCATCATCCGGTGCAGGAAGCGGAAAGAGTACAGTCTGCCGGCAAGAGGCAAAACAGAAGAGCATCAGCAGAATCAGCATGCTGATGCAAATACGGAATTTCATATCGACCTCCGATATATATATTATTCCGGGGGATATTATATTAATTTGAACATTTTATTCAATAAATAACAAAATTATAAGTTTTTCCTGTATTATATTTGATAATGCACTTACAATCTTTCTTATCTAGATGAAATACTTTCCATTAGTTTTTTCTTTTAACTTTTTTGCTTTCTTCCTGCTCTGCTTAGGAGTAATATCGAAGTAAGCACCATGAAGATACAGACAGCAGACGAAAAATTCAGGGAAATGACGGAGACTCCGGTAAGGAGACTCATTCTTGCTCTTTCCGTACCGACTGTGATAAGCAATCTTATCTCAACGCTCTATAACGCTGCGGACACTTTTTTTGTCGGACAGATTTCGACAAGCGCATCGGCCGCGGTTGGTGTTGCGCTTTCGCTTCAGGCGATCATCCAGGCAATAGGCTTTTTCTTCGGTCAGGGAAGCGGAAACAATATGTCACGCAGGCTGGGGGCACATGATGAGAAGACTGCGGAGATACTTGCATCAACAGGATTCTTCTCTGCTCTGATCTTCTCATCCCTGGTCACTATTCTGGGACTCCTGTTCCTACGCCCCATGTCGATCTTCCTTGGCTCTTCGGAGACTATACTTCCATATGCCATGGACTACATGCTCTGGATTCTTCTTTCTGCCCCTTTCATGGCTGCCTCGCTTGTTCTGAATAACCAGCTGAGGTTCGAAGGCAATTCATTCTATTCAATGATAGGACTGACTACAGGAGGAATCCTCAATCTTTTCCTTGACCCATTATTCATATTCGTCTTCGGTCTCGGGATATCAGGAGCGGCAATTGCAACTGCCATAAGCCAGGTAGTGAGCTTCATAATACTTTTCATCCTTTCAGAGCGCATAGGAACGGTGAAGATACGACCAAGGGCATTCAAGCCATCTGCCAGGATCCTTGGGACCATTACAAATGGCGGATTGCCATCGCTTTGCAGACAGAGCGTAGCATCTGTTGCGATGATTGCTCTCAACAATGCCGCACTGCCATATGGAGATGCAGCGATTGCTGCGATGGCAATTGTAAACAAGATAGGAAACTTCACCAATTCAATTCTCATCGGGGTTGGGCAGGGATACCAGCCGGTATGCGGCTACAATTACGGTGCAAAGCTGTATACTCGCGTGAAAGACGGATTCTGGTTCTGCGTCAAGCTCATGACATTCGTGCTTCTTGCTCTTGCGCTGATTGAGTTCATATGGGCAACCCCGATCGTCGGTTTCTTCAGAAAAGGAGATCCGGAAGTAATCGCGATCGGAGATATAGCGCTGCGCCTGAGATGCTTCACGCTCCCGCTTTCATCATGGCTTATCATAAGCAACATGCTTCTTCAGACGACAGGCAAGATGTGGAGAGCATCCATACTGGGATTCGCAAGGCAGGGTCTGATGCTCATACCGCTTGTGCTTATCCTTCCGCCTCTTATCGGAATCTGGGGAATCCAGGTTGCACAGCCGCTTGCGGATACCATCGCATTCGCGATCTCAATCCCGATGACGACAGGCATCCTCAGGGAACTGAACAATGAAGTGAAGGAAGAGAGCTTCCCTGCAGGCGCTTCTAGATAAATCAGTTTAAATATAAATCATCTATTGTTATTATTAATAATAATGAAAAATATCTATATTTATAATATAATAACTATATTGAATATGAACAGAAGGAATCCAATATGATACTATTTGTCAGATGATTTACCATCATTATCTAGGCCATTATCCCGTACCTTCCATTTCTCGATAAGGGAAGGGAAATCGGTTTTCTGGAGTATCATCTGCTTTTTCTTCACCTCATCCTGGAGAACATCCTTATCTACAAACGGCTTCCACTTCTCCACTACATTCTTTCCTGCGATGTGCCTGATCGACAAGGCCTTTGTATAGAATCTGTTCACGCCATCGCAGAGCGACCTGTCCTCGATTATAGATATGCGCTCCGGGAACTGTACTGCCAGAGACCGGCATGTGAATATCCTGTAGCCGAAAAGAAAGCATCTCACTCCGAAATCCATCGACTGGAAGTACTCCCCTGCAATCTGCTCATCAAAACCTCTCAGGCGCTGGAACAAAGCTCTGTCATAAAGTCCTATTTCCATAACAGGATATAGATTATCCTCCTCTGCATCTTCCTCTATGGTAGGAATGAAAGAGAGAGGCTCGACAGTGCGGCCCTTGATGAATGGAGCCCGGAGAGTCGGAAGGATATCACCTGAGGAGGAGATCATGACAGGAGTTATCAGCGCAGGATGATTATGCTCTGCCATGTAGGACATGAGCTTCTCGCCTTCAAATGCTATAAGGACAGCATCTGTACGGACGACAAGGAAAAACGAAGCATAGCACTCATCGGCGAAAGCATTGATATAAGCCCCTGTCGTGGAAGCATTCTTGAATACTATGAAGTTCACATCCTGGAATGCATCCTGGATATCACCATCCTCCATCCTCTCCGATGTGGTCATGACATAGATATGGGCGCTCATATTCTCCGTATACCACTTCAGAGTGTTCTCCAGATCCTTCCTTGTCGAAAGATCGAGAATGCCGATCGCAAGCTGCTCCTGCCGGTAAAGCGAGGATATTCTCAGCCCGAGATCCTGACGACGATGTATAACCTTGTACTCACTCATTATCTATAAAGACAAGATCCTCCGGCCTGAAGATCACGTCCTTCCTCCCTTCTCCGAGAATCGAAACGATTTCAGTGCTCTTATGTCCCTGAATCAGCTCCAGTTCCGTACTGTCAAAGTATGGTGCAGCCTTGGCGAAAACCTTTCCTTCCTTATCCATTATAGCGGCAACCTCTCCTTGGGAGAATACACCCTTCACGGCAATGATCCCGGATGGAAGAAGGCTCTTATGGCTGTACAGAGCCTTCACTGCTCCGTCATCAACAATGATAGACCCCTCATATGTCGTATTGAGAAGCCACCTTTCGCGCTGAGTGAGCCTTTTATCAGGATGGATGAGCGTGCCTATTGTCTCTCCTGACACAATCCGTGGAAGTATATCATCAACGTAGCCTGATGCGATCACAGTCGCGCACCCGCCTTTCTGGGCAATCTGGGCGGCAAGAAGCTTGGTCTTCATCCCGCCTGTGGCAAACCTTGAGCCTGCACCTTTGGCGAACGACATTATCTCCGGGGTGATTTCCTCGATCTCGGGAATGAGCTTGGCGCTCTTATCCGTTTTCGGATTCCCTGTATATATACCGTCGATATCCGTTAGAAGAACAAGCAGATCCGCATCGATTTTCGAAGCAACAAGGGCACTCATCCTGTCATTGTCGCCGAACTGATTGCCTATCTCCGCAGTCGATACGACATCATTCTCATTGAATACAGGAACGACACCCATTGCTAGCAGCATCGATACGGACTGTCTGAGATTGTTATAGCTTGTCCTGTTGTTCAGAATCGTACGTGTGATCAGAACCTGGGCACAGAGAAGCCCATGGCTCCTGAAGGCCTCCCTGTATGCGCTCATAAGCACAGGCTGGCCAATGGCTGCACAGGCCTGCCGCATACCGATATAGACGACCGGGTTATTATGTCCAAGAGCCTTCGCACCAAGCCCCACAGCACCTGATGAAACAAGAAGCACCTGATACCCCTTCTCCTGAAGGGCTGATATCTGGCTTGCGATGCTTCTGACTCTGTTCATGTCAATCCCATCAGGGGATGAAAGGATATTGGTACCTGCTTTTATTACAATTCTCTTGAGATGGGAGAAATCACGCATCAGATAAGCTCCTTATGATGGAAGGACTTCCCGTTCCTGCCGGAATATTCTGCAACTGTCTCACCATGCCCTGAGAGAAGCCATCTGGAGGTCATGAGGCCAGAAAGCCCTACAGGTCCTCTTGCATGTATCTTTCCTGTTGATATTCCGACTTCGGCACCAAGACCAAATCTAAAACCATCTGCAAACCGTGTAGAGCAATTGCAGAAAACATCCGCGCTGTCAACCTTCTGGAAGAATAAGCGCTTCGCTTCCTCACTTTCAGTGACTATAGCATCGGTGTGATGGGATGAATGCTCCGCAATATGCTCAATAGCCTCTTCGATTGACGAAACAACTTTGACTGCGCACTCAAGAGAGAGGAACTCCTTATCAAAATCATCAGGAACCGAAGGAATTGCCTCAGGCATATACTGGATCGCCCTTTCATCGGCACGGACCTTGACGCCAAGATGCAGGAATTCAGCATTGAGATTGGGAAGGATTACAGGGGCAGCGGATTCATGGACAAGGAACGTCTCAGCCGAGTTGCATGCAGCAGGATACTGGGTCTTGCTATCAACTGCGATGCGGACAGCCATCTCTGCATTGGCAGATGCATCGATATATACAGAGCAGATTCCATCGGCATGGCCGATCACCGGGATCCTGGTATGATCCATGACATATCTGACGAAAGCATTGGAACCACGAGGAATCACGAGATCGATGTATCCATCCATGCCCAGAAGCACAGAGACATCCTCATGGCTCTCTACTCCAAGTATCCAGTCACTTCCTGCAGCTTTTGAGATTATATCGACAAGAGTTCTGTTTGTATTTCTCGCCTCGCTGCCTCCCTTGAGCACGACAGCATTTCCAGAACGGAGGGAAAGCCCTGCTATCTGGACAAGGGCATCAGGCCTGGCTTCGAATATCATGGCGATGACGCCAATCGGGAATGAAACACGCTCAAGGATGAATCCAGGATCAAGCTCACGCTTCTCAAGGACCTTTCCGATCGGATCGGGAAGAGAGCAAAGCTCCCTCAGTCCCTGGATAGAGGAATCAATCTTCTCATCTGTGAATGCAAGACGCTTCATAAGAGAAGGCTGGAGTCCTTTCTCCTCAGCATTCTTCAGGTCTGCATCATTTGCCTTCCTTATTATTTCCCTGCTGCAATCCAGAGCCTCTGCTATACTGAGCAGAAGATTCTTTCTCTCCTCATCGGTGGATGAGGAAATCCTGCCAGCTCCCTTTCTGAGAGCCATGATCATTTCCTGTAACGTTCTTTCTGCCATACAGAAAGCTTACAACAAATCATCGATTCAGGAAATGGTCAACAGCTTCCAGCACCCCGCCGCCGATTGCCCTTGCCTTATCGGAGACTGTAAGATAATCAGCTTCACTGCCTCTTGGATCTATATCAGCGATCTTGAAGCCTGCTGGCACCTCTAGATCCGAACGCAGCAGACCGCGGAGCATGCCATCGATTGATGCCCTTACAGGAACAGAGGAAACTTCTGCGATTATCTCTCCCTTCCTTACTATATCCCCTATTTCCCTCAGTCCCTTGAAAATACCAGAGCATGGTGAATGGATCACACGTTCAGCAGCATAGCCTGCTATCAATCCAGGAATGCCTGTATTGGCGATTGCACATCCGGAATAGATTACACGGCCAAGATAATGTCCTCTCTTCGTCTCCACTACAGCATCGACATCCACCCCTGCCTCAAAACCAGGACCGAGGGCGATTGTGAAAGGAGCAAGGGAACGGCTGGTCCCGAGATTGCGCTTTGCGATGATCGCATCTACAAGCACTGCAGGATTGAATACTGATAGTACAGAGAGATCCGGATCGACAATAACAGGAACATGTCCTCTGGAAAGAACGGAGAGAGCTGTATCCGGAGATGCCTTCTCTGCTACGGTCCCTTCAACAGACATAGAACCTTCATATACAGCCTCTGCAAAGGCAACAGTCCTTCTTATTACAGTAGGCTTCCCGGTCTCAAGAGCAATCACCTTGTATCCTGCATTTCGGAGACGTATGATAGTACCAGTTGCAAGATCACCTGCACCACGGACTACGATAAGGTGTCTATCAGCATCAGCCAAGCTTCTCAATTATCCTGTCCTCCTTCATCGAAACGGCATATGCCTGTACTGGATACTCCAGCCCCCTTAGTATGGAAAGCTTATCATCGGATAAATTCTCCGCACCATTTATAAGGATGGCTTTCTTTCCTGCCATTCCCTTAGCAAGTCCTTCTTCTGAATGAAGATACCAGTCAAGGTAATGGGCATCCACGATTCCTTCTCTCCCGTCTCCGAATACAGCAGAATATATCTTATCGCCAATTCCCCAGGCTCCAATGACAGCAGCTGTAGCAGTTGTCAGCGGATGAATCACAGGATCGCGCTCAGTGTGGATCTTCAAAGGCAGGCCCCTCGATCCATCTGCTTCTGAGATTATCACATCATAGTAACCGTAGAGAGCGGAAAGGACTTCCTCCCTTGGAGAAAGCCATTTCTTCATATCCATAGTGCTTTTCTCTGCATAGAACACCATCATGGGCCTGTCAGGCCGGAATCCAAGGACGCTTTCGTCACTGAAGATGATATCCTGCCCATATTTATAAAGGCGAGGCGACATCACTTTAGTAGTCGTAGTGATAAGCACACATAGTCCCTTATCCCTGAGATAAGAGCCGAACGCGCTCATAAAGGTGGTTTTGCCACCCCCGCCTGTTATCGAAATAAAGCTATGACTGCCAGAGACAAGAACTGCCTCCATCTCATCCATAAGTCCCATACATTGATTATATTCTTCTTGCCCTCATCGATAAAGGTGGCTAAACTCACGGTTAATGACTGGTGATGATAGAAACAGGATATTGAAACGGACTGCATTGACAGGAATCATTTCCAATGCATTCATTGCATTATGCAAGCTTGTGATAGGACTGGCCTCGGGTTCCGTTGCGATCATCTCCGATGCTGCGAACAATGCTTCGGACATGCTTTCGTCCGTGGTCACCATCATAGGCTTCGATGTAGCAAAGAGAAGACCAACCCATTCCCATCCGCTCGGATTCGGAAGGATTGAGTACATATCAGCACTATTCGTAGCATTCCTTGTCCTGTTCACAGGCGCTGCTTTCTTCCGCTCATCAATTGAAGCAATAAAGAATCCTGCTCCTGTAATGGTATCGCTTCCGATGATGTTCATTCTCCTTCTGACAATCGGCATCAAGATGATGCTGTGGCGACTCAGCGTCAGAAACGGAAAGAGAATAAACAGCGAAGCGCTCTCCGCATCAGGATCGGATGCCCTTTCCGATGCGCTTGCGACAACTGTAACGATAATCGCATCGATCATAGGGCATTTCTCATCTATTCCCATTGATGGATATGCAGGAATAATCGTCAGCATATTCATCCTGTACTCCGGTGTGAAAAGTGTCATTGAGACAGTTTCGGCCATCGTCGGTGAGCGGCCAGAGAAGAAGACCGTAGAAGAACTGAGGGCCATCATAAACACTCATCCGCCACTATCCGGAGGATATGATGTCCAGATCCATAACTATGGCCCATCACGTGCAATCGGCACATGCAATGTTGAAGTTCCTTCTGATTCAATGGCAGAAGCGATATTCGATGCGATGACGGATGCTCAGGAAGAGATTATGGCAAAGATGGGAATATATATGACGTTCGGAATGTATGCAGTCAATTCAAAGAATCCTGTTGTCCAGCTGATGAAGAAGGAAGTGCTGAAAGTGCTTAAGGAAGCATCTCCTGCAGTCATCGGAATCCATGCATTCCATGTGCATCTTGAGGACTCCAGAGTCCATTTCGATGTCGTCGTTGATTTCACCATCCGTGACTATGCAGAGTTCAGGAGGACTGAGGAGAAAGCGTTGGAGAGAGCATTCCCGACATACAGCTTCCAGTTCAATATAGATCCCGATTACGCGTAGACCATTTTTCAGATGTTCTTCATTGTTCTTGATTATTCTCAGCCGCTATTTAAATAACGGGATTTGATAGGAGAATGAAGATGAGGTGTTTTGTAATTGATAGTGTCACCTAGGGCTATGTCCAGAATTCTAGTTACCCCAGATGTGGAATTTTCTTAAGAGGTATCTATGGAAAAAGACCGGCTGGCAATAGCTTCGTTTGCAGTCGCAGTTATCCAGACGGTCATCGCAATCCTCGCTCTCTTGTAGAGCTGGTACAAATCGGAGGGAGTTGCAGCTCCCTCCCCTATAGATTATCCCGTCTAAGGGAAGGAGTCAAATATGAGGGACAAGATGCAGATAGCTGCATTGGCTCTCCAGATACTTAATTGCGTGCTTCTTATAGCATTGCTGCTGGAGTAACTGATGACTGAAGAAAAGAAAGATATACGGGAGTGGTGTACGCCCCGGTGCAGGAAGGCCGAAAGGCATAAACAAGCCATATAAGGCATTCTCGATAAATAAAGAGCCGCACTCTCTCCACCAAAGCCCGGTAATGCACATCGCAAAACAACTTTTAAAAGGCATTACTATGCCTGCAGAGCACAACCATGCCACTCTTTAAAGAGAAGCAACAGCCAGAGAGTGCAGCCCATGCAGAAGTCACACATCTAAGGAAGATCCATTGATGGCAATCTCTGGATCTCGTTTTAGATTTCCGTCCATCCTTTCACAAATAGACCCTCCAAGATAGTTTCACTCTATTTGAAGGGTTGCATAGACTGATCGGATTATGCTCAGGAATTCTCTGCTTTCAGCTCTTCAAGTCTCTCAGTCCATGCGCTCATCAGCGAATCCGCAGCCTGTTCCGGAGTCTCACGGCCGAAAGCAACGTTCTCATATTCGTTGTACATCAGATCCAGGCATATCACATCCTGGCTAAGAACACTATCGATCACGAGGGACTGGGCAGAAGCATTGTTCGTGGCCTTTATGATAAGAGGATCGGAAAGGCCTTTCTCCTCGCAAAGCGCCCTTGCGCTCTCAACCGGAGGAACTGCCCTTGTATCCCTGAGTATCTCCTGCGCCTCAGGATCGTTGTAGAAGAAGTTGATGAAATCAGCAGCAGCATTCTGCTTCTCAGGTGATGAGG
>CALXKZ010000087.1 GCA_944389065.1 uncultured Spirochaetaceae bacterium
GTATTATGGTTCCGCAGCTTGTATTATTCCTGCCGAATCTTCTTATGGGAGCTGCTTAGGAGGTAAAGGTCTTCATGAATAAATCCGTTGATAAAGCTATCAGGATCCTGCAGCTTATTTCTGAGAACAATCAGGGATTGACGCTTTCCGAGATAGCTAGAATATGCAAGTATCCTAAGACTTCTGTATACGATATCCTCTGTTCTCTTGAGAAACATAAAATGATATACAAGAGAGATGATCGTATGACATACTCAATCGGATTTCTTGCATATTCAATCGGATGCAGTTATTCAAGGACTTCACACCTGCTTCAGAATTCCATACATCTTTGTGAGATGCTTTCTGAGAAGATCGGAAAATCAGTACTGCTTGGGAAACTGCAGAACTCCAAGGTTTTCTATGTGCAGAAATGCTCAAGGGGAAAAGGTCTGATCAATACTCCGGATGTCGGTGATTTTGTGGATTTCGGGCATTCTGCATTGGGCGCTGTCTTTTCCGCATATTTACCGGATGATCTGTCAGTCAAGACGTCTCATGAGCAGATTGAGAAATGCAAGGCAGATGGGTATGCGATTCTTGAGATTAAAGGATACAGTTCCCTGTACAGCCTTGCAGCTCCGATTTTCAATTTTGAGAATATTCTTTCAGGTGGGATTGAGATACAAGGTTTGTACAATGACAGGAAAGCACTGGAGAATGATATAAAAGAGCTATGCTCCACAGCTCATGAGATTTCTGCAAATATGGGGTATGCTGGTTCTATGCAGGAGTAGCTCTCTGCTTTCTGAATGCATATATCAATAGAATGATCCTCCTTTCCTTGTTGGACAGGGGGATTATCTATATGAGTGAAGCTTTGTTTATGATTCAGGTGAATCACATCGGACATAATGCAGCTGTTTTGTCTCCGGATCCTTTGAGTAGTGCCTAAGGAACTCTGTCCATGCCATTTCGCATTCGCTTGGCCATGCTGCGTGGGTCTTTGTCTCTGTTTCAATGCATCTGAGTATCGGAATACCAGAAGATGAATGGAATATGTAGTTGATGAAGAGCCCATTCCTGTATGAGCAATTCTTTCCTCCATCATTGTATGTATAGCTATTCCAGTTCTCATTGAGGCTGAAGGCATCATGCCAGCGCTCTATCAGCATTCGAGCATCATCAGTTGAGAATCCTCCGGGGAACATGCTGTCAGCAAGGCCCATGTTCGCAATTACCGGGATTATAGAGCTATTGGTGAATGGCAATGCATTTCCTTCCATGCTGAGGATTTTCGCAGAGAATGGTGCAACTGCTGCAAAGATATCAGGTCTGCAGCTGGCCAATGTCCAGCTCATCATGCCTCCGGATGACTGGCCGCTTGCATAGACCCGGCTTCTGTCTATATTGAAGTTCTCCATTGCCCACTGATAAAGATATTCGACGAAAAGAATATCGGAAGGACGCTCTGGCTGCGCCTCTCCCGTATTCCACATTGCCCTGTACATCTCATTTATCGTCATGCCAGAAACATGGCGTACTCTGTTTGGAATCGATGCTGTAGGGGAGATGAGCATGAAGCCGTGCTTTTCAGCTACCTCGGCCCATCCCATGCGGTCAGGTATCTCATCTCCGCTTCCACCAGCTCCATGGAAGACAAAGAGAAGTGGAAACGGCTCTGACTCATTTATTGATGCTGGTTTATATGTCCACCACACCCGCTGGTATCTGTCACTGCCATCAGCGTAATATCCACCACTGATAAATGCTGTGTGCTTTATGAATCCTCTTTTCTCTATTGCGGCGTATCGACGGAGAGCACCATTGGCATTTCCCGGATAACGTGCGACACCTGAGAATACAGTATCCCAGACCATCCTTGAATAGTCTGCATTCAGGCATTCTCTCCAGTCTTTTTCATCGATTGCCGTGACAGCGCACCAGTGTTCATCCATCGTCCCGCCCTCTGCCGGTTTCCAGATAGTACGTCCGTTTTCCCTTACAGGTGTATCGGAACTATGGTTTGCATCTCTGTAATATGCTGTTTCACACAGGAAAGCCTCATCATGGATATGTGATGAAAGCCATATGGGCATCTGTATATTACTGTATGATACCCCAGGAACATTTGTTATCTTTGTTCTCAGCATGGAGCATTCATCGCCTTTCATGCCGCTTCTCCCGATAAGTGCGGCACCTGCCCAGCTTCTTGGGTATAGTCTGCTCTGCCTGCCGATGATATCAGCAGTCTCTCCATAGGCATAGACATAGAACCTGGAGGAGAATGCGGAGAAGAACGGTCTGTAGTTCACATCCTCGCGTAAGGCATTGATATAAGAGAATTCCTTGTCATCATCCCCCCATATGCCATTTTCTGCCTCCATCATGATGAGATAGAAATGAAGCTCATCCGCAAGTGCTTTCCATCCGCTTTCCCTAAGAAACTGATCTGTTTTATAGAGTGCAGGAACGCAGATGAATATCGTCGGCTGATTGCGGACGCTGCCATCCGGTATGTAGAACTTTGCAGTGCGGACTATGCTGTCGGATACATGGCATTCAAAATTATAGTATCCATTGAGAACCTGTCTGTAATAGTCTTTTCTGTCTATTGCCAGACTGCCTGCGTCTGGCAGTGGCTTTGCAAACAGTGTATCCATTTTTTTTCTCCACATTAGGATAATTCAGCAGAAATGATCTTAAAGAGAATCCTGCATCACGTCATTTCAGCGCTATCGCTATGAAGGTTTTCCAAAAGCAATCCCCTCCGAAGAGGGGATAAGATTGTCAGAGACTGTCTCCGAAGTCTTTTCTGAAAGCCTTCACCAGCTTATCCTGCCAGTCTGATGTTGGTTCAAGCCTGCCGAAGAAGAATCTCAGCGATGATGGCTCCTCAACGAATTTAAGTCCTCCGATAAGATCCCTGTGATCATATAGCCATTTGATCCTGTCTACTGCGTACTTCACCTGCGAGAGCGTGAATACACGGCGTGGCATTGCAAGACGCAGAAGCTCTACAGAGGCAAGATGCTCAGATCCATCAGGCTCTCTCTGCTCTGAGACTGTACCTCTCTCCATTCCTCTTATACCGCCAGCGATGTATACCGCAGCTCCGAGTGCTGCTGCTGGATATTCTTCCTGTCTTACATGAGGGATGAATCTGGATGCATCGAGGTGGCATCCGAGTCCGCCTGGAGGAGTAACGACAGGAACGCCGAGTCTTATGAGCTCATTTGTCATATATTCAATGAAGAGCGGCCCCTGGGATATGACATCCATATCCATAGTCTCCTCAAGACCTACAGCCATTGCCTCCATCTCCCTTACACTCATTCCTCCATAGGTCAGGAATCCTTCGAACATAGGCACAAGCTCCCTCATCTTCGTATAGAGAGCTTTATCGTGAAGAGCGATGCCGCCACCGCGGGCGAATCCAAGCTTCCTTGCAGAGAAGTATATGATATCCATCTTCGCAGAGATTCGCTTTGTGATTTCTCTGATCGAAAGATCCTTTGCTTTCTCTTCCCTTGTCTTTATGAAGTAGAGGTTGTCCTGGAGGAGGCTTGCATCGATTACCATAAGCTTTCCGTAGCTGTGGACAAGATCTGCGGTTGCTTCCATATTCTCAAGAGAAAGCGGCTGTCCTCCGATGAGATTGGTTCCGGCTTCGATTCTTACAAACGGAATCCTGTCTCCTTTCTCATCAAGAAGCTTCTTGAGTTTACCAAGATCGAAGTTGCCTTTGAATGGATGGTCACTTGTAATCTGTATTCCCTCATCTATTACAAGTTCCTCGACACTTCCTCCGAGCCTTGTTATATGAGCCTTTGTCGTAGTGAAGTGATAGTTCATCGGGATGATTGAACCTTCCTTGACGAATGTCATCGCAATGATATTCTCAGCAGCTCTTCCCTGATGGGCGGGAAGGAAGTAATCGGTATCGAAGATCTCCTTGAGCTTATCTGTCAGGCGTGTGAAGGTTGCGCTGCCTGCATAGCTGTCGTCAGCAACCATCATAGATGCCAGCTGCCTGTCGCTCATTGCATTGACGCCGCTGTCTGTAAGCATATCAAGGAATATGTCCTTGTTCTTAAGGAGGAATGTATTGTTCCCTGCCTCTGTTATTGCTTCAGCTCTTCTCTCTACAGGAACAAGATCGAGCTTCTGTACGATTCTTACTTTATGCAGTTCAAGGGGAACACTCTCCCCTGTATAGAAATGGATTTCTGACATATTCCCTCGCTTTTTCTGTAGTTTCAGCAATTGGCAGGGATATGTCAAATAAAAAAGCTGATTATATGCAGAAAAATTTATATTTCATGCATAAATATTGAAATCAGAATGCAAATGAGACGAATATCGCAGTGATGATACCGGAAAATGAGAGTGCGATACTGCTCATGGCTCCAACATCCTCTCCCATTTCCATGGCTTTCGATGTTCCGATGACATGGCTTGCTGTTCCTATTGCGACTCCTGTCGCTATTCTTGATTTCACTCTGAAAAGCTTTGCAAGAAGCGGGGCCATGATATTCCCAAGCACCCCTGTGATGATAAGAGCAGTCACTGTAAGGCTTCTTATCCCTCCTAGGGAATCTGAGATGGCGACAGCAATCGGAGTCGTTACGCTTTTGGGAATGAGGGAGAATTTAAGTTCTTCTGTTATTCCGAATGCAGCGGAAAGGGATACGACAGCGATGACGCTGACGATGCTTCCGACAAGGGTTCCCATGAGTATTGGAAGGAAGTGGGACTTCACGATTTTCCGCTGTCTGTATATCGAGACTGCGAGTATTGTGGTTACGGGTGTAAGGAACATTCCTATGAAATCACCTCCGTTGGCATATACGGAGTAGGGAATACCTGAGACGGCAAGGATGCATACAATCAGTGCGACTGCGATGAGGTATGGGTTGAAGACAGCGAGTTTGAGTTTCCTGCTTGCTTTCAGTCCGATCCAGTATGCAAGTATTGTGATGGTCACTCCGAAAAGCGGTGTTGCCGTGATTGCTTCTGCTATTTTTGCTATCATGCTGCTTTCCTTTTTGAAATTATCCTCTCTGTTACCTCGACGGCCTTTGCCGCTGCGAGGAATGTTATCACAAGGGAGATTGCTGATATCGCAAGAATATGGAACCATGATGCGGCAAGAAGATCCGCATACTCAATGATCTCAACACCGGATGGCACGAAGAAGAGGGCCATGTATCTGATGAAGAACCCTGAGGAGACTTCCATGCCTTCTTCCTTTATCACTCCTTTCAGCAGGAGGATGAGAAGAAGGAAAAGTGATATGACAGCAGGGGGAAATGCAAAGGGAAGCACAGCGGCTATTGCATTCCCTGATAGCGAGAGCAGGGCTATTATCAAGAGCTCAGATAGAGTTTCCATGCCGCCATGATAGCCATATATCAGCTCTGTGTCACTTCTCCTCTTCCAGTTTTTCCTTCGCGACAGCAAGCATGAGCTTGATTCTGTTTTCCTGATTGACTCTTGTAGCAGAGGGGTCATAATCGATCGGAACGATATTGGAATCTGGATATGCCTCCTTCAAAGGTCTTATCATTCCCTTGCCGCAGATATGATTCGGAAGACATCCGAATGGCTGTGTGCAGACGATGTTGCCATAGCCTTTCTCTATGAGTTCCACCATCTCTGCCGTCAGAAGCCATCCTTCTCCCATCTTGCAGCCTCTGTCTATGAAGCGCTCTCCGTATTCTTCAAGCTCCTTGAATGAGGCAGCTCTGTTGAATTCAGGGTGACGCATCACAGCCTCTTCTGACCATTTCTCGACAATTGAGAGTATAGGCATTCCGATATGCTTCATGATGAATGCATATTTCATCCTTCCACCATAGTATTCTTCATCTTTTATGCCATTGGAGAAGCAATAGAGCACGAATCCCATCATCGGAGGAAGCATGACCTCGCAGTCTTCCTTTTCCAGGAATCCCTGAAGATCGCTGTTGCCAAGGCGCGAGTACTTCATATATATTTCCCCGACGACCCCGACCTTGACCTTAGGTGTGCGCTTTACAGGGACAGCTGCGAAATCATCAGAGATCTCGTTGAGCTTTCTCTTCATATTGCCCCAGAAGTATCCCCTGTTCTTCTCATAGCAGTCGCCGAGTATGACGGTCCATTTATCTATTACCTTATCTGTATCGCCTTTGTTGATCTCATATGGTCTTACCTGATTGGAAAGGAGCATTATCAGATCCCCGTAGACGAGCGCGGTGAATGCCTGCACAAGCATTGAGAAGCTGATCTGGAAACCGGGATTCGCATTCATCCCCTGAAGGTTTGCTGATATCACGGGAATATGCCCAAGTCCGGCTCTTTCCAGGGCTTTCATCAGCAGGAAGTAGTAGTTCGAGGCTCTGCATCCTCCTCCTGTCTGCGAGATGATGACAGCACAGCGATCCTTGTCGACGATTCCTCTGTTGATAGCATCGATTATCTGCCCGATCACAAGAAGACAGGGATAGCACATATCATTATGGACATACCTGAGGCCTTCCTGGATGACGGAAGGGGAGCTGTTCTCAAGAAGAACTGGCTTGTACCCATGATTGATGAATATTCGCTTCATTATATTGAAGTGAACCGGTGACATATTGGGTATCGCAATCTGGTACCCAGCTTCCTTCATCTCCTTTGTAAAGACTTTCTTATCCATTATGGCTCTCTGCCTTTTCCTTCTCTTCTTCCATTTCAAGCGCAGCGAACAGTGATCTCATCCTGATCCTGACAGCTCCGAGATTCGTGATCTCGTCAATCTTGATCTGCGTATATATCCTGTCCTCGCTTCTCAGGATCTCCCTGACTTCATCCGTTGTGACAGCGTCAAGGCCGCAGCCGAATGATACAAGCTGTACAAGGTTCATGTCCTTTTCATTCGCAATGTACCTTGCCGCATCATACATCCTTGCATGGTATGTCCACTGATTAAGGACATTGACACTGCCTTTGGCAATCAGCGGTGCAAGTGAGTCTTCTGTTATCACAGATGCACCGAGCTGGACTATCATGCGGTCGATGCCATGGTTGATCTCAGGATCGGTGTGGTAAGGACGCCCTGCAAGTACGATGATCGGACGGTTTTCCTCCCTGGATGTCCGGATGATCTCTGCGCCTTTGTCCATTATCCTCTGTCTGTATGCGTGGAGCTCCTCAAATCCTGCCCTGACTGCTTTTACGGCCTCGCTCTTCTTCACATTGAAGAGCTCTGAGATCCTCTTTGCAAGGTGCTTCTCCGATTCAAGGGAGAGATAGCCAAGCATGAGAGGAACTCCCTCTGTATCCTGGTTGCCTTTTATGACCTCTCCATAGTAGGCGACAACAGGACAGTTGAAGTGGTTGTTTCCCTTATCCTCATTGATATTGTATGAGGAACATGGGATGAAGATCATATCAGGGTGCTGATCCGTCAGATATCTTATATGCCCATGCATCAGCTTTGCAGGGAAGCATACTGTATCCGATGGAATTGAAGCCTGGCCCTTTATGTATAGATCCCTGGAAGAGAATGGGGAAACGATTGCATCATATCCTAAATGGCGGAAAAGCGTGACATAGAATGGGAGAAGCTCATACATGCCGAGGGCAAGGGGAAGTCCGATTGTCCCTTTCTCTCCGCCTTTCCTCTCCCTGTAGCTTTCAAGCAGCTCCTGCTTATATGCATAAAGATCGTAGCGGTCTGCTGCAGCAGGAGCCTTTCCTGTCAGAGGCTTCTCGCATCTGTTTCCGGAAATCAGCCGCCGTTTTGTCCCGAATGCATTGACTGTCAGCATGCAGTGGTTAGTGCAGCCATTGCAGCGTACACTCTTGATTGTATGCTTCAGCTCATCGAGCTCTTCGGGGCTTATTGTATGGCTGATCCTCAGATCCTGCCTTTTTGCCATCATCTTTGCATACAGTGCCGCTCCAAAGGCTCCCATGAGTCCTGCAATCTGGGGCCTTACGACTTCAAGTCCCAGTTCCTTCTCGAATGACCTGAGGACAGCGTCATTCAAGAATGTTCCTCCCTGGGTGACTATCCTGCGTCCAAGCTCTTCAGGATTCGATGTCCTTATTACTTTGTAGAGCGCATTCTTGACAACGCTTATGGCAAGGCCTGCTGAGATGTCATTGATGGAGGCTCCATCCTTCTGAGCCTGCTTTACCTGCGAGTTCATGAATACTGTGCATCTTGAACCGAGATCGACAGGCTCCTTTGCGCTTACTGCAAGCTGGGCAAACTCCTCTGCGGATTTCCCCAGCGTGTTGGCGAATGTCTGCAGGAATGATCCGCATCCTGAGGAGCATGCCTCATTGAGGAATATATCATCGATGACGCCGTCACGTATTCGGAAGCATTTTATGTCCTGCCCTCCGATATCGATGATGAAATCGACATCCGGCATGAAGTGCTTTGCTCCTATGAAATGAGCTTCTGTCTCAACAAGAGAGTAGTCGAGGGAGAATGCTGTCTTCATAAGATCCTCTCCGTATCCGGTAGAAGCAGATGCAGCTATTGTTATTGCTGGATATGCATCATAGAAGGATGAGAGGAATGAATGCACAGCCTGGACGGGATTGCCGTTGTTTGGACTGTAGCGGGTGAGCATGAGCTCTCCATCTTCAGAGATTATGCACATCTTTATTGTTGTGGATCCCGAGTCAATACCGAGGTATGCTCTTCCAGAATACCCGTTTGGATTACGGAAAGGTACTGCAGCTTTTGCATGCCGCTCTTTGAATGCTTCATACTCCGCCTCATCCTTGAAAAGCGGATCGAGCTTTACGAAATCATTCTTCCCCTTATAGCTTTCAAGCGCTTCGATGACTCCGGAGATCCTCATCTTCTTTCCTCCAGGGGAAAGCGCAGAGCCCATTGCTACATAGTAAAGGGAGTTCTCTGGGCAGATGCCTTTTGTTTCAAGAGCCTCATCGAAGAAATAACGTAGTCTGTGGATGAATGTAAGCGGTCCGCCGAGGTATATGACCTTGCCCTCGATCTTCCGTCCCTGTGCAAGTCCCGCAATTGTCTGGTTGACTACTGCTACCAGAACAGATGATGCAATATCCTCAATCCTCGCACCCTGATTGATTATTGGCTGGATATCCGACTTGGCGAAAACACCGCATCGCGATGCTATCGTATAAATCTGCGTGGATTGCTCGCTCAGGCTGTCGATATCATCACGGCTGATACCAAGAAGCGTAGCCATCTGATCGATGAAAGCTCCGGTTCCACCGGCGCATGTTCCATTCATCCTCACTTCAAGCCCGTTCTTCAGGAACAGTATCTTCGCATCTTCTCCACCAAGCTCTATGATTGTATCCGTATCGGGAATGAATGTCTTCGCAGCTACGCGTGTTGCATATACTTCCTGCACGAATGGTATTCCTGCCGCCTCTGCCAGCCCCATTCCTGCAGATCCGGAGAGAGCTATTGAAACCTCCTCATCCCCGATAGCCTCCATCATGCTGCTAAGCATCTCTCTGCCTTTCTCTATGATCTGGGAATAATGGCGCTGGTAGTCACTGTAGACTAGGGTGTTATCCTCCCTCATCGCGACAGTCTTCATTGTTGTAGATCCCACATCTATACCAACTTTCAGCATGACTAAGAATTTATCGGAAAAGGATTAAACGGGCAAGTGCTTGGAAATGGCAAGGATGGACAGAATGATCATCGACATGGCACTCCCTATAGCAATTCTCAGCAGAATGCTCTGTTTTCCTTCTCCTTTCATGAGAAGAACAGCAGAAGAAGATGAGACAAGAACCATTCCTCCTAGATTGGAGGAGAGGAGGAGCAGCTCCGGGGAAGATGCGGCATCTGCCAGGAGCGCTGAGGCTGCAGCTGGACCTGTGAATGCGGATACAGCATACGGTATGATGACAGGATGGGCTTTCATCAGCTTCATGAATATCTGGGCTATGGCAGGAGAGGATGCGAATGCCTTTGCCGCTGCCATGATGAAAAAGAAGGAAAGAAGCAGAGGGTAGTCCGTCTTCAGGAGTATCTTCCTGTCGAAGATGATGACAACTGCCAGGAAGACAATCAGAAGATCAAACCAGTAGAAGATGTCCGATGCAGATAGCGCAACTACAGCAAGAAGGCATATATGGAACATCATCAGAGATCTATTCCCTGGTTCTTCAGATGATTGCTCATGAATGTATATCCTGTCCTTCGGCTTCTTTATGACAGCAAGGAATGCAGATACAGCCAGCAGCGGGATTGAAAGCATCACCGCAGGATACATCGTGCTTATCGTTGATACTCCATAAAGAGAAGATACAAGGATATTCTGTGCGCTTCCTGCAGGAAGGAGCATAGCTCCTGAATATGCTGCTGCAGAGACGATAGCTGCCGATATGGCTTTGTGCTGTTTCCTGTCCGCTCTATCAAGCACTCTGTCAGATATGCCTATGAACGCCAATGCTGAATAGAAGGCTGTAAGGAAAGGCGCTGTGATGAATGCGCAGAGTGCGATGAATCCGATTGCGGAGATGGTATACTGGATTGATGAAGCGGCTCTCTCAAGCGGGGCATATGCATTTTCTCTTATCAGCCCCTGAGCTGCCGTTGATACCATGAAAAGCGTGAAGAATGCCTGCCATGGCAGAGCCACGATGAACTCTCCGGTCGGGGGAGAGACAAGGAATGAGACAAGCATGATTGCAGCTGCGGCTGCAGCAGGGATATATCTACGCATCTATTTCCTTTCCATTTGCATCAAAAGCATATACAGCGGTATCTCTGATAGCATTTTCTATGATCCCGTCCATCTTGAGCTCTTCAAAATGGCGTTTTGATACGCTCTTTACAGGTCTTGTGACAGGATGCTTAGGAGAAAATACCACACAGCAGTCCTCATAGGGCAGAATGGATGTCTCATATGTTCCGATTCTCTTTGCCTTTGCTATTATCTCTTCCTTATCCATTCCAACAAGCGGTCTCAGGACAATCAGATCGGTCATGCTGTCTGTGAAAGACATCGCATCGATTGTCTGTGAAGCAACCTGTGACAAAGCCTCTCCTGTGATTATCGCGGAGGCGCCGTTTGCGTTTGCTATTTTCTCTGCGGTCTTCATCATTGCGGCTCTGAACATCAGCGTCGCCTCTTCTTCGTACCCATTATCACGGATATGAAGCTGGCCTTCGGTGAATGGCACTACGAAAAGCCTCAGTCCCTGAAGATAAGGAGCAATCAGAGAAGCCAGTGTCTTAACCTTCTCGAGTGCAAGCTCAGAGGTATATGGATATGCATGGAAATAGATTGCATCAGCCCGCATCCCCCGTTTTGCCATCATATAGCCTGCCACAGGGCTGTCGATCCCTCCTGAAAGCAGAAGCATTCCCTTTCCAGCTGTTCCGGAGGGCAGACCTCCTTCTCCCTTTGTCTGATCGGTGTACAGATATGCTTCATTGCGGATTTCGCATGTAAGCGTATAGTCAGGGTTATCTAGATCCACTCTGATATCAGGGAAAAGCGATGTGACAACCGAGGCAAGCTCAACAGCTATATCATGGGAAGTATATGGAAACGTCTTATCCTCGCGCTTTACAGTTATACGGAAACTGCCGTTGCTGCTGAATGCTGACGACGGAAGGATCTCAAGCGCTTTCGCTTTTATTGCCTCCAGATCCTTTTCTGCTCTGTGGGCTCTCGCATAGCCTGTCAGTCCTGTTGTTGTGGAGAGCGCTTTCTCAATCAGCTCATCAGGGGCATCTTCGCTGATATATGCATATAGACGCCCTTTCTGCTTGCTGATTTCTGATTTATATGGCCTGAGCTTGTCCTTGATATTATGCCTGAGTCTTTTCTCGAACAGATTCCTGTTGCCACCCTTGAGTGAGATCTCGCCTTCTTTGATCAGATATAGCTTATTGCCCATTGCTTATCTCCTTGATCGCCTTTATGAATGCAGCTGCGCTTTCTGCATCTGTATCGCCTGAGAAGGAAATCCTGACCGCATTCCTTGCCTTGCTGCTTTTGATTCCCATGCCCATAAGGATCTTCTCTCCTTCTCCTTTTGCATTGTTCGAGCATGCTGAACCAGATGATGCTGCGATGCCCTTATCTGAGAGCATCCTCACATAGACTTCTGAAGGAAGAGGAGAGACGAAGGATATTATATACGGAGAGGCATCCTCCGGGGATAGTACCTCCATGCCAAGCTCTTCCAGAGCTATTCGTATATCTCTGTTTATCGATCCTATTCTCTCATACCCACTGCTGAAACTGCCAGTCCATGATAGCACTGCCTGTTCCAGAGCGGCAATCGCAGGCAGATTCTCCGTTCCACCTCTCTTCCCTTTCTCCTGGCCTCCTGCCGGGGCAAGGGGACGGAATGATGATGGATTTCTGAGATACAGCATTCCGATTCCTCTCGGTCCGTTGATCTTGTGGCCGGAGAAAGATGCTCCATCGATTCCCAGAGCCTTTATATCATAAGGGATCTTTCCAAGAGCCTGCACAGAGTCAGAGAAGAAGAATATCCTTCTGTTTCCCCGTTTTTCATACTCCCGGACAGTGTTCACAAGTTCCTTTATATCCTCCCTGGCTCCTGTCACGTTATTCACGGCCATGATGGCCACAAGTTTCGTGTCAGGTGTAAGAAGGGCTTTAAGCTCCTCTGGATCGGCTTTGCCGCCTCTGGCTTTCAGGACCGCGGCATCCCAGCCATGATGCTTCAGGATAGGAATCCATGATGATACGGCTTCATGTTCAATCGAAGAAATGATAATGCGTCCAGGCTCGTTGAAGAGCAGAGAGGAGAAGACTGCCGAGATCGACTCAGTTGCACCTGATGTGAAAAAGAGGGAAGCGGAAGGAATGGATAGTGCTGATGCTATCGATTCCCTTATTCTCTCAAGCTCTTTCTTCGCTTTTATTCCTTCTCTGTGGACAGAAGAAGGATTTCCGAAGAATTCCTTTTCCGTTCTTATATATGCTTCAAGCGCTTTATCTGAAAGCCTTGTCGTCGCAGCATTGTCAAAGTATAGGTCCATGGTGAGTATTACATTGTTTTCCGCACTTTTCTGCAAGCGGTCTCGTTTGTATAATTGGATTCCATGGAAAGAATCTTCAGCGTTCCGCTTAAAGGCGGGGCCGTAACAGATGTTTATATGCTTGATTCGGTCGACGAACTCTCATCGGTATTGAGCCAGTACCGGAGTTCTTTATTCATCTCAGATGATAATGCCTCTAAGCTTCTTTATAGGAAGCCTTCCGGATCTGTCATCATAAAGCCGGGAGAGAGGGAGAAGAGATGGGAGAGCGTGGAGAGAATGCTCTCAGGCGCTGCATCTATCTCCCTTGCCAGGGATGGTGTCTTCATAGGATTCGGAGGAGGCGTCGTGCTTGATCTTGCAGCATTCGCATCCTCTGTCTATATGCGTGGTGCGCGGCTTGTACTTGCTCCTACGACGCTTCTTTCAATGGTTGATGCCACGCTTGGAGGCAAAACCGGTTTTGACTATCTTGGAATCAAGAATCTCATAGGGACGTTCTACCCTGCGGAGGCCGTGCTTATTGTTCCGGAAACACTGGAAACACTCCCTGAATACGAGTTCCGTTCCGGACTTGGGGAGGTAGTGAAGCATGCATTGCTTTCAGAGGATGAAAGGCTGTGGGAATTCCTTGCCGCTTCCCATGACCAGATCATGGCAAAGGATCGAAGGGCTCTTTCTGAGATGATACGGCTTTCTCTTGAAGTGAAGATCTGGTACATAACAAGGGATCCTGAGGAGAAGAAGGGAATAAGATCCGCATTGAATCTTGGTCATACGTTCGGGCATGCGCTTGAATCGATAAAAGGATTCTCGATATCCCATGGAGAAGGTGTTGCCTGGGGAATGCATAAGGCACTTTCTGCAGGGCTTGCATTTGGGTTGACGCCGGAGGATTTCGCTCAGCGGGCTTTCTCTCTTCTGAGTCTTTATGGCTTTGATGGGGATTATGAAGTTCCTGATGCTGAGTTCCCTGCATTCATAAATGCTATCAGGAGCGATAAGAAGAAAAGCGGAGGAAGCGTAAGATTCGTGCTGATGGAAGGGCAGGGCAAGCCAGTCCTGACCGCCCTTGATGATAATGCCGTCAAAGCAGCTGTCAAAGGCTTCAATTGACCCATGAGGTGTAATGTCTTATTATTTCTGAGTAATACAGGATTAGGGGTTTCTTGAAAGATGAAGAGCGCTAGGCTGAGTATCAGCCAGGAATATCTTAGGTTCACCATAGAAGCTGATGGGGAATCGCTGACAGAAGAGCTGGAGAAGACATTCACAGATATACTTGAGGGAGACCTCTCCGGGGATGGTGCTGTGGCTTCATATTTACGTGCAGAGCATCTTGATTCCGGGAATGGCGGATATGATGACGAGATGTCCAGATATCCCGGTACACGCTGCATCGTGAACTATTTTGGCATCAAGGATAAGCCACGGCTCAGGAAAGTCGATAAGATGATCTCGTCGCTTCGTACAGCAGAGCTTCTCAGGTCCCCTCTGGATATGCCTTTCACATTTGATTATCTCAAGGCTGTCCATTCCCATCTTTTCGGTGATATCTATCCGTCTGCCGGCATGATAAGAAGATCTCTTTCTTCAAAGCATACGGAGTTCTGCCAGCCTGAATATATTGAGAGCCAGGCTGGAATCCTCTTCTCAAAGCTCCGTGATGATGGATATCTGAGGAAGATTGATGATGTCGATGATTTCGTGAATGAGCTCGCATACTATATGGGTGAGATGGAGGCTCTCCATCCATTCCTGGATGGAAACGGAAGGGCAACAAGGTTCTTCTTCAATTCCCTTGCTTTTGAGGCTGGATATGAAATCGGGTGGGGAAGTGCCGATCCTGACCATTTCCTGGAGGCCAGCGTAGCAGCGCTTGATGGGGACTATCAGGCATTGATAGATGTCCTTGAGGAGATTGTAATCCCCCTTTCAGAGGACTGATCACATAAGCGAGAGCCTTCTTGCCAGATCTTCTATGCCCAGATAGGTGAATACAGCTTCTTTCAGATCGACGAATGCAGCAATGATCATATCTACTACTATATCCGCAGGATCATCTGGGGATACATAGCTGAAATCTCCTTGCGGTACTTCTTTAGTTGGTACAAAAGGAGTGAACGACCAGTCTGATACATTGAAGGAACCTTCTATTTCATTCTCAAGATCATCAGGAAGGGCATGATAGAAATCAAGACCTGTGATCTCTTCGACATCATCCACAGAGAGAGCGTATGACTGGAGGGAATTATCCGAGCCCTCGTTCGGAAGAACGAATCCTATTGCTTTATACTCCGGGGCTGTGAAGTCAAGGAATACCTTATAGAATCGTTTCGGAACAGCGACTTCATTTTCGCCGATTGTCCTGTATGGCCCATCGGTAAGAACAGGGCCTGTTGTAATGAATATGCTTCCATTGTCATATGCAGCGGTTCTTGCCACTGCTTCAAGATCTGCCCATATGCCTCTGTTGAAAGATGGTTCCTGAGGAGCCATGTTCGAAAGGAAGAATGTATCGCTCATCGCTTCTTCCGACCATTTGAAATCCGCGGCCGCTGCCATATGCCCTCTGTCATAACCGCTTCCACGATAGTCCTGGAGCGATGCTGATCCTGTCGGAACAAGAGGATCTGAACGGAAGTTGTCATTGCGCTCTGCTGCATTTCCAAGGACTTCGTCTCTTGTCAGCTCATAGCTGACCCATGATGGAAGCTCGTACTTCTCATTGTAGGAGAGTGTGTATCCTGTATGGCTGATGATTATTTCCCCTGGAACTGGCATGGGGAGTTCAAGTCCAGGAATCGGCTCAGCGATATTATCGTCCGATGGCACTGCTGCAGGGGGTGTCAGGAATGACAGTACAATGAACAGAACCACCAGTATTATAACAAGCAGTATGATCTTTCTGATAAGATGTTTCTTCTTTCTGGTATTCCTTCTAGCCATTGATCCTGAATCCCTCCTTTATGCATCCTGAACGCTCCAGTGCGATATAAATAGCTCCAAATGCTACATACAGCAGGATAATCGATATAGCATCGCTTGGGATCAAGCTATTGATGAATAAAGCCTCTGTCATCATTGAAGATGATTCATAGTTGACGATAAGCGCGATATGGATGTTATTCACGGCATGCATAGCAGCAACTGTTCCGAACTCTCCTGATGCAGCTCCGAGCCAGGCAGCAAGCGCTCCCCACGAAAAATAATAGATAGCTGGAAGAAGGGCAGAGGATGCAGCGTTCACTTCGCGGTTCCCAAGATGCGGAAGAAGGAAAAAGAACCCTGCAAAGACTATGAATGGGAGGGCTTTGATCGTTTTGTCCGGACCGTCGCTCCCATATCCGATACGGAGCGGGAGCGCTCTGAAGAAAAGCTCCTCTGCTGCAGCCTGCAGCGGTGTAAGGATCATTACTGCTATAAGCTCTGCCAGAAAAACAGCTGCTGATACTCCTGTCGCTGAAATGGAGGCTGAGTACGCAATATCATTTATGGCAAGGAGCAGTACATATATTGATACCGCGATGATGATGCTTTTCGCTCTTATCCGTGGACAGAGGATAGCCAGAACTGATGTATGCATGAATCGTGCTCCGATTGCTATGACGATGAATGCAGCGATGTATGGAATGTGGATTGCAATGTAGGCGCGGATAAATGCAGGAAAGGCCATTATAATCCAAGGATTGAGCACTATCGCAATCTGGACAATCAGGAATATCATGGCAGTGAGGATCATGATTGCTATAGAACCGGTCTTTTCCATAAAGAGAAATTACCATAATGCGGAATAAAAAAACAGGCAGATGAACTGCCTGTAGTCTGGAAGTGAAAGGAATCACTCTTCCTCGAATGTCTCGATATCTGCGGCATCGCCCTCTCCGGCGGAGAAGTCCTCTGCCTCGGAAAGCTCTTCCATATCGATGGTTCCGAAGTCCTCGAACTCGAATCCTGCGAGGGATGTGTCGAGTTCCTCGAGGGCGGAAGTGATGGCCTCTTCGATAGCAGCCTGATCAGTGCTGACTTTATCGAGAAGCTCCTGCAGCTCCTTATTATGGTTCTCCACAAGCGTGAAGCGGGCCTGAAGCTCTTTGTTCTCATCGCGCAGATGGTTTATGAGACCAACTGCTTTCTGAACTCTCATCAGCAGAAGCTTGCTGCTTTCAATTGTGGTCATCTTCTTCCTCCTTTTTCAGATGCCTGTTCTCAGGCGAGAACCTTCTTGACTTCGCTGACAAGAGATGCAAATGCTGTCTTGTCTTCGATAGCCATGTTGGAGAGAGCCTTTCTGTTCAGCTCGATCTTCGCAAGCTTGAGACCGTGCATGAACTGTGAGTAGTTAAGACCCTCAGCCTGTACAGCTGCAGAGATTCTTGCGATCCAGAGCTTTCTGAAATCCCTCTTCTTCTCCTTTCTGCCACGATATGCATACTGACCTGCCTTTGCGACAGCATCTTTTGCAATCCTGTGGTTCGTCGACCTTCTTCCGTAGTAACCTTTAGCCTGGTCGAGAATCTTCTTCCTTCTGTCCTTGCGTCTTGTTCCGTCAACTGCTCTTGGCATTTTTCCTCACCTCCTGATCATGCATAAGGGAGCATTGATTTTGCTCTCTTTGCTTCTACGTCGCTGAGAATTCCCTTATGGCGGAGATTCATCTTCCTCTTGGAACTCTTCTTGGTGAGAATATGGCGGAGACCCATCTTCTTATAGGCAACCTTGCCAGATCCGGTGACTCTGTAGCGTTTGGACGCCGACTTTCTTGTTTTCATCTTAGGCATTTCATGCCCTCCTATTGCGCCGCAGGGAACAAGAACCCCTGAAGCTGCTTTATATAATCTCCATGCGGAGGTTATTTCATTTCTTCTGAGGGGAGACTGTCATACTCATCATCTTCCCTTCCATCAGAGCGCCTTTGTCGAGGTTGTACTGTACACCAAGCTCTGTAAGCGCATCAAGTATCTTATCGAGCACAACCTTGCCAAGCTCTGGGTGTGCAAGCTCGCGGCCGCGGAAACGTACAGAGACCTTGACCTTGTTGCCTTCTCCGAGGAACTCAGCGATTGCTTTGCTCTTTGTCTCCAGATCATGCTTTTCGATCTTTGGCTGCATCCTGATCTCCTTGATCTTGACGACAGTCTGATTCTTCTTTGCCTCTCTGGACTTCTTCTCCATCTCGTAGCGGTACTTGCCGAAATCGAGTATCTTGCATACAGGAGGATTCGCGTTTGGCGATACCTCCACCAGATCCATCCCCGCTTCATCTGCGAGGCGGCATGCCTCTGGAACATTCATTATGCCCCTCTGTACGCCGTTCTCATCAATAACAAGCACCTCGCGTGCTCTTATCTGCCGATTGATTCTCAGATCTTTAGTAGCCAACTGTACTCCTTGTATGCAGCTTTCTGCGTTTATCGCTATAAGAATAGTGGCATGTCTGCCACAATTCCAAGTTTATACCATATAATGGCATATGCTGTCAAAAAGCATATGGCGGTTATCAGCGTTTTCCTGTATGGATTTTCCATTCATGCTGGAAATGGGCCAGTCTTCTGTTATTGCGGCTTGTTTTCAGCTGGTTTTATCAGTGTCTTTTCTGTATCTCGTAAATATGGCCTCTGTAATAATAGATTATGAATAGAGCAGAAGTCACTATCCATGAGAAAGGATAAGAGAAGAGCACCCCGAAAAGCGTGGGGCTGACTGCAGGGGAGACATAGATCCATATGACACGCAGAACACAGATGCCGAATACCGATATGAGAGTTGGTATCAGGGATTTGCCGACTCCGCGTATAGCTCCGGACAGAAGCTCGATTGCTATATATGTGATGTACCATGGTACGATGTAGTGCATTATCGATACTCCTATTTCAAGTACGGTGCTATCAGTGATGAAAAGCATCAGCCCATATCTTCCGACAAGGAAATATCCTGCTTCGATTGCCAGCGTTGAGACTGCTGACATGATCACTACCGTCCTCACTCCTTTTCTTGCCCTGTCGATCTTTCCCGCTCCGAAGTTCTGGCCCACGAATGTTGTTATAGCGATGCTGAATGCGTTGATGAACATCCAGAAGATCTGATCCAGCTTTGACCAGGCGGCCCAGGCCGCGGCTGAATCCGTTCCATACTGGTTTATGGCAGCCTGGATTATGAGATTCGAGATTGTGTACATGATGGACTGGATTCCTGCCGGCAATCCTATCAGGAGCATATGGCATAGCAGAGTCCTGTCGAATGCGATCTTCCTTATCCTGAGCTTCTCGGGTTCCTTTCTCCGCATCAGCGTTATGAATATGAGGACCATTGAAAGAAGCTGTGAGATGACTGTTGCAATAGCGGCCCCTTCGACATTCATTCCGAATACGCCGACAAAGAGAAGATCCAGCACAATATTTGTAAGACAGCTTGCGATAAGAAAATAGAATGGGGTTCTGCTGTCTCCCATTGCTCTGAAGATTCCTGCTCCCATGTTGTACATGACTACAGGTATTCCGCCAAGGAAGTAGATATGCATATAGCTGATAGCCAGCGGCAGGATATCATCAGGGGTGCCTATCATTTCCAGAAGAGGTCTTGTGAATGCATAGCCTGCTATGGAAATCATCAGCCCTCCTGCAAGGGCAAGGGCAATAGCAGTATGGATTGATGCCGAGATGCGTTCATTGTTTTTAGCACCATAGTGCTGTGAGATTATTACGGTAGCCCCGGCAGAGAGCCCTGTGAAGAAGCCTATAAGAAGGTTTATGGCGGTTCCCGTGCCGCCGCCTACGGCTGCAAGTGCTTCTTTTCCAAGGAATTGGCCTACGATAATCGCATCAGCCGTATTGTACAGCTGCTGGAAGAATGTCCCGAAGAGAATCGGGAAGAAGAAGGCGAGAAGCTGCTGCCAGATTACACCCTCTGTGATTCCATTGCTATTGGTAGAATGCGCTTTCACGAGAGGGAGTATATCTTTCCTGAGGTCTTCTGAGAAGAGGTCAGATCAATCTTGCCACCGGCATGCGGCGGATTGCTATCCTTGTTGAGCAGCCCTGACCGAAAAGTCCTTCCATTCCTTTGATGTATCTGTCTACAAGAGACTCTGGGACATATGCCTGTATCGTTCCTGCAAAGCCACCGCCGTGGACTCTGGATGCACCATCTCCCTGGAGTATCTCCTCTGACAGCGCCAGAGCCAGCGAGATTCCCTGATCCTTCGGTGAAGATGATGGATAGACATTCTGAAGGAAGCGGAATGAGCTCAGCCCGGATTCGGCAACAAGGTACAGGAATGTATCGATATCCCCGTTCCGGAGCTCTTCAAGCATAAGATCCACGCGTTTGTTTTCCGTGAAGAAGTGATATGCTCTTAAAAGTGCCCTGTCATTCTGGACCTTTTCCCTTATCGTCTTCATATCGCGGAGGAAATCCTGGAAGTCAACTTCAGCCAGGTTCTCTTTCCCGTAATATGCTGCAACCATCCGCATTTCCGGCGGAACTGCCGCATATTCTCCTGTAAGGTCTGCGTGGGATCCCTTTGTGTCAGTGATGATCATGGTATAGCCGTACGATGAGAAATCCACATCAAGCGGGGTCAGCACAGGATTGTTCTTATCATGGAAGTCTATGCCTACAATTCCGCCCTGAGCGCAGCATGCCTGATCCAGAAGCCCTGAAGGCTTTCCGAAATATACGTTCTCCGCATACTGGCCGATCTTTGCAAGCTCAATAGGCGTGAACCTGTCATCATTGTAAAGATTATTGAATATCTCAGCTGTCAGCACCTCGATAGCAGCTGATGATGAAAGCCCCGATCCCTTGAGGACACGGGTTGATGTGTTCGCCTGCCAGCCGCCGGTCTCCACGCCTCTTTTCATGAATGCATCAGCAATCCCACGTACAAGAGCTTCGGTCTTATTCTTCTCGCTTTCCCTTATTTCCCTGTCGGAGATGTCCACATCGACGATTGGAAAACCTTCGCTTGCGATGATCACTCTTTTGTCGTCGCGCTTTGATACAGCTCCGATAGTATCGAGATTTATCGTTCCGCCGATGACCTTCCCGAGATTATGGTCGGTATGGTTACCTGCAATCTCTGTTCTTCCTGCGGCAGAGAATATCGCTATATCGCGTCTTCCGAAAAGTTCATTATGCTTTTGAACAAGACCTTCGAAGCGCTTGTCCATATCCTCTTCTGAATATTCATGGCCATAGAGGCCAGGGTAGATACTATGCAGGCTTTCCATCAGGAGCCCTCCTTTTCCAGAAGAATTCTACCATCAGTCTGCTCATAAGAGAATAGATTATCGTCTGGTTGCAAGAAGCCTGCCTAATACCTCCCTGATTCTTTTCTCCTTTATGAGGATGTCTATGGCCTCTTTGATATTCCTCTCCTCCCAGGAATGGAGCGGACCCTGGAAGAATCCTTTTGATGATAGTCCTGCATATGCGTTTGCCTTTGATATGAATGGATGCTTTCTCAGATATCTCATGATCTCGTTCTCTCCGGCCCTAGGGGGATTGTCTTCTAGACAAGCAGAGCAAGATAGGCATCTGGCCTCTCCTGGATCCTCTCCCATTGCTTTCAGAATGCCATGACGTATGCATCCCGATTCAAACGGCTGGGAAATCCTTTTATCATCACTATGCGAAAGGAATATGTATGAAGTGGCCAGTTCCCCATCCCTTCCAGCCCTTCCGGATTCCTGCATGAATGATGCTGTGTCTTCCGGGCATGTCCAGTGTATTATTGTCCTGATGTTCTTTTTATCAACGCCCATACCGTAGGCGCATGTCGATGCAAGAACTCCGTCGGCAGAGGAGAAGAACCACTTTTCTCTTTCTCTCCTTTCCTCTGCCGGGAGTCCAGCATGATAGCTTAAAGCAGAAAACTCATCGGAAAGGACTGAGGCGATCCTCTCGGCAAGAATGCGGGATCTTAGGAATATGACCGCAGGCCGTGACTCCGGAGCCTTGAGTATACGTCTTGCTTCCTTCTCCCTTGATAATGGATAGACAACCCTATAGAAGATATTCTCCCTGTCCGGGCTGCTATGCACTATATAGACATTCTTACCGCTGAATATTCCATCCAGTATTCCTTTCCCGATGGCATTGTCTGCTGTGGCCGTGAATGCTAAGACAATCTTCGGAGAGATTGCCTTGATTATTTCCGGCATTTTCCTGTATGCCTCTCTGAATGTTCCTCCCCATGTCACAGCAGTATGGGCTTCATCTATCACTATGAGCTCTGTGCTGTTCATGAGAATCCGTATCTCTCCGTTTGCCATCATGGAAAGAAGAGTTTCCGGAGTCGTTATCAGAGAAGCGGATGGATTTGCCTTGAGAAATCCTATTCGTTTTCTTCTTTCATCCTTTTCAAGACCTCCTTTGAGAATGATTGATTGAATTCCTGCTCTGTCGAAACGGCTTTTCTGGTCTGACATCAGGGAAAGAAGGGGATAGATGAGGACAGCTCTGATGGAAAGTTTGCGGATAGGGTACATAAAGCACAGGCTTTTACCGCTTCCAGTAGGCAATATTCCAAGGATATTCCTCTTCTCCTTTCTTTCATAGCTGTCAATCACTGTGCCTATGATCAGTTCCTGATACGGTCTGAGATAGTGTATACCAAAAGCAGTTCTCAGTAGTTGAAAATCTATATTCATTAATATATTCCTTTATAGGTATGAATTAATATATTATTATTTAGAGAAGACCGTGCTCCAGAAAAGAAAAATAACGATCTTCTGAGAATACTATATTGTCCAGGACCTTTATCCCCAGTATCTCGCCTGCTTTCTGCAGTCTTATAGTAACTTGCTTATCATCTTCAGAAGGCTCAACATTACCCGAGGGATGGTTATGCGCAATTACGACAGCAGCTGCTCTGTTGCGGATGGCGTCAGCAAAAACCTCTCTTGGATGAACAATTGTCCTGTTGAGAAGACCTATTGTCGCAACAATTGTTTCCATTACTTCATGAGCACCATTGAGAAGCACGACAATAAGATGTTCTTGTTCCCTTGATGAATAGTGCTGTATTTCCCTGTATACATCCCCAGGGGAGGATATTATCCGCTGTCTGTGCTGTACTCTTCTTCTGCCAAGTTCCAGAGCCGCATCTATTGCTGATGCTTTTGCTCTTCCAAGACCTTGGATATGCATCATCTCTTCAGCTGTCAGCATGTTATTTCTATCAAGATGTGAAAGAAGTTCAGAAGCAACCTCTTCGACATCACGGTTTGAAGTCCCGGACCCAATAAGAAGCATCAGAAGCTCCTTATCTGTCAGAGCTTTGGCACCAAGCCTTGCAATTTTCTCGCGAGGTCTGTCCTCTGGTCTTGTTTCTTTGAACGAACTGTGTCCTGATTCGAATATGTAGCTCATACTTAATATACGCTCTAGATATCTGTTTCTGACATTGTCTCAGGTAAAAAAAAGAAAATTCTTTCATTCTCAGCCAATTTCATTTTTCTGAAACACTATTTTCAGATTATTCACAGGGAGGATGTCTAAGATGCCTACTTAGCGCGTATATAATACAGGGGCAGATACAAGCTGCTCCTGAAGGAGGGTACATGGAACTTCTGAGCATGAAGGAGAAGCTTGAGATACTGAGGGATATGACTCTTGAGGATGATATCTTCTTCTCCTGCTGCCTTGAGGGAAGCAATGAGTGCG
>CALXKZ010000088.1 GCA_944389065.1 uncultured Spirochaetaceae bacterium
TATGTGATCTTCATAACAAGGGGAGATGCCATAGGCAGGGGCTATGCCCTTAACAGGATTGACAGGACAGTGGCGGAGACAGGAGAGCCGTTCTGTGATGGATCGCATATAGTGTACGTAAGCTCATCGCTTGCTGATGAGGGAACCGATCTTGGGAGGTTGATGCATGACCTTAGGTGTTCCGATCCTGACAAGATGCACTATAATGAGCTAAGGGAGAGAGTGGCATACTACAAGAAGGAGATGGTGGGGATAGAGGATATGAGCGGAAAGTTCGAAGAGATAATGCAGAGGAAGATAAACGAGGCAAGGACTGAAATCCTAGAGGAAGGACGTCTGGAAGGACGAGCAGAAGGTGAGGCTAATGGACTTCAGAGAGGACGCCAGGAAGTTGCAAAGAGCATGGTAAGGGATGGATTGATTCCTCTTCCGAAAATTGCGGAGTATTCGGGGCTTACCATCAGTGAGGTTGAGAATATCAGAAACAGCATCAATGCCTGATTTATATACAAAGGGAGCTTCGGGAAAATGTCCAGGAAGCTCCCCTATTCGTGATATACCAATGATAGCCCTTTCAGCGTTCTGCTATCGGGACAACGGTCATTTCTTCTGGCCCTGAGTATACTTGTCTTGGCCGCCCTATCTTCTGATACGGATCATGCCGCCATTCAAGATAATGGGCAATCCAGCCAGGAAGACGCCCCATCGCAAAAAGAACAGTGAACATCGAGACAGGTATTCCCATCATATGGAATGTAATGCCTGTATAGAAATCTACATTCGGATAGAGATTGCGCTCAATGAAGTAATCATCATGAGTAGCCCTCTCCTCCAGCTCCAGTGCTATATCAAGCAGATCATCAGTTATACCAGAAGCTTCCATGACAGACTTTGAAAGATCCTTTGCGATCTTTGCCCTTGGATCGAATGTCTTATACACTCTGTGTCCGAATCCGAAAAGGCGGAAAGGCTCTGTCTTCGACTTGGCCTTCTCTATGACTGAGTCAATTGAAAGCCCCTCATTCTTTATCTTCTGGAGCATATCCATGACAGCCTGATTAGCCCCTCCATGCTTCGAGCCCCAAAGAGCACATACACCTGCCGTGACAGATGCATAGAGATTCGCATCGGATGACCCGACAAGGCGGACAGCGCTTGTTGAACAGTTCTGCTCATGATCAGCATGGAGTATAAGAAGCTTATTCAGAGCATTTACATGCACAGGAGATGGCAGATAGTTATTGACCGATGTGCGGAACATCATATTCAGGAAATTGGCGCAATATGAGTAGTTGTACTGAGGCTCAACGAAATCCCATCCCTTCATCTGTCTATATGTGAATGCCGCTATCGTTCTCATCTTTGACAACAGCCGTGTGACGGTAAGGTCAAGATTCTCCTCTGGATCCTTATCCTCAAGCTCTGGATAGAACGCCGAAAGCGATGCAACCATTGCTGCAAGTATTCCCATAGGATGTCCATCATGGGGGTAGGCCCTGAAGAAATCCCTCATGTTGACATGCAGAAGAGAGTTCTCATTCAGCAGCTTCTGATACCCGATTCTCTCCTCCGCTGTAGGAAGCTTTCCTTTGATCAGCAGATATGCAACCTCGATGAAATCACAGTTGGCAACAAGATCCGCTATATCATATCCACGGTATCTCAATATGCCCTTTTCACCATTGATATAGCAGATTGAGGACATGCAGGAACCAGTGTTCACATATCCTGGATCATATGTTATGTATCCGGTTTCCTTTCTGAGGCTGGTTATATCGATGGACTTCTCCCCCATGCTGTCTGTGATGATATCCGCATGATACTCCCTGCCACCGGCCAATCTTATTAAAGCAGCATCATTCTCTCTTACCATAGCGATCCTCCTGATACAAAGCATTCCAGTTTCTGGTACTTTATCATGTAATTGCGGGTGAATTCCATGCTTATGCAGAAAGGCTGCCCGGAGGCAGCCCTTCCCTTCACAATCCATTGCGTATCAGCCAATAGCTTTGAGAATGAAATCAACAACAAACAGGATTGAAGCACCAGCGATAATCGGATGGATCTCGCGGCCCTTACCTGTAAAGATCTTTGCTATGCAGTACATGATGAAGCCTGCAGCGATACCATTTGTGATTCCATATGTAAAGCTCATTATCGCAACGGTGAAGAAAGCAGGAACAGCATCCTCGAACTTCTTCCACTCGATCTCTGCAAATGGTTCAACCATGAGAATTCCGACAACGATAAGTGCTGGGGATGTTGCAGCTCCAGGCACCATTCCGATAAGTCCGGAGAATGGCAGACATATAAGGAACATGATTGCAGTCACAAGGCTGGTAAGACCTGTGCGTCCACCGGCAGCAATACCAGCAGAGCTTTCTACGAATGTTGTGGCATTGCTTGTTCCAAAGCATGCTCCGATGCTTGTTGCAACACTATCTGCTACAAGGGCTTTATCAAGACGGCTCTTGAATCCAGAACCTTCAAGCGCTTTCTCATCCTCTGCATCGAAGATATGGCTCTTGCGTCCTGTTCCGATGAATGTTCCAATTGAGTCGAATGTATCGGAAAGACTCATTGAGAATATCGTAACGATAACGAACGGAATCTTCACAGGATCCGAGAACAAAGAACCAAAGCCCGGAGTACCGAAGAAGCTGAATGCAACTTCCTTGAAGCCTTCCATGGTCTCGCTTCCGGAGAATATGGTCTCTGGCATCTGGGTAACGCCCATCGGAATACCGATTATGGTTGCAGCGACTATTCCTATAAGCATTGCTCCCTTGACCTTCATTATCATGAGGATGACGATTATCAGAAGACCTATTACAGCAAGCAGGAGATGAGGCTGGTTGAATGGCTGCATTCCTGGAGTCACGCTTGGATAGGCACCTGTGAAGGATACGAGCCCTGCATTATTGAGACCAAGATATGCGATGAAGAGGCCTATTCCTCCGCCGATTGCATTCTGAAGGCTTTCCGGAATCGATTTGACAATGGATTTGCGGAGCTTTGTAACGGTAATGATTATATTGATAATACCGCAGATGAATACCATCGCAAGGGCTTCCTGCCATACAAATCCGCCAGCCAGACAGATGGTATATGTGAAAAGCGCATTAAGGCCCATTCCAGGAGCGACTGCATATGGAACATTGGCAAACAGAGCCATGACAAGCGTTCCGACAGCAGCAGCAAGACAGGTAGCGACAAATACACCATGCCAGCTCATGCCTGTTTCAGCAAGCATATTCGGGTTGACGAATATGATGTAAGCCATCGTAAAGAACGTTGTAAGACCTGCTACTATCTCGGTCTTTACATTCGTTCCTTTCTCTCTCAGACAGAAGAAATCGTTCATAAATTCTCCTCCATGCGTCCAGATAAGTTAATGGGAACAGCCTCTGCAATCAGCAAGACTGCCCATCCATAGCAACCATGATTATTATAAGAGTCTGATAAGATGCATGCAAACTATTTCAGACAATGGGTTTTTTGGTGGAGAATGAATTCATTTGCAACGTGCAATAAAGGGTATTACCCTGTTATAAGGAGGCGATATGGATAAAAAGACAGCTTCTTTGCTCATTGATGCGGCAATGGGCAGAATAAAATGCGATACGGTCATACGGAATGCAAGAATCGTAGATGTATTCAGCAAAAACTGCTTTGTCTCAGATGTATATATAATCAATGGCATGATAGCAGGCTTCGGAGAAAAAGCAGAAGCAAAAGAAGAAATCGATGCAAAAGGGATGTATCTGATTCCTGGATTCATCGATGCTCATTGCCATATCGAGAGCTCTCATCTATCCCCTTCTGAATTTTCTGATGCAGTGATTCCCAGAGGGACCACGACTGTAATCGCAGACCCGCATGAGATCTGCAATGTGACAGGTCTGGATGGCATGGATTACATGCTGAAAGCCTCTGAGAACATACCGCTTTCTGTATTCCTCATGTTCCCATCATGCGTTCCTGCCACACCTTTTGAGCATTCAGGAGCGATACTCAATGCAGAGGAAATAAGCAGATATATAGATAATCCAAGAGTTCTCGGACTGGGAGAAATGATGAACTATCCCGGAGTTGCATCCCATGATGGAATGGTAATGGATAAGCTTGAGGAGGCATATTCCAGAAAGAAGAACATCGATGGGCATGCTCCGTCGATAACAGGACAAGGACTTGACGCATATACAGCGGCAGGAATCACGACAGATCATGAATGTGAGACGCCGGAAGAGCTCAGGGAGAAAATACGGAAGGGAATGTATATAATGCTAAGGCAGGGAACGGCGTGCCGCAATGTGCTTCAGCTCCTGCCTGGAGTTGATGAGAAGAATGCATCCCGCATCCTCTTCTGCACTGATGATAAACAGCCGCAGACAATAATCAGCTGTGGCCACGTCAATGAAGGGGTCAATATAGCTATACAGAATGGCCTTGATCCGATAACTGCAATAACAGCTGCGACTATCAATGCCTCAATCTGCTATGGGCTGGAAGACCGCGGGGCAATCGCTCCTGGACGCAGGGCTGATTTCTTCCTCGCTCCATCTATAGAGAATGGAATAACACCTGAAAAAGTATTCATCCTTGGGAAAATGGAAGCCGAGAATGGGAAAATACTGCATAAAGCGCCACACACTGAACCAACGAAAGTCTCAGGCAGGATGGATGTAAAGGATTTCACTGAGAAGAAGCTATCACTCAGACCAGGTTCCGACCATGTGAAAGTCATTGATATCATCCCGGGAGGCGTTGTAACAGGAAACGGAGAAGCATATATCAGAAGAGATGATGATGGAGAATGGATCCATGAAAATGACAAAGATATACTGAAGCTTGCTGTAATCGAAAGGCATCATGGGACTGGCAATGCCGCAACCGCTCTCATCCGGGGCTATGGAATGAGGCATGGGGCAATCGCAACATCAATTGCCCATGATTCCCATAACATCATCGTAATCGGCGATAATGATAAGGACATGGTTCATGCTGTCAGAAAACTGATTGAGATCGGCGGTGGCATAACAATGTTCAGAGATGAAAAAGAGCTTGGAACCCACAGGCTTGAGATTGCCGGGCTGATGACAGATCTGACACTTGAAGAAGTCACCGAATGTCTTGATGAAATGCATAGAACAGCATATGAGGAGCTATGTGTATCCAGAGATATAGACCCATTCATGACTCTCTGCTTCATGGCACTTCCGGTCATACCATCGCTCAAGCTTACAGACTGCGGATTATTTGATGTCGATGCATTTGCATTTACAGATATAGAAAAATAGATCTGGATTATATTGAATCTGCTTCATACTAATGCACCCTTCGAGCTGGACTTAATCCAGTTCAAAGGGGTTGTAGATTCCGGCGATCCATTATTGCTAAAAAATGCAAATATCAATCGGTAAGATAGTTGTTCGCTACTGCGTACTCGTATCCTTCCTGCTCCCACTCTGTTGCTCCAAGAGCATCAAGCTGATCGATGAATGCCTGCCAGTTCTCCGGAGTAAGCTCTCTTGCTCCTGCGAAGAACT
>CALXKZ010000089.1 GCA_944389065.1 uncultured Spirochaetaceae bacterium
TTCCCGATGATATCTTCCTTCTTAACCTTCCCTGTAAGTATGTCCTTTGCTGTTATTATGTCGTCATATGTGTATTCCATTTTATTCTCATTCTCCTTTTTGTATTGGCCATAAAGATAGGCGTATCTCTCTGGAAGGAAGTATGTATAGGGCCTTAGATCACTTTCAAACGGGAAGTCGCTGTCTAAATCAATCTTATCCAGACAGGCGTGTAATCCAATTCTCTCAATCACATTCAGGCTCATATCCTGCGGAATGCAGTCAAGGAGCCACCCCTTCTTCCCGATGACGTCTTTCTCATTCACCTTCCCGGCAAGGATATCCTTTGCTGTCACTATGTCGTCGTATGTGTACATTCAGTCCTCCTCCAATGCGTTCTTTACCGCTTCCGGGTCGAAACCAAGAGCCTTGACCAGAAGTTGCATTATCTTAAAGGCTTCATCCTTTGCGGTTTTGATGTCTTCATGAAGAAGCTCGCTCGACAGTGCGCCAAGCCCGTAGAATGCCAGCAGCACATAATCCCTTGTGCGAAAAAGCTCTTCCTGATAGGCTCTCATCTTCTTCTCTGTGTCATCATCCCCTGTGTATCTGATGGTAGGCGGCCTATTCATATCTGACAGTGATGTGGTAATCACTATCGCATCGAAATCCTCATCGTATTCAGCGTTGATGACAGGCACATAGTTGTGAGAGCCATCACCCATCACCGAATCCTTGACTATTACTTGCTTATTCCCGTATTCCGGTGTTTTCTTCCGTGCTGCACGGCAGATATCATTCAGTGTCATTGGCTGATTAAGCATTCTTCACCCCCATCTTTGACAGCGCATACCGAAGATTCTCGTTCTCCCTTCTGAAAGCCGAGATCTCATCCACTTCCTCATCCTCTCCTGATTCGATGCAGTGGAATTCCGTCCCGAATATCCGTCCGATGATGCGGGCTGATTCCTTTATTGCTTTCTCGAAAACATCAGGGCCAAAGGCCTCGTCCGGCACTCTATGGCATACCGCACCGGAAAGGAAGCATGTCCTTATGAAGACCCTCAGCTCTTCTTCCTTATCGATATCCCCTTTGGTTTCCTCTATGCCGCTCATGAAGAGCAGTCCTGCCGCAAACAGCTCCCATCCATTAGACCCATCCGTGCGCTTGAATACACCGCCGTTCTTGATGCCGAGCTTCGTTTTGCAGTTCTCTTTCAATATCTGTTTAGAGATAATCGCCGTGCCTAAATAATCCTCTCTCATATGATCTCCTCTAGAACCATGCCGATCCGAGCATAAGCCCGGTCAGCAGTGCCATGATTGCGGTGAAGATGGCGATGAACTCATCTATCTTCCTGTCCATATCCCTTTTCCTCTCCTCCTCATGCTGAGGCGTCCTCTTTATAAGCCGCCCCATGCCTCATCCCTCCTTCTGTGGAACTCCATGTCAGCAAGCGCCTCCTTGAGCATCTCCGCTTCCTCCTCATCGGTAAGCTCTCTCTGGCTGTGCTCGGAAACAAGCTTCTCAAGGCATAGAGGGCAGACATACCATCCTCCGGCTATGTCCGGCCGATCTTCCCATGAATCCACCTGAATATGTATCAGGTCCCTCTCCTTGATAACCGCTCCGCATATCCTGCATTCAATCATCGCTTCCTCCCAAATACCTTCTTCCTGTAGGCATCGTGGCTTATGCCAAGCTCATCGCATAGCTCCATGCATAAGCCTGTATCGGCGAACCACCTTGCATCATTCCCATACGTGTCAGAGGCGGTATCGCTTATCGCTTTGTTGAGTATCGGAGCGGAAAGTCGTGACATCATCCCATATAGGGAACAGTGGGAGTATTCCATCCGCCTGTCTTGAGAGGAGTATCTCTCTCGGGAACTTCTCGATCTCAACCGCTCCGACAATATCGCGTCCGAGCAGTCTATCCGCAAGCACTCCGCCCCCCTCCTGCGAAGAGATGCAGGGTGGCGATCCCAGTACGAACCATGCCATTCACATAGCCTCCCTGTTCAGCCCGAGCACCATCACAGATGCCTCGATGAGCATATTCTCGATATCCTCCTGAACCCTCTCAGTGCCTACAGCCTTCGGTACAGCCCACTTCTTGACAACGCATCCTGCCACAGTCACTGTGCCTATGATCGACTCTTCCGTCTTCAGCACAGATGCCGATATCCTCAGCTTGCCGGGGAATGTCACCGTCCTCCGGTTCCTCTCTGATTTCTTCCAATCGAGCTTCATGCTTCCTTCCTCCTGTCGGCTCCAACAAGGTATCTTGCTTTTGATCCATCTCCTGAGAGGCGCGAGAACGAGCTTGAACCTATCAGCGAATCGACTGTCGTATCCTTGCTCTTGTTGCCCAACACAATCGTTTGGAGGCAATCCTCATAGCGGATATCGATGAGATACGTCAGGAGGAGGAAATCCGCCTGCGAGCCGTAGATCTTGTCAATCTCATCGATGATGAGGAGGCTCAGCTCCCTGCCATAGACAGTGCGTATCATCCCGTATGCATCGGTGTCGGGCTTCTGCCAGCTCTTGATCTTCGAGAGAAGCTCCTGCGCCTTGTACACAGCCACAGTCCTGCCTTCCCTGCACCATCTCTTGGCCAGTGCCCATGCAAGCCTTGTCTTCCCTATTCCATTCGTGCCGAGAATCAGCCTTGGCTCGCCGTCAAGGATCGCCTCTATCTCGCCGTAGAACGGAGAGGATTCAGCGAAATCCTCGACCTCGGCATCCTGATACCGCCTGGGAACCGTGTTCTCCACGAACTCCCGGTATCTCTCTTTTCTGGCCTCCTCTGCCGTCCTGCGGTCCTTCTCCGCATCCTCTGCTGCTTTTCTCTCCTCAGCT
>CALXKZ010000090.1 GCA_944389065.1 uncultured Spirochaetaceae bacterium
AGCAGGGCGGCGATACCCGTTCCCATCCCGAACACGGAAGTAAAACGCCCTCGCGCCGATGGTACTGCGGCTCGTCCGCGGGAGAGTAGGTCGCCGCCAGGTTCTTTTTTTGCCTTTTCACCCCCTCTTAACGAGGGGTTTTATTTTGCCTTCATATTTTCTGCGAATCGTTTGCCTATTCTCTATTTGCCTTCTTTTCCCGTATTTTGTGTCTGATTTTATTGTTGGTTCTCCATATTTATCTGTATTTAGTTTTATCAAGAAACTTTTTTTCACAAATCTTATTCAAAACCTACATGAAAACTATAGATTCTATGATATAGTTCAATAAGTAAAAAAGGAGAGAATATGGCGAGATATATTGACCTCACATGGCCAATCGAAGAACATTGGCGCTATCCTCATTTCGAAAGGGGGCTTATCTCATCGTTCGATGATGGAAAGCTCTGGCAGATCACGAAATTCACACTTGGCTCCCACTGGTTTTCCCATATCGATTTTCCGCTCCATACAGGAAAAGGACTGAATAACAGCAGCTTCTATCCTCTTGAGCATTACAATGGCATGGCATCGGTTGTCGATCTCAGGACCGGATCATCGCTGAAGAATCATCCGTTTACCAAGGATGAGCTTATCAAGGCCATCGGCAGCAGGAAGCTCGAGAAGATCGTTCTCCTCAGAAGCGACTGGGACAAGGAAGTCTCCCACATGACCCGTGAGTTCTGGCTTGATGCTCCTTATCTTGCCGAGGATGCCATTGACTATCTTGCCACGCTCGGCCTCAGTGCCATCGCATTTGATTTCCCCCAGGATTATGCTATCAGGCCTATCTTCGATCATCCGGTATCTCCAGATGAGCAGAAGACCCATACAGCTCTTCTAAGGAAGGGCACCCTTCTGATCGAGTACGTCTGGAACTTCGACCAGATCGGTCAGGATACATGCGAAATAATCTGCATGCCTCTTAGACTCGAGCATATCGATGGATGCCCCATCAGGTTCGTGGCTAAGGTTCAATAATAAGGAGGGTTAAAGTGACTAATCCAGGACTTGAAAAGGCACAGAAGGTCTTCAGGTATGTGATGGCAGTGATTGTCTTCCTGTGGATTATACTTGAGAACTTCGTTGTTTTCTCCCGGTACATCGCAAAGATGTCTTTCCCCTGGTCCGATGAGGTCTTCACAATGACTTTCATCTGGCTGATATTCATCGGATGTGCTCTGGCTGCTGTTGATAATAAGCACATTGAGATCTCTGTTCTCACCGATGCGCTGCATGGAAGGTCGAAGATGATTCTCAAAGTGGTGCAGAATCTCTTTATGCTTATTTTCATTGCGGTTCTGCTTGTCCAGAGCATCAGCATCTGCCGTATGCAGGCGATGATCAACCAGACAACGGCGATTCTCAGGATCCAGGTATGGTATACAACAGCTGCGATGGTTGTCGGCTCTGCCGCCTGGCTTGTTGTGACGATCTGGAAGATCGCTGTATATATCAAGGCCGCAATGGAAGGCAAGGAGGTCCGCTGATGTCCAGTGCATTGATGCTTTTATTCTTCATTGCTCTGCTGTTCCTCGGAGTGCCTGTCGTAGGTGCAATGGGACTTGGAGCGATATTCTATATAGTACTATTCATGGATATTCCTATGAATATCATCGCGAGCCAGATGTATGCAGGAGTCAACTCCATCCCTCTGATGGCTATCCCGTTCTTCATCATCGCAGGTGCGCTCATGGAGAATGGCGGTATCTCAAAGAGGATCGTCGCATTCGCGAATTCACTTGTAGGGCACTTCCCTGGTGGATTCGGCCTTGCCGTTGTTGTTGCATCCGCATTCTTCGCTGCTATGACTGGTTCAGGGGCTGCATGTGTTGCTGCTATCGGAGGCATGATGATCCCTGCCATGGTCGATAACGGATACGATAAGGATTTCGCATGCGCTCTACAGGCTGCAGGCGGTTCGCTCGGTCCTATCATCCCACCATCGATCCTGATGGTCCTTTTCAGCTGCTGTACCGCCAACAGCGTCGGCGATATGCTCCTTGCTGGTGTCATCCCTGGTCTCATGATCGCTCTTGCTTTCGCGATCGTTACCCTCTGGATCTCCAAGAAGCGCGGCTACAAAGGCACAAGCAAGTTCAGCCTCAGCAATGTATGGAATACATTCAAGACATCCATCTGGGCTCTTCTTACCCCGATGATCATCCTTGGCGGTATCTATTCCGGTCTCTTCACCCCGACAGAAGCATCTGCTGTAAGCTGTCTCTATGCTATTATCATAGGATTCTTCGTATACCGTGAGCTGACGGTCCAGGCCCTCATCAAGAGTCTCTACACATCAATCAAGCTCATCGGACAGATACTCGGAATCGTTGCGACTACCCAGATCTTCAGCTGGATCCTCGCATATGCAGGTCTTCCTCAGGCAATCGCACAGGCATGCGCATCGTTCAGCGACACCCCATCGCTCTTCCTGCTGCTTTCGATGCTTGTGCTGCTTGTCGTCGGATGCTTCCTCGATCCGGTTCCTGCTGTACTCATCTTCGCACCTATCCTTACACCTGTTGCGATCTCCCTCGGCCTTGATCCGATCCACTTCGGAACGCTCATGGTCATCACATTCTGCATCGGACTCATCACTCCCCCTGTAGGAATGACGCTGTTCGTAGCTGCGGGAATCGGAGAGCGCCCTGTCATGTCAGTAGCGAAGAAGATATGGCCGTTCGTAATCGCGATGGTCGTCTGTGTTGTCATAATGATATTCGTCCCAGGCATCGTTACATTCCTCCCGAACGCGGGGAATATAGCGGGCTGATAATAAAAAACTTAAGGAGTTAGGATATGAAGAAGTTATTGGTTATTCTTCTGGTTCTCATCTGCGCATTCGGCACAGTCTATGCCGGCGGCAGTTCAGAGTCGAAGGGGCTTACCCTCAGCGCAAGCACCGGTGGTATGAGCGCATCAAGCGCAGCTGGCCGCGGCCTTGCCAAGTTCGCTGAGCTCGTAAATGAGTATTCAGAGGGTGCGATCACAGTCAGGGTATTCTACGATACGACTCTTGGAAACTCCACAGCTGTCGTATCCGGGATGATCCAGGGTACTGTAGATATCGGTATCTGCGGCGACAGTTACTACTCAGGTCTTGTTCCTGAGATACAGGCATTCGAGCTTCCTTTCATGTTCGAGAGCAAGGAAGCAGCACGCTCTGCCGTAAACGGCGAGCCAGGACAGTACATCATCGATCAGCTTTCCTCAAAAGGCATCCAGGGTCTTGCATTCTGGGAAATCGGCTTCAGGCAGCTGACGAACAACACCCGTCCTGTTTCCTCTCCTGATGATCTGAAGGGAATCAAGCTCCGCTGTCTCCCTGCTACTTATCAGGTTGCTGCATGGGATGCTGCAGGCGCGATCCCTGTTCCGATGGATGTATCCGAGCTCTATTCCTCGCTCCAGCAGGGTGTTGTGGATGGACAGGAGAACCCGATCAGCGAGATCTATGCGAACAGATTCTATGAAGTCCAGAAGTATATCTCTATGACGAACCATGTATATACTCCGATGCTTCTCTCGATGTCAGGGCTCCGCTGGGCACAGCTCGATGATGCTCAGAAGGATATAATCCTCCGCGCAGCAAAGGATGCGCAGCAGGAAGTCTACAGCATCAATGATGCAGAAGAGCAGCAGCTTCTTGACGAGATGGTCTCAAGCGGCAATCTTGAGCTCACATCCGAGATCGATAGCGAGGCCTTCAGGGAGAAGATGTCCGCATCCTATGATCTTTTCGAGAAGGATTACGGTTCGGAATTCATCGATATGCTCCAGGCAGAGTAAGCTGAAGCATCCACATAGGCAGGGGCTGTCTTCGGGCAGCCTCTTCCATTTCCATCATTCTATGGACAAAAAGCGAGGATATCTGATAAAGACATACTGTTATGGATATCCTGTTTGTATGTCACGGCAATATATGCAGATCCCCAATGGCTGAGGCAGTGTTCAGAAAGCTCTGTCAGGATAGTGGAGTACTGGATCGGTTCAATATCTCCTCATCTGGCGTAAGCAGTGAGGAGAGCGGCAATGATATCTACCCGCCAGCCAAGGCCGAGCTCAGAAGGCATGGCATCCCCTTCCAGAGAAGAGCAGCAAAGCGCATCACAGACAGGGAGGCTGAGGATTACGACCTTATAATAGCGCTTGACAGATCTAATCTCGCAGCATTGAGACGCCGTTTTGGTAACAGTCCGAAATTCAGGATGCTTCTGGATCGTGATGTTGATGATCCATGGTATACCGATGACTTCCAGAGTGCATATGATGATATTCTCAAAGGCTGTACAGAGCTTCTTGATTTTCTTCTGCAGTGAGTTTTGTATGCTATCATCATAGTATGAGAAAAGTTCTTGCTGTTATCATGCTGTCGCTGGCAGCTATCTTTCCGGTTTTCACAGTTCCTGCATCTCCTGCAGAGCCGCTTGTTATTCTATCGCTTGCAGCACCTGCTATAGCTGCTGCTGATAATCCTGGAGGGACAGTTGATCTTTCATATTCTGATGCTGCTATGCTTCTTATGGTTCCAGAGGAAATCATGCGTTCCGGCATCAGGCTTTCAGATGTCCTCTCTGATAATGTACTGAAAATAGCCAATGAAGCATTCAAGGTGGCGATGCTCTATTCAGGATTCGAGGATGCATATCTGATTGGGACCAGCGGAACTGTTTCCTCATCTTTTGATATGAAGGCGCTGGAGGAGAGCCTCATCCGGTCATATATATCATTTGATGATGCAAGTGCGATCTATAAGTTCGGATCAAGGATATCAAGCACATCTCTTGATGGCACGATGTGCTTTACGGCGTCTCTTCTTGCGGACTCTCTAGTCTCTCTCTTCATTGACACCGGTGATATATTGATCTCAGGAAATGAAGATTATCAGGACAATATCCTTGAATTGAGGATTGATCTGAACGAAGAAGCTGTCCGTTCCTATCTTGATATAACAGGAATCGATATCGATGAAGCCAGAAGCAATGCGATCATGCTGTTTCTGATGTTTGGCGGAGATGAATATGATGATCTCGTTGTAGGAGAGGACCTGTCAGCAATGGAGTACAGTGAAATAGTCGACGTGCTCAGAGAGAATAACATGCTGGATGTTCTTGATGCGGCAGCATTCTTCATTGCGGCAAGCAGTGATCCATCGATGGACATTCCTGGAATGATCTCGATCGCGGTAGAACCTTCTCTTTATCTTAATGGACAACCTGTTCCTGGTGTTGATCTTGAAAAGGCAATGAATCGCTTCTTTGATCTGTATAGTCTTTCCAAGAAGTTTGAGTAGGTGGTCACAAAGATTGGATTTATTGCTATATTATAGACAATAGGAGCTTGAATATTATGGATATCCGTTATTCAACAGGCAAAGAGCCTTTCAAGAGAATGAATACCGATGAGCTCAGGAATGAGTTCCTCATCACAGATATCTTCCTTCCGGATGATGTCACCGCTGTCTATTCGCATGTCGATAGAATCGTCACCATGGGCGCTATGCCTATCAAGGAGACAATCTCAATTGATAAGAACATCGACTGCTGGAAGAACTTCGGTGTTGACTACCTTCTCGAGAGAAGGGAGCTCGGTGCTATAAACATCGGAGGAAAAGGCAAGATCATTGCCGATGGTACAGAGTATGCTATGGATCATTTCGATGGTATTTATATCCCGATGGGGACGAAGGAAGTGAAATTCGCATCCGATGATCCTGCTGATCCTGCAAAGTTCTATATGTGCACAACACCAGCACATCGCCCATATCCTGTAAAGCTCATCCCTCTCAAGGATGCTATCCATAAGCATCTTGGATCACAGGCTACATCCAATGAAAGGACAATCAATCAGTATATCCATCCGGATGTTCTTGATACATGTCAGCTTTCGATGGGCCTTACTCATCTTGAGCCGGGTTCTGTATGGAACACAATGCCTGCTCATACGCATGAGAGAAGAATGGAGGTCTACTTCTATTTCGAGATTCCAGATGATAATGTTGTCTTCCATTTCATGGGAGAGCCTTCGGAGACGAGACATATCGTAATGCATAATGAGGAGGCTGTGATCAATCCATCATGGTCAATCCACTCAGGATGCGGTACATCCAACTATACATTCATCTGGGCTATGGCTGGAGAGAACAGGGCTTATGATGATCAGGATGTTCTGAAGACAGACAAGGATCTCAGATAATCCGGTTCTGCAAAGGAGATAAGGCTGCAGGGGGCTACTAGCTCTGGTGCAGCCTTTCTTATATCCAAACCATCGTATGAAGCGCATGGGCTGTTGGTTTAATTACAGATATCTGATATAAATAATCCTCGGAGTATAATCTATGCAGATAAGACTAAGGAATCTTAAGCGGAACTATGCATCGCTCCATGCAGTCGATGATGTCTCGCTTGATATACCATCCAACACAGTCTATGGCATCATTGGTCGCTCAGGTGCGGGAAAATCCACGCTTGTCCGGCTTGTCTCGATGCTTGAGAAGCCTGATCAGGGAGAGGTCTATTATGATGACAGGCGTGTTGATAATCTCTTAAAGGATGAGCTGATTCAGGAGAGACGGAAGATCGGCATGATATTCCAGAACTTCAATCTCTTCTCTTCCAGGAATGCCGAGGATAATATTGCCTATCCAATGGAGATATGCCATATGGATAAGGCTTACATTAAGAAGCGTACTGCCGAGCTGCTTGCCCTTGTCGGGCTTGAGGGCAGAGGAAAGGCTGCCATATCCACTCTTTCCGGAGGGCAGAAGCAGAGAGTTGCTATCGCCAGAGCCCTTGCTGTAAAGCCTGAGATTCTTTTCTGTGATGAGGCTACCAGTGCGCTTGATCCACAGACTACACGGGCGATTCTTTCCCTTATAAAGGAAATCCAGAAGAAGATGAATCTCACTGTTGTGATGATTACCCACCAGATGGAGGTTGTACGTGATGCCTGTGACCGTGTTGCGGTTCTTGATTCGGGACGTATCGTTGAGGAGGGCCCAGTCTCCGATATCTTCGCTTCTCCGAAAAGCGATGTAACAAAGGATTTCCTTTCCTCCCTTACGAATGTCCAGGAGTCAATAGTACGGTGGTCAAACGATGGAGGGCATTATACGCTCCGTTTCCGTGGCGGTGCGACCGATGAACCTATAATCTCAACGGTTTCTGCGAAGACCGGTGCGGTATTCAATATAAGAGCGGCAGGTGTACAGACTGTCAATGGTGAAGAGCTCGGGGTGATGATTACCGATATCGGGCCGGACGCTTCAGTTGCACAAGAAGCTGTGAGGCTTCTTTCACAGATGGGCGTATTGGTAGAGGAGGCTGAGTGATGGAAACTATTGCATCTTTCTTCCAGTCAACAATGTTCACATTGGTTGCCCAGGCTACCTGGCAGACTCTGGTCATGGTATTCCTTTCTACGATATTCTCCATGATCCTTGGCCTTCCGGTAGGAATCCTTCTGCATATAACAAGCTCTGAGGATCAGGGGGGAATCATTCCGCATCCTGTCTTCTATAATGTGCTTTCCCGTATTGTGAATATTCTCCGGTCCTTCCCGTTCATAATACTCATGATCGTACTGATGCCGCTTTCAAGATTGATAATAGGAACAAGCATAGGAACGATGGCTACAGTGATACCTCTTTCAATAGCCGCAGCTCCTTTTGTTGCGAGGATCATAGAATCATCCCTCAAGGAGGTGGATCCGGGGGTTGTGCAGGCTGCCCGTGCCATGGGATCGACGAACTGGCAGATAATCCTCAAGGTGCTTATTCCAGAGGCGCTGCCTTCGCTGGTTTCAGGAGTGACCCTGACTATCATCAATCTCATAGGTTATTCTGCTATGGCAGGTGCCATTGGAGGCGGTGGCCTTGGAGACTTGGCAATACGTTATGGATACCAGAGATTCAGTCCATCATATATGGTCTCAGCTGTTATCGTAATTATAGTGATGGTTGAGGTTATACAGTTCATCGGCGATAAGATCAGTGCACATCTTATTGCTAAGAGATAATGGGATGGATAATTTCTTAAAAAGATAATTCGTTGCAAAACAGGAAGTTAATTAATATGCTTCCTGTTTTTTATAAATTTTTTCAATTTGGGCATGCAAAATTCATTGCATATTCTTGCACCTTTATGCATAATCAAGGCATCAAAGATAAAGGAGAGCACGATATGGCAAAGACATCTTCCATTATATCCATGCGCATGTTCTCCATGATGCCCGTGAGGGCATAATACTTTCATTCCACCGCATTTTTATCAGAGTATCAGATCCTTAGGGATATCGTTCAGATTCAAATTGAATAATTTTGGAGATATATTATGAAAAAGACTTTTGCTGTTCTTGCTGTGCTTATTCTCGCAGCATCCGTTTTCGCTTTTGGATCGAAGGAGTCTGCAGATTCGAATGTTCTCAAAGTAGGAGCAACGCCGGATCCTCATGGAGTTCTTCTTTCTCTTGTAAAAGATGACCTTGCCGCAGAGGGAATCGATCTTCAGATTGTCGAATTCACAGATTATGTGACTCCTAATGAAGCTCTTGCTTCTGGTGATATCGATGCAAATTACTTCCAGCATCTTCCCTACATGGAGAGCGCGAATGCAGAGCGTGGCTATAAACTCGTGAATGCCGGAGGAATCCACATCGAACCTCTTGCAGTCTATAGCCAGAAGTATGATTCACTTGAATCTATTCCAGATGGTGCACGCATTGCTATTCCTAACGATCCGACGAACGAGGGAAGAGCTCTTCTCCTGCTCCAGAGCGCTGGTCTCATCACTCTCAAATCTGATGCCGGCCTGGAAGCTGTTCCTGCTGATATTTCAGAGAATCCGCATAACTATTCATTCTCAGAAATTGAGGCAGCATCGCTTCCCCGTGTTCTTGCTGATGTCGATGCTGCAGTCATCAACGGAAACTATGCAATTCCTGCAGGACTTATTGCGACACGTGATGGTCTTTTCATCGAGAACGCAGATAGCCCGTATGTGAACGTCATTGCTGTAAATGATGGCAATCAGGATGATCCGAAGGTGCAGGCTCTCGTATCAGCTCTCAAAGGAGATAAAGTAAGAGAGTATGTAGCGGAGCGCTATCCTAATGGAGAAGTTGTTCTCGTAGACTGATTTACTGAAATATTCTTGTGTTTGATATGCTGCCCGGGAGAGATTCCGGGCGCTTTGCTTTTTCTTAGAATAACGGATCTTTCTTCATTGATTTCCATATTGAGCATCCTTCTGGCAATCTGCATCGGCATGTGGGAAAGAAAGACTTTCTGGGCTATTATCTATCTATGACTATTGAAGCATTGGTTCTTATATCGATTATATTGTCATCAGCATGTGCAGTCATGCTTATTGCAGTTCTGATAAAGGGAAATGGACGGAAGGACATCCAGTATCTGTCTAAGGAGATGCTGGACAGAACTTCCTCTTCATTTGATGCATTCAGAGCATCGCTTGAGCAGCGCATACAGTCCCTGGAGACTGCAATCAAGGATATCAACACATCGCAGAAAGAACAGATGGCGCTGTTCTTCAGAGAGAACAGGGAACTCAATGATAAGCTCGATAAGAGACAGAAAGAGGGAACGGATTCCATCTCATCGATTCTCTCGGAGATCCGAAGGGAGAATATGAAGACAATGGAGATAATCCTTAAAGAGACATCATCTCTTACCGAGGAAGTCGGCAAGGGCATGGATAAGATCAGGACCGAGAACTCTGAGCAGCTTGAGAGGATGCGCCTTACAGTAGATGAAAAGCTGCAGAGCACGCTAGAGGAGCGTATTTCAAAGTCCTTTGAGCAGGTGACGAGGAATCTTGAAGCACTCTACAAGAGTATTGGTGAAATGGATAAGCTTGCCGGCGATATATCATCACTGAATAAGATGTTCTCCAATGTCAAAGTCCGCGGAACCTGGGGAGAGGTTCAGGCCGAGAATATTCTCCAGGATCTGATGCCACCGCAGCAGTATGTCCGGAACTTTTCCCCGAAGAAGGGAGGCTCTGTAGTTGAATTCGCAATAAAGCTTCCGGGAAAGGATAGCGATGGAGAGGTTTACCTTCCGATAGACTCAAAATTCCCTAAAGAGGATTTTGTGCGTTATTCAGAGGCTGTTGCTGAAGGAAATGAAGATAGAATACGGGAGGCTCTGAAGAGTCTCAGGACAAGAGTTCTCTCTGAGGCCAGAGATATCAGGGATAAGTACATCGTGCCGCCCCGGACAACTGATTTCGCAATCCTTTTTGTACCGACTGAGAGCCTCTATGCAGAGATTCTGAGGATGGATGGATTTGCAGAGACGCTGCAGGATGAATACAGGGTACTTCTTACTGGACCGACAAACTTCGCAGCTCTTATAAACTCTCTCCAGATCGGATTCAAGACACTTCAGGTTGAGAAGAATACGAAGAGGATATGGCAGCTGTTCAAGGATCTGAAGACGCAGTTCTTCCGTTTTGGTGAGGATCTGGAAAAGACGCAGAGCGCTATTGATCGGGCATCTGACAGGATAAACGACGCTGTAAAACGCAATTCAATGATAACAGGAAAACTGGAGCGGATTGAACTGCCGGATGATATTGCAGGATCAGAAACGCTTGAGAAGGCTAATATCACTGAATTGCTTGAATAAATATGCAGATATTCTGTAAATATTGACAGTTTATGCATAAATATTTATTATAACTGCATAAGGAGATTTGATATGACACTCAAGGGAAGAAGTTTCCTTACGCTTAAGGACTATACAAAGGATGAGATACTTTATCTTATCGATCTCGCAGCTGAGCTTAAGGCAAAGAAGAAAGGAAAGAAGCATAGCCCCTCAGTCGATGGCAACCTGCTTGATGGAAAGAATATAGTTCTTCTTTTTGATAAGACTTCGACAAGGACCCGCTGTTCTTTTGAAGTAGCAGCCTATGATGAAGGCGCTCATGTAACATATCTTACAAACTCGCAGATGGGTAAGAAGGAATCCCTTGAAGATACAGCGAAAGTGCTTGGCAGGCTATATGATGGTATTGAATACAGAGGGTTCGAGCAGAAGATCGTTGAGGATCTTGCCCTGTATTCAGGAGTCCCTGTCTGGAACGGGCTTACGGATGATGATCATCCGACGCAGGTTCTTGCTGATTTCCTGACTGCTATCGAGCATACAGGAAAGAGCCTGGACCAGATGAAGCTTGCCTATGTCGGCGATGGCCGCAATAATGTTGCGAATGCGCTGATGATAGGGGCTGCTAAGGTCGGTATGGATTATGCTGTTGCAACTCCTTCTTCCCTGAATCCCTCAGATAGCCTTGTTTCCCAGTGCAGTGTGTGGGCTAAGGAAAACGGATCAAGGATAATCATAACAGAAGATCCTTACGAAGCCGTAAAGGGTGCTGATATCATATATACAGATATATGGTGCTCAATGGGAGAGGAGGATAAGATGGCAGAGCGGATAGCTCTCCTCAAGCCGTATCAGGTAACCATGGATCTTATGAAATCCACGGGTTGCAATACGATATTCGAGCACTGCCTTCCATCTTTCCATGATCTCAATACGACTACTGCGAAGATGGTCAAGGAGAAGTTCGGGCTTTCAGAGATGGAAGTGACAGATGAGGTCTTCCGGAGCAGTGCATCCGTTGTCTTCGATGAGGCTGAGAACAGAATGCATACAATCAAGGCAGTGATGGTCGCAACTCTTTCCGATACTCTCTCTTAAGACCTTCTTCCTCCAAGGAAGATATCGATACGATGCTCAGGCTCCTCCGGAAACAGATTCATAAGATGATCCTTCATCAATGAGAATGCTTTTTCGGGGGAGTATCTGTCTATCATGGATTCTGCATCCTCTCCGAATACAGCTTCAGGTAGGGCGTATCTTGTGATTCCCCAGCCATACCTCCTGCCATCCTTTGTGATTCTGTAATCGAATCCGGATACGATGACGAATCCATTCATCTGCAGTCCTTTTACTGCCTCAGAGAATGATGAATCCGAAAGCCCGCTCTTTGCTTTCAGAAAGGTTGAGTTCTCCTCTCCGGTTTCCTCCAGAATGCCATATATCCTTCTTTCATTCTTCTTCGCATGCCTATCATTTACAAAACCCTCGAAGTCGTAACCGTTTCTCCTGTATGAAAGAAGAGGGAATATCATATCCCGGGATACAAAGCCGGGGCAGGCTGCGAAGAAGCTTCCATAAGCTCCCCCTGTTGCTTTTATGACGTCTTCCTTCCAGTCCCAAGCTCCCATACCATCCGGCGGGAACCAGATAGATCTATCAGCCATATCCTCCAGCGACAGACCATATATCACTGAACGGAAGAATGGCAGGAAACCGAATTGCATTACAGCCTGACAGAGATCTTGTTTGGTCCTGATCATATTGATATCTTAGCATGCAATAAGTTAAATGCCTGAAAAATTGATGCTTGCAGATGGAATGAAAGCGTGATAGTTTTACTCAAAAGGCACGAGGACCTCAGAATACCAATGAAGAAAGCTTCATATGAAATCGATATGGTCAATGGACCTCTTTTCGGCAAGATTCTCCGTTTTTCCATTCCCTTAATGCTTTCAGGTATACTTCAGCTTCTGTTCAATGCTGCTGATATCATTGTAGTGGGGCAGTTCACAGGAAGCCATGCAATGGCTGCCGTAGGATCTACAGGAAGTCTGAATAATCTGATCATCAATATATTCATCGGGCTTTCAACTGGCAGCAGTGTGCTGATGGCAATGTACTATGGTGCGAAGGACAGAGAGAATATCGATGATCTGGTACATACATCGATACTCCTTGCTATTGTCTCCGGAGGTATTCTCGTTGTAATCGGAATCGTTCTTGCTGGGCCTTTGCTTTTAATGATGGGAACTCCCGATGATGTCCTTCCGCTTGCAGTGCTCTATATGCGCATAGTCTTCTGCGGAATGCCAGCTCTCATGCTATACAACTTCGGTTCAGGAATACTCCGTGCTATAGGTGATACAAAGAGACCTCTTGCATTCCTTACAGCTGCGGGTATCATCAATGTCATTCTGAATCTCTTTTTCGTAATTGTATTCGGCATGGGAGTAGCTGGTGTTGCTCTTGCAACTATCATCTCCCAGTATATCTCTGCGTTGCTCGTAATACGCTGTCTGATCAATACTGATTCAGCATATAAGCTTACTCTTTCAAGACTGAGGATTTCCAGGGAGAAGTTCATACAGATAGTCAGAATAGGGCTTCCTGCAGGCGTCTCCGGTGCGGTTTTCTCGATATCAAACGTGCTTATACAGTCATCTGTCAATTCCTTCGGTTCAATTACCATGGCTGGCAATGCCGCAGCACAGAATATAGAGGGATTCATCTATACAGCAATGAATTCGCTCTATCAGGCATCGATAAATTTCACAAGCCAGAATGTGGGAGCAGGTAAGACCCATAGGATTGTAAGGGTTCTGGTATGCTGTCTTGGCATCGTTGCAGCGGTGGGCCTCATCCTGGGAATAGGCGCAATGATATTCGGAACTCAGCTCCTGCATATCTATTCATCGGATCCTGAGGTTGTGCGCTATGGCCTTATAAGACTCAGCATCATCAGCATAACGTATTTCCTTTGTGGAATGATGGATGTTGCCTGCGGCTCGATACGAGGTATGGGGTATTCTATTACTCCGACCGTTGTCTCGCTTCTTGGAGCCTGTGCTCTCCGTGTGATCTGGATATTCACCATATTCCAGATTGACAGATCACTGTTTGTTCTCTATGTCTCATATCCTGTTTCCTGGGCGATAACATTCCTTGCTCATATGGCATGCTTTGCTGTCTTCTACAGGCGCTATAAACTCAGGATCAGGGAGAAGGATATAATCAGGCGGCTGGATGCCGCAGGCCATCTGGATTGACATCATTTCCATTATATGTATATGACTTTCTCAGGAGGATATATGAGAAAGCTTCTTGTATTTCTGCTTATTGCTTTTACCGTGATCTCATCAGCTGCAGCTGCTGATGCAGAGGTCATTCCTATCAATGTCCTTATCCTGCCGAAATTCGAGAACGGCGAGATGGCTGGAGATTTCCCTGGAGAAGCCCAGTATTATTATGAGGCTTATCTTGAAGGTGGAGATGAGTATGATATCAAGGGAGGAACACCAGGATCGAGTCTTTATGTAAAGGATGGGGTTGCTCTTTATGTTACTGGGATGGGCAAGATAAATACTGCCATGAGCCTTAATTCAATCCTTCTTGATCCACGCTTTGATTTCTCTGACTGCTATTTCATCAGCACAGGCTGTGCCGGTTCTGCAACTGAGTACTCGGTTATGGGCGATGTCTTCGTGATCACTGCAGCAATCGATTATGATCTCGGGCATCATGCAGATCCAAGGGAGATGGAGAATCCGGATGCACCGACATGGTTCCATGATGCAAGCTATGACAGCTCTTCATACAAGCTCCTTGATCAGGATCTCATGGACCGCATCTATTCTCTTGTAAAGGATGTTGAGCTTGAGACAACAGAGAAGACAAGGGCATTCATGGCATATACTTTCGATAATGCAGACTGGGCTGTAAGGGATCCTAAGGTCCTCAGGGGAACAACAGTCACTGCTGATAACTACTGGAAGGGCGAGTACGACCAGCAGAATGCCAGAGCTATGTGCGAAGTCTACGGAGCTCCTGATCCATTTGCTCTTTCGGAGATGGAGGATGTGGCCCTCGCTGTTGTCCTTGACCGCTTTGGTCTCCTTGATCGGTATATCATCATCCGCGATAGCGTGAACATGGTCGTATTCATGAATGGTGTTACTCCGGAAAGCCTGTGGGATCCTGCAAGGTCGTCAGATTCGCTTTCCGATGAGGATTCCATCGAAGCTGCTGATATCTTCGCAACAGCTATGGAGAACAACTTCAAAGTCGGCTCTGTTGTCGTTGATGCAATCCTTGATGGAACTCTCTGATAATGATTGATATGAACAGGCTCCTCCATCGTCCGGAGGACCTGTTCGCATCATTGCAGAACATTGGAATGCTTAGTTTCTCTTTAGCTAAGAGAAAATCCTATCAGAGAGGACCCTTCTCGGTTAATTATATAGGATCTGAATGACTTTTCTTTGCTGTATAGGGCGCTAGGTATTCCCCAACATCATTTCCTCATAGTCATGGCTGGAGACTGTTCCTGATGCTCTCAACCTCGTTGATGGAAAGCCCTGAGAACTCAGCGATCTTGGAAAGCGGAATCGAGCCATCCCTTACCATGTTTCTGGCAACTTCCTGACGTCCTTCCATCAGAATCTCAGTCCTTGCTTCGTTTATCTTCCTCTGCATTATCTCTTCAAATTTGCCGCTCATATCCTCTATCCCCTCCATCTCCTTCTTGTAGTATGCCACTCTCTCCCTGAGCTCATTATAGTGCATCTTGTCAGGCTCGGAACACCTCAGGTCATGCATCAATCTCCCGAGATCGGTTCCCTCATCAGCAAGCGATGAGCTTACGTACACTATATGCGAGCCATCACAGAACGGCTCTCCAGTCTCCGCCACTGTCCTGTCAATCCTGTTAAGGGCATAGCCACTGCCTATGGCATCTCCCCTTGTTATGAAGATCACATAGGACTCAGGAAGCTTCTCATAGCCATCGCTCTTCCCGAGTGCTCCAGGATATTATGCACCCATCTCTGTGTCTCTGTCCTCGTTACGGAGAGATCATCGCGGCCGAGTATTATGCGGAGCATCAGGGATATGCACTCATTGCTTCCCGCAAGGCAGCAGGAGAAGAAGATATCATCCTCCAGAGTCATATCACTCAGTATCTCAAGCTTCTCCTTCATGCTGAGCATTGCCATATATATTCCTCCTTCAGGAGCAGCTTGTATCTGCCCCTGTATTATATACGTGCTGAATAGGCCCTTCTGACAGCCTTTGGATGAAAAAGATTTAAAATGTTTGCATATAATATGTCCGGATCCAGTTGCGTTGCCGGTCATTCTCATCTGAATGGAATGCTTGCCTTGTAATCCAGTAGCTTCTCTGCATTCTTCAGATAGTCGCCTATGACGTAGGCAATATCATTATGCTGAAGTCTTAGCTCTGCATACAGGGCAGGGAAGTCCTCTTTTCTTATAATCGGGTAGAAATCCTTCTGTATGGCTGTTATAAGATGTACGATCTGCTCTGTCTCGTTGCTCTGGATGCGCTTGATCCGTACCAGATAATGTATCTGCTCAAGTTCCGCGAACATGTGCCATAATATGATCAGCGCATTCTCAAGTTCAGCAAATGACTGTTCTGAATGTTTTCTCATATATGTCTCTGCTTCTTCGAAGTACATATGGAAGTCTGTGAGGATATCTGTGGATACAGAAAGATCCGTCTCTGATTCAAGCCCGCGTCTGATTATATTCCAGTAGCTGTTGTGCAGCCTGAATAAAGCCTTGATGCTGTAGCGGAACTGTGATGCCTGCCTGATAGGAAAGAAGAATCTGTTTACGATGAATACAATTCCGAAAGCGATGACAAGATACAGCAGCCTTAATGTGATTGCTGTTGTTTCTCCCAGTGTCATCAATGCGAGGGTGAGTGTATAGCATGTATGGAAAGCAGGGTGATACCATGTTCCTGGGACAGAGCAGTACATCAAGGATATCATGATGAGGGCAAATGCCATCTCTCCTCCGATTCCCGGAAGGAATGGATAGATAATATACTCAATAAGGCATCCGATGAATGTCCCTAGCGGGTTTGTCATCATATGATAACTGCTATCCTCGGAGCTTGGCTGAAGCAGCAGGAATGCATTGAGCGGTATCCAGTATGAATGGGTAGTGGGTAGAAGATAGTTCGCTATGCCGCTTAAAGCCATGACGATTGCCAGTCGCATGGCAAATCTCATCTCGAATGATTCATTTGTGAACCGTATCGCGATTTCATGGCCGATATTCCTCCAGTTGATCCGTTTTATCTCCAGTGATTTATCATCATCAAGAGCATGAAGCATATACTCAACCATATGTAGGATACTGCGTATGAAAATCCTGATGCGGCCTTCCGGAAGCTGCATTGTATCGAGGATATCGTCAGCTTTTTCAATGCATTCGCCTTGCCACTGCGTCCCGATCGCCTTTGAAGTCTCATCAAGGAATTCTGCCAGACGTTTAAGCTCAGCGGTATGAACGGCATCAAGATCCTTATGCCATTCATACTCTGAGAGCATGTATGAAAAGCGCTGTAGCAGGGTGGACATCATATTCTCGATCTGGGTATCTGTTGTGCTCATGGCAGAGAAGCTCTTTCTGCTATCTGATATCCTATGCATCAGCTTCCAGAAATGTATTCTCGGCTTGATGCTGTTGTCTTCGCTTACCATAAGACGCGTAAGTTCTGAAAGCTCTTTAAGAAGCTCCTGCACAGACACTTTCTCATTGTGGATGTCCTTTGCCTTCCTTCTGATAAAGAAAAGGATAGTTCCCATATAGGCAGTGAGAAGCCATAGTGATATGAGCATAAGGATGAATTCCTCTGCATCCCTTGCAGGAACGAAGGACATATAGACAAAAAGCAGCATATATGTGTAGTAGCCCTTTGGATTGAACTGTGAGCTCTGGGTGAATACAAGCACGAATGGCACAAGGATATTCAGAAGCGTGACAACCCATATATTCAGCGATCCCAGTGAGGCAAGGATCAGCAGAAGTGTCTCATGGAAGATAAGGAGAGAGTACTTCGTGGATGGTTTTCTTCTCTCTGCATTGAAGAATGCCGCCATTGGAGGAACTGCTACCACATAGTGCAATCCGAAAAGAGAATAGAGAAGGAAGAATGAGGATATGAAGAATGCGATTACAGGCAGAGCATTTATGAATGAAGCCATTACAGTGTCTTTACGTATTCTTCCCATTTATCCCCTCTATGGAATTCTAGCATGGAGATGATAGGCATAGGCAAGTCCAGTAGCAGGCATTATTTTTATTAAACAAATAAATTGATGGTTTTTCCGTAATAAAAGTGTCTGGAGGATGTGATGAATGCAGATTCTGCTGGATCAAAAAGAATGGAAGGGCTCTCTGAATTGGCTGGACAAGCAAATAAAATAAAGAAGACCGCCCCGAAGAGCGGCCTTCATGATACCCTGCTGTATCTTCTATCAGATAGCTGCCATCATTGTAGGTACTACAGAGATAAGCACACCTGCAGCAACTGCTGATCCGATAACACCTGATACGTTCGGTCCCATAGCATGCATGAGAAGGAAGTTCTGGGTATCTGCTTCCTGGCCGACCTTGCTGGAAACACGTGCTGCCATAGGTACGGCAGAAACACCTGCAGATCCGATGAGAGGATTTACTGGGTGCTTCGGATCAAGCTTGTTCATGAGCTTTCCAAGAAGAACACCGCCAGCTGTTCCAACACCGAATGCAACCATTCCAAGAACAAGGATTCCGAGTGTCTCAAGGTTGAGGAACTTGTCTGCAGCCATCTTCGATCCGACAGAGAGTCCGAGGAAGATCGTTACAGTGTTCATCAGAGCATTCTGCATTGTATCGGAAAGTCTCTTGATGACTCCGCATTCAGTTGCGAGGTTGCCGAACATGAGAGCTCCGATGAGAGGGCAGGCTGATGGAAGGAGAATAGCACAGACTGTGATGACCATGATCGGGAAGATGATCTTCTCGAGCTTGGATACCGGTCTGAGCTGCTGCATCCTGATCTTCCTTTCCTTCTCTGTGGTGAGAGCCTTCATGATAGGTGGCTGGATGATAGGAACAAGTGCCATGTATGAGTATGCGGCTACTGCGATTGAGCCAAGATACTCAGGGGCAAGACGGCTTGTTACGTAGATGGCTGTAGGACCATCTGCGCCTCCGATGATTCCGATGGAAGAAGCAACATTGAGGTTGAAGTTGATTCCAGGAATGAATGAGAGGAGCAGTGCACCGATGAGGGCTGTGAAGATTCCGAGCTGAGCTGCCGCACCGAGAAGAAGTGTCTTCGGGTTAGCGATGAGCGGTCCGAAATCTGTCATTGCACCTACACCCATGAAGATAAGCACAGGGAAGAGACCTGATTCGATGCCAGCATCATAGAGAATCTTTATGAAGCCTGCATCTCCAGATGTCGGGTCTACCGATGCTATGAATGCAGAAGGGATATTGGAAAGTATGCATCCCATTGCGATAGGAATGAGAAGCAGGGGCTCGAATCCCTTCTTGATTGCAAGATAGAGGAGAAGGAATCCGACAAGGATCATGATGGCACACCCTGGTCCTACTGCACCGGCTGCCGCTGCTCCCTCTCCCCACATTTCTATGACAGCATCTGGGAACAGGAACCCGAAGATTCCTGTTGATGTCCAGAGCTGCATAAGTCCATTTACTATTGCGTCCATACTGGTTAGCTCTCCTTTAGATGATCATCAGCACTGTATCTGCAGCAATCTGATCACCCTGGTTCACGAGAATCTGCTTTACCACACCATCGCATGGAGCATAGATCTCATTCTCCATCTTCATAGCCTCCATGACCATGAGGACCTGATCTTTCTTGACTGCATCGCCGACTTTTACATTGAAGCGGAGTGCGAGACCCGGCATCGGAGCCTTGATCTCAGTGCCTGCGCCTGCGGCCTGTACTGGAGCTGACTGTGGTGCTGCTGGAGCTGCCTGGACAGGAGCTGCCTCTACAGGAGCAGGCTGAGCAGCTGGAGCTGCCACTGCAACGCCGCCGATTGTCATGAGAACCTCTCCTGACTGGAGCTGCTGACCCTGTGAGACAGGAATGGAGGATACAACGCCATCGCATGGAGCATAGATCTCATTCTCCATCTTCATGGCTTCCATGACCATCACGACCTGATCCTTCTTCACAGTGTCGCCGACCTTTGCGTTGATGCGGAGCACGAGGCCCGGCATCGGAGCTTTGATCTCCTCAGAGCCCGTTACTGTGACCTGAGGCTGAGCTACAGGAGCTGCCTGGACAGGTGCGGCCTGTACTGGAGCTGGCTGAGCTACAGGGGCAGCTACTGCAACGCCGCCGATTGTCATGAGAACCTCTCCTGACTGGAGCTGCTGGCCCTGTGAGACAGGAATGGAGGATACAACGCCATCGCATGGAGCATAGATCTCATTCTCCATCTTCATGGCTTCCATGACCATAACTACCTGGTCCTTCTTCACACTGTCGCCGACCTTGACGTTTACACGGAGTACAAGGCCCGGCATTGGAGCCTTGATCTCCTCAGAGCCTGTTACGACAACCTGCTGAGGAGCTGCCTGCTGTGCAGGAGCTGCTGGTGCTGCGATTCCATCAGCAATTGAGAGCGGATAGGAAACTCCATTGACAACAGCCGAATTAGCATCGAGCTTGACGCCATATGCCTTTCCATTGACCGTGACTGTGTATTCGCCATTGGAAGCCTTCTTAGCTGCAGCTGGAGCCTCTGCCTTCTTCTCCTGGCTCTTGAGTCTGACACCATTGACCTTTGCCTTGCCTGTGAGATAGAGGATTCCCTTTTCCTTACAGGTTGATGCGATAAAGATATTCTCGTCGTTGATCGGGAGGTTAGCTTCCTCAAGCATCTTCTTTGAAGCTTCGATGCCCTTGTTCGGGTTCTTATCGTTGATATCAACGACCTTCTCTGTAGTAGGCTCAAGCTTGAGCTGTGCAGCAGCTGCCTTCACAACTTCCGGATCCGGAGCGACAGGTGTCTTTCCGAAGTAGCCGAGAACCATCTTTCCATAGCCCTCTGCGATCTTCTTCCAAGGTCCGAACATAACATTGTTGAAAGCCTGCTGGAAGTAGAACTGTGAAACAGGTGTTACAGATGTTCCGAAACCGCCCTTTGCAACTGTATCGCCCATGGCCTCAACAATCTGAGGATACTTATCCATAAGACCATTGTCCCTGAGCATCTGTGTGTTTGCCGTGAGGGCTCCACCTGGAAGCGGGAAGAATGGGATCTCAGGATTGACTGACTTTGCCTCTGGTGGGAGGAAGTAGTCTGCCATGCACTCCTCGAATACCTTCTCTGCATCTCTTACCTTGTTGATATCAACATCGAGAGTGTAGTCAGTGCCTCTGAATGCATGCCACATTGTAAGTACATCTGGCTGGCATGTGCCGCCTGATACAGGTGACATCGAAAGGTCGATCGAATTAGCACCAGCGTCGAGTGCTGCCATGTACTGTGCAACAGATACACCAGCTGTTTCGTGTGAATGGAATACGATCTTCACATTCGGTCCGAGGAGCTTCCTTGCTCTCTTCACTGTCTCGAATACATTGTGAGGTGTTGATGTTCCTGATGCATCCTTGAAACATACAGAATCATAAGGAATACCTGCATCAAGGATCTGGCGGAGGATGCGCTCGTAGAAGTCAGGTGTATGAGCACCAGTGACACCCTCTGGGAGGCTCATCATTGTAACTGTGACTTCGTGCTTGAGGCCTGCATCATGGATGGCCTTTCCACTATCGATGAGGTTGTTGACATCGTTGAGTGCATCGAAGTTTCTGATTGTCGTCATTCCATGCTTCTTGAAAAGCTGTGCATGGAGCTTGATGATATCCCTTGGCTGGGAATCAAGACCTACGACATTGACACCTCTTGCAAGTGTCTGGAGGTTCGCATCCGGTCCAGCGACCTGGCGGAACTCATCCATCATTGCGAAAGCATCTTCGTTTGTATAGAAATAAAGCGACTGGAATCTGGCACCGCCACCTGCTTCGAAGTGGGTGATGCCTGCTTCCCTTGCAGCTGCGACAGCTGGCATGAAATCCTTAGTGAAAACACGGGCACCGTAAACGGACTGGAATCCATCGCGGAATGCCGTAAGCATGAAATCTACTTTCTTCTTGCTCATTTTCTGCTAACCCCTTTTCCTTAGTTCCTTGATTTGTCGTAAGCAGCTGCAATTGCTGCTGCAACTGCCGCATCATCATTTGCTGGTGCGGCTGCCATAGTCCTGGCGGCTGGAGCTGGTGCAGCAGCCTCTGCCTTGGCTTTGGAATTTGCTGGATGGCTTGGATCCCTCATGCAGAGCTTACTCATGATCTTAGTGATGTAGATAAGCAGTACAAGGAATACAAAGACCGTGCCCATTCCAAGGACAAGGAGCACAAGACCATCATAAAGCTGAGCTATAAGCTCTTCTCTCGGCATGTTATATAACAATCCCAACATGTTTGACTCCTGTACCGAAAAGCATCGGTATTCAAATTCAGAATATATCAGAGATTGGGAAGTAGGTGCAATATGCCGAAGATGGGTAAAATGAGCTGTGATGAAGCATGTAGCGGAGAATTAATGCACTCTTATCATTTAGTTGAGAAAATATGCAGAATAATGTTCCATCTGGAATATATATCTGCAGGAGATCGCACTCCTGCAGAGAAAAATCATGAGTCATCAGATCAGATTGTATGTGATGGATACTTCAGCTCTTGCTGTGACATCGCCTGCTCTGTAAGTCACTGAATTGCCTGCTGCGCTGTAGTCCATGGCCGCAGCTTCGAGCCTGAACATAGGAGCAGGGGATGAAGATGAATCAGAGATGCGCTCAATGCTTCCAATCTCTGCTCCTGCCGCTTCCGCATAGGTCTCCGCTTTGTCTCTTGCGTCCCTGACAGCTCCGATCCGGGCTGCTTTCAGGGCTTGTGCCATCTTTGTCGAGGAAAGCGTTATTGATGACAGCGTTATTCCATCAAGTTCAGACAATCTGCCATAGATCGGTCCGATGCTTTCCATATCTTTTATTGTTATATCAAGAGACTGGGATGCTGCCTGTCCTGTGTGGACCCTCTTCCCGTCCTCATAGATATATTCAGGAGATACCCCGATATATGATGTGGTTATATCCTCTTCAGCAAGGCCGTATTCCGATTCAAGGATCTGTATTGCTTCATTGATCATGGCCGCAGTCCTGTCCATGGCTTCTTTTGTGGTCTGCTCTGTGAATGAAGCTGTAAGTGAAAATGAAGCTGTATCAGGAACTGCAGATACTTCTGCGCTTCCTGAAACCGTTATCGTGCCTGCTGCAAAGCAGGATAGCGATGCCAATAGCAATGCAGTTATCAATATTATCTTCTTCATGACCTGATTATACCTTGGAATCCATGTTCATTCATGAAGAAGAGAAGAAGATAATATGTTCTCTCTTTGCTTCACTTGTTCCCATTACAGTGCTATCTTACAGCTATGGCTGAAAATCAGATGGATGAATATGAGGCTCAGGATAAGCGTATCCGTGAGCGCATGGATAAGATCGGACGTAAGATCATGATTATGTCCGGCAAGGGCGGTGTCGGTAAAACAACTGTTACAGTCAATCTTGCCAATGCCCTTGTTGATATGGGATGCCGTGTCGGTGTGCTTGATACAGATCTCCACGGCCCGAATGTTGCTGTGATGTTCGGTTGCAAGGATGCAGAGCTTTTGTCAGAGGATGGACATACATTCGTTCCTGTAACGCCAAGACCAGGACTAAAGGTGATGTCGCTTGCTTTTGCCCTCGAGGATCCCGATGCTCCTGTCATCTGGCGCGGCTCTCTCAAGAACAGCGCTATCAGGCAGTTTCTTTCCGATGTGGAGTGGGGAGAGCTGGACTACCTTCTGATCGACACTCCTCCAGGAACCGGTGATGAGCAGCTTACAGTCTGCCAGTCCATCCCGGAGCTTACGGGTTCGATTATCGTAACAACTCCGCAGGAGGTCGCAGTCCTTGATGCACGCCGTTCAGTGAATTTCTCAAGAAAGCTAGGGGTTGCTATCATCGGTGTCATTGAGAATATGTCGGGACTTATCTGCCCGCATTGCAAGGAGGAGATCCCTATATTCGGCAAGGGCGGCGGAAAGAAGATGTGCCAGGAGATGCATGTTCCTTTCCTTGGAGCAATCCCTATGGAGATAGGGCTTCCTGAAGCTGAGGATGAAGGCAAGGAGTGGGTCGCAGAGACAGGTCATCCGTCTGCTGAGGCTCTGAAAGCGATTGCCAATGAAATCAATAATGGCACAGCATGCTCTACTTCCCGTGATACATCGTTCTTGGGAACGCCTTCATGCAAGCCATCGGCCTGTGCTTCATGCACATCGAACTGTCCCTCAAGGAAGAAGCAATGAGAGATCTAGAGTGGAAAACATATAGTGAGAAGAAGGTGTTCTCGACACCTATATTCGACATCTCTGAGATGGAGAGGACTTCGCATGATGGGAGACACGGGAAATTCGTCCGCATGGATAGTCCTGACTGGGTCGTCGCGATTCCATGGTTTCTGAGGGAAGATGGAGTTCCATGCTTCGTAATGGAGGAGCAGTGGAGGCATGGACCTGGACGCATTACCAGGGAATTTCCTGCAGGACTTGTTGAGAAAGGCGAGAGCGGAGAGGAGGCTGCAAAGCGCGAATTGATGGAGGAGACAGGCCTGACAGGACGCTTCACGCTCCTTGGCGCAGTCTGTCCGAACCCCGCATTCATGAACAATGTCCAGTCTTTCTTCCTTGTTGAGGATATAAGGAAGGAGGGCGGCCAGAGCCTTGATCCGAATGAGGAGATAGATATCGTTGAAGTACCGGTTGAGGATGCTATCCGCGATATGGGAAAGGGGATCTATGACAATGGCATAATGATGGGAGCTATTGGCTTTTTTCTCCGCTATGCAGAGAAGCATCCTCAGTTGAGGACGCTTACCGTATAGTCGTTGAGGCTGTCATTCTCATAGAGCAGCCTATAGAGCGCCTGAACGAGGGGGAAGTCGCCTGAGACGTTCTTCTCCCTTGTTATCTCTCCCATGAGCTTGATAGTCCTCAGTCCTTCTACGACTGTTGATGATTTGGAATCCGGATCGAATCCGAATCCTTTGCCGATAAGCATTCCAAGCGTTCTGTTCCTTGAAAGATCGTTGAGAGCTGTCAGCCCGAGGTCTCCTATGCCACAGTAGCGGAAGATCGTATCGGATTCGCATCCGAATATCCTTAGAAAGCCTCTCATTTCATTTACGGCTTTCGTGTAAACAAGAAAGTCTACATTAGGACTGTTGAACTTTCCGGAGACAAGGCCTATCGCAATTGCATACATATTCTTGAGGATACTCATAAGCTCAACAGCCCTGACATCACTTGAATAGTCCAGAGAGAACTGGGTGTCAGTAAGGACTTCCTTCTTGAAGTAGTCATAGTCGGAACGCTGTCCGCCGAAAGTGAAGGATGTAGGGAATCCATTGATGGTCTCTATGGCAAATGATGGGCCTTTCATGCTTGCAGTCCGGCTGAATGGGATATTTTCCGTGATGAAAGCTCCGTCGTCGCTCATTCCCTTTGCAAGATTGACGATCAGAGGCTCCTTGTCGGTATTCTTTCTTATCTCTTCGGAAAATGAGACAATTGCCTTGGATGGTATCACAAGCATTATCACATCGGCTTCACGGAATACGGAAAATGATGATGTCGCGGTCAGATATCTTGATAGAAAACGCGTAGGGAAGTACTTCTTGTTCTGATGATACTCGTTGATATCCTTCTCGACATCTTTTTCAATGGTATGGAGAGTGACTCTGTTCTTTGAGTTCCATGAAAGCCTCTCTGCAACAGCTGTTCCGAATGTTCCTGCACCTGCAATAACTATGTTGTTCAATCTTCAACCCTCCTGATGATATAAAGTCTGGAAGAGAAATCCCCGAGCATTCTCATTCCTTCGCAGTATCCGCTTCCGGATACCTGTTCGACCAGGGATACTCCTGCGTACTTCAGAGCATCTCCCGGAACTATATAGCACTCGCTTTCCTGGGGATAAGACGATGATTCATGATCTGTCAGAAGATGGCTGCGGGAGAAGATCCTGTAGTCATATTCCGGTATGGCCTGGCTTACATAAAGTTTTTCCGCAGTCGTATTCGGCTTGAGCAGTTTCTGCAGATACAGCAGAAGGATAGTGCTTCTATCCTTGCTTGCGACGGACCAGATTATCCTGTTCCCATCTTCATCCACTTTGAACGTTCCGAACTGGAACAGTATCCTGTAGCTTTTATAGAATTCAATCTGCTGCCTGAATGCCGCCATCTCAATACGAGAGAGAGAAGATGGGTCTAGGGAATATGACAGTACTCCGAACGCTGCGACATTGAATCTTGTCTCTCTGTCTGTTATGCGGTGTGTAAGCGAATTCGGAGATGGGGCAACGGATGATTCAATGACCGATAATGGGTACAGCATTACAGCATTCGCTATCATTGAGGCTCTTTCTATCGGATCTGAATCCGCACTCAGCCATATCGAAGCTGAGTAGCATAGCATACCAAGATCGAATCTGGAGCCGCCTGCTGCGCTCGTCTCGATATATAATCCAGGGAATCTCCGCCCGATTGAGCCTATCACCTGATACAGTCCGAGGATATATCTATGGCAGAACGTGCCATAGTCATCGATCCCCTGATGCGAGAAAATATCGGAATAGTGTCTGGATAGGTCCCATCTGATGTAGTCGACACGGCAGCGGTCAATTACAGAGGACAGTGTGTCAATGAGCCATTCCCTTACATCCTGCCGCGTCAGATCCAATAGCTCCTCGCTTCTTCCTTTTGCATTATCTTCTTCATTCCTTCCTATTATCCAGTCAGGATGCTCCTTATACAGCAGGGATTTGCCGCTGATGCCTTCCGGTTCGAACCAGAGCCCGAAAAGAAGTCCCATCCTGTGTACACTCTCTGAGACCTCGAAGAGACCTTCTGGGAATTTCATCGTATTGGCGTGCCAGTCCCCGATGCTTGTGCGGTCGTTGCGCCGGGCTCCGAACCAGCCATCATCCACGATTATTCCTTCCAGCCCCATTTCCTTGGCACCTTCTGCCATATTCAGGACACGCTTTTCCGATAGTGAATAGTAAGCTCCTTCCCATGTATTCAGCATAAGAGGGCGCATGCGGCTTGACCATACGCTTCTTATGATGGCGCTATCTGCGAATGCATGCATTCTCTCTGATGCGCTCCAGAGACCGTCAGGGCTGCATACCATCACTGCTTCCGGGGAAGAAAAAGACTCTCCGGGTTTCAGCGGCCATGAGAACATCTCCGGATTGATTCCCCATGCAATATGCGTAAGCCCATATGGCGTATGAGAGAATACTGCTCTGTGAGGACCTGAGTAGATAAGGTTGCAGATATAAGCAGTCCCATCCCCCGCTTCCAGTATGAAGCCCGGATTCGCTTCCGCTGAAGATGCCATCCTTCTGGATTCAGAGATGATGCTCCCATCCTTGATCGGTCTTCTGACTTTTCCGAACTCTCTCGCCCAAGTGCCGGAGAACGTCGTTACAGACATATTGTCTGTCCTGAAATCCAGCTGTGAAGATAAGAGAGAGCGCACGATTATCGGCTTATTTCCTTTTGCTGTTATGATGCTGCGTCTTGTTATTGCATCCAGAGATGGGAAGACCGTGTAAATCAGTCTTAATTCAATCTGCCTCAGATCATCATCAAAGATAAGCTCAAGAGTCTCTGCATCTCCCGCTTTGTCCTTTGCCTGCGGCAGTCCGCTGCCGATCATAAGTATCCCATCATTCTTTCTGTATCCGGAGAAGCGGAAGTCTGCTGTTCTTTCCCCGCTCTCTCCCCAGGATATGGCTACAAGAGGAACCCTGTAGTCTCCTTTCCCCTCTGATGAGAATTCCAGAAGGGTATCATCAAGAACCAGTGTATCGTCTTCTTCGGATAAGTATGTTGCCATTCCTGGAGCAATGTACCGCTTTTCCCTTATTGCTGTCAGGGAAGATCCTGCATCACGGAGTTTTCTCCCGTAATACAGATGCTCTGCATGGCCTGATGGCAGTATATGGAAAATATAGCTCGTATTGCATGTTGAAAGATGGAAGATGCTTCCGTTCTCGATTCCTATCATGGCAGACCTCAGTTCTTTGTTGTATGATATATCATTGAGGAGAAATCTGCCACTGTGGATATAAAACGGCTTGTGCTCTGGGAAGGGCGTTATGCGACGTATATGTCAAATGACATATTTGCTGCAACAATTGAAGATCAGGGAGATGTGCTTCTGGAGCTGACGTCCAGAGCGCTCTCAGGTGCCAGGATAAATGCGCTGGCGCTTCCTTATTTCCGTTCAACAGGTGAGAGCGTCGAGTCCGATCCCAATGGATCATGGTGGCAGAACAGGCAGAGCCTGTATCAGGCCGGCGGCGGATATTTCTCATTCCTGACGGACCGTGGACTCAGCACGGATCCATACTGGATTCTCAGAAAATATGGTACAGAGGATGAATTCGGAGGAGTCTGGCGTTATTCAGAGCTTAAGATCCGGGGAGATGGTGGATACAAGCTTGGGAAGATCGATATGATCCTTCCTGGACAGCCTGTCCTGTATACGGCGATAAGAATAGAGAACAAGGGTGAGACTGAGCTCAGAGCCTCTGCTGCATGGCACTCGATGCTTGGGTATCCTGCAATCGAAACGGGAACGATGATTCAGACAAGCGCCCGTTATTTTACCGCATATGGTATGACACAGAGGGAATCCGGGGTAGGCAGGTTCCGTCCAGGTATTGTCTTCGATGATCTGAAGCACGCTCCATTGATGCGTGGGGGAAACGCCGATGCCGGCTATGTCCCATCTCCGACAGGGACGTATGATTACATAATCGGCAAGATCCCGGAGCGCGATGAGAAAGCCTGGATAGCTGTCAACAATCCCCGTAGCCAGCTTCTGTTTTTTATGCTTACACCCAGCAAGGCCGAGAAAGAGGAGGACTATCTCTTCCCCAATGCGGATATCACAGAGAATTTCCTTGGACGGATGGATGCTCCATGGGCTCTGTATGATGGCGGGGTTCCTGAAGTGATGTCTCTTACCTGCGGTTTCAATGCAGGTCCCAAAGGCACGCGCAATATGGTTGTACCTACTGGCTGTTCTAGAATGGTTTATCTTGCAAACGGGTTTGCCAGCTATGACAATCCTCGTATCGCCCTTGGCTATTCCTCTACGGAATTCACTGAAGAGGGTGTTGTTTTCAAACGGACCAAGAGCTGGGCATTCATTGCAATCGATCACAGTTTCAAGGCTATCAGAAGACAGGCTGAGAAGGTCTTCTCAGGGGATTCTGAGGATGCCGGTTGACTCCTTGGCTCAATGCTAATACCTTACGACTGAAGAGGTGTTTACATGGATAGGTATGTCTATCTTGATAATAATGGTACAACCAGAACAGCAGATGAGGTTCTGGAGTTCATGAGAGAGAACTCTGCTTTGTATGGCAATGCTTCCAGCATGCATACGCTGGGACGCAATGCAGCTGCAGGAATCGATTGGGCACGTGGCAGGGTCGCATCGCTTATCGGAGCGGAGCCGGAGGAGATTTATTTCACATCCGGAGCAACGGAAAGCAACAATACGGTATTCGGCATTTTCAGAGATAGAGCTGATGATGGTGATAAGCGCAACCGCATAGTCATCTCCTCTGTCGAGCATCCTGCCTCGATTGAAAGCGCAAAGTATCTGAGAAAGAAGGGGTACCGTGTCGATCTCTGTCCTGTGGATCATTCAGGGCGCGTGATTGTATCTGAGCTTGAGAAGCTGATGGACGATGATGTTGCCTTGGTTTCCATTATGACAGGCAATAATGAGACCGGGACGATACAGCCTGTTGCAGAGTGTGCGGCTGTAGCCCACAGGCATGGTGCGTATTTCCATACAGATGCGACACAGGCTATCGGGAAGATACCTGTCAATGTGGATGATTCAGGCGCGGACTACCTATCGCTCTCTGCCCATAAGTTCTATGGGCCAAAAGGCATTGGTGTTCTCTATGCGAGGAAGGGGGTTCCTATTCTTCCTTACATACATGGAGGACATCAGGAGAAAGGAATGAGAGCCGGAACATACAACAATCAGGCAATCTACGGGCTGGGAAAGGCTGTTGAGCTTGCTGAGGCTGGCCTTATTGAAGAGCATGACAGACTCTGGGAGATGAGGGAAGCTCTTAGAAAAGGAATTGAGGAGAAGATCCCGGATGTGATCATAAATGGCTCGAATGATGAGAATCTATGCCTTCCTGGCACTTTGAATGTTTCTTTCCCCGGAGCAGAAGGCGAATCGATACTTCTCTATCTGGATCTTGAGGGAATCGAGGTATCAACAGGATCTGCATGTGCTACAGGATCCCTGGAGCCAAGCTATGTCCTTCTTGCCTCAGGGCTTGATGTAGAGCTTGCTCACGGATCCGTCAGGTTCTCATTCGGCAGATACAATACTATGGAAGATGTCAGCTATGTGCTGGAAAAGCTCCCGCCGATCATCTCAAGGATAAGGGCGATGAGCACAAGGAGGGGATGATGCAGAGTTTCATGTCTCAATGGGTATATACGGATACAGTCAAGGATCATTTCATGAATCCGAGGAATCTCTGGAAGGAAGGTGAGGATTTCACGCCCGATGGAGTCGGCGAGGTTGGGTCGCTTGCATGCGGGGATCAGATGCGTGTCGGTATAAAGGTCGCAGATGGCAGAATCAGCGATCTCAGATGGCTGACATATGGATGTGCCTCTGCGATTGCCTCGACTTCTATGATGAGTGAGATCGCAATCGGAATGACTCTGGATGAGGCGTATCATATCACTCCGCAGATGATAACAGATAAGCTTGGGGGGCTCCCTGAGCACAAGTTCCACTGCTCAGTTCTTGGAGATAAGGCACTCAGGGCTGCAATCGATGATTATCTTGAGAAGCATAATATGGATAATCCGTACAAGGGGACGACTGCACGGATAATCTGCGAGTGCAAAGGCGTTACGGACCATATGATCGAAGACCTTGTAAAGAATGATAAGGTAAGGAATTTCCAGGAGCTTCAGGATGCTACAGGATGCTGTACTGCCTGCGGAAAGTGCAAGGACAGGATCCTTGAAGAGCTTAATGAGTGCCTTCATATATATGGTAAGCAATGATAAGCGTATATCTCGATCTTGTCCGTGATGCGCTCTATCCGCGTAAGCGCGGATTGCTGACGAAAAGGAATAAATTCCTCGCAGTCGCAGATCTGAAAGAGATGAGTGCGGAGGATATAAAGAAGCTCCGCCTCAGTCTCCGCCTCTCTTCTGGGATGTTCGCATCAGTCATGGGAGTGTCGGAAAAGACTGTTGAAGCATGGGAGAGCGGTACGAACAGGCCCGCGGGATCATCACTCCGCATTATGAATATGCTCTCAATCTATCCTGACATTCTGGTTGAGACCCGTACTGTATTCGAAACCGGAGATGGCAGATAGCATGCAGATCCGAGCCTGAGAAGGAGCTTTAGGGGTATTTCCTATTCTTCTTCTCAAGGCTGGCAGATCTGGAATCAGATAGCACCGTAAATCGATCCTCCGATGAATTCCCTGAGAGTCGAGTCTGGGGGGACCTGCTCTGAGGACATCGGATAGATAAGGCTCAGGAAATCTATTAGCCTTCTTGCAACGGCATATGGTTCGCCATCTTCCTTCTTTACGGATTTCAGGAGCGGGATTGCATAAACAGAGAGAACAGGCAGCTCATACTCAAGAGCGCTGTTTATCATGACATCTGCATTATTCTGGAAGGGAAAGATGTTGTTCTTCTCTCCGCGCTCAACCTGAGGCCATCTTCTCAGCGTTTCAGAGGCGGTTATCCCTCTTGTCCTATTGTCTCGGACCATTCTCCTGAGAATACGGTTATCTGTAGTGCTTATCCTCAGCCTTGTATCCAGATTGACCTGCGTCAGTGCTGAGATGTAGACGCGGAAAACAAGATCTTCGGGGAAATCCGCAATCAGAGCGGGGTTCAACCCGTGGATGCCTTCGATTATGAGTATGGATTTCTCTCCCATCCTGATAGTGCTCTCGCTCAGGACAGTCTTCTTTTCCTTGAATGAATGGGATGCAGGATGGATCTCTTTCCCCGCTGCCAGATCGGCAAGCTGACTCCTGAACAGGGGAATATCCAGAGAGTGGAGAACATCAAAGTCCTTCTCTCCGTTCTCATCTACGGGAATATCCGGTTCGGATAGGTAATAATCATCGAGGGATAGCCTTATTGGCTCATATCCAAGGATCTTCAGCTCATCTGTGAGTTTCATTGAAGATGTGGTCTTCCCGGATGAAGACGGTCCTGCGATGAATACAGCTTTTACCGTTTCCTTCTTCTTTATTGCAGCCGCAATCGAGGCAATCCTCTGTCTCTGGAGCGATTCAGAGAGCCTTATGGTCTCTGTTATAGAGCCATCTGCGATCTTCATGTTCAGATCACCGAGGGATCTTATCTCAAGGATCTCTGATATTCTCTTGTTTTCCCTGAATACAGAGAAGAGCAGTGGATTATCTGTAAAAGGCATGATCTGGAAAGGATTTCTTGACTGGGGATACCTTAGAAGCAGTCCCCCTTGATAATCCATCAGTTCCCAGAGTCCTAGATACCCAGCAGAAGGGAGCATCGGCTCATGGTACAGTTCATAGCATGTGCCCATCTTCGCGAATCTGTAATCACTTCCGTTCTCTGTCATCAGAAGCTTCTTCGTCTCATCAAGCCTCCTGTTCTCAGCGTAGGCAATTGCTTCTTCGGCTGAGAGAGTTGCTATTTCTATCGGAAGATTATCCCTGATGGCATCCTGCATGGCTTCCCTGAGCCTGTCTGTATCAGGCTTCATGCCATCTCTGTAACGGAAGAAGAAACCATCTCCAAGGCTGTGGCCTATGATCAGGGTCCTTTCCGGCGCTATGAGCGCAGAGGCATAACAGAGAAGGAAGCAGAGGGATTTCCTGTATATACGCTTCCCTTCCTGGGATATTACTCTGATAGTCTTTATCTCTGCATTCCCTTCGACTCTTTCCCTGAGGGAAACTATATAGCCATTGACGTATGCAGCAGCTATGGGATTATCCATATAGCTTATGCTGTATCTGTCAATAAGACTTAAAAGCTCTGTCCCTGTTTCAGTGATAATCTCGACACCATCAATCAGCACTTTGATCTTTTCCATGTTCTCATGATAGCAGATGGCTGTGGATGAATGTGTGAATTTCCTGTTTGCGCAATGGAGAAGAGAGGTCTGGAATCTGGAGAGCATGGACAAGGCAGGGGACGCTGATGCATATTTGGAGTATAATCGACTTATGCGCATACTCCATATAGCCCTGGATAGTGGAACATATGAAGACATCGATGCTGGTGAATATGGCAATAGCTCTGCACTTGAGCTTGGTCTTAAGCTCTATGACAAGTTCCTTGCAGATGATCCTGTTGTGATATCTGCACCATCTGCTGAGAGCATTGCTTTCCGAGGATCAGCATTCTTTTCCATAATCTACCGTTCCCCTGTGACATCCAGGCGGACTGCAGCTTTTTCAAATCTCTCACCTGGATATTCTCTTTACAGACTGGGATTCGGCTCTATTGTGATAACAGGAAGAGCAAGACGGCTTTCTGCCATTGCGCTTTCAGCTTCCGGGGCCTCGGTCATTTCTGCTGAGAGATTGGCAGGGATGAGTGCCGCAGGGTTCGGTTCGGCATTTGCTGACAGCAGCACGGATTCCTATCTTGCCATAGGAAGGGCAGGAGAGAACGGGGTTGTCTATGCTTCTCTTCTTTCCGATGGCATGGAGATTCCTTCCGATGGGCTGGGGTATCTCTTCGGAGCCAGGAATCTGAAAGGAATATCGATGCCATGCTTCCGCCGTTCCTCATCAGAAAAGAGCGTCAGTCCGTATGATAGGAAGACGGAAAGATCCAAGGCCATAAGAACACTCAGAATTGAGGGAAGCTGCCGGATGATTGATAGCGCTCTTCGTCTTGGATGGCTTCCGGTGTATGGCTATAGAGACCGTTTTGATCCAAGGGCGTATTTCCTGGATGGCAAGGCTCTCATGGACAGATACGGTATTCTTCCCCATAGCTGTAATGACTGCATCGTATCATGCTTGAGGAAAACCCAGGATGGTGCCTCGCTTCCGGACTGGAGGGATTCTGCATTCCTTGGCGCAAATCTTGGTTTCTTTTCTCCCGAGAGCGTAAAGAAACTCCGCGATGCTGCGATAGAGGAAGGTCTTGATATAGTTTATCTGAGTTCCGTGCTCCATGAGCTTTCAAAGACAGATGATCCGATGCTTCCTTCTCTCAGAGGCAAGGGCGCTGAGGACTATGCCAGGATAATCCATATGATAGGGAGCGGAAGTGATTATAGCAGAAAGCTGACAAAGGGAATCCTTGGAGATATCAGATGCGAGGATGGAAGGGCTGTTCCTTCGGATCTCAGGGGATCTTTCCCTGATGCGATAGCCGCAGCATTCTCGTTTCCTGTCCTTCCTCTGGTTTCCGACTATCTGCCAAAGACTCCGCTTTCTCCTGAATCCAGCGCTATCATGGCACTATATGAGAGCGTCTTTTCCCTTTATCTTCTTTCCTTGGGATATTCACCGTTCCCTGCTATCGTTTCCTGGTTCGGAAGATTCCCCTTCATAATATTCCGGTTCCCGATGGCTTTAAGGATTGCTGCACTGTCATTCAGGGCATATGGGAAAAAGAGCAGGGAGATGCTGGAAAAAGGCCTTGAGCTTCTTGATGCTCTGAGCCTCAGAGAGCCAGAGAAGCTTCCGGAGCGCTTTCTTTCTGATTTCAATGGACGGACTGTCCCCGCTGCCCGCCTTTTCTCATACTATCGCACAGAGCGCATGGCGCTGGAAGAACGCTGCCGTAAGATTCATAAGAAGGAGAGCGTGCGGAAGAAGTCAAGGGATAGAAGAGATAGAAGGGAGATCCCGGATTCTGTCAGCAGCGCAGCAGAAGGACCTTCTGAAGATCGCGGGCGCGAAGGGGATCCCGGATTGCATATATAGATTCCATTCTTCATCTCAAGGCAGGGCACATGAGTATGGCCTGAGATGAATATATCACCTGGATTGAGAAGGAAATCATCATAGTACAGTCTGTCTCCATGCGTTACTATGATTCTCCTCCCGTAGGCTTTAAGTTCCAGCGAAAGCGGCGGAAAGGGAATACTCCCGTACTCGTAGAATCTGTCACAGTTTCCCCGTACCGATCTCAGCGATGAATAGAATGCGGCATTCTCCTCGTCTGGGCACTGATCTCCGGCGGAGATTATCATTTCCGGTCTGTATTTTCCGATAGCATCCCTGAGAAGCTTTATGCCTTCCGAGCTACCATGGATATCTGATGTTATGAGAATCGGCATACAGAGATAATGCACCGGATTGCGATTGTTGCCAATATCCTGCCCTCCGGCTAGAATTGTGCTGAGAGGTGACTATGGAGGAAAGAACGCTTATACTTCCGGATGGGCATCCGCTGTTCTTCAGGGTATGGAATACCGAGAACGCAAAGGCAACGCTCCATATTCTTCATGGCATGGCCGAGCATAGTGCCAGATATGATCATTTCGCACGTTATATGAACTCTCTTGGTTTCGTTGTCTATGCTCAGGACCATCGTGGACATGGATGCACCAAGGCAGAGGATGAGAAGGGCTGGTTTTCAGAGCATGACGGCTGGAAGCTTGTATGCTCCGACTCATGGGCTCTCGATAAGCTCATTTCCCAGGAACACCAGTACCTGCCTCATTTCCTCATGGGCCATTCAATGGGATCATTTATGGCAAGAAGCGTTCTTGGAATGCATCCTGATGCATTCGATGCCGTCATCATCATGGGTACAGGTGCTTCTCAGGGAATAATCGGCAGGATCGGACGTATGATTGCAAAGCATAATGCTGCTGTTTCAGGAGGCAGGATGCCCGATGAGAAGATGAACGTCCTTGCATTCGGAAGCTATGCAAAGCATTTTCCTGGGGAAGGCAATTTCGGCTGGCTGACAAAGGATAAGGCAGAGGTCAGGAAGTATGAGGATGATCCCCTTTGCGGTTTCACATGCTCTTCTGCGTTCTTCATGGATCTGCTTGAGGGAATCGAGATGGCCAACGACAGGAAGCTGGCAGAGAATATAAGCAATGATCTTCCTATGCTCATCATCTCAGGAGAAGATGATCCTGTAGGAGGTTATGGCAAAGGAGTAAGGAAGGTACATAAGCTTTACAAGGATGCGGGACTCAGTCCGCGCTTGAAGCTTTTCCCGAAAGACAGGCATGAGCTTCTCAATGAGACAGACAGAGAAGCTGTAATGGATGAAATAGGCGCATTCTGCCAGGATGTGCTCCGGAGGATCGATGAAGAGTAATATCTTCCATGGATTCACACAGTGGTGGGCTGATTATCTGAAGGTTGCCCTGACAGCATTCCGCGGCATGGGGCGGGACAATGTGATGATGATCTCTTCCGGCATGGTCTATTCGACGCTGATTGCGCTCATTCCATGTCTGACATTCCTTGTTGCATTCTTATCGGTCTTCGGCGTTCTCCAGCCATTCATGGATTTCATAACGGAATTCCTTGTGGATGTCTTCGGATCCGATACGGGGCATCAGCTTGCTGATTATATCTCTCTGTTCTCTTCGAATGCGATGTCGCTTGGAGTAGTAGGCCTTGTATCATTCATCATCACGGGGATTCTCCTTGTCGACAAGATCTATGTCTCGATCAATCAGATATTCCATACCCGTCCCAGTACCGGTGCGATGAGAAGATTCTCATCCTTCCTCACTTTCCTCATAGTCCTTGCTTTCCTGATAGTAGCATCATTCGCACTTCAGACAATGGTTAGGAATACGTTTTCACGTATTGCTATCGGGCATGGGCCTCCTGGAAGCATGGGACGGCTTCTATCCTCTTCGTTTGTGATCTGGCTGTTTCTTTTCCTGCTATATAAAGCAGTTCCGGCAGCGAAGATAAGAACGTCTTCCGCATCCATCGGTGCAATTACAGGACTCGTGGCTCTTTTAATAGCGACAAGCATACTGCAGGGTGTGACAGGGATGATGGTCTCGTATTCTGTTATCTATGGATCCCTTGCCTCTGTTTTCATTGCCCTCCTGTATCTTTACGTCTGCTGGTTCATAATCTTCTTCTCTGCTGAGATGGTCTATATCCATCAGTTCCGGCCTGACAAAACAATTATCATAGGCCATACCAGACCTCCTGTGATGCAGGTGGCAGAGGCGGTGAATATGCTTCTGCTGATTGCGCAGAAGTACAGATCAGGGGATGGGGCGATGTCACTTAAGGAGCTCATGCGCCGTCTGGGAGTCCCTTCTGCGACTCTTGTGTCCTATCTTGCTGATTTCGAGGATGCGAAGATGGTGATGGCTGTGAATACCCGGCGTTCTTCCTTCGTTCCCGCACGTCCGCTGGACCAGATTACGGTGAAGGATGTTATTGTTGTAGTGTGCGGAAGTGTCACGAGCGATGATGTTGAGACGCTCGGGGATGCTGTTGCGATGGATTTCCTCGATAAAGGAACCCGGGACACAGCTAGCATTACTATAGAGAATCTACTGGAGAGACTATGATACTTGATCGCAATTCCACTGAAATGGATATGGATGCATTCCAGACAATCGTGAGACCTGACTCTGCCGTGATAAAGCGCTATAAGGCTGGAGATATAGAGATGAGGATACATCGGAGACCACAGCTGTCGTCCGAGTCTGCAGTCATTGATGTTCCTCTGGCTGTTACAGCATATATTGGTGGAAGATACCTTTTTGAGGCTGCTCTTGAGCGTGATGATCTCAGGGCAATGGCCCCGCTTATGGGAGTCTCCCTCAAAGAACTCCAGGCCGATTATGGCGTAAGGGGGTTCTATGGCCCGATGCATGTAAGCATGTACGGAGAGGGAAGCAAGGAAAGCCTTGGCGAGTATCATGGCATCGATAAAGAGGAGAGCATGATAGAATTCCTTCTTTCAGTTGTCCTCGATACCTTTGATGAGATTGCAGAGCCTGAGGAGATTCAGAATCCAAGATAGAGCATATAAAGGCCGAGCGCCAGCACGGAAATCCCAAGTACGGCATTGAGCGCCGCAGAAACCCTATGCATCTTCTCCGATCTTCCAAGCTTTCTGATGAGAGATGGAGAGAAGCCCAGTATAAGCGAAAGTGAAGCAGATCCAAGCGCGTATAGGAGCATCAGCAGGATTCCTTTTGCCATAGTGCCTTCTGCTGCGATGACTGTCAGAAGCGCGATTATGACAGGAGTGGAGCATGGTGAGGAGAAGATTCCGCCGAGGATTCCCGCAATGAGTGCGCCAGGGTATCCTCTCCTTTTATTCATGGCAGAAAGATATGTTGAAGGGACGATGCTGAAGATCCCGAGTATCTGCAGAGACATAAGCGTCATCAGTGCTCCTAGGATCAGATACCAGATCTTTCCTGCATTTCCTATGAGATTCCCGATCAGAGCAGCTGCTGCTCCGAATGCTGTGAATGTGACTGCTAGTCCAATTGAATATACGACTGAGAGGCGGAATGCCTTTGCGGGGGATTCCTCTCCTCCAACGTATGCAAGCACAAGAGGAAGCTGTGAGAGAGAGCAAGGCGTGACTGCTGTGATTATGCCTGCTGCAAGGGCGACAAGAGGCGCGGATATCCCACCACGGGATATCAGGTCAGCCATATCCCTGAGAATGCTTTCAATCACTTACGACTTCCTCTATGAGCGCTTCAAGCTCTTCTCTGGTAAGATAGCCTTCATGTATGGTCATCACATGCTCTCCTGTATTCCTGTCCGAATAGAGTATGTAGGACAGGGGCTCATCCTCTGATGGCCTGAAAGGCTTGCCATTTTCTTCAAATACTGCAATTGTAGGCGTCACACGGATCGGAAAGTATGCCGCGGCTTCCTTATTCTCCCCTAGATCGATATATCGTATGGAGATATCATCATGGGCGCGGTGAAGCTCCTCGAGATCCGGCATCATCCTCAGACAAGGCTGGCAGTAATCCTCTCCTATGACGATTATCATAGGAGTTTCGGAAGAGGTGATCATATCTGGAGAGAAACTGTGTATCTCAAGGCTTTCCCTTCCGCTTTGAAGCACACCAGCATTCTCATCTATCGTTTCCTGGACCAGGGATATGCTCCCTTCATTCTTTATGAAATATACTGCAGCGATGAGAATCGCAATGATTATGATAGCTGCTGCTCTGATCAGTCTTTTATCCATATAGGGATTCTAGCATGTTATCGGATACAAATGAAACAAGCCGCATTAAGCGGCCTGTCGGTATTGCATATATGTAGAAATCAGGCTGTTTCACCTTTCTTCCTGCTCTTTGCCTCTACCATCTTGTAGAATATCCTGAGCTCGTTCTTATCCATCAGCATCGGAACAGGGTAGAGAGGATTGGCTTCCTTTGCTGCATATTCTGAGAGTTCTTCGATATCCTCATCTTTTATCTCAGGAAGCTCTGAAGGGATCTTCATATCCTTCTCCATCTTCCGGATTGCAATAATGAATGATTCTGCCTTGTCCTTACAGCTTTCGCCTTTGATGCCGGCTGCATCTGCAAGAGCGGCGAGCTTTTTCCATGCGCTCTCCCCATAGTATTCAAGAACATGTGGAAGGAGCACTGCATTTGCAAGTCCATGCGGTGTGTTGTATTTGCCTCCAAGGGAGTGCGCAACAGCATGGACATAACCTACATATGACTTGGTGAATGCTGCGCCTGCAAGATAAGCCGCACGGAGCATTCCTCTTCTTGCCTCCATATCAGAACCATTCCTGTAGGCTCTTGGAAGGTATCTGAATATAAGCGAGACAGCTTCGATAGCCTCTTTTCTTGTCTCCTTCGTAGTTGATCTTCCTATGAAAGCCTCAACTGCATGCGTCAGAGCATCAAGCCCTGTAGATGCGGTGATCGAAGCAGGAAGGCTTTTTGTATTCTCCGGATCCAGAAGAGCATAGCGTGGAATGAGAGGAAAGCTGTTTATTGGATATTTATGCCTTGTCCTGCTGTCCACAATCACAGAAGCCAGCGTCGTCTCGCTTCCTGTTCCTGCGGTTGTAGGCACAGCAATGAGAAGAGGAATCCTTCTCAGAACCTTGAGAATGCCTTCCATCTTCGACAGTGGCTTTCTGGGATATGCAATCCTAGCACCTACTGCCTTAGCTGCATCAATTGATGAACCACCGCCGAAACCGATTATCGCCTCGCATCTTTCGCTGAGATAGAGGCTTCTTGCTTCCTCTACATTGTCGGTTGTCGGGTTTGCCACTGTTTTATCATATACAGCCAGCTTGATTCCGCATTCCCTCAGCGAATCTTCAAGCGGCTTTGTTATTCCAAGTCCTCTGATTGAACTGTCAGTCACAAGAAGAACAGCTTTTATTCCTTTCCCTTTGAGAAGAGCTGTAAGCTCATCCTTCGATGAAAGAATCTCTGGTTTCCTGTATGGAAGGAAAGGTATCGCAATCCTGAATGCAGTCTGGAATGCCCTGCAGTATATTTTCCTCAGCATGTTCATAACAGCAATGTTTCTAACACTTTGTGCTTAAAGCGTCAATAAAAACAAAATAACAATAATTGTAATTATGCATGGGAGGGCATGATAATCTATTCAAGCAGCACTACAGCTTCAGCCTTTATTGCCTTGCCTTCTCCTACTGGCCCAAGCCCTTCTGCGGTCTTCGCCTTCACAGAGATCCTGTCTATGTCAATCTCAAGGGCATCTGCAATTGATTTCCTTATTTCATTGATATGATCTCTGAGCTTCGGCTTTTCGAGAGTGACTACTGAGTCTATGTTTATGATCTTTGCCCCAGTCTGGTTCTGGATGGACTTCAGCATTGCGATACTGTCCATATCCTTTGTGAAGTCCTTATTGTCAGGGAAGTACATGCCTATATCGCCTTTGGCAGAGGCTCCCAGGATCGCATCGATTATAGCATGCAGAAGAACATCGCCATCTGAGTGAGCCTCTTCTCCCTTGTCATAAGGGATCTCAATGCCTCCGATCATAAGACGGCGGCCTTCAGATAGCCTGTGGATATCATTGCCGAAGCCTATTCTCATTCCGCTCCACCTTCCGCCATCAGCTCCCTCATTCTTCTTGATGCTTCTGCGCTCTTTCTCCCTTTCTCTCTTGCCTCTGCATATTCCTCTATCTGCTTCTCAGCATCCGGGATATCCGAAAGGAATGTTATCTTCGTATTTTCCCTTGATCCAGGAACGACTGTGCAGCTGTATCCTGCTTTCATGAAGACTTCCGCGTCATCATCGGCCTCAGGAAAAGCAAATGAATCATATGCATCCATCAGCTCTCTGGCGCGGAATATCTGCGGGGTCTGTACTGTTATGAGTCCGTTTCTATCCACGGTCCCTGATATCATGCCATCCATGCCGATACGCCTTACTGCATCTGTTACAGAGAGCGCGGGGACGGCTCCGCCTGCGACCGTAGCAGCTGCAAGGACGCGGATGATGAGACGCGGATCGATGTATGGCCTTGCCCCATCATGGATTGCTATATATTCATAATTGCATGGAATCTCCGACAGCTTCTCCAGAGCAAGTCTCACCGATTCCTTTCTTGTGACTCCTCCCGGGACTATCATCAGAGGGATTGTGGCTATATCTATTAGATCCTCAAGCGCAACAACCGTTTCATCCTCAGAGCCTTCTGGGCATGTGATGATCACGCATGAGAGTCCTGGCGTATCATAGAATGCCTTGGCTGCTTTGTAGAGCACTGTGTGTCCATCTATTGACAGATACTCTTTCTTTACTTTTTCCTTCATGTCCCCGGAAAAACGGACAGAGGAACCTGCTGCCGTTATTATTGCTGCAAATGGCGGTATACTCATTTCTCAAGCTTGCTGAAGATCTTCCTCTTCATTTCCTCTTGGTCTATACCTAGCACAGAAGATGATTCGTCTACAAGCAGGGTAAGCGCACTGTCATAGAGCTTTCTCTCCTGGACAGGAAGCTCTTTGACCTTTGATCTGTGGTAGAGGGAGTTCACGACCTTCGCAACAGCCAGCATGGATCCTTCTTTCATAAGTTCCTGATTGAGTATCAGGCGCTGCTTCCAGTCTGTCCTGCCCATCTCCCTCCTGACAGATAGTGAGGAGATGGCTTTTCTGGCTTCTGTCGCGCTTGCAAGATGTCTCAGCCCGAGTGACTGGGCTGTATCGACAGGCAATAGCACATCCATATCGGAGGAGTTGATCTGCACCCTGTAGTACTCGCGAGTGTTCCTCATCTCCTTTGCGAGTATGCAGCCAACACCCTGAAGAGGGTATACGACACTGTCGCCGATCTTGAAAACTGCATTTATCTCTGTGCTATTCATGAAATTATTCTATCATAGAATTGAGAATCAGGGACAAAATATTTACAAAATGTCCAAATGACGGTATACCGCAGAAAATGGTAGAGCAATGCAGAACTACTGCAATTCTGCCCTCTGATTAATTAAAGACTATCAATATATGCGTGAAGAACATATTTGTTTCAGGATAGCTGTACTGGCCATAGGCTTATGGGTCATATCCCTGGCGTGGCATTCTCGATTGCCGCAGATCCTGGTACTTCTCCGATATCCAGTGTGATATAAACAACAGCATGTTCACACGCTTGCAGCAATCTTCGTAGGACTTATCGCCAGAGGTCTCACCAAGGCCGCTGAGTCTTTGAAGAGGAAGTATCTCTGATTATCTGTTAGAATCAGGGTATGACGGAGATAATAGCAAGACGTACATTCACTTCATCATATATTGTGCTTGATTCGCTCTTCCTTATCATTTTCCTTGCTCTGCTTCTATGGAGGAGAAAGCGTATCGCGGCTGCAGTCGGCATAGTGATGGGATTTGTCTATTTCATTGTCGATTACGGCATTTTCCACCTCCTTCTTGGAACAAGGAGCATATCTGGGGGAGGAATGTTCTCTGTCCTTCTCTGGATGTCCATAAGCTACGGCTTTACGAATTTCGTGTGGATATGGCTCTGGCTCGAAAGGGATGAGAATCTTTTCTCGTGGTCTCTTCTGATACTACTCTGGTGGTTCTGCTGTCCTCTCCTTTCTTCCTGCGTTCCTGGTTCAGAGATAACAATCCAGCGCACAACAGGATCTTATCATCAGACGATGGCCCTGATTCTCTTCATAGGGTATCTTGCTGCGATCATATGGAACCTGAATGAGAAAAAGGAGTACAGGATTCCAATACCATGGCTTCTTTCAATAGGAATACTCGTACAGGCAGGCTGGGAAATATCCCTTCTCATCGGAGGAATAAGGAGCCTAGGACTTTCATTTGCAGCCTCAATGCGGACACTCATTGTCAATTCCCTGCTCGAGACGAATCTCGGACTGCCATATAGCTATTTCATATTCATTGCCATCACGTCCCGCTTCAATGAGGACCTGACAAGAAGGATTCCTCGCCTTCAATTCCGGGAGAGGATAATGGAGAATAATGCAGAAAAGCCTGGATGGCGATAGAGAGTAGAAAGAGATGGCAGAAGTCAGCATAATACTGTAAAAGCCAGGGAGTAAGGGAGGCGGATTGAGATAGGACTATGAAACGAAAGCTTCTGCTTCCTTTTCTTCTTCTTTTAATGCTACTGCCTGCAGGAGCCGATTCCTATTCCCTTTCTGCTTTTATCTCCGGTGTATCAAACGGACCGGATAGCTTTGGATATAATCTTTTTCCTCTGGGAACAACATTCGGTTTCGAGAAATTCTTCCGCATATTCAATGGTCTGAAAGATGCAGAATTCCAGATTGAGATGAATATGGCTTTCAATGAGGCTGTGATATCCGAACTGTATGATTGGCGGACAGGACGGCCTAAGTGGAGCATGACGAAAGAGGAGGAGGCTGAGCATGAGTTTCTTTCCGGCACGTATCTCTATCCCAGGGCATATATTGATATATATCTTGATCAGGGGTTCTGGACGAATCCTCTGTATCCGGAAGGATCGCTTCTTAATGTAAAGCTTGGGTTCAATTCATATTTCTCAGCAGCTGTAGAACGTCTTAGTCTTTCCCGCCCAGGTACCGGTACTCCCGTATTCACTGACTGGGAAGGCAATTTAAGATATCCTTTCACGGAGACGATGCCAGCATTCCCATGGCTTGAGGGATCCAGGAATGTCCTCTCAAACTATATATATCTGTCTCTATCTCTCAATCTTGACCGTGACACTCCTACTGACGCTGAACCGGAGCATGGCTTTTCAATGGATCTTCTCTTCCAGTATGGTCCCTGGTGGCTGGCCAACAATCTCATGAATGGCACTCAGAGTGATTATCTGAGGATGACACTATATGCAGAGGAGAAGCTTGAGCTTTTCTCGATACAGCAGGAGAATGGATGGAACTGGGTCAATATGTACTTCGGGCATTCGAATACTCTGCATTACATAACCGGAAGCGTAGTTCCACAGCATAAGATTCCGGAAGACAGGCTCAGGGGATATATAACAGACAGAATATGGCTGCATTTCACAGGGCCGCAGTTCATGGCAGGAGACTGTTTCACATTCATTGAGCTGAATCTCTATAATACAATCAGGTTCGGAGGTGTTGTGAACGAGCCGGGGAATGTGACTCATGCTGTCGAGCTTCAGTCAAGCTTTACAGCTCTTGTCCAGATCAGGCTTTTCGGATTCATACGGCTTGAGTATCAGGTAGGGTATGATTTCATAAGGGGAATATGGCCCGAAAAGCCAAGGTGGTGGCAGAACGCCGCGCTTTCATTCTATGTTTCGGTGTAGAGGAGTGGAGATGAGAAGGATTGCCGCAGCTGCTCTTATGTTCATTTTACTGGCCGCTTCCCTCCCTGCTATCGGCTTTGGCTACCATGTCTTCGAGATAAGGACAGAGCTTGAGTTCGGTTATGGCGTCTTCCCATCCTCTGTGATGTACCAATTCAATTTCCCCATGCCCGATCTTATCCCGGGAACGAAGACAGAGCTTGCATTCCGCCTTGATAACGGTCTTGTATACAGGCATCTCAGGCAGCATCCGGATGATGGCTCGTTCCTTGCGCTCGATCCTCCGGACTATCCTACGGAGTATACTGTGCTTTTTGATGAATTCAACCTTTTCTTCGGCCAGGGATTTGTGCCTACGGAGTTCTCGGATAATGATCTTGTCACGGTATTCCTTTCTGTAGATGGCAGATTCGAGAATGCCTATGAACGGCTCTCCTGGCTTTCCGATCCAAGCCAGACAGAAGGTGTCTTCGGTTATACTGACAGCAATGGATGGATAGATAGATTCCCCGGTTCCTCATGGACTGGAGCTCCGGAGCTTGCAGGGGACAGGATGATGTTCCAGACATCAATTACCACAGGAGTCATATTGGATTATATGAGAGACCGAGTGACAAGAAGGGATGGGGTCAGGTTCGCATCCTATCTCAGACTTGCGCCTGATTTCATGCTGCTAAGTGACAAGACAGGCAATTTCATCGCCTCCTGGAGTGAGCTTGAGCTCTCAAAGACGCTTTTCTCAGTGGCGAATGAGAAGGATTACCGGGATCTGTCATGGGTAAGCATCGTTCTTGATAACCATACAGTCTATAGATATCTTTTCGGAAATAAGGTTCCACAGTATATTCTCGGAGGTGATATATGGGGAGATTCTGATGTTCCCGCGTTTGACTCTGTGCTTACGAACAGACTGTCTCTGACAATCTATGGGCCGCAGATAAACAGCCGGGACACCTATCCTCTTATCAGGATATTCTGGGATTTCGGTCTTGGATTCGGGCATCCTGTCAACAGCGCTGGCAGTGATTACGGTATTGAGACAGTCGGTAGCTATGGCATCCGTGCAGAGTTCATAATCTTTGATATAGCTCAGCTATACTATGAAATAGGATGCGTTTATGATCCTGCCTTCAATGAGAAGGTGTATGTCGAGCAGAGATTCGGGTTCTCGGTGGGAATATGAGGAAGCTTGCGATATCCATATTTTTGATGATTTTATCCGCATCGGTGCTGAATTCCGACCCCATGATGTATCTCAGGGTGGCGGCAGAGGGATCGTATCTGACGAATGCGTTCTCCGATCCTCTTCCTGTCAATGCCAGTGAAAGCTATCTTGAGGATATAGAGTTCATCAAACGCTGGAATGTATCGCCTTCTATCTCATTTGACACGTTCTTTGATGATTCAAACCCTGCAGGCCTGTCCTTCAATAGCGTATTCAGATTCCCCGTATCATCAGAGACCATTGTCCATGATGGCTCATCATATGTTTCGCATGATTCTCTTTCTGAGCAGAAAATCGGGATATTCCTCGGAATCGGTCCTTTGTTCAGGGGCAGGTTCGGTATAGTGGATGTAGGGCTGGCTCTGAGAGTTTCTCTTGGCAGCTATGATTATTTCACAACTGGAATCGTTGTGGGAATAGAAGCTGAGCCGTTTCTTAATGTGAATGTCTCAGAGCACTTCTATCTCTCTCTCGGACTTAAATATGATGCCCATCTTATGAAATTCCTCGATGCTGATTCATCAAACATCTATGAGGATGGCTTCATAATGATGACAGCAGGGTGCTTTGTGGGTCTTGGTGCCCGGTTCGGAGGCGGAGATGATTAAAAAGCTGGCTGCTGGATTATTGATTTTCTTTACCCTGGCTGCATCAGCCTTAAATGCCTCTCCTGAATTCTGGCTCGGAGCCAGTCTGAGGTATGATATGAACCTTATCTCTCCGGACTGGAAGAAGTTCTTCCCTGCATATAATGATGGCAACATCAATTTCATCAACTCCGGTGGTCTTACCGCGAATTTCATCTGCTTCTATTCCCCGTCTCTCAGACTTGGCCTGTTCACTTCTCTCGATATGCTCTTTCCTGTCGGATATGTCGCATCCGATGGCTCTACTGTCGGTTATATCTCATATAAATTCGACTACAGGATGGATCTTGCAATGGGCGTCGCCTACTATCATATGCTATCAGATAGAATGGGCTTCTTCGCAGAGGCAGGAATGGGTTATAGCTTCTACAGCATAGCAGTCTCAAATGATGTGAACGAACGTGATCCGGGAGTGTCTAATAAGTTCGGAGAGTGGATAGCCCTTGCAGATCTGGGTATTGTCTCTGTGTATCACAACAGCTTCTTCCGCTTCTATGCTTCATGTTCATATTCAATCCTCAATTCAGGCTATCCCGTCAGATTCGGGATCGGGGCAGGTGGAGGCTTCATCTTCTGAACCGAGGAGAGCATAGACTGATGATACTATAGGAACTGCTAGGATCATTCCGGCCAGTCCGAAAAGAATTCCCCCGAACGTTACAGAGGCAAAGACGTAAATCGGAGGCAGTCCTGTCGATGTTCCGACAACGCGTGGATAGATAAGATCCCCTTCAAGCTGCTGAAGCACGAAAATGAAGATGAGGAATATAAGGCCTTTTACAGGATCTGTGACTGCAACGATGAATGCTCCGGCTACAGCGCCTATTACAGCTCCATAGATCGGCACAAGTGCCATGAGTCCCGTGAATGCCGATACAGCCCCAGCATAAGGCATGCGGAATATAAGCATTCCGATAAAGCATATTGTGCCGATTATCACAGCTTCAAGCCCTTGGGCAATGATATATCTGGAGAAAGCTGATGACACTATGCCAATGATTCTGTGGATCTTCTTTGCCATCTCTTTCTTGATACTCCTCCCGAATATTCTCCTTGCATCCGTTATGAGAAGATCCTTGTTTGCAAGAAAGTAGAATGCAAATACCAGGGAAATGAAGAAAAGCGCTGCGGCAGAGACTGCGCTGGTGATTGTATCCAGGGTTATATCAATAAGCGGAACACGTAGGTTTTCCAGCCAGGCGATGGTCTCAGGTGTCATTGAAATACCACCGTCCGGGCTTCTTTGGAGAATTCCATTCACGACTGGGATGGATTCTATATCTATCCTGCTCCAGAGAGATGCATCTGATGCGAATTCCGAAAGCTGTGTGACGAGAATGCTGCATGCTGATATGAATTCCGGGATTATCAGGGAGAAGATCAGCAAAGCGGCAAGCATTATAAGAAGAAGTGAGAGCACTGCAGAGATGATGTCTGCTTTCTTTTTCTCTGTTATCCCCATAAGGAGCTTTCTGATCGGAGCGGCGGGAATTGAGATTATGAATGCGATGGCTATACCGCCGAGCAAGGGGTAGAGCACCGATGAGACTGCCTTCCATATAGCCGGAATCGTCCTTTCTCCGTTCCAGAGGATCACGAATACTGCTATCAGAAGCGTACCTGAGAGAATAGAGCTTCCTGATTTCTTTCCATCCATGGAAAATAATATAATAGCAGTCATGCCGAAAAGGAAATTCCCGGTTTTGCCTGAGATGCGGATTGCAAAGGTTAAAGTATTGCATGGTAAAGTGTTGACTCACATAACCGTTTATGGTAATTTCTTTAATCGCTGCTGTCAGTGAGACAGCGTATTTATTTAGACTAATTTCATTTATCAGAAATGTTTGGAGGAATAAATGGCTAACAAGTCCGCAGAGAAGAGAGAACGTCAGGAAGCTCAGCGCCGCCTTCGCAATCATGCTGCGAAAAGCACAGTACGCACAGCTATCAAGAAGTTTGATGCAGCTGTAGCATCAGGCGATAAGGCAGAAGCAGAGAAGGCTATGGCTCTCAGCTGCAAGTTGCTCGATACAGTTGCAGGAAAGGGAATCATCCATAAGAATACCGCTGCAAGGAAGAAGAGCAGACTCGCCCACGCATACAATAAGATGGCTTAATCTGCTGATTTCTTTTCCGGAGGAGTCATTATGGAACAGAAATTGACAAAAGCTGCGATTATAGAGAGCATCCACGAAAAGCTTGGTACCAATCGCAATGATATCCATTTGGTCATTGATGAGCTTTTTGAGGAGATCAAGGATGGTCTGAAGAAGAATCAGATCATTGAGCTGCGTGGATTCGGAACCTTCGAAGTCCGTATCAGGAAGGGAAGGGAGAAGGCACGCAATCCAAAGACCGGTGATGTTGTCTCTGTGGACAGACATGGTGTTGCTATCTTCCGTGCAGGAAAGGAGCTCAAGGACTTTGTCTGGGATATCACAGATGCAGCTGATGAGGACTGATGAGATTGGACAATACAGCATCAATAAAGGCTGGACGTAACCTCAGGACATTCTGTTCTGAGGTTGTTGTTTTAGTAGCCTCCGCATTTCTTCTTTCGATAGCTTCTCCAGGCTTCATGTCAGCCAATGGCGTATGGCCGATTGCATTCATTGCCCTTATTCCCGTGTTTGCCGTGATACTCCATACATCATGGAAAGCTGTCTGGCTGTTCGGCTTCCTTTTCGGATTCATATTCCAGGTATTCTTCAGTTACTGGCTTAAGGGCTTCCATGCGCTTGCCATTCTTCTGATTCCAGTGATCAAGGGATTTGAGATGATGCTTGCATTCCTTGCCCTGAAGGCGGCCTCATCATTCTTCAGACGATCCGGGTATCTTTTCCAGGCAATCATCTGGGTTGCATATGCATACCTTTCAGAAAGCTGGTTTGCGGGAATACCATATGGGAATATCGCATATGCATTCTTCCGCTTCCATCCGTTTGTCCAGATTGCTGATATCACAGGCATATGGGGGATAATATTCCTTGCAGTGCTTCCTCAGGCATTCCTTGGTAATTATCTATCCGATTATGTATCAGGATGCAGTGACAGATTCCGGAAATATCTGCTGTCGAATCTCCCGTTCATAATCCTCTGGGCTGTTCTTATGGCTGCCAGTCTGATCTATGGTGCTGTAAGGATATCCCAGTGGAACAGCAAAGAGCCTGACAGGATATGGAATGTTGCTGCGGTGCAGCATAATCATGATTCCTGGAAAGGCGGATATACGACATATCTCCACAATTTCAACAATCTCCGCCGATTCACGCTTGAAGCGCTTCAGGGTTCAGATCCTGATATAGTCGTATGGAGCGAGACAGCATTCGTTCCGTCAGTTGCATGGCATACGAACTATTCAGAGCCGGGGACAGGGTATGAGGCTACTGCAAAGCTGGTGGATGAGTTTGTCGGATTTGCGTCGAATCTTGGCGTTCCTCTTGTAACGGGGAATCCAGAAGGTGTCATAAAGGATCCTTCGCTTCCTCCTATACTTGAGGATGGTTCGATGAACAGGACGGATTATAATACGGTGATCCTTTTCGATGAAGGAGAAATCAAAGAAACATATCGCAAGCAGCATCTTGTTCCCTTCACAGAGTACTTCCCGTATGAGAAGGAGCTTCCATGGCTTTATAATCTCCTTCTTGCCAATGATTACAACTGGTGGGAGCAGGGAGATGAGCCTGTTGTATTCGATTCTGATGGCATAAAGTTCTCGACGCCTATCTGCTTTGAGGATGTTTTCGGATATATATCATCGGAATTCGCTGCCGCAGGAGCTGATGTCATAGTCAACATGACGAATGACAACTGGTCCAAGAAGGTGAGTGCGGAGATGCAGCATGCTGCGATGGCTTCGCTGAGGGCTGTTGAGACCAGACGGCCTATGGTCAGGGGGACCAATAGCGGTATTACATGCCTGATAACCCCGGAAGGGACAATACACGATATGATGGAGCCCTTCGCGATGGGATGGAATCTTTATGAAGTCCCGATCTACGAGGACAATCCTGTGACATTCTATTCCAGTCATATCGATCTGTTTGCACATATTGCTGTATATGCATCGTATATCATCCTTGCAGCCGGCGCCGTTATGAGAATCGTAAGGGCGGTGAAGGAGAGGAAGAATGAACGCTAGTCTCATAATGATCGGTACAGAGCTCACCCGGGGTATCATCCAGGATAAGAACGGCCCGATGATAAGCCGCGAGCTTACCCATCTCGGTGTGCATGTATCGCTGTTTGAGATACTTCCCGATGATGGCAGCATTGAGACTGTTCTTGCAGCTGAGATCTCAAGATCCTCTCTTGTGATAATCACAGGAGGCCTTGGTCCTACAACAGATGATATGACACGGCGCGTTATCGCTGATGCATCAGGCCATCCCCTCATCCGGGACAATGAGAGCTGGAATTCCCTTCTTGCCAAGCTGGGGGAACGTGCATATGGTCCGAATGAGAAACAGGCCATGATTCCTGAAGGATTCTCGATCATTCCAAATGGCAATGGTACTGCTCCTGGCTTCTATGGCTATGCCGGTTCCTGTCTGATTGTCTGCCTGCCTGGACCTCCCAGGGAGCTTGAGCCAATGCTGTATGATTCAGTCCTTCCTCTCATAAGGAAAAAGCTTGATCTGCCTGATGCAGAGCGGGATGAATATTCTACATTCATCACCGCGGAGGCAAAGCTTGAGGAGCTTTATGAAGGAATAGATCCTGATCTTGACTGGGGTACGAGATTCCAGGATTACAGAATCTCATTGTATGTTTCCGGTAAGACAGCAGGAGAGCGCGGGAAAGCCATTGCAAAGCTCCGGATGATGCTTGGAGAAGGACGCGTGGCAGATGGAGATACTGATCCGCTTACGATTCTGATCAATGCCCTTGAAAAGCGGAGCGCAACAGTTGCCGCTGCTGAAAGCTGCACAGGGGGATTGGCATCTGCCCTTCTTACAGAACGTCCAGGATCCTCTTCATTCATGCTTGGTGCTGTCACTTCGTATGCAGCCTCCGCCAAGGAGAATGTCCTTGGTGTCCCTGTATCGCTGATTGAGGAACATGGCACTGTATCCGGAGAGTGCGCTGTAGCCATGGCAGAAGGTGTCAGGCGCATCATGGGCTCTGATTATTCTTTCTCTATCACAGGTGTCGCCGGTCCTGATGAGGATGAAAACAAACCTGTAGGAACGGTGTATATAGGATTTGCAGGAAAGGACAGGCAAAGCGAAAGCATAATGCTGAAATTCATATCATGGGGCAGAGCTTCAGTGAGACGCCGTGCAGCTGCTGCAGCGTTCATACTGCTTGCAATGTATATTGAAGGGAGAAGTCCTTCTGAGATTGTCCCATCATGGAATTATCTGTAGCTCCGGGCGTAAGGTGGTTTTGCGCCCGTTGACTATGATCGGTTAACAGCTTAACATACAGCTATATTGTTCAGGCCTTTCATTAAAGGCGTTCCATAATCTTTTAACTGAAATAACCCGGAGAATCATAATGTCAGATTTGTTTGACGAGGCTGTGGAGGCCGAGACTCCCGTACAGGATACCCCTGCAAAGGAAGCGGCTCCTGCCAGAAGAAAACCAGGAAGACCAAGGAAGATAAAGCCCGCTGATGGCGGAGAAAGCACACCTAAGCGTGTTACGATAAAGAGAAAGCCAAGAGTGACTGTCAAAGCGCAGGCGCCGGCGGAGGTGCCTCAGGAAGCAGTCTCGGAGCCTGTTCCAGAGACTGCTGTACCGGAGACAGTGCCGGAAGCCGCTCAGCCCGAAGTACAGAATGACGGGGCTGATGCTCCCGAAGCTCCTGTGCCAGAGATCGTTGCAGATGAGACTGCAGAAGAGGGCGAGGAAAGCTCTCAGCACGGCAAGGATGAGAGGTTTGACAGGAACAGCTATCGTCAGAATCGCCGTGACAAGCATATGAGGAATAACAGCAGGAACAGAAAGGAGGAGCTTCCTCCCGAGGTTAACCTCGATGAGCATCCGGATGCTCCGCAGCTTTTTATCTCTGTTCTTACAGCCCTCCCTCTTGATGCGCTGAGGGACAGGGCCAGAGAGGCAGGCATTCCTGAGGATGTCATCTTTGATTCCAGAAAACAGGATCTGATTGCAAGAATGCTGCGGCTTCATTCCGCTGCAGGTGGCGCGCTTCTCGTAGAGGGGGTTCTTGAGATCCTGCAGGAAGGGAGCTTCGGTTACATAAGGTATGCTGTGAACAACTATCTTTCCGGGACTGAGGATGTGTATGTTCCTTCTTCGATCATAAAGGCTGTTGGCCTCAAGACCGGCGATTTCGTCTATGCCCAGATACGGGCTCCCCGTGAAGGTGAGAAGAGTGCTGCTGTCATACGTGTTCTGAAGGTCAATAATGAAGAGCCGAGAATGGCCAAGGTCCGTGCTCCATTTGACTCCCTTACTCCTATCTTCCCGGATGAAAGGCTCCATCTTGAGATCATACCGGAGGATGGAAGCGCAGATCTTTCAACAAGGGTAGTTGATCTGTTCTGCCCGATCGGGAAGGGACAGCGATCGCTTATCGTTGCTCCTCCTAGGACAGGAAAGACCGTTCTTATGCAGAAAATTGCCAATGCGATCACTGCTAATCATCCAGAGGTTGTTCTTATTGTCCTTCTTGTTGATGAACGTCCTGAAGAGGTCACCGACATGGAGAGGAATGTAAAGGCTGAGGTCATTGCCTCTACATTCGATGAGCAGGCTCAGCATCATGTGCAGGTTGCTGAGATGGTCATAGAGAAGGCAAAGAGGCTTGTGGAATACAAAAAAGATGTTGTGATTCTCCTTGATTCCATCACAAGACTTGCCAGAGCATATAACCAGACTGTCCCTGCTTCTGGAAAGATCCTTTCCGGCGGTGTTGATTCAAATGCGTTGCATAAGCCTAAGAGATTCTTCGGCGCGGCGAGGAATATCGAAGAGGGAGGATCCCTGACGATCATATCGACAGCTCTTATCGAGACAGGATCAAGGATGGATGAGGTCATATTCGAGGAGTTCAAGGGTACAGGAAACAATGAGATCGTCCTCGACCGCAAGATGGCTGATAACCGCCGCTTCCCTGCAATAAACATCAAGAAGTCTGGAACAAGGCGCGATGATCTTCTCCTTGCAGAGGATGTGAGATCGAGAATCTATCTCCTGCGCACTGCATTCGGAAATCTTGATGATATGGATATGTCTGTAAGCATCATTGACAAGATGCGGAAAACGAACAACAATAAGGAGTTCCTCGACTCGATGAATACTCCTGCGAGGATGATGTGAAATCCCTTGTCTGTGAAAGCAGACGATATATTCGATAAACCGGAGGAAGGAAGATGAAGAAGGATATCCACCCTGATTACCAGTTACAGGAAATCCATTGCTCTTGCGGCAATGTGATCAAGACGAAGTCAACTGCAAAGAATCTGCATGTTGAAATCTGCTCAGCATGCCATCCGTTCTTTACAGGAACACAGAAGCTTGTTGATACGACAGGAAGAGTCGAGCGCTTCAACAAGAGATACAACAGAACAGCAAAATAAGCTGTCCACAGATGAAAACGGCCGGGATTTTTCCCGGCTTTTTTACTTTATATAGCTGTACTTGCAGTATAACCCTCTGTTTTATATAATTCCTCCAGAAAAGGTGGGATGCAGATGGACGGCATTGATAAAGCCCATGCTGAGGAATATGGAGCGGAGCCTGCTGTATTGGTAGAGGTTCCGCAGGTTACTACGCTTCTTGGGGCATTCTCTGAGTATTGCAGCGGTTATGCTATTACAAGTACGAATAATCATGGACTTAGGGTTGCCATCACTCCAAGGACGGATAATCTTGTCCGTATCTTCAATGCTTCACGTGGAGAGCGCAAGAAATTCCAGCTTGCAGTCATAAGGCAGAGAAAGGAGGATAAGTGGGCACAGATAGTCAAGGCTGTGTGTCAGGCTGTGATATCAGCAGAGCTACCCATTTCTGGTTTTGATATGACATTCAAGGGGCAGAGCGCGGCAGCAGACAATCCTTCTTTGACAGCAGCGCTTGTCTCAGGTCTCATATGCGCGCTCAATAGCCTTTTCGGATTCGCTCTTGATGCCGACGGCCAGGTGCGCCTTGCATTCAGTACCAACAGATTCTCGGAAATCTATAAGCTCCGTCTCCGCGACCTCATCACTATCTTCACCGCTTCTCCTGGCAAGATAATATTCTTTGATCTTGAAAGCTACGAGTATGAATCAATTGATTATCCATTTGTCAAAGGAAGCGGGGTTGGATCATACTTCATTGATTGCAATCTTCCTGAAGGGGAGCTTTCGGAAGAAGTGACGCTTTTCCGGGCAAACTGCATCGATGCGGCCAAACGCATGAAGGATATCCTTCCAAGAGGGGAGAAGCTGAGGCTGCTTACGGAAAGGGGGATAAGGAATCTTCATCTTCCTCTTCCCGAGGATCTCAAAAGGACAATCTCTTTTGTCGTAGAGGATTCGGCATTCGCGAAAAAGTCGATAGATTCAATAAAAAGCGGCAATTCAACGGCTTTCGGGAAGATATTCACTGCAGAGCAGCGGAATCTTTCAGAGCTTGCAGAGCTGACATCACCGGAGGTTGACTGGCTGGTGAAGCGAGGAATCGAGACACAGGGGGTGAAAGGGGTTACTGAGATATCAGTAGGAATCTCCGGTACTCTTGTCGCCTTGATCGAGGACGGCGCGGAAGAGCAGTACAGGGCTCAGCTTGAGGAGTATGAGCGGATTTTCGGCTTCCATCCTATTATGCGGGAATACGTTCCCTCTGGAAGCATAAAAGTCATTATTGGCTCAGGCGTATGAATATTCTGCTTTCCAATGATGATGGATTCAAGGCTTTGGGCCTATGCATGCTTGACCAGATGCTTTCCCAGTCAGGACATCGTATATCCGTAGCAGCACCGGAGACGGAACAGAGCGGGAAATCGCATGGATTCACCATAACAGGCAGGATCAAGGCTGTCGAGTATGATCCTGGCCGCTTCTTCTTCTCAGGTACTCCTGCCGATTGCATAATCTACAGCCATCGATGCTCACTCTTTCCTGCATCCCCTGATGTGGTCATTTCCGGAATAAATCATGGCTACAATCTTTCCTGTGACATCATATATTCCGGAACATGCGCAGCTGCCCGTCAGGCTGCGATGTATGGAATGAAGGCGATAGCTGTATCAGCAGAGAACGGGGAAGAGGGACTGCTTTGCCGTGCGGCAGCATTCGTAAGGGATAATCTTCCGGCTTTCATCCCTCTGATCCCGCAGCATTCATTCATGAATATAAATGTTCCCGCATCATTTGATGGAGGGTGGGCACCTGCAGGTATCGGATTCACTGCCTATCTTGATAATATCGTTGTTGAGAAGGAGGATGGGAAGGAGAAGATCCTGAGAATGGATGGGTGCAATACCATCCGGGAAGGATCTGAAAGCCGGTATCCTGCTGATTCAGAGATATGCGGAAAAGGACTGGCCTCCGTCTCGATCATCAGATGCCTTCCTGCTGTCGATGAGAAAGGAATGGAGAGTCTTTGCTGATGTGGGACGATATCTGTATGCGCTGTGCACTATGCTGTTATGAACGGACTGTGACTCCTGAAGAGGTTATCATAGATCTTGCCTCTCCATGCAGGTATCTTGATGAGAAGACAAAGCTCTGCACCATCTATGATCAGCGTTTCCGCATCAATAAACGGTGCAATAAGCTTTCACCCATCCATGCGATGCTTTCATCTTCAATCCCTCCATCCTGTGCATATATAGCATGGGCGGAAAACCATCATATACGCTTCAGGAAGGGAAGGGAGATGGTTCTGGAGAACTAATTCCAGGGCCATGTATCCTTGAGACCGAATCGCTGAGAGAGTTCATCTATGACTTTCTGCAGAGATCTGGGAACCGGGCATCCGTGCTTCATCCTATAGCCTCTTGCCTCCCATTCGAGCTCTCCTGCTGTATAGATTCTTTCCTCTCCTGGAGCCTTCCGGCTTTCCCTGAGCTCTCTGAGGATTTCGGAGGCGATCTTCCTGAATAGCTTTCTCCCCATGAAGAACTCAGGATCTATTGCGATGAAGAAGTGTCCAAGATGGTATGGCTTGGGATTCCCGTCCTTATCTTTGTCCGTGAGATCTTTCAGGAAGCTTCCATTCTGAAGAGCTGCAGAGAGTATCTCGACGACAGTCGCATAGCCATAGCCTTTATAGCCTGCACCATCTGTGCCGATTCCGCCAAGCGGGGCAAGAGCTGCCTTGCCGCACGTGAGATCCTTTAAGATGGCTTCTGTGTCTGTCCTTGTCCTGCCGCTCTCATCTATGACCCATCCTGGAGGAATATCTTTCCCAGCCCGTCCATAGACCTCTATCTTTCCCCTCTGCGAGACAGAGGTCGCTGCATCGATTATGAATGGGAATGGATCATCAGTCGGGATGCCGATCGTAAGAGGATTCGTTCCAAGCATGTTCTCCGTGCCGAACGTCGGAGCGATGGAAGGCCTGGCGTTCGTACCTGTAATGCCGATCATGCCTTTATCGGTAGCCATAGATGCATAGTAGCCTGCAATTCCATAGTGGCTGCTGTTTCTGACTGCAGCCATGCCCATGCCATACTCTGAGGCTTTGCTTATTGCCATTTCCATGGCTTTATGGGAAGCGACATGGCCCATGCCATCATGGGCATCGATGACACATGCAGTCTTCTCATCCCTGACAACTTCGATATCGGTAACAGGATTGAGTATGCCTTTGTCGATCCGGTCTATGTATATAGGCTTGAGCCTCCCGATGCCATGGCTGTCTATGCCGCGTTTATCAGACTCTATGAGTATGTCGGAAATTATATCGGCATCCCCTTCAGGAACTCCTGAATGTATGAGACATGCCTTCATGAAGGCTTCAAGCTTATCAAAAGAAACGAATGCACAGTCGCTGTATTTCTCCAGGAATTCCTTCTCTGTCATATTTCCTCCTGGCAATCAGTAGATTGCGTATCCAAGCGGTGGCTGATCAAGCTGATCCCAGCTGTATCCAGGGAATCTCCAGGCCAGCCCGATATATCCGGTTCCTGCAAAGCTGAACGTCTTTTTCGGATCCCTGTCATCCTGTACCAGGAACTGCGGATAGAGTGTTGTTCCTACAGTGACTCCTATATGAGGGTAGGTCGTATCGAAATAATAGGTGAATGATGCGTCAATGCCTGCCCCGAATCCGAATGAAGTATCCCATGCTCCTTCGATTATCACAGCCGGACCGACAGTAAGGTTTATAGCCATCTCCTCTGCAGGCCTGAACTCAAAACCAGGTCCTGCAATGAATCCTACAAAAAACCCTAGATAATCATGGGCGAAGTTGAATGCGACATCGGCGTGCGTGCTCAGCCCGATACCAGCATATCTTGATATATCACCAAGATACTGATAGGTGGAATTGAAGCCCAGTATTCCCGAACCTCTTGCCGAGTACCCGCCAGTGAATCCGATATTACCCATCTCAGTTGCTGCTCCCAGAGGTATTATCACTATAAGAGCAAGCAGAACCATAGCAAAAATTCTTTTCATTCTGTCCATTGCTTATAGTATACCGGATTTTTGGAGATGCAGATGGAATAAGATATGGCTGGTTCCAGTCTTATTCCGCATTTCCCTCTTTCTCTGGGTGATGCTGGATGTTGGATTTTTTCCACTGCTTTACTATAATGCATGCTGATAAAGCTTTAAGGAGTTTTCGATGGATATAGATGTGAAGAATCTCCATCCGCTTGAGGTGAGGCTGCTGCGCCATGTCTCCAGCGGGGAGGATATCACGCCAGAGGGGATTATCCGCGACCTTGGCTATAAGGTCGGTCAGTCCAACCAGGCATTTTCTTGGCTAACGGCAAAAGGGCTTGTGGAAGAGAAATCCAGAAGCCATAGAATTAGCTATGAGCTTACGGAGTTCGGCCGTACAGAGCAGCTTAAAGGGCTTCCGGCGGAGAGAATCTTCGCATTTATAACAGAGAATGGCCCTCATACGCTTCCTGAGATTGCAGAGGCCCTGTCTCTGGAGAAGAGCGATGTAGGATCGGCTTTCGGACTTCTTTCCTCGAAGGGATCTGCGAAGATGAATGAGGAGAAGAAGGCTGCTGTTATCTCCTCCGATCTTCCTGATGAAGTCAGGCTGCAGCGGGCTCTTCTTGATAGAGCAGCAGCAAAAGGGTTCATTGACGAGAATGATCTCAGCATGGATGAGAAGAAGGCAATCGGAGCGCTTGCGAAAAAGCGTGGTGCTCAGAACTCTGCATTCCGCATTGTTGAGCGTGATGAGATCGTATACGCACTTACAGAAGCCGGAGAGAAGGCAAAGCAGGCTCTTGTTGAGGCGAATATAACAGGAGAGGAGTTTGGAATCCTCACCCCTGAAATGATCCAGTCAGGAGCCTGGAAGAACGGAACATTCCGCCCATATGGCATAAATGCGCCGACTTCAAGGCTTATCCCGGGACGCAGAAATGCATATTCAAGCTATCTGCAGTGGGTTAAGGACAAGCTCATTGCTCTCGGGTTCGAGGAGTTCGATGGACCGCTTGTGGAGAATGAGTTCTGGAATGGCGATGCGCTGTTCATGCCGCAGTTCCATTCTGCCAGGGATATCCATGATGTTTATTATGTGAAGGATCCTGTGCATTGCAGGGAGATTGAGGAACCTTGGCTTTCCCAGGTTGCTGCAACGCACGAGAACGGATGGGAAACAGGATCGAGAGGATGGGGATATACATTCGATCATGAATTCACAAGGCGGCAGGTTCTCAGAAGCCAGGGGACTGTTCTGTCTGCCCATCAGCTTACAAAAGCGCATATACCTGGAAAGTATTTCGGTGTTGTACGCTGTTTCAGATATGATCAGGTTGATGCTACCCATGGTGCTGATTTCTATCAGACAGAGGGAATCGTACTTGGCGATGATGTCAACCTTAGAAATCTTCTCGGACTTCTGAAGATGTTTGCGGAAGAGATAGCAGGAGCAGAAGAGGTAAAGTATGTTCCAGGCTATTTCCCGTTCACAGAGCCATCTATTGAGGTCCATATCAAACACCCTGTCCTTGGCTGGTTTGAGCTTGGTGGTTCCGGTATATTCCGTCCTGAGGTCACAAAAGCCCTTGGTATTGATGTGCCGGTTCTTGCCTGGGGTCTTGGCATCGACAGAATGGCGCTTATGCACCTCGGCCTCAATGATCTCAGAGAGCTTTTCACCCCTGATATCGAGAGCGTGAGAACAAGGAGGGGAAACTAATGCCTAAGATTGAAGCACCTGAGAATATCTTCTTCTCTCTTCTCGGAAAGAAGATGACAGATGATGAACTTGTTGATATCTTCCCTGTAGCCAAGGCAGAGCTCGATGGCCATGACCAGGATACTCACACTATAAAGATTGAGCTGAATGATACAAATAGGCCTGATCTCTGGTCGACAGCAGGTGTCGCCAGGGCTCTGAAATGCTATCAGAGCGAAAAGATCCCTGAGTATGGATTCTTCTCCACTGCAGAGGATGAGAAGCCTTCTGATGGCAGAATGGTCATAGATGATGAGTCTGCAATCGGTATCCGTGATTACTCTGTTGGCTTTGCCGCAAAGGGAAAGAAGGTAGATGATGAACTTCTGGTGAATCTTATACAGAGCCAGGAGAAGCTCTGCTCGAATTTCGGCAGGAAGAGGAAGACGATCGCTATGGGTATCTATCGTTCGAACCTCATCAAGTATCCTGTGCATTATGCCGCGGTCGATCCTGATACAACGAAGTTCGTGCCGCTTGGCATGACCGAGGAGCTTTCCCTGAGGGAAATCCTTACAAAGCATCCAAAGGGAAGGGATTATGGTCACATCGTCGCATCGTTTCCGCGCTTCCCATATCTTTACGATGATAACAACGATACGCTTTCGTTTCCTCCTGTCATAAACAGTGCGCGTATCGGAGCTGTCGAGGTAGGGGACTCGGATTTCTTCCTGGAGTTCTCCGGCCCTATACTTGATGATCTTCTTCTTGCATCATCGATCATGGCATGCGATATGGCTGATATGGGCTTTGAGATCCTTCCTGTGAAGGTCCGTTTTGCAAAGGAAACACCATATGGTAAGGAAATCACGGTACCGTACTACTTCCAGAAGGAAGTCCATGCATCATCGGAGCTGATTGCGAAGAAGCTCGGTCTTGCCCTTACAGCAGATGAAGAGGTGAAGGCTCTGCAGAGGATGGGGGTGAGGGCCAGGAAGGATGGTGACGGAGTTACTATCAGGGTCCCTGAGTATCGCAATGATTTCCTGCATGCTGTTGATATCGCTGAAGATGTGATGATCGGACATGGGCTTCAGAATTTTGAGCCTGTGATGCCTTCGGATTTCACCATCGGGCGTCTTTCCCCTGTTGAGGAGTTCTCAAGGAAGGTCAAGGAAATCCTTGTCGGCCTTGGATTCCAGGAAATGATGTACAATTATCTCGGATCGAGGAAAGAATACATCGAGAATATGCATGTAAGTGATGAGGACGCTGTATTCATTGCCAATCCGATGAGCGAGAACTACGAGGTCATCAGGCCTTCTGTTCTTCCTTGTCTTCTTGAAAGCGAATCGGTATCAGGGCATGCTGTCTACCCGCATAATATCTTCGAGATCGGCAAGATAACAGTGCGTGATGATAGCGACAACAGCGGAACGGTCACGAAGGATAGTCTTGGATTCTTCGCATCCGATGCAAGAATCGGATACAACGAAGCTGCCTCGTATATCAATACTCTGATGTATTTCCTGCGGAAGGAATACACTCTCCAGGAGGCAAAGGATGATCCAAGATTCATCCCCGGGCGTGCGGCTCTTATCATTGTGAATGGCAGGAAAGCAGGTATATTCGGGGAGACACACCCTCAGGTTCTTGAGTCATGGGGCTGCTCGATGCCTGCTATCATGGCTGAGCTTGATATCGGAGCATTGCTCTGAGTCAGGATCAGGTCTGATTGATGATTCTCCCTCCTGGATTTTCCGGAGGGAGTTTGTCTCTGAAGATGGTATAATACTGCCGTGGAAGATTCTGATATAAAGCTGATAGCATTGAATTTCGGACTGGATGATATCAAGAGAATCTCAGAGATCTCATCTGGACATATCAATGCGACATACAGAGTAGATACTCCAGCAGAGAGTTTCCTCCTGCAGCGTATAAATACTTCGGTATTCACAGATCCATATGCTGTGATGGAGAATATAGCCAAGGTCCTTGATCGGATTCCCGTCCTTCGTCTGATCAGAACGGTAGAAGGCGGTCTTTGCTATTCCGGAAGCAGCGGTGTATGGCGCATGTACAATTTCATAGAGAATTCCATAAGCTATGAACGCATTGCCTCTGCTGATATGGCAGAGCGGATGGGACGGGCTCTCAGGGATTTCCATTCAGTGCTTTCCGATCTGGATGCTTCAGGACTTTGCGAGACCATATCCCGATTCCATGATATGGATTATCGGTTCTCCGAGTTTGATGATGCAGTCAGAAATGACAGAGCAGGACGTCTTTCTTCTGTCAGCGATGAGGTCAATTTCATGATGGATGGAAGAAAAAGAGCCTCAATGCTTTCGCATATGTATGCTGATAAAGCTCTTCCCAGACGTGTTACGCATAATGATGCAAAGCTTTCAAATGTCCTGTTTGATAGAAGAACGGGAGAATATATAACATTCATCGATCTTGATACCGTAATGCCAGGCACCCTGCTTTTCGATACCGGCGATATGATCCGTACAGGATGCTCAACAGCGGCAGAGGATGAAGCTGATCTGGACGAAGTACACTTTTCTGCAACGTACTTTGAGGCGATGCTGCATGGGTATATCGATGGAAATGCCATGCTGACATCTGCTGAGAAAGACCTTTTTCCTGAGTCAGGACGCACTATCACTTTCATTATGGCTTTGAGATTCCTCACTGATTATCTGAATGGTGATGTATATTATAGAACTGGCTATTCAGATCATAATCTGGTCAGAGCCAGAAATCAGATCCGTCTGATAATGGAGATGGATGAATATTCCGGAGGCCGGGTTTGAAGTACTTTGACGAGAATACAGGGCTTTTCATTGCAGATAGTTCAGAAGATCCTCTGAAAGGGGCTGTCATTCCTTATGATACGGTGCTTGATGCGCTTTCCGGGTATATTCTCTCTGTTTCAGGATGGCGTGCTGTATTCGCTCCCGGAGGAGAGGAGGATCCGGGCGATTGCATAAGAAATGAGGATGCGATACTCGCAGCAGCTGCTGCTGAAGCCTTCTTCCGCTATCTCGGAAAAGAAAGGCCAAGGATTGTCATCGGTTCCGATGCCAGACCGACAGGACGTATCCTCACTTCCATTGCTGTCCGTATCATGATGGCCCTGGGAGCTGATGTTTCCCTTCTGGGAGTTGCCTCTGCACCTGAGATCATGGCTTATTCAAATGCCGGATACGATGGTTTTCTGTATGTTTCCGCTTCTCATAATCCCATAGGCCATAATGGATTCAAATTCGGTTATGATGGCGGGGTATTGCCTGGACCTGAGGCAGAAAAGGCAAAGAAGCTGTTCCTCGGATCGGTAAACCGGAGTGATATTCCAGAACGCATGAGAAAGCTTTCTGCTTCTGTCCAGGAAAGAGATTACGAGCGTGTCCTTTCCGGACATGAGAGAGTGAAGAAAGAGGCATTGCGCTATTATGAGGATTCTGTGATCCAGACAGCCCGTGCTGATGATGGCTTCATCATGCCATTCGGCATAGTCATTGATTTCAATGGTTCTGCCCGCTCTTCTTCTATTGATATTCCATTTCTAAGGAAGCATGGATGCAGTATCTGGGAGGTGAATGGAATACCAGGGCAGATAGCCCATGCCATCGTTCCTGAAGGCGATAATCTTGAGACATCGAGAACTGTTCTGGAAGAGATTCATGCGAAGGATTCCTCATTCATACTCGGATATATGCCTGATAATGATGGTGACAGAGGCAATTTCGTATACATAAAAGATGATGGGAATGCAGAGATGCTTGATGCTCAGCGTGTATTCGCGCTTGTATCGGCAATAGATCTTGTCCATGCTGTGATGCTGAGCCCCGGCTGTCCTATTGCCATAGCTGTAAACGGACCTACATCGCTGCTTGTCGATGATATTGCCGCAAGAATAGGCGTGGAAGTCTTCCGTTCCGATATAGGAGAGGCAAATGTCGTATCGCTGGCAGAAAGCCTTCGGAGCCGGGGATATATCGTCCCTGTCTGCGGTGAGGGCAGCAACGGAGGCATAATAGCATATCCGGCGAAGGTACGTGATCCCATTAATTCCGTTATGACCATATCGAAGCTGTGGTCAGTGCCGGGTGTTTATAGCAATCTCATGAAAGCACTTGGAAAGGAAGAAGGCGATGGAGTATCCATAGATAGGCTTGTCTCCGCATTTCCCCGATATCATATGACTCCGTCATTCTCAAAGGCTGCTGCAATGAAGATCAGAAGCAGGGATTTCGATGCACTGAAGGCAGAGTATGAGAAAATCCTTTCATCGGAAATCAGCAGGAATATGGAAGCAGGTGCGGTTTCCTATGAAGTTAAGCAGTATGAAGGAACCTGTGAGTATACAGGACTGGGACCGGAGCATCGTCCTTTTCCATCATCCGGAGGATATAAGGTTCAGTTTCTGGATCAGAAAGGAACAGCCATCGGTTATCTCTGGCTCAGCCGTTCAAGGACGGAACCTGTATGCCGCATAATGGTGAATGTGAGAGGAACTGACACCGCAGAACATGACAGATTGCTTTCCTGGCAGCGGTCTATGGTTGAACGGGCAGATAAGAAAGCAGGTGGTGATGATGAAGCATGACAGCCTCTATCTCTGTCTTTTCCCGCCTTCAGCTGTTTGTCCCGGCCTTTTCCATATAATATGGAATCGAATCCAGAGGTATGTATGATAAGGTCTCTCATTGCATTCTTTTTGCTGATCATCCCGTTTGCAGCTTATTCTGCACCATTTGATGAGATAATGGCTGTGATGGAGAATGATAGCCAGGATGCTGCAGGTCTTGAGCTATCATACGAATCCGGACTTATATCGATAGCTGAATCGGAGCTTGATGATACCGTTGATTACTCCGTTTCATTTGCTGCGGATCCTCTTGCTGATATGGATGAGGGAATACTTCGTATAAATGAGCTGTCATTCGGTGTTGTGCTTCCTGATGACGATACGGCTATATCAGCTTCTATTCCATCTGGGATACGATACGATGGAAGAGGAGCTGTCATCTCTCCGTCTCTCTCCATCAGCCATACATTTGACTGGGGCCATGATGATGAAAGACTGAAGGATCTTCAGACAGAGGCTCTTCGGATGTCTGTTGGAAGGCAGTATGGGACGGGAAAGCTCTCAATCAGGCAGAATACCATTTCATTGATGATTGAGATCCTTTCAAATGAGAAGAGCATCGAGGAGAGCAGGGAGGTGCTGAGGGATATAGACAGGGATATCTCGGATTCTATCTCTCTGGGAATAACCTCCGAGGGCTCCATTCTCTATCAGGAACTTATGCTCGAGAGGAAGAGAAGCGAGGATTCTCTCAGGATCTCTGAAAGGGAAAGGGAGGAGCTCCTTTTCCGGTATTCAGCCCTTACCGGGCTTTCCTGGGATGGGCTTACGGATATCCCTGATCCGGTCTTCCCCGATATTCTATCTGTTATCTCATCGTCTTCTGTGAATGAGGCAGAAGCGGAGATGCTTATAGCGGAGGAGAATGTGCTTCTTGAGGAGTCTCAGCAGAATCCTAGGAAGCTTACTATAGGGGGAGAGGCAGGTGGAAGCGCGGAGATAGCTGAAGGGCTCTATCCCCTGACGGGAACGAGGGAAGATGCATTGAAGCTCAGTGGTACTGTCGGATGGGAGGGGAATGACTGGTCCTTGTCTGCCACAGGTGGTGGAACCTGGGATCATGATTTCAGATTTACGCCTTCCCTTGCGCTCTATGCTTCATGGAGAAGCGGGACAACGGAAAGCGATGATCTGCGGCTCAGATCCCTCCGCAATGAGGCCAGGATCCGTGAGGATGATTATCGTGATGCCCGCCGTTCATTTGAGGAGAGCAGGGAGGATATCTGGGGAAGAATGCTTTCATGGCAGAGGGAGATTGCGGAACTGGAAGCGGAGGAAAGCTATAAGAAAGCGCTTTACGAAATGGCTCTGGTGAAGCATGGAAGAGGACTTGTTACGGCAGAGGATGTCCATGATGCCGAGATAGATCTCCATCTCCTTGATTTCGATCATGATATCCTCCTTCTCCAGGGGCTTTCCCTTCAGGCTGAGGCTGAAGCTCTTATTCTTTAGGAAAATATATGGTGAGAAAGAATAGAAAGAAAATACGTAAACGCCTGACTGCAGTGATTGCCGTTATTTTTGTGCTGGCTGCTGCCGTATTTCTTCTTATAGGGGAGAGGGCGGAAGAGGAGCCTTCTGCAGTAGTGCGAGAGGCCCTTGTTACATCCAATACATATACGCAGATCATCGATATCTCAGGATATGTTGAGCCTTATGACAGCCAGACGCTCAGGTTCAGATCCACAGGTGCTGTTACTGGTGTATTCGTAGAGGAAGGGGACCATGTCGCCAAAGGCCAGAGGCTTGCATCAATAGACGATACCCAGCAGCTTGCAGCGCTTCAGGAGATAAGGGATCAGATAGAAGAGGCAGAGCTTTCCGGTTCAGAGCGTGATCTCAGGCTTCTGAGGCTGAAGGAGACAAATGCTGAGAACTCCTTGGAGTATACGAATATCGTGGCACCATTCGATGGAGAGGTCGCATCTGTTGATGTGGATGAGGGAGATTTCTTTGAAGGTGGTGATGAGGTTATAACAGTTGTTGACCGATCAAGGCTTAAGGCCGTTGTCGAGATCGATGAGATTGATATGCAGTATGTCACAGAGGGCCAGGAAGCGGAGCTGGTATTCGAGTCTTGCCCTGAAGAGACAGTCCAGGCATTTGTTTCATACATTCCGATGCTCGGACGCTATACGGATCAGGGCATCGGTGTTGTCGATGTCGAGCTGCTCATTGAGGATCCTCCTGCTGCGATAATGCCGGGCTTCACATTCGAGGGAACGATGGCTGCAGAAAGCGAGGTTTCCATGCTTCTTATTCCACAGAATGCAATAACAAGGGGCCGTGGTGGTTCTGAGACTGTTGATGTGAAGAGGCCTGATGGCAGTACAGAGACTGTATCCATAAGGACGAAGTATCTTGGGGAAGGGCTTTCAGAACTTCTTTCCGGTGATGTAAAGGAAGGAGATGTTCTTGTTGTGAGATCCGCAGGCAGGAGCATGATGATGGATGCTCCTCCCTCACCTCCGGGAGGCCGCAGGTGAGGACTGCGATTGAAATGAGGGATGTATCCAGGATCTACACTGTCGGTGATATGACTGTGAAAGCCCTTGATGGGATCTCCCTGGAGATAGAGGATACCTCATTCACGGCAATAATGGGACCTTCCGGTTCCGGTAAATCCACTCTTATGTCGCTTATCGGGTGTCTGGATGTACCTACTTCGGGAACAATCCTGATCGATGGAGAGGATACCAGCGGTATGAATGAAGAGGAGCTTGCATATATCAGAAACAGGAAGATAGGTTTCGTTTTCCAGCATTTCTCATTGCTTTCAAAGCTAAATGCTCTGGATAATGCGGCTCTTCCGCTTTTATATGCGGGTGTACCACAGAGAGAAAGACGGGAAAGGGCAGAGGCCATGCTTGAGCGTGTAGGACTGAAAGACAGGATGATGCACCGCCCATCAGAGCTTTCAGGAGGACAGAAGCAGCGTGTTGCTATTGCAAGGGCCCTTGTGAACAATCCTTCTATACTTCTTGCAGATGAGCCTACAGGCGCTCTTGATTCAGTAACAGGCCATGAAGTCATGGATCTCTTCCATGCTCTGAATGAAGAAGGACATACGATTGTCTTTGTCACTCATGATGCATCTCTTGCGTCGGAGTGCAAAAGGATCATCCCTATAAAGGATGGGAGGATTGCAGATGATGGTACGTGAGAATATAAGGATGGCAATAGCTTCCATGGCCGGAAGCAGGCTCCGTGCTTTCCTCTCTCTTCTTGGCATCATGATAGGTGTCGCTTCCGTCGTCGCGATTCTCAATCTCGGCAAGAGCGTTACAGAGAGCATGTCCAGTTCTTTCGAGGTAGGCGGGCTTGATACGATCAGCATCATGCCGAGGGGAGCTGCACGCGAGACAATGATATTCACAGAGGAATTCGCATATAGTCTGATGAATGAGATCGATGGAATACGTGAAATTCTTCCAGTCGTCTCGTCTGCTGCGAATGTCAGAAATGGCCAGGAGATATCCGAGGGAGTGATGATACAAGGCGTCACATCCGGTTACTTTGCCTCGAATTCGCTTGAGACAGCCGATGGTGAATTCTTCTCTGCCATCGATAATATTAACAGGCGGCAGGTTGCAGTCATAGGGCCAGAGCTTGCTGATGAGCTTTTCCCAGGTGATGATACAGTTGGAAAGTATGTCTCTGTATTCAGGCATCAGGCAAAGAGCTTTCAGGTTATAGGAGTGCTCAAGGAGCGCGATGAGTCACAGGGGACTTCCTATAATTATGCGCTTTTCATGCCGTATAACACCTATGTCCAGCGCTTCAGGCGTACTGATCAGGTTGGTACCTATGTGGTCAAGACAGCTGAGGGATATGATGCTACAGATGTTGCTGATGATATAGAGATGTATCTCGATGAGATTGCGGGATCTGATTATTATCGTATATTCAGCCCTGCCACAATAAAGGAAATGGCAGACTCTGTCATGTCCACGTTTTCCATGTTCCTTGCTGCCATCGCTGCGATATCCCTGGTGGTGGGTGGTATAGGGATAATGAATATAATGCTTGTTTCAGTTGTTGAAAGAACGGGAGAGATCGGCATAAGGAAGGCTCTTGGAGCAACTCCTGTAATGATCCGCTCGCAGTTTCTGGTTGAATCGGTGACTCTTTCTCTTTCAGGGGGGCTTCTTGGCCTTCTCATCGGGACTGTCCTGAGTATTGCTACTGTGAATATTGCTGGCTGGCCTCTTCATATCTCATTCGGAGCTATTGCCGTTTCCCTTGCTTTCTCCCTTGCAATCGGCATCTTCTTCGGCTGGTACCCAGCAGCCAAAGCTGCCAGGTTAGAGCCGATGGAAGCACTTCAGAGGGATTAATTCCTTCAGTGGATAGCAATAGACAGGAAACAGGCAAAATTGTAAATCTTTGATGTTTTTTCATATCCCGCATGTTACAATTATGTAAAACAGAACGGAGGTGCTGAAAATGGATATCAAGGAACTTAACAATGTCAGTCCGCTTCGCATATTCGAGGAATCCATCAACGGAGGCCTTGGGCGCGGAAACCTCGGTGTAATCGTGTCTCGCCATGGCGTAGGCAAGACCGCATGCCTGGTCCATCTTGCAACTGATAAGCTTTTCAAGGGGGAGAGTGTAATCCACGTATCTTTCTCTGGCAATGTAGAGCATGTCATAAACTGGTATAAGGAGGTCTTCAGGGAGATTGCAGAGCTTCAGTCCCTTGATGATGCCGCCATGGTCTACAATTCAATTCTTGCAAACAGGGTCGTTATGAACTTCTCTCAGGAACAGGTTCCTGTGGAAAAGGTCCTTGCTTCTCTGGAATCACTGATCAGTCAGGGATCATTCAAAGCTGATTGCATCCTCTTTGATGGGTACAAGCTTACGGTTGCTGATGAGGATGATATCATCAAGATCAAGGAATTCGCGAAGAAGATGGATCTTGAGGTATGGTTCTCCGTATCCCCGGTGAATCCGGATGTTGTATATGATGAGAACGGAGTACCGAATACGCTTGTTAAGTATTACGATCTCATTGATGTCCTTGTTGCTCTTAAATACGATGATAAGATCGATAAGGTGATAATGACCGTTGTAAGGGCACATCACGCTAACGTTCCTAAGCCGATGAAGGTCAATCTAGATCCGAGAACGATGCTTATTTCAAAGTGAACAATATAATGGCAGGAGTATTCTGGAGCAGGTGAGAGCCTGCTCCTCTTTCATATCAGATGCATCAGATGCTGGATCAGAAGAGATACAGCTGTAATAGATACCCAGCATGAGAGACCTAGAAGGAGAGGTTTTCCTCCGGTTCTCACAAGCTTCACTATATCTGTATTGAGACCGATTGCAGCCATCGCAAGGACAATCATGAATTTTGATAGGGTCTTGAACGGAGTGAAAGTGCTTTCCGGAACGCCTGCTGCTGTGCATATTGTCGTGATTATCGATGCAAGAATGAAGAAAAGAATGAAGAATGGGAAGACTGACCTTATTGAAACCTTGCTGCCTGTTCCTTCCTTCTTTGTCCTGATAAATGCAAGAACAAGCGTTATGGGAATGATGGCAAGAGTCCTTGTCAGCTTTACAGTGACAGCTTTGTCCAGTGTTTCTGTTCCCAGTCCCCACATGCTATCCCACGTTGAGGCGCATGCGGTTACGGATGATGTATCATTGACAGCTGTACCTGCGAATATCCCGAAGGCCTCGCCATTTGATGTGCTGAATCCTATGACAGTGCCTAGCACGGGGAATATTATCGCAGCAAGGACATTGAAGAAGAATATCACAGAGATTGCCTGAGCGACCTCTTCATCATCTGCTCCGATGACAGGGCTTGCTGCCGCTATTGCCGACCCTCCGCAGATGGATGATCCTACGCCTATGAGGGTGCCTGTATTCTTCTGTATCTTAAGCACTTTGGAAAGGAGGTATGCGACAAGAAGGGATACAGTTATTGTGGATATTATTATCGGCAGTGACTGCAGACCTGTCTCTGCTACAACAGAAAGATTCATTCCGAACCCAAGAAGTATGACAGCCCATTGGAGTACCTTCTTCGATACGAATCTTATTCCCTTTCCGAAAGACGTTCTGTCTTTCAGGAATATAGCTATGGTCATGCCTGCAAGAATTGCAATGACAGGGCCTCCTATGATCGGGAAGCGTGTGCCAAGTATGTATGCGGGAATCGAGATGAGCAAGCATAGGATAATGCCTCTCAGCATGCTTTTGTCTGAACTTTGTGTCATGGTGATGATTATTATTGAAAAAGCTGTTTATGAAAAGTTACCATCTGCTTCTGATTTCAGTCACAGATCCATATGCTTTATCTACCTCAATCCGCTGCCCATCATCAAGAAGGAAGAATCCAGAGAAGAGGCCAGCTTGCTGCTTCCTGTCTGCTTTCATCATCTTCATGCTGATGGTATCCTCAAAGGCTGCTACTGGTGAGAATACAAGCCTTATGCGGTTTTCATCATCGGTTATCTCATACCCGATCGAAGGATGGCTTTCAGGGGAAGAGAAGGCGATATGTCTAAGCTTGTGGATTCTGCCATCGAAGAACACAGCGCTGCATTCAGAATCCATGCATTCAGGAAGGAATGATGTCAGATCCACTCCCCATAATGTCCCATCGTCAGTACGTCCTGTTAGGGAGACTGCTGTCCATCCGCTCTTTTGGGGCCATCTGCCGCGCTCCCATTCCATGCACCCGTGGCTTTTGTCTTCAGAGAGATGGCGGGAGATGTGATTGATGAAGATCACTCCTTCAGCCTTCATTGGATTGATCCTTCTTCCATAGTGCCAGTATCTGCCGTCTTTATCAAAAGCAGAGGCTGTATTCATGCTTTCTGTGCCATCGCTTTCATATAGAATGACGTCGGCTTTGAATCCGGATGAGCCATCTGGAAGTGTGAGGTATGGGGCCGTTATGAGAATCTGATGCTTCCTCCCTTTCTTGACGAATGCAATCGTCATATCGCTGTTTGCATATGTCACAGCACTATCTGAATCAGGATCTTCAGAGAGCGTCCTTGTCTTCGGGAAAAGCTTAATGCCATGGACTTCTGCAGCTTTCCTCCGGTTATAGTCAAAGAATGCTATTGAGAATATACCGGCATAGCCAAGATCAGAGTATATGACCTGGAATGTAAAGCCATTCTCTTCATCGGCTATGGAATATGAATCCCATTCTTTGAGAGCAATCTTCAATCCTGATCTCTTCCTGTCATATTCCCAATAAGGATGTCTGGCCCATCCCTGTGTCTTCAGCTTTCCCTTCTCATCCAGGAGCGGGGTAGTGGTTCTCAATTCCATAGCAATGGGATTATAGCATAGAACAGTGAAGATGTATGTTATCAGGAATCTCTGATATTGGCTTCAGGTAAAAAGATATGGGAAAAACAAAGGCGGCATCGCTGCCGCCCTGTTTGTGCATCACTTTGAGGAAAGACTCGGTCCAAGGATCCTGTCAAAGAAAACCTGGAGGAAATTGTCCGTGAATGCATCGGAGTTCATTATGCCAGCCTGAAGATCCTGTACAGTGATCTCTGGCATGTAAGTTGTATAGAATGTATCCATATAGGAGGATAGAAGCTCATTGTTTCCTTCCGGCACTACAGGACGGGCTATCACATAAGCATTTCCGGATGCCTGTGGAGCAAGCACCGTATTATCCTCGGCTGTGAAGAGCTCTGCATAGTACTCCTGATCCATTGCGGCAGCAGATGCAAGAAGTGTGCTTGAATCAGAGTATTCAGGTCCGATGATGAACTGTGATGAAGCAGGATTTGCAGATGATGGTCCGACTTCTGCTATCTCAAGTCCAGCGCTCTCCGCTGCTCCTGTGAAATCCGCAGAAGCTGCAGCGTAGACTTCATCGGCCTTTGCACTGAGATATGCATCCATTGTCTCTGGATCATTTACAGAAATGTATGACTTGACCTTCGAAAGGACTTCGCTATCGCTGTAATCAGGGGAAGAAGCTGCCGAATCCGCTCTGAAAAGGAGGTAGCCTGTCCAGCCCTGAACCGGTCCTGTGATATCGCCCTGAGCAGAAGCGAAGACTGTATCAGCGCCTGAGGGATCAACGAGCATGTTCTGAATCTCGTAATAAAGCATCTGGCCCATGGACCCATTTGCTGTTTTCCACTGGTCAGAGGAATCGGCTGCCGCTGCATCCTCGAATGTTCTTTCTCCGCTCTGTATCGCTTCCAGAAGAGACTCTGCAGCAGTCTCGCTCGGCAATGTGATGACACTCAGATCCATAGCTGTGAAAGGAGCGCCATTTGCCTCTGCATAAGCAGCTGCATCTGCATCTGGGTAGGCATTGTAATCTACTGTTATATACTCGAAAGCCCTTACATTGTCATTGAAGGATGATACGAACTGTGCCTCTCCTTCGGATGTCTTGACAGATGAGATATCGTTCATGACCATCTGAGCGGGAACAGTCTCTTCAAGCTGCATTCTGAGCATGGACTTTTCCATTGCAGAGGCTTCTCTGTAGAGATCGCTGCTGTAATTCCCGTTCTCGTCGTTGAAATATCCGCTCTGGACAATCGCATTATCAACCATCTTGTCAGTTACGCTGATACCTGCCTGCTGTCCCATCTGCCTGAGTGCTGTCTCAAGGACTGTCAGATAGTATGCCTGCTGATAAGCCTGCATGACATTCTGATTGCTTACAGAGCCTGAAGCCATGATAGCCGAGAGCTGGTTGTAGAAATAATTCCCATAGGAAAGCTCAATTTTCTCTCCGTTGTATCTGCCGAATTCAATCGAAGATGAATTGCCGCTGCTGAATACTGTTGTAGGCAGTACGAATGTCAGTGATATAAGAATAAGCACAACAACACCGATAATCCAACCGATTGATTTCCCGTGCTTTTTCCTGTCTTTCTTCTCCCCTTTGTTATTCTGGGGGAATGCAACACCCTTTCCGTTATCATCCGAAGGCATAAAAGAACCTCTTTTCCAGTGATATCAAATGTAGCTGAATCAAGCAGCTAACAGAAAAATTACCATTGTTAAAGCTAATCTGTCAACGCAAAAGGGAAGCGGTTGTGCTTCTCCGTATGCTACTTCACAAGATTTATCAGCTCCGTTCCTTCCTCGAAATGCTTTATATTCTCCATCGTGGTTGCACTGATTGCGGCAAGCGCATCCTCTGTCAGGTATCCCTGGTGCGATGTGATTATCACATTGGGCATGCTTATAAGACGGGCAAGGGTATCATCTTCGATGCCTGTATCGCTCTGGTCCTGATAGAATATTCCTGCCTCTTCCTCATAGACATCCAGCGCAGCTCCTCCTATGCTTTTGTCTTTCAGAGCCTCAAGCAGGGCTTCGCTGTCGATCAGCGCTCCTCTGGATGTGTTGATTACCAGCGCTGTCTTTTTCATCATGCCAAGGGTTTTCTTGCTGATTATATGGTGATTGCTTTCAGTAAGTGGGCAGTATAGGCTGATGATATCGGACTCGGACATGATTCTTTCAAGGTCAGCTTTCTCCGTTCCTTCAATATCTTCTGCAAATGGATCATGGACAAGGATGCGCATACCAAACCCTTTTGCAATGCTGATTGCGACACGCCCGATCTTTCCAGCCCCGATAATCCCTATGGTCTTGCCATGAAGATCTGTCCCGACAAGACCTGTGAGAGAGAAGTTGAATTCCCTTGTCCTGACATATGCATGCGTCAGCTTTCTCACCAGGGCCAGAAGAAGCGCGAATGAATGCTCCGCAACTGCGTATGGGCTGTATGCTGGAACACGCACAACAGGTATTCCTGCTGCTTCGGCGTATTCATAGTCAACATTATTGAATCCAGCAGAGCGCAGGGCAATAAGCTTAACCCCTTCGCTTTTGAGGATATCTATTGCTTTGCTGTTTACTGTGCAGTTGACAAAAGGACAGACAACATCGCATCCCCTTGCCAGGATTGCTGTGTGTTCTGACAATGCTGGCTCAATATATCTGATTCCATATCCGTATTTCTCCGCATCAATTGAGAAATGCTTCTTGTCATATGGTTTTGCATCGAAAAGGGCAATCTTCATATTATCCTCCTATATGCTAAAGGTAATACAAGGAGGATCCGGAGTCCATAAAACAATCCAGAAGCATGATTGGATACACAAACTCTGTGGAATCATTGTGATTAATCGATTATAATCCATCTATGAATCTTTCGCAGCCTAATGACAGTACCGGACGTCAGATAAGGAATATACTTATCGGGTTTGGGGCAATTCTTATCCTTTATATTCTCAAGATGACTGCGAATATAATGATTCCTCTTGTCATTGCATTATTCATTTTCATCGTTGTGAATCCTGTCCTGTCCCGATTGGATAAGATGCGTATTCCGCGTCTTATCTCTACCTTCATAACCCTGGTCCTTGTTGTCGCGGTATTCATACTCTTCGTCTATATTTTCTTCGTTATGGTCAATATGCTGCTCCAGTCCGATACGGGAATCCCAGCCTATGCTGTCAGGGTCCAGCAGCTTGACAGACAGCTGTCTGCATTCATTGCGCCATATATGGAGGAGGATCCTGCCACATTCAGCATACTTGCTTATCTGGATATCAATTGGTATGGGGTAGCGATGTCATCTCTTACCTCTATATCGGGCAAGTTCATCTCGATAATCTCCGATGCCATGCTTGTGCTGCTTTATCTGCTCTTCCTCATCCTTGAAAGGCAGACGATTCTTCCCAAGCTCATGGCAGCACTTCCGCGTGGAAAGGTGCAGAGAGTCTCGCAGATGATTGCGAGAATGAACCGGCAGACATCGAAGTATATGTTCCTTAAGCTGATAATCAGCTTGATTACGGGCATCCTTTTCTATTTTGCGGCCATTATCACAGGCCTTGACTTCGCTCTTGTCTGGGGTGTCCTTGCTGTTATCCTGAACTTCATTCCGACGATAGGATCTATCATATGCACAGCCGGAACGATAGTCATGGCACTTATACAGTTTGCTCCTGACTGGAGCAATGCGATCTATGTTGCGATCCTTATGATCGGCATAGAGATGGTGGTCGGGAATATCATCGATCCTAAGCTTCAGGGTGTTCAGCTGAATATCTCACCTCTTGTCATACTTGTATCACTTGCGGTCTGGGGATATATATGGGGCCTTGCAGGAATGTTCCTTGCTGTTCCTCTTACTTCAATCATACAGATTGCCTGTGCCAATATCCCGTCACTGCGTCCGATAGCGATTCTTCTGTCAGAAGGAAGGTACTACCGCCGTGATTTTGACAGGAAAAAGAAGAAAAGGAATCAGATGACCCATGAAGGTGATGATATAGAGCTTCCTGATGAGATGGGAATCGACAAATAGGGAGGAATAATGGATATAGTCTGCCTTGACCTTGAGGGAGTCCTTGTCCCTGAGATCTGGATTGCATTCGCTGAGAAAACAGGCATAGAAGAGCTGAAGATAACAACGCGTGATGAGCCTGATTACCATAAGCTGATGGATTATCGTATCGGGATACTCAGAAGCCATGGGCTGTTTCTTTCTGATATCCAGGGCGTTATAGCGGGCATAAAGCCTCTTCCCGGGGCATATGACTTCGTGATGAAGGTACGTGAGATGACACAGCTTGTGATCCTTTCTGATACCTTCACGGAGTTTGCGCTTCCTCTGATGCGCCAGCTTGATTATCCGACGATTCTCTGCAATTCGCTCAAGGTTGACAGCGAAGGATGTATCACAGGGATAAACATGCGTGCTGAGAATGGTAAGAAGAAGGCCATCGAGGGGTTCAGGCATATGGGATTCAGAACGTTTGCATCAGGAGATAGCTATAACGACATAGCAATGATACGTGAAGCAGATGGCGGCTGTCTTTTCAGGGCTCCTGAGAATATCATCAAGGAAGAGAAGGATCTGGAGATTGTCTCAAGCTATGATGGCCTCATTGATGCAATAAGGCGTTTTCGTGATGAGGAATAAGAGCGTACGGGGATTCATTGTATCCATAGTCATGCTGATGACTGGAATGACGGCAGGTTTCATCCTGCTTGGAACTGTCTATACCGGTCCGAGGTGGATAGCCTTTATCGTTTTTCTTGTCTATCTTGTCATTTCATATGCCGTTGTAAGGTTATCCTGGCGTTATGTACGTGATTTAAGAAGGGAAAACACTGACAATCCACATATTTCCTCTTGACTACTACGTGAAACGCATGCACATTTAATTCGATTCACAAAGGGGGTTGTGTATGGATGCATTCACCCAGGAGATGCAGGAACTGCTGCTGAAAGAAAGAGACGAGCTTCTGTCAAAGCTCAATAGCGAAGGGGATGATTTCCGCTCTGAAGCATTTGCTTCTTCAGGGCGTGGCGATTCAAGCGACCTTGCTTCCGATGAGGGTGCTTACAGGAAAATGGAAGCTCTCAACGCCATGGATGCAAAGAAGCTCAAGGCTATAGAAGGAGCTCTCAAGCGTATCGGAGATGGGAAATATGGCTATTGCCTGCAGTGTGGCAAGAAGATTCCGGAAGGCAGGCTGAGAGCAATTCCGGAAGCTGTTCTCTGCGTGGACTGCAAGGCGGCAAATGAGAAGCTCAGTGGCGGTGTATGATATCAGATGAGGAAGGGGTTTCCCTTCCTCTCTGTTTCAATGGTCGTATTCATGCCATGGCCGGGGAGTACGATAGTGTCTCCCGGAAGGGCCATCAGTCTCTTAAGTGAAGTGCTCAGATCCCTGCTGCTTCCTCCAAGGTCCGTTCTGCCTATGCCATATCTGAAAAGCGTATCTCCTGAGAAGAGTATCTTCTCTTTCTCTGAGTAGATGCATACCGAACCTGCTGTATGGCCAGGTGTTCTGATGATATCGAACATCATGAATCTGTCTTCGTATGTGCTGAATGTCTCTGGGAAAGCACTTAGCTGTGATGCAATGCTGCTGGCCATGGATGGGGATAGGGCTGCGGCCATTCTCACCGATTCTTCTGCTCTGTCTTCCAGGAAATGCATATCATTTCCATCAATGAAGATATCTGTTCCAGGAAAAGCTTCCAGCAACGCAGGAATCCCGAAGATATGATCGAAATGCCCATGTGTCAGAAGCAGCGCTTCAGGGCTAAGGCCATTTGATGCAATGAATCTGATGGCTTTATCATAAGGAAAGGGCGCATCCACGAGGATGCACCTGTTTCCATCAAAATCATAGACAATGTATGTATCTGTGCCGAAATCGCCGGCAACGATTGTCTGGATCTTCATTTATTGGAGAATGCGACTTTTGCGATTCTTCCGTTTATATCCTGCCCGGTAAGCTTATCAATAGCTTTCTGGCAGTTCTCTTCGCTCATTGTCACAAATGAATATTTGTCGTGGATGCGGATCATGTAGATATCATCACGTGTGATCCCAAGCTCTGCCTGAAGACGCTTCGATAGATCCTTGGGATAGAGATGCTTCATCTTGCCTACATCGATATAGATTGTCTTTGCGCCAGCAGGGATGGCTTTCTCTGCCTTCTGAGGCTCCTGTTCCTTTTGTCCTTCCTGCTTTTCGATCTTGTCAGCTCTCTCTGTTTTCTCAGCTTTCTCTCTCTCTTTTCTCCGTTCCTGTCTGGCAGGCTTTGCTGCATTCATCAGCAGATAAGCTGCGAAAGCACTTCTCTCAAAGAATGAGACATTCTTCTTCACAATTGCCCGGACTCTTTCGATCTCTTCCGGGTCAGAGCTCTTCATGCTCTGCATCAGGCTTGCAATCCGGGAGGTGAGCTCCTCTTCCGAAAGGCCCTTTACTTCTTCCTTCTCCATGAAATTCTCCATGATAGTGCCATTTTCTGGCTTTGATTTGCCCTCAGTATGGGTATTGGGCATTCTTGAGGAGTTTCCTGCATAGCAGGACTTCCCCAGCGAGGATTAGCATATGTTTTCATAGGCGGTCTTGTCAATTACGCATCTTTTGCATGGATTGATGATGTGATAGACTCTTTTTATGGCAGCACTGGATCTTGAAGCTGAGAATGAGAGGATGATTGAGGCGTCTACAATGCGTCTCAAAAGCCTGTCATACAGCCTGGGGGTGGCAGCAGAGAGCCTTTCGATCGGAGATGGAACGAGGCTTATAAGTGACTGCCGTACTGCGATATCACTGAGAGAGACTGCAGAAGAAGAACTGGAAGAGGTGAAGGCATTCATCTCGGATTATGAGGCCAGGAAGGCGGAGCGGAGCGCCGCTGAAAGGGAAGAGAAGGGCCTTCAGGAATCCATGAGGCTTCTCGCCATACGGCTTGGTGCGGTGCTTTATGAGCAGTGCTCATTTTCCATCCTTAATAAAAGTGATTTCAGCGCGATCTATGATGATATAGACCGGAATGCAGAAGCCAGAAAAGGGTTTCTGTCGCGTTTTATCAGGAAGAATGAAGATGAAAGGTTCTTCTCCTATGCCGCGGATGCAATGTCCCGTAATCTCGATGGCAGCATGCAGGGTGGGGCAAAGGAGCTTCTGGCGGAAATAAGGCGGATGCAGAAAAAGGATTCACAGCTTATCGGGAAGATTACGGAGCTTTCCAGCTATCTTGAAGATAATAAGCAGTCCTACTCAATGTCTGTAAAACAAGGGCTTGATGATAGCCGGCGCAATCTCATGAAGCTGCAGGCTGATGAAGAGAAGAAGTTCGTAAGCCTGGGTTCCTATCTCTATGAGAATGGATCTGAATGGATATCAGAGAGCACTCCGTCCTCTATTCTTGATATGCTTCAGGCTCTCCTTTCGGAGCATGACCGCTATAGTGCCCTTATTGATAAGAGAAAGATATTGCGGAAGAAAGAGCGTGCTGATAGCGTTAAGGCAATGATAGAGAGTGAAGAGAAGAAGATACAGATACTGGAAGCGGAGAAGGCAAGAATCGAAGAGGAGATCGATGGTATAAAAGAGGAGATCTCAAGACTCCGCATCCGCCTTGATAGCTTTTCTGATTGATGGGGCCATATCGTTATGCTATATAATCTCCATACCCATTCCCATTATTGCGGCCATGGCTCCGGTGAGATCCATGAATATGCCGATTATGCAGCTTCAAGAGGATTCTCGATGCTTGGCTTTTCAGAGCATTGTCCTCTTCCGGATGGAAGCTTCAGCAGCACGCGCATGCCTTTTTCTTCGATGGAGAAGTATGAAAGCGATGTCAGGGCCTCTGGAAAGCTAGCTCCGCTCCAGATCTATCTTGGTTATGAGATTGATTATTCTGAGCATTTCGACAGTTTTTACAGAATGATCTCTGACCGGACTGATTATCTTATTGCCGGGGTGCATTTCGTAGAACGACCCGATGGAACATACCATAGTCCCTTCTATGCAGGTTTTTCAGATGATGATGTCAGGCGGTATGCGGACGCTGCTGTGAAAGCGATGGAGTCAGGTCTTATAAGCTTTCTTGCCCATCCAGATGTCTTTCTCTGCAATCGCCGCTTCGACAAGGTTGCAGAGGATGCTTCCAGGATAATAGCATCAGCGGCGGCAGAGCTTTCGGTCCCCCTTGAGATCAATGGAAATGGACTTATGAAGAGAAGCACGGAGTATGAGGGCTATCCTTCTTCAGGTTTCTGGCGTATTGCCAGAGAATATGCAAAAACCGCAGTTATCTCAACAGATGCGCATGCTGTGAAGAATCTGGATAGGACAATTCCATTCTGCAGAGCATTCGCAGCAGATTCAGGCATTGGTGTTCTGGTTCCATATGCCATCGATGGCCATCTTGGATTCAGAACGGAGAAGGAGATGTAAAGTGTACTTCATTGCCTGTCAAGGGATGGATGAATGTGATGGAGGAGGCATGGAGCATGAGTCTTTCTCCTTCTTTCCTGCTGCCATATAGTCTGTCTCCCGCTATCGGATGGCCGATTGCCGCAGAGTGGACCCTCAGCTGATGGGTCCTGCCTGTTTCCGGATAGAATCTGACTCTGGTAAGCTTCCTGCCGTCAGCGACTGTTATTCCGATTCTTTCCCACCGTGTTATGGCTTTCTTGCCTTTTTCATGATCTATGATCTGATATGGTCTGTTGTCCACATCAAGCCGCATAGGCAGATCGATTATTCCTCTTTCTTCTGTTATCACACCTTCAAGAAGCGCTTCATACTCCTTATGGACAGCTCTGTTCTCGAAAGCCATTGAAAGCTTTCTATGCGCTTCCTTTGTGAATGCCATTACCAGAAGTCCGGATGTATCCATGTCAAGCCTATGGACAAAACACTGCTCTGGGGATGACGGGAAAAGCTTATGGAAGCGATATGAGACACTGTCTTTCTTATCATCTCCGCGCCCAGGAACTGAGAGCATGCCCGCTTCTTTGTCTACAATAGCAATGCTTTTGTCTGCGTATATTATGTTCAGTCCAAGCATCGAAGGAAGAAGAAGGCCGCATCGTTCCTTGCATGGGGCAAATGTGTGTATGCTTCCGTCTGGCTGGATCATGAACTCTGCCATTCCCGTTATTTCAAGCTTTCTGCGCAGTGCCGTATTGATCAGCCTTAGCCCTGCACAGTCTCCTGTGCCTGTCGGGGCTTTCTCCGGCATGCCGATAGTTTCCCCATTCCATGTAGAGAATTCATACAATGCGTTGATTTTTTCAAGGCATATTCCTGAAAGTTCTTTCCTTTCTTTTTCACCGGCATTGTGGATCAGAGGGCTGTACTCCTCTTCGATCTCCCTGAACCTGCTGACTGAGAAACAAGGATTGACATATCCCGGTATCTTATATTCCCCATTCATCGCTCCCGAGAATGATCGGAGGATCTTCTCATTTTTATTGGTATCTTGACATATCATTATACCGAACATGGTATTTTTATTAAGCGATGACAGTCTGTATTGTTCTGAAGGAGGAAAAGAGAACGATCCTGTCCGTATCATCTCTTCTGCCATGCTTTCTGCTTCTGCCAAAGCTCTTTCGGTTTCGAGGAAAGCTTCCATCAGCGATTCTCCGGGAAAAGAACCGGATCCTTGAGCACATCATGGAGCGTTGGATAGATAGCGTCTGCTTTCTTTCCAAGCCCTTCGATATCTCCCGATCCTGTCAGAACCGCTATTCTGTATCCTGCTTTTCCCTGTAGTCCGAACTCCATGTCAACAAGAGTATCGCCGATGATTGCGACCTCGGAGCTCTCGAATCCCATTTCCTGGCAGAATTCCCTCAGTGCTTCCGGATTGGGTTTGGGTTTTGCATGGCTATCCTTTGTCCGGAGGAATGTGATGTATTTCTTTATGCCCATCCTGTCCAAAAAGAGCTCTGTCGATACTGTACTGTCATTTGTGACTATTCCCATTCTGTAACCACGGCTTGCTGCTTCCTGGAATACTTCGGCAACACCGGGGAATTCCATTGTGGAGATTCTCTTTGCAATCCCTTTCTCATCCTTGCTTAGGAAGATCCGGAAAAGCATCCCGACTTTCACTGGGTTGATATGGTAATGGAGAGTTACTTTAAGAACACGGAAGAATGCAGCGATGAGCCTATCATGGCGGAAAATAACGCCATCAGGGTATGTGTTGCCTTCCTCATCGACACCAAGCACCTTCATGAAATCATGTGCGCATTCCTTTTTCCTTTCATCAGGAATATGGATTGTCTGCAGTCCTGCATATATGGCATCACGGACTATAGGTCCCCATACTTTCCCATAGTCGAAGAGCGTTCCATCTTTATCAAAGATAATCCCCTTGATTGCCATGTCTCTAGAATAAGGTAAAACGCATCTTTTGGCTATATTGCATGTTTCTGCTATAATCCGCTATGTGAGAGCAAGAGCATATGCCAAGGTCAATATAGGGCTAAGAGTCGGGAAAAAGCGCTCTGATGGCTACCATGATATCGATACATACATGGCCCTGATTGATCTTTATGATGATATAACCATGGAGGTTTACCCTGCCTGTGGTTTCTCCTGCCGGATAGAGAAGGAGATCGGATATAATGCAGAAGGCAGGGACCTTATGGAAATCGCAGCTGAGGCATTCTCGCTTGTTACAGGGCTTATGTTCCATGCCGATATAACTATATATAAACGCATCCCTTCAGGGGCCGGGCTCGGAGGGGGATCCTCGGATGCTGCAGCTGTGCTGAGAATGCTTGCCGGATACTTCGGAGTCCCGGATGATAGCGTCATGAAAGCCGCAGCCATGACAGGCAGTGATGTCATGTTCTTCGCATCGGGCTTCTGTGCAGCACATGTAACTGGAAGGGGGGATATCATAAGCCCTATATCGATTCCTCAGGGGCTGTCTGTATGCGTATATGTTCCTGGAAAACGTATAAGTACAGCCAATGCATATAAAAGCCTTGATAGCATAGAGAGGACTGTCACAAGTCTTCCTCCGCTTGCTTTCAATCCTGTTCCCGATGGAAATGCCTTCTGCAATGATTTTGAGATAGTTTTCCCAGGGAAGCGGCCTTTTCCGCATCCTGAAGGTCCTTGCTATGTTTCTCTTACAGGTTCTGGTTCCGGATGGATTGCCATATTCCCTGAATCCAGTGCTTTTGAGATTGAAAAAACCGAAGATTGTGATATATTCATGGCTAGTTTCATAATTTCAGGGTGATTATGCTTTGAGTGGAGGGGGGTCTATGGAAATATCTGATATCAGAATACGGAGGGTGCACGGCAAAGAACGTCTAAAAGCTTACGCCTCTGTTGCTTTCGATGATGAATTCGTTGTCCACAATATAAAGGTGATAGAGACTCCTGAAGGGGGGCTTTTCATTGCTATGCCTTCCAGGGTTTCTCCTGATGGTTCATTCAAGGATATTGCCCATCCGATTTCCCAGGATTTCAGGGACAGGCTTTCCGATGCTGTCCTGAAGGCTTTCTCAGAACTTGATTGATAATCCTCATCATGTTATCTTCCTGACAACGGTGTTGGGAAGTAGCCAAGTGGTTAAGGCACCGGTTTTTGATACCGGCATCCGAAGGTTCGAGCCCTTCCTTCCCAGGATTGAAATAACCTGAACAATGCTGTAGCATCGTAAGCTGTGCTTCGGCACTTTATGGTAATCGGTTCAGCCGATGAGAGTATAAGGAGAAGAGAAAATGAGCGAGAAGAAGCTTAGCGCAAAGCTCAGAACCTCTGATTTCGGATCAGCTGGTTCAAGGAGACTTCTCAGGAATGGTGAGATTCCTGCAGTTGTCTATGGAAAGGGTGAACCCCTTCACGTAATCATCAATGCACGTGAATTCAATGCAAAGAGATCTGGTTTCAGCGAATCAACTCTTATCACACTTGCAGTGGAGGGTGACAAGGAGCATCAGGTATTCGTCAAGACATTCCAGGAGGATCTCCTCAGAAACTGCATTCATCATATTGATTTCTATGAGATCACAGCTGGCCATTCCGTCAGGACACATGTGCGCATCGAGCTCCAGGGAACACCTGTTGGATGCAAGACAGGCGGTGTTCTTGATCAGGTCATCCATGAAATCGAGATTGAGTGTCTGCCAAAGGATCTTCCAGAGGTATTCATTGCAGATGTCTCTGCCCTTGATATCAATGAGGCATTCCGTGTTGATATGCTTCAGGTTCCTGCCGGCATCAAGATCCACGAGGATCCAGAGGCAACTATCGCTTCTGTCAAGGCTGTCAAGGAAGAGGCTGCTCCTGCAGCTGAGGAAGAGGCAGCGGATGCAGCAGCTGCTGATGCGGCTCCTGCAGAGTCGAAGTAAAATGACAGTATTCGGTCTGGGAAATCCCGGAGCGAAGTACGAAGGAACCAGGCATAATGCTGGTTTTGAGACAATTGAGAAAGTAGCAGCGCAGAAGGGCCTGAGGCTCCGGAAGCGCTGCTTCCGTTGTTATAGACGGGCTGTCCTTGATGACTTGGTGCTCGTGGAACCGCTTACATATATGAACAATTCCGGCCTTGCTGTCCCGGATAACATTCCATCGGATGGCAGGATGGTTGTCATTTCAGATCAGATGGATCTTCCTCCTGGAAGGATAAGAATCAAGCGGGGCGGTTCATCTGCCGGACACAATGGACTGAAGTCCATGATAGCTGCATATGGTCCGGATTTCATCCGCGTCTATATTGGAATAGGACGTCCGGAGGAAGGTCAGACAGTAGTGGATCATGTCCTTTCCCGCTATTCTGATGCGGATAGAGCCCTTGTTGATGAAGCGGAGAGCAGAGCTGCGGAGGCTGTTCTGAGGATTTATGGCGGAGAGAAGATTGAGAGCGTTATGCAATGGGCTAATTCCTGAAGGATTCAGACTTCCTGAAGGAAGGCTTCTTCTTGCATTCTCAGGCGGGGAGGACTCCCTGTTTCTCATGGCTCTTCTCTCCATTCTTGCTCCCAATCGTTCTGCTGCTCTTTATGTGAACCATGGAATAAGACCTGCCGAGGAGCTTGAGAAAGAAGAGCATCTTAACAGATACAATGCATCCATTCTTGGCATCCCACTGGAAATCCGGAGGATAGCCAGAGGTGATGTCGGGAGACTGGCAAAAGAAAAGCACATCGGAATGGAAGCCGCCGCAAGAGATCTCAGGTATGGGATCCTCCGATCCTATGCCATGGAGAATGGATACAGCCATATACTCACTGCACATCATCAGGACGATCAGGCTGAGACTATCATCATGCGGATTCTCTCCTCAGCTCCTGTCTATGCGCTCGGCGGGATCTCCCGTGATGACGGGATTCTGTTCCGTCCCCTTCTCAATGTATCAAAGAAGACTATAAGAAAGGGCATTGAGGCAATCGGGCTATCTGTCTCGGAAGACAGCACGAATTCCGATACAGGGTATCTTCGCAACTGCATACGCAGCAATATAATCCCGTATCTTTCTGAGCAGGCGAAGGAAAGTCTTTCTTCTATTGCCAAGAACATCGCTGTTCTGAGGCAGAGAGCCAGGATTCTTGATGGTGGCGACCGTTTCTATCTTGAATATGACAGGAATGAGTTTCTCTCCCTTGATAGACTCTCGCAGGAACTGACAGTATTCCGTGCTGCCGAATGCCTTGGACAGTCAGGCCGCTTTTCCCGCAGACTTGCCGCTGCTGTAATCGAAAGGGCGGAGATGGGATATGGCAGGCTTATGCTGCCATCTTTCTCTGTCTTCCCTGTAAAGGATTTGCTGAGAATATATCCAGGGCTGGATCGCTTTGCAGCAGAATGGAGCAGAAACAGTGCAAGACATGGAAGGCTTGAGCTTAAAGAGGAGTATAAGGATGAGATGACGCTCATGCTGGATCCCGATCTCATGGTTCCTCCCGTAATATTCCGTTTGTCGGAAGAGGGGGACAGAATCCATCTTAAAGGAGGATGGAAGAGGGTTTCAGAGCTTGAGAAGGAGTGGCGTATCCCTTACTCTGTGGTCCTTGAGGACAGAGAAGGTCTTATCGCTGTATTCGGGGCTGTATTCGGGGGACGCGACAGGCTTTCTGAACGCTTTGCAGACAACCCCGGAAAACCCTTTACCCTTGCCCTTGCAAGGGAATGAAGCTATATTAACGGAAAAAGGAATTCCATGGAAAACAACGACGATAGAGAGAAAGATGTAAAGCCTCAGGATAGCGGGCATGATCCAGTTCCTCCTTCACAGGAGCCTGAAAAGAAGGGCAATGAAGGAAAGAAAGAGGCAAAGCCGAAAAAGAATGTATATGATCAGTACAGATACTGGGGTTCAGGAGGCGCTCCGGAAGGCGGCGGACCGTCTGGCGGCAAGCGTAACAGAATCGCGCTTTTTGCGTTTGTGCTTCTCCTGATTTCTTTCACATACATATTCCTTTCCACTCCGACAGGAGCGGAAGCCAGTGAGACTTCATATACAGCGTTCATAGCTTCTGTTGAGAATGGTGAAGTGTATTCTGCTGATATAGTTGAAAGCAGCAGAGTTGATTATACGCTTTTTGATGGGCGTGTGATGACGTGCCGCATACCGTATGCGGATATGGATCTTCTGGATATTCTTCAGGAAAACGGTGTCACTGTGACCGGTTCTGTCCAGCCAACCCCATTCTGGTACATTCTTATCCAGCTCCTGCCATGGGTCATATTCATCGTAATGATAGTCATGATCATGAGACAGACCGGCGCCGCTGGTGGCAACCGTATGATGTCTTCATTCGGCAAGAGCCATGCACAGATGTATGGAAAGAATGACAAGAAGGTCACGTTCGCTGATGTCGCAGGACAGAAAGAGGCGAAGTATGAGCTTCAGGAGGTCGTTGATTTCCTTAAGCATCCCGACCGCTTTGTGAAGATCGGAGCCAAGATTCCCAAGGGCGTTCTGCTTGTAGGTCCTCCGGGAACCGGAAAGACGCTTCTCGCAAGAGCTGTTGCAGGAGAGGCAGGGGTTTCATTCCTCCATACTTCCGGCTCTGATTTCGTTGAGATGTTTGTGGGTATGGGAGCAGCCCGTGTCCGCGATCTTTTTTCCGAGGCAAGGAAGAATGCTCCGTGCATAATCTTCATCGATGAGCTTGATGCTGTAGGCCGTGCACGCGGGTCCGGTCTCGGCGGAGGACATGATGAGAGGGAGCAGACGCTGAACCAGATGCTTGTTGAGATGGATGGTTTCTCGACAGATCCCGGCGTTATTGTAATGGCTGCGACAAACAGGCCTGATGTTCTTGACCCGGCCCTTCTCAGGCCAGGCAGATTCGACAGGCAGGTGGTTGTAGCTCTTCCAGATGTCCAGGAAAGACTCGATATCCTCCGCATACACGCGAAGAAAGTTCATCTTGATGCCGATGTCGAGCTTGATAGGATTGCAAGGGCAACTCCAGGCTCTTCCGGTGCAGATCTGGCAAACCTCGTAAATGAGGCTGCGCTCTTTGCTGCAAGGGACAACCGCACTACAGTCTCGATGGATGACTTCGAGAGAGCAAGGGATAAGATACTCCTTGGTGTTGCAAGAGCTTCTGTATTCATGACAGAGGAGGAGAAGAGGGCAACTGCATATCATGAGGCGGGGCATACGCTTCTCCATTACTATCTGAAGAATGCCGACCCGCTGCACAAGGTCACGATCATACCGCATGGGCGTGCCCTTGGTCTTACTATGTCCCTTCCTGAAAAGGATGCATATACAAAGAACCGCTCCTTCCTCGAGGACAGGATAAAGATATGCATGGGAGGATATGTTGCAGAGGACATCATCTATGGTGAGACTACGACAGGAACCTCGAATGATATAAAGCAGGCAACTGATATGGCAAGACGCATGGTCACCGAGTGGGGTATGTCCAATCTTGGATTCATTTCCCTCGGCGATGATGATGAGCCTCTGTTCCTCGGGCGCGAGATCGCAAAGCATAAGAATTTCTCCGATGAGATGATGAGACGCATCGATGAGGAGATCAGTGGCATACTTGCAAGATGCATGGATGAGACGAGGAGTATCCTGACGGAGCATCGTGATCAGCTTGATGCCCTTACAGAGGCGCTTGTCACCAGAGAAACACTGGATGATAAGGATATCAGAGAGATGTTCGGATTCCCTCCGGTACAGCACACTTCGGAACTTAAATAAGCTATGGATACATCCCACAAGAGGAATTTCTGCATAATAGCGCATATCGATCATGGTAAATCAACACTGGCGGACCGCTTCATAGAGCGTGCCCGCCTTGTCACATCCCGTGGTCCCCAGCAGACCCAGATCCTGGATAACATGGATATAGAGAGGGAAAGGGGAATAACGATAAAGAGCCAGGCGGTCACTGTTCCATACACAGCTGCCAATGGTGAGGAATACGAGCTTAATCTCGTAGATACGCCGGGGCATGTTGACTTCACATATGAGGTCTCAAGAGCGATATCATCGTGCGAAGGAGCTCTTCTTCTGATTGATGCCTCGCAGGGGGTGGAAGCCCAGACGCTGGCCAATCTCTACCTCGCGATGGAGCATAATCTTGAGATAATACCTGTCATAAACAAGATTGATCTTCCTTCTGCCGATATCCAGTCATGCCTGCATCAGATCGATCATGATCTGGGACTGGATCCAGATACCGCATGCTATGTATCGGCGAAGACGGGAGAAGGTGTCGATACGCTTTATGAGGCCATCGTCAATCTGATTCCACCGCCGGATGGAGATAAGAATGATAAGCTCAAAGCCCTGATCTTCGATTCCCACTATGATCCATATCGCGGTGTCATTGTCCATTGCAGGGTATTCTCCGGAACTATGAGAAGCGGGGATGAGATCAGGCTTATGCATTCCGGAGCGGAGTACAAGGTTGAGGATACAGGGATATTCCAGCTGCAGCTTGTGTCCAAAGGGGCTCTTGAAGCAGGCGATGTCGGATATTTCATTGCAGGTATAAAGACAATCTCCGATATCCGCGTAGGAGATACTGTCACGCTTAAGCAGAATCCAGCGGATGAGCCTATGGCTGGCTTCAAGGAAGTGAAGCCTGTAGTCTTCTCATCAATCTACCCAGTGGATTCAAATGACTACGAGGAGCTGGAGGAGGCAATCGGAAGGCTCAAGCTCAATGATGCTTCCCTTGTTTATGAGAAGGATAATTCCGCAGCCCTCGGTTTCGGTTTCCGCTGTGGTTTTCTAGGTATGCTTCACCTCGAAGTCATACAGGAGAGGATTGAGAGGGAATTCGATCTCTCGATAGTCTTCACTTCTCCTTCTGTCAGGTATATTGTCCATATGCGCAATGGAGAAACACTGGAGATTGACAATCCTCTTGAGTATCCGGAGCCAATGCGCATCGAATCAACTGAAGAGCCTTATATCCAGGCGAATATAATCACTCCGACAGAGTATGTCGGTCCTATAATCACTCTCTGCCTTGAGAAACGCGGAGTCCAGACCGGCATGAACTATCTTGATGAAAAGAGAGTTGAGCTTATCTACGAGATGCCTCTTGCTGAGGTTCTGTTCGATTTCTACGATAGGCTGAAGTCCATATCACGCGGCTATGCTTCCTTTGATTACAATGTCATTGGATATAAGCCCACAGAGCTCGTAAGAATGGATATACTTGTAAATGGAGACAGCGTTGATGCCCTTTCACAGCTTGTTTTCAAAGGCAATGCACAGCAGCGCGGGCGTGTTGTCTGCGAGAGACTGAAGAAGGAGATTCCCAGACAGCAGTTCAAGATCGCTATCCAGGCTGCTATCGGAGGTCAGATCATATCCAGGGAGACTGTCTCTGCATACAGAAAGGATGTCACGGCCAAGTGCTATGGAGGTGATATCTCCAGAAAGAGAAAGCTTCTTGAGAAGCAGAAGGAGGGAAAGAAGCGCATGAAGATGGTCGGTAACGTCGAGATACCGCAGAGTGCGTTTCTTGCTGTTCTCAAGACGGAGGAGGATGACTGATGGAAAGAACTGTGTTCGGACAGACTTCCGATGGAAGGGATGTGGAGAGAATAGAGCTAAGAAGCGGCAGATACCATTTTTCCGTACTTACCTATGGAGCCACGCTGTACAGCTTCGGCTATGATGATGTGAATATCGTGCTCAATCATGCTACCGTCCATGATTATGAGACCATGGGCGGATTCCTTGGAGCAGTTGTCGGCCCATATGCAAACAGAATCGCGAAGGCTGAGTTTGAAATGGATGGATCTGTATATCATCTGGAAGCCAACAATGGCAGGAATAATCTCCATTCCGGTTCTGCATGCTTCGGGAAGATGTGCTGGTCTGTTGAAGGGATCGGTGGAAGCTCTGTTACCCTTGGTCTCAGTACCAGAGATGGTCTTGGAGGGTTCCCGGGAGATCATGAGATAATGATCACATACTCTCTGACAGCAGATGGAACACTTACCTTAAGCTATTCCATGACTTCTACGAAAAAGTGTCCTGCAGCTCTTACAAACCATGCATATTTCAATCTCAACGGAGGAGAAGGAACTGTTTCAGATCATATTCTGACAGTGCCTGCTGAGAAATTCGTAGATGTTGATGAAGAGCTCATTCCTGTAGCTGTCAGAAGCGTTGAAGGTACGGATTTCGATTTCCGGAAACCGATGCGCGTTGGTGCAAGGCGCGGCGGAGCCTATGATAACAGCTTCTGTCTGGAAAAGGATTCTGTCCTCAGGGCAGAGGGCAGCAAGGCCATACTCGAGATGAGGACCTCAGAGCCTGCTGTGCAGATCTATACAGGTACAGGCCTGAGTGGTGACCATGTGCCGCTTGCTGGCATCTGCTTCGAATCCGGGCGCTATCCTGACAGCCCCAACCATCCGGAGTATCCTCGGGTATTCACAGAGCCTGGGAAGACTCTGACGACAGCGACATCGTATACATTGAAGGTAAAATGATATGGAAAGCGTCCGCATAATAGGAGTCACTGGCGGATCAGGATCTGGCAAAAGCACCGTCGTAAGACGGATAAAGGAGGCGGTCGACGCCTCCGTGCTTATCTGCCAGGATAATTACTATAAAAGCGCTCCATTCATCAGCAATGATAATATAACGGATTATAATTTCGACCATCCTGATGCTTTTGATATGGATCTCATGGTAGAGAACCTTGCTGATCTGAAGAATGGCAGACCGATAATGATGCCCCAGTATGACTTTGTCCATCACAGACGGAAGGATGAGATGGTAAGGGTGGAGCCAGCGAAGCTTATAATCATAGATGGGCTGATGATCTTCTATGACAGACGTATCCGCGACCTTCTGGACCTGAAGCTTTTTGTTGATACTCCGCCTGATATCCGTTTCATACGAAGGCTTCAGAGGGATATAACCGAACGTGGCAGGACTGTTGAAAGCGTCATCAAGCAGTATACGGATGTTGTGCGTCCCGGTCATTTCAGCTTTATAGAGCCGACTAAGGAGTATGCTGATCTGATAATCCCAGAGGGAGGATACAATGAGAACGCCATGCAGGTTATCTCGGCATTCGTGAAGACTATCTGCTCCTGATTCTGTAGGCCTTCCAGTCTGAGCGTATTCTTTCCCATGACCATTCATCGGGAACTGGATCCGGGCCTCCAAGAAAGCTCTTGCGGCATCTGCATAGCCTTGCAAGCCCCATTATCGTGCCCTTGATGATCCCGTGCTTCTTCACGCTCTGCATCATGTATATTGAACAGGATGGGGTATAGCGGCAGCAAGGGCCGATGAACGGACTTAGAAGAAGCTTGTACATATAGACAGGAATGAGATATAGCTCCCTGAGAATCTTCATGATATGAAAGATAGCAACGACAGCGATGGCTATCAAGAGGCTAAGTACTTGACGCGATAAGCTTTTATGTCATATGTTCAAGGGGCAGAATGTTGACGCTGTATATCTGTTCTGCTAGAATCCTTTAGTTAGGGTGAATAAATTCTAAAGAGGTAAGAGAAATGGCAACTCCTAAGTATAAAACATCCAAGTCAAAGGCTGCTATGAGAAAGCATGCCAATATGAAGCTTTCAGCACCGAATCTGTCCGAGTGCCAGACATGCGGAAACCTGATTCCTTCTCATCGCGTATGCCCGAAGTGTGGCTACTATGCCGGTAAGCCGGTTATCGTAAAGGACGAGGAGTAAGAGATGACAGAGAACGAAGTATTCGAGAAAGTGAAGTCGCTTGTTGTTGAGAAGCTCAATGTCGACCCGGCAAAGGTCACAATGGACGCTAATTTCCGCAAGGATTTCGGAGCAGACAGCCTCGATACCTATGAGCTGGTATATGCTATCGAGGAGGAGACAGGAATCACGATCTCCGACGATATGGCCAACGAGTTCGAGACAGTCGGCGATGCTGTACGCTATCTTGCAAAGGAACTTCAGTAATTGAACTCCTATCTTGCTAAAGCTCCCTCGCTTTCAGAGAAGCGGAAAAGGGAGCTTTTATCATTCTTATCAGATAATGATCTTGAGTTCTCGGATCTCAGGCTCCTGAATCTCGCATTCACGCATACTTCATATGCGAATGAGATGCGTGGTACGACAGATAGCAATGAACGCCTTGAGTTTCTTGGAGACAGTGTTCTCGGAGTGATAACCGCAGAGTATCTTTTCAGATCCTTTGCCCTCTTCCAGGAAGGTGACTGTTCGAAGATAAAGGCGATTGTCGTTTCTGAGCAGAGCCTGTCGGAAGTCGCTCTTTCCATCCATCTCGACAAGTACATACTTGTAGGGAAGGGTGAGAAGAGCCAGGGTGGTAATCTTAAGAAGGCGATACTTGCTGATGCTACAGAGGCTGTTATAGCTGCACTGTATCTCGATCAGGGCTTTGAAAGCGCAAAGAAGTTCGTCCTCTCCTTCATACCGGGACAGGTCGAGAAGGTTCTTTCTGACCGGATATCCTACAAAGACTATAAAACAGAGCTGCAGGAATTCCTCCAGAAAAGACGTGGCAAGGTTCCGCGCTATTTCCTGGTATCGCAGACTGGCCCGGATCATGATCAGGTGTTCTCTGTTTCCGTAGAGCTCGGCACAAAGGTATTCGGCCCAGCTGAAGGCAAGAACAAGAAAAGCGCTGAACAGGCCGCTGCCAAGCTTGCGCTTATTGCTCTCGGGATTGAAAAAGGCTGATGGCACGCTTTTCCAGATAGTCTTTATTGTTAAGTGAAGGATCCTCGATGACTTCATCGAGAAGCTCTGCGAGGATCTTCCCTATTTCCGGCCCCGGTTTGATCCCAAGCCCTATCAATTCTGTACCGTTTATTTCCAGATCCTTTATTGACAGGGCATTCTCTTTATCCAGCTCGTCGTTTATCCTGTCAGCGAATGCATAGAGATTCGAAATGTCAGGCGCATGTCCAAGAGTTGCATTCATATCAGCGATCCGCAGCTCGAAAAGAGGATCAATGTTCTCGATTCCTACGCGTTTTATGAATCTTCTTACAGCGCTTCCGCTCCAGTCAGGGGTGTAGGAGAACATATGGTTCTTCACAAGATGGACAACGTTTTCCCGTTCTTCATTCGATGTCTTAAGGCGGCGGAATATGGAATCAACCATCGCCGCGGATGCTTCCTCGTGGCCGTAGAATGTCCACATCCTGTCCTTGCCCGGGGCTCTGACAGCGGTCTTTCCGATATCATGGAAAAGGGAAGCAAGGCGCACTGTCATCGGATAGCCATGGTTGGAAGCCCATTCAAGCGCAAGTACAAGATGATCATAGAGAGTCTCCGAATGAAGACCCCCCTGCTCAAAACCATATGTGGCAGCAAGCTCTGGCAGTATTGCTTCCATAAGCCCTGTGATCCTCATCGCTTCCAGCCCCATTCTCGGCCAGTCCGATCCGATAAGCCTGAAAAGCTCCTCCTTTATCCTTTCCGCCGATACATTCCTGATGGTCCCAGAGAGCTTTCCCATTGCTTTCATTGTTTCCTTCTCTATGGAGAAGCCCAGCTGGGCTGAGAAACGGCAGCCCCGCATCATTCTAAGGGCATCTTCCTCAAATCTCCTTTCCGGATCTCCGATTGCCCTGATTATCTTCTTTCTGAGATCATGCATGCCGCCATGCATGTCTATTATCTTACCGGCCGGAAGCTCTGCTGCAAAGGCATTGATCGTGAAATCGCGGCGGCTGAGATCTTCTTCAAGGTTATTGACGAATTCCACTGATTCAGGATGGCGGGAATCATTGTAATCACCATCAATGCGGAATGTCGTGATCTCATAGTGCTTTCTATGGAATATGACGGTGACTGTACCATGCTTTATGCCTGTATCGATGGTCTTTCTGAACATCCTCTTGATATCATCGGGCTTTGCATCTGTTGTGAAGTCATAGTCATTGTTATCCTTGCCGAGGATATAATCCCTTACAGCTCCTCCTACAAGGTAAAGCGTGAATCCGTTTTCACGGAAAATAGATGAAAGCTCTATGATATTTTCTGGAATCGTCATCCGCATATAACAGAGGATAGCAGAATCCATTCTGTTTGACAGCCTTGTGTAAGCTTCTTGCAATTTTGTTGCTAACAAAAATGTTAGTAACATTATTGCATGCAAGTGGCAGATTACATGGATTCCGGATAGGCTGGCACTCAGGCCTGATAAACAGGAATGCAAGCCATTTAATGTATTATCCGCAATCTATTGTTATGAAGAGATCATGTCCTATAATCACTGCGGATAAAAGGCTCTCGTATTTCAGTATCTGTGAGGAGTGTGTATTTGGCAGGATGGCGATATGCATTGCCATGGACCTCACGTTTTCTGTAGTCCCTAAGCATATCCATATCTATATCAGCAATGCAGATGCCTTCGTTTCCGTCAGCTTCGAGAACACACATATCACGGGAATCCAGTATACCCGGAAGATATGCAATGCCATCGAAAAGAGAGGATCGGCCATTGCAGCCATGTACGTTTTCAGGATAATTGCACGTTGCTATGGCAACCATGTTCTCATAAGCTCTTCCCCTGAGCTGCGATAGCCTGTTTATTTCCATTGGGCATGCATTTGGAACGAGAATCACTTCAGCACCTTTCAGCATCAGTATCCTTGCGCTTTCTGGGAATTCCCTGTCATAGCAGATCATCGCACCGATCTTGACGTTTCCGGATTCTGTATCAAGATCTGAAACATGGAAATCGCAGCCGGGCTCAAGATTGTGCTCTTCTCCGAAATCGCAAGTGTGTACTTTTGAATAATGAAGTCTTTTATTGCCATGTCTATCGAAGAGAATCATGCTATTCCTGGGATTGTCTTTTCCCTTCTCAAGGAATGTGATTGCAATAGCTATCCCAAGCTCTGCGGAAAGCTTACGGAATGATTCTATGAAGGCACTATCATCTGCAAGAGCATCTTTCTTCAATTCGGCAGGCAATCGTGAGTGTATATCATAGCCATTGCTCCACATTTCAGGGAACAATGCGATATCAGCAGAAAGCTCTTTTGCTTTTCTGCACATTGCGAGTCCTTTTCTGCGATTTCCATCAGAATTTGCCGTAGGAGCAATCTGAAGGAATGCGATTCTTAGCATAGGTATAGTGTATCTTTCATTGAGCATATCATCCATGAGATAATCAGAGAAAAGCAATGCTTCCTCCTATTCTGCATCTTTCTGGCCGGCAGATTGTTCCACAGCCTTGTTCATGGAGATCCTCATTGATGAATGGATGCAGCTTCCGGTATTCTATATTCCGTCTTGAATGGAGAGCGTCCTTTTCGGTATATTATCGGGGTAGGAGTTTTCAAGATGTTCAGACCAGTAAACAGCAAAGTCGATTTCCCTAAGATGGAAGAAAATATCCTGAAGTTCTGGGAAGAGAATGACATCTGCAATAAATCGATAGAACAGCGTCCCTCTGACAATGAGTATGTATTCTATGATGGCCCTCCGTTTGCGACAGGGCTTCCGCATTTCGGTCATTTTGTTCCGGGCACTATAAAGGATGCCATTCCTCGCTATCAGGCGATGAAGGGCAAGAGAGTAATCAGACGCTTCGGATGGGATTGCCACGGCCTTCCGGTCGAGGCAGAAGTAGAGAAGACACTCGGCATAAAGGGCTACTTCGCTGTAATGGATTACGGCGTTGCCAAGTTCAACGACGCCTGCCGCTCAATCGTTTTAAGATATACCAACGAGTGGAAGCATACCATCACGCGTATGGGCCGCTGGGTCGATTTCGATCATGGTTACCGCACGATGGATAAGAGCTATATGGAGTCGGTCTGGTGGGTTTTCAAGTCTCTTTATGACAAGGGACTTATCTATGAAGGCTACAACATCCTTCCATATTCACCGCTTCTTGCGTCTCCTCTTTCCAATATGGAGGTTTCGCTTGGTGGATATAAGGATGTGACCGATCCTGCAGTAACCATCAGATTCAAGGCAGATGGCGAGGAGAACACATATTTCCTTGCATGGACGACGACTCCATGGACGCTTCCTTCGAACCTTGCGCTTGCTGTCGGACCTGATATCGACTACGTGAAGGTCCGTGATGAGGAGTCCGGGGATTACTACTATCTTGCAGAGCATCTTATCGGCAAGTACTACAAGGATGGAAAGGGCTGTGAGATCGTTGCAAGGATGAAAGGCTCTGAGCTCAAGGGCAGAACCTATGAGCCTTTGTTCCCATACTTTGCCGATCTGAAGAAGCAGGGTGCGTTCATCGTTGTCTGCGGTGACTACGTTACGACCGAGGATGGCTGCGGCATCGTACATACAGCTCCTGGCTTCGGTGAGGATGACTACAATGTTCTCAAGGGGACGGGTATTCCTGTCGTCTGTCCGATTGATGCGGAATGCCGGTTCACGCATGAGGTACCGGATTTCGAAGGCCTTTTTGTCAAGGATGCTGATAAAGGAGTCATCCAGTGGCTCAAGGAGCATGGCAAGCTCGTGAAGAAGGAGAACTATCTCCATGCCTATCCGTTCTGCTACCGCACGAAGATGCCGCTGATCTACCGTGCGATGAGCTGCTGGTTCGTTGATATCCAGAAGATCAAGAAGACGATGCTTGAATGCAATGACCAGATTGACTGGGTTCCTTCCCACATCAAGTACGGCCGCTTCGGCAAGTGGCTTGAAGGTGCGCGTGACTGGGCAATCAGCCGCAACAGGTTCTGGGGCAATCCTATACCGGTATGGAAGTGCGATAGCTCTGATCACATAGAGGTGATCGGATCTGTCGAGGAGCTTGAGAAGAAGTGCGGAAAGAAGGTCGAGGATCTCCATAAGCAGTATGTCGATGAGCTTACATGGCCATCTCCGGATGGAAAGGGAACTATGAGAAGGATCCCCGATGTCCTTGACTGCTGGTTTGAATCCGGATCCATGCCATATGCCCAGGAGCACTATCCGTTTGAGAACAAGGAGAGGTTTGAGAGCATCTTCCCCGCTGATTTCATCAATGAAGGACTGGATCAGACCCGTGGATGGTTCTACTCTCTCACGATTCTTGCTGCAGCGCTTTTTGAGAAGCCCGCATTCTGGCACTGCATCGTTTCCGGCATCGTGCTTGCTGCAGATGGCAGGAAGATGAGCAAGAGCGAGCGCAACTATACAGATCCTATGGAGATCATCAACAAATATGGGGCAGATGCACTCCGCTTTGCGCTTATTGATTCCACGCTTGTCAAAGCAGATGACCTGAAGTTCAGCGATGAGCTTGTGAAGGATGTCCTGAAGAATCTCATGATTCCTCTCTGGAATGCTTATTCATTCTTCATGACATATGCCTCGATTGATGGTTATGAGCCTTCATCAACTCCGTTCGATCAGCTTTCCAATCCTCTGGACAAGTGGATAATCTCCGCATTGAATCGCTTCATAGCATCTGTTACCAATGCCTTCGATTCCTACGATATCCAGACAGCGGCGTCATCGCTTGTCACATTCATAGATGAGCTGAATAACTGGTACATCAGGCGTTCAAGAAGAAGATTCTGGAAGTCTGAGAATGATGGAGACAAGAAAGAGGCATATGATACGCTCTATCGTGTTCTTCTGACATTCGTGAAGGTGGCCGCTCCGATGATCCCATTCGTTACAGAGGAGATCTACAGAGCTCTCCGCACCGATGATATGCCTCAGTCCGTCCATCTCTGCGACTATCCTGTATGCAATGACAAGGAGCGCGATGAGAATCTTGAGCGTGAGATGTCACTGACGATGAAGGCTGTGACGATGGGCCGTGCACTCAGGTCTTCTTCGAATATAAAGATAAGACAGCCTCTTTCACAGTTCTTTGTTGTTGACAGATCCGAGGATGACAGGAAGATCCTTGAGAACAGCATTGATATCATCAGCGAGGAGCTCAATGTGAAGAAAGTTGTTATCAGTGCTGATGAGTCTTCTCTTGTATCGTATTCGGCAAAGGCCAATTTCAAGGTTCTCGGCTCGAAGCTCGGAAAGAACATGAAGGCTGTTGCTGCTGTGATACAGAACTTCACATCGGAGGAGATTGCCTCGATTCTCGATGGCAATCCAAGGACCGTTGAGTATGATGGAGGGTCTATAGATATCACAGAGGGCGATCTTGCCGTTCAGAGGAGCGAGAAAGAGCATGTCAAAGTCCTTAATGATGGTGCTCTGACTGTCGGTTATGATACAGAGATCACAAGAGATCTCTTCCTTGAGGGTATTGCCCGTGATCTTGTCCGCTTTGTCCAGACTGAGAGAAAGGAGAAGGATTTCGAGGTCGCTGACCATATCAATCTCTCTGTGAATGGCAATGCTGATTTCCTTGAGGCTGTTGGCAAGTTCAGGGACTATATCATGCAGGAGACTCTTGCAGATATTCTCTCTACCGATTGCCAGAGTGGCTCAGAGACGGAGATTGCTGAAGAGAGCGTCAGAGTATCGGTGGAAAAGGCATGATGAAAAAGCTTCTCTTCATTGCGGTTCTCGCTTTTGTTCTTGCATCATGTGTGCATGAGTCGCCATTCAGAAGTGAGTACTATTTTCAGGCAATGGGAAGAAGCGGTGAAATCGTCATTACTGTAGATACCCGTGAGAGCGGAATCCTGTCAGGCTTACTTCCAGGGGAGATCCATGGAAGAGCAGACAGGATCTCTGCTGCAATCGATGGTGAAGGGAATGTCTATGGCGGGGCTGAAGGGAATTTCGGTTATGCTGGAGTCAATGCGCTGCTTGACTGGGCTCCTGAGTTCAGGAAAGTCGATGGAGAGCCATTCTATTTCCAGTCACGCTCTGTTTCCATGGAGGCTGCTGTTCCTGAGTCAGGTATCTTGCTTTTCTCCTCGGAATCCTATCCAAAGGCCTATGCTCTGACGATATCCGACAGGGAATTGCAGATTGATTACGAGACTGCACAGGAGATGGCATCCCATGATCTATCAGTCTACATGAATCATCCTGCCTCGATCCCAGATATAGGTTTTGAGGTTACCGATGAGACGGCAGATAAGATCGAGAAGGCCCTTCTTCATTTTGACGATGACGGTGAAACAGGTTATCTTACAGGATGGATTGATATGGATTCCCCATCTTCTGCAAGAACCCTTTCGACGTTATTTCGCAATGAGCTTCTCAAGGGAATAAGGCAGAGAGGGGAGAAACCTGATTTCGCAGTCCTTTCCGGCTATTTCAGAGCCGAAGGGGATATTCTGTATATTGATTATCCCGGAATAGACCGGGAAATGGTGGAAGCTATGGCTAAAGCTTCTGCCGGAGGAGTCTGATATGCCGCTTTATGAGTATAAATGCACAAAGTGCGGTAATGATTATGAGGTAATAAAGGGATTTTCGGAGGATGCCGATCATGATATCTGTCCTGAGTGCCATTCTCCTGCTGAGCGTGTCTTCTCTGAAGCTCCAGCAGTTGTATATCATGGATCTGGTTATTATTGCACAGATCATAGGGGAGCAGCTGCAGGGGGTGATAAATGAAAAGGATCCTTACAGGAGACAGAACAACAGGGCATCTTCATCTCGGGCATTACGTCGGATCTCTCTCGCAGCGTGTCGCACTGCAGAATGACTACGAGGAGTTCATTCTTCTTGCAGATGTCCAGGCTCTGACAACGCATTTCAATAAGCCAGAGCTGATCAATGATTCGATCTATCAGGTTGCGATAGATAATCTTGCCGCAGGACTTGATCCGGAGAAGGTTACATTCGTACAGCAGTCCATGATTCCTTCCATTGCGGAGCTGACGATCTTCTATTCGATGATCGTTACGGTCAATCAGCTTTCACATAACCCTACAATCAAGACCGAGGCGAAGAACTATGGCTATAAGGAACTGACATATGGCTTCCTTGGCTATCCCGTCTCCCAGACTGCGGATATAACATTCTGCAATGCTGATCTCGTTCCTGTAGGGGAGGATCAGATTCCGCACATCGAGCTTTCGAGGAAGATCGTCAGGAAATTCAATGATCTCTATGGAACAACGATAACAGAGCCGGAGTACAAGCTTTCCGCTGTCTCCCGCCTTCCGGGTCTTGATGGCAATGCGAAGATGGGAAAGAGCCTGGGGAATGCTGTATACCTTTCAGATAGCCAGGAAGTGCTTGCAGGAAAGATCAGGAATGCAGTTACGGATACAAATAGAATATCCGTGAAGATCCCTGGTAATCCCGATATCTGCACCGTCTATACATATCATAAGGCCTTCAACAGCGAGGAGTGCGATAATATCTCATCGATGTGCCGCAATGCATCAATAGGATGTGTTGCATGCAAGAAGCTGCTTGCTGAGAAGATGAACAGGATATTCGATCCTATCCGTGAGCGCCGCCACTACTATGAGGAGCATAAGGATGAGGTGAGGGATATCATCAAGTCCGGTACGGCCAAGGCCAATGAGATCGGCAACAGGAATATCGCAGAGATCAAAGAGAAGATGCATGTAGTCATCTGATCTGATAAAGCTTTTTCCAATCCAGCTGCAATGAAAAAAGACTGTTCTCTACCGAACAGTCTTTTCTACGCTCCGAAGTTATGAATTTAAACGGAGCAAGTGTTTCTTTTGAGTCGGCCACCCGACTGCTCTGATACTTAAGGGGTATCCAAGAGCTTTGCCCTTGCAGGTTTACTCACCTGCGTTGTTCTGTCCCCGCAGGGACGGAGTTCTTTTCGGACGCTTCAGGGAGCTTCCGTTTCGTTTCTCCAGGGTTTCTATCCCTGTTCCTGATTACATCCTATCATAGAATAGCAAGCTGTCAAGAGAATTTTTATCTTGTTATTCTGTATATAATTATATCAAATCAGACAGTATTATGAAAGCATGTCCTGAAGCTGCTTCTTCGCATTCTGGAGCGTTGCATCATACTGAGCCTGCAATCTCTCAAGATTCTTTGATGCAACCTCGATAAACTCCTTGTCAGTCTCAGGGGCAATGTGTACATCCTGCCCATACTGGGCGCGGAGCTTTGCCTCTTTCTCCTCAAGCACAGGTCTGAACTGCTCTTTCATCTTCTCGACAAGATCCTTTCTGTGCTTTGGATACTGCATGAGGAAATCTGAGAGCTCTCCTATAAGGCCCATGACGTTCGGATCATCATCTGAAGCAATCGATGCAAGTGTCTTTGTCTTTTCGAATCTTCCATCTACGACCTCTTCCTGCGGAAGGGACAGAGATGAGAGTATTGAAGCAGTCAGTGCTTCCTTCCTTGCTTCAGGATTTACATCCTCAAGCTCTTTCTTCAGCTTAACAGCATCTGTCTCATCGCCTGTGAGGTATGAACCTGCAATACGGCGTGCCTTGGCAACTTCCTCGCCATGGCGGAACTTATCTTTGTCTATTGTTATGCCTTCTGTCTTCTCAAGGGCAATTTCCCATGCGCTTTTAATCTTTCCCATAAACTGGAATATAATCCTAAAAGACGCTGAAGGCTATAGGATATGGACGTACAATCCTCTTTTGATTAGGCTATCGGAGTATGGCTGATGGCATTATCTATCTTTTTGATATATTCGGGACTGCGATATTCGCCATAACCGGCGCTGTGAAAGGAGTGCGGCATCGTCTGGACTTCCTTGGTGTCATAGTCTTTGCAATCACTGTCGGCTGCGGTGGTGGAATGGTCAGGGATGTTCTTCTGGATCAGCCTGTTGCTGTCCTGACGAATGAAGCTTATGTCATAGTGTGTATCATCGCAGGAATCGTGGTATTCCTCATAAGCCCGAAGATCATAGGACAGTGGGGAGCCATACAGTACTGCGATGCTCTTGGCCTTGGTGTATTCACTGCCATTGGCTGCGCAAAAGCCTATGAGCTTGGACTGGGGCCTGTCGCTATTATCGCAAGCGGGGTATTCGGCGCTGTAGGGGGAGGTGTTCTCCGTGATGTCTTCTCCCGTGAGATCCCGATGGTCTTCACTTCGGATTTCTATGCTTCTGCGTCGATTCTTGGAGGTATTCTATTCATCATCCTTGGCTATGCAGGCATAGAGGGGAATGTGCTTCTTTATTCAACTGCGGTATTCACAACGCTCTCGCGCATTCTTGGCTACCATTTCAGATGGAAGCTTCCTGTAGCACGTCTTGCAGGAGAGGAGAAATGGCAATGACGGAAAAGCTTTACTATGAGAATCCATATCTGAAAGAGCTTGAGGCGGAGGTTATTGCTGTCTTAGGTTCTGCTGTCATCCTTGATAAGACAATCTTCTATCCAGAAGGCGGGGGACAGCCAGGCGATTGCGGATGGTTCGGTGATATCCCGATAGCCACTACAGAGAAGGGGGATGATGGCACACCTCTTCATATTATCGCAGAGGGGATTGCTCCTGCAGTGGGAACAAGGGCAAAGCTGCAGCTTGACTGGGAACATCGTTATTTCTATATGAAAGAGCATTCTGCCCAGCATCTTGTCTCCGCGCTGCTCTTTTCCATGCATGGCATCGGGACTGTGGCTGTGCATCAGGGAGAAGATGGATTCACAGTTGAGACGAATGCTTCAGATATTCCCGATAGTATCCTTTTGTCTGTAGAGGATGCTGCTTCAGATGCTATCCGTGAAGGACACAGGATATGGCAGGAGGAGGTTGAGCATAGTGATGCCGAGGCTCTCCATATGCGTCGTTCGATAAAGGTCGGAGGACGAGTCAGGATAGTCCATATCGAGGGTATTGATGAGGTGGCATGCGGCGGGGTGCATGCAGGTAATACCAGGGAGATAGGAGAGATTGCCTATGCTGGAAAGGAGCGCATCAGATCACATATAAGGACAATGTGGAAGTGTGCGGGTCCTGCTGTATCATTCAGACGGAAAAATATGGAGATAGTCCGTGCGCTTTCCGCGCTTTTCTCTGCAGAGCGGCAGGATATAGTAAGGGAAGCTGAACGTGTGAGCACTGAATGCAGCGAGCTGAAGAGAAACATAAGGAAGCTGGAAGAGCGTATTGCATCGCTTGAATTGGATAAAGCTCTCTCCGATGGCCCTGCATTCATCCTTTCTGATATTCCTGTTTCCGCATATGATGGGATTCTTCCTTCCGGGTTCTTATATCCGATACTTATCGTTGATGGCGCTGGAAGATTGCTTTTCCATGGCGATGAGGATCTCTTTGCAAAGCTCAGAGGCACTCTTCAGATAAAGGGAGGAGGACGGAACAATCTGTTCCATGGTTCATTCGCTGACTCTCCTTCTGATTTCCTCAATGCTGCAAGGGAGGTGATCTGTGGCAATGACTGAGAAGCTTCCTGGCAATACGGAAGAGAATAAAACTGCAAAGGAACATCATATAAACTGGAAGAAAGCGGCTCTGATCGGTTTCATTCCCCTGCTTGTCATGCTTACATCATTCTTCGGTGTGACAAGACTGATAGGAGAGGATACGTATAATGACGCCGTATATCTTGTTGAAGAGAAATTCGGTGTTGTCGGGATTTTTCTCTATGTCTACATCGTGGATACGCTCATCCTTCCGCTTTCACCTGATTTCGTGTTCCCTATAGCTGTAGGGATGAGCCCGTTTGTCATGATCCCTGTCATAGGAAGCGCTTCTGCTCTTGGAGGTATCACTTCGTATTCGATAGGAAGGATTCTATATAAGATTCCAGCAATCAAGAGACTTACAGGCAAGGCTTATATGAAATGGGGTGGGTATATCCAGCGCTATGGTGTTCTGTTTGTAATGCTTGCTGGTATTCTTCCTCTGCCGTTCTCTACAATCTGTGTTGCTGCGGGAGCTGTGCAGATGGATGCCAGGAAGGTTATCCTGGCATGTCTTACACGATTTATAAGAACGACGATCTACTTCGCGCTCTTCAGCCTGATGCTCTGATTCTCCGCTCTCTCTATCACTGCTTCAGCGCGCACTGCAGCATCTCCTGTGTAGTCGGAAGCATCAAGAAGCTTAAGCACTTCATCTTTTGAAAGGTATTTCAGGATTTCCTCATCGGAGGCAAGATTATCTTTCAATGGATTATCCTTTCCCACCTGCACAAGAGCCCAGGCCTTGAGGCTTTCTTCCCTGATTGTCTCATGCATTGCCTGCCTGTCTGCACCTCTGCGCCCAAGCTCCATGAGAAGTCGTTCCGTAGATGCGAAGATCCCGTAATTCTCCATAAGCCTTCTTGTGGCTTCACTATGGAAATTCATTCCCGCTGCTATACGCTTTGCCGTCAGGAGCATCTCATCAAGGGCGATGAATGCCTCAGGTATGAATATGCGTCTGTTCGCACTGTCATCGAGTGTGCGTTCCAGGATCATCAGGGAAGCATTGTTCCATGCGCTCTGGTATGCGCTCTCGACGATGCGGGCAAGAGAGCAGATCTTCTCATTGTTTATCGGATTTCTCTTGAATGGCATTGCTGATGATCCCACCTGCTTCTTTCCGAATGGTTCCGAGACCTCGCCGATAGGAGGGGATTGCAGAATGCGGAGATCGAGGGAGAAGCGATGGAGAGAGGCTGCAATCGATGAGAGGGCTGATATTATCCTTAGATCCTGTTTTCTCGTATAGACTTGCGTCGCAGCCTCAAATGCCTTGATCCCCAGCTCATCCATGACCATCTCTTCCAGCTTCCGGGCGCTTACATCTGTACCTGCAAGGAGGACTTTGTAACTGGCAGCCGTCCCTACAGCTCCTTTCATGCCTTTGCCTTTGATTGAGGATATTGCTCCGATAAGATCTTCAGCATCATCTGATAGATCCTGCAGCGTCTGTGCAAGCCTGTAGCCGATTGTCGTTATCTCTGCTGGCTGGATATGGGTGAATGCCATTGTAGGGACATCCTTCATCTCTCTGGCACGTTCAGAAAGAACATCAATAAGATCTGCCAGCCGCGATGCTATCAGCTGCAAGGCCTCTTTGAAACGCACTGCATCCGCATTGTCCAGCGCATCCATGCTTGTTGCCCCCAGATGGATTATCCCGCCGGCCTTAGGGCATTGTTCTGCATATGTCCTGATCTCTGCCATGAGATCATGATGGATCTCGCTCTCGATCTCACTTGCACGCTCAATGTTGATATCATCCTTATGGCTTTCAAGCTCCTTTACCTGTTCATCCGTCACGATACCGGCCTTGGACTCTGCTCTGGCAAGAGCAATCCATACTCTCCTCAGCAGCTTTCTTTTATGCACTTCAGAGAATATTGTCTTCATCTCCTCGGAACCGTAACGCCATGTAAGCGGGCTTATATATGTATCATGCGAGTATTCCATATGCAGACTCTCCTTGCCTGCGATTATATATGAAGAAAAAAAAAGGAGGAACAGCTTATTCCATTCCTCTCAGAAAATGTGGCCTTTGTCCATTGGAGGCCTTAACTAACCCTGAGTGTATAGTACATCCTAAGGTGCTGCTGGTCATCAAGAAGGGATGAAATCTCTGTTAAGAATGCATGATGATATTTCCCTGATGGCGAAAAGGACCGATAATTCCCTTATGAGGCGTAAAGACAGGGAAGTAACAGACAGAGAAGAGATTGCTGCGATGATCGCCGGAATGGATACGATACGTCTGGCTATGAATGCCGAAGATGGTCCATATATCGTACCTCTCTCATTCGGTGCAGAGGAAGTTGATGGGAGATTCATTTTCTACATGCATTCAGCCATATCAGGCCGTAAGATCGAGCTCATCGGTTTATCCCATAGCGTCGGCTTTGAGCTTGATAAAGCCAATGGGCTGGTTGCTGGAAAGGAAGCCTGTGAGTTCAGCATGCGGTATCAGTCAGTGATAGGTACAGGAATCGCACGTGTCATCACAGATGGTCAGGAAAAGCTTCATGGTATGAGGAAGATAATGGAGCATTATACTTCACGCTATGATTGGGATATCCCGGAAGCAGTGCTGACCCATACTGCGATCATACGTCTGGATGAAGAAGAGATAAGCGCGAAACGGTATTAGCTTTCATCACTTCTTAATCATTTTCTGGTATTATCCTGAGTATGAGAATATTGCTTGCAGAGGATGAGAAGGAGCTTAATTCGCTTATAAGAAAGACACTGGAGGATGAGGGGTATGCAGTGGATGCCGTGACTGATGGAGACTCAGCCTTAGAGTATCTTTCATCAACCACGTATGATATGGCTGTGCTGGATATCATGATGCCGGGCCGCGATGGGCTTTCGGTATTGAAGGAATACAGGAAGAAGGGAGGATCTTCCCCGATACTTCTTCTTACGGCACGGGATGGCATTGAAGACCGTGTCCTCGGCCTTGATGCAGGAGCTGATGACTATCTTGTGAAGCCTTTCATGTTCCCGGAGCTTCTTGCACGTATCCGTGTTCTCCTCAGAAGAAATACAAATGCTTCATCTTCGGTGCTGGAATGCGGAGACCTGGTCATGGATACTTCTTCCCGCTCAGTTCACAGGCGTGGAAGGAAGATCGATCTCAGCGCAAAGGAATTCTCGATTCTTGAATATATGATGCATAATCAGGGGATTGTACTTGGCAGGGAGAGCCTGAGAAGCCATATCTGGTCATGGGATTATGACGGTGAGTCCAATGTCATAGATGTCTATATAAGATATCTGAGGAAGAAGATCGATGATGGGGAGAATGAAAAGCTGATACATACTGTCCGCGGTGCTGGCTATATGCTCAAGGACGGGAATGCATGACACTCTCAGTCCGGCATCGCATTGTCATATGGTATACGCTCTGGCTGGTTCTTCTGATAGTGCTGGTATTCATAGGCATCTTCTCTGGAAGCAGCTATCTTGTGGAACGCCGCACGAAAGCAGGGGTAGTCAGTGCTGTCAATGAGGCTGTTGACGAAATAGAATACACCGAAGGCTGGCTTGATTTCGACAATGTGGATTTCCGCAGGGGTGGTGTATATATAACCCTCTATGATAATGATGGATTCCGCATTGCCGGGTTCGCCCCCGATGAAGTTCCATATACGGCTTTCTCCGATGGTATTCTGAGAACACTTACAAGCGGCAGGAACAGCTGGTATATCTATGATTCGCAGCTTTCGTTCTCTGATGAAGACTCTATATGGGTCAGGGGAATCATAGGAAGCTATGATATGCGTGCAGTAGTATCATCGATGCAGGGCGTGCTTCTCATAGTGCTTCCGCTTCTTGTCCTTATGGCTGCTCTGGGAGGCTATGTGATCGTAAAGCGCTCATTCAGGCCCATCGACAAGATAATAAAGACTGCTGAGGAGATAGCCGGCGGGAATGATCTGAAGAAGAGGATAGGGCTCAGTGATGGCAGCAGTGAGCTTTATAAAGCAGCATCGGCTTTTGACAGGATGCTTGATCGTATTGAGGCTACATTTGAAAAAGAGAAGCAGTTCACATCAGATGCATCCCATGAGCTCCGGACTCCGATTGCTGTAATACTTGCCGCATCTGATTATGCACTCTCCCACACAGATGACAGCAGCATGAAGGAGACTCTTTCCGTCATATCGGATCAGGCGGGGAGAATGTCCTCGCTTGTTTCTGAGCTGCTTTATATCGCCAGAGCCGATAAAGGCACTCTTCATCTCGAGAAAGAGAATGTCGATGTCTCAGAGCTGATCGAGATCGTGGCAGAGACCATGGAGGATAAGGCTGCTTTACGGAATATTTCGATACATACTGGAAACAGTGAGGCTATCATAGTCAAAGCCGACCGCGATATGCTGATGCGTATTCTGATAAACCTTATCTCGAATTCTATCACATATGGAAAAGATGGTGGCAATATATGGGTGTCGGCAGATAAAGGCCATGGAAATGCTGTGATAAAAGTACGTGATGATGGCATCGGTATTGCTCCTGAGCACATTGAAAGAATCTGGGACAGGTTCTATCAGGAAGATCATTCACGATCCGGAGGTGGCGGGTCCGGTCTTGGCCTTTCCATTGTTAAGGAGATTGTGTCCCTGCATGGGGGCAAGGTATCAGTGGAGAGCATAAAAGGGGAGGGCAGTACATTCTATGCAGAGATCCCTGATGGTACCGCCTCGGACTGATCATGCATCAGAGCCAATGAATCCTTTCTGTCTGATTTCAGCCTTGGAAGCTTGAATGATGATGCTGGAAAAATAAGATCTCCTTATCTTTTCCAATGTCCATCCATATCCAGGGCCTGATCTATGACAATATGGATAATCCTTTAACGGCGATATCTATATCTCCAGAATCACGTATTGTTTAAATAATCGATAATTATTATCATCAGATAACTTATACTAAGGAGTGCTGATGCAGATTACGAAGCGTGATGGGCGCTACGAACCCTTTGATATCCATAAAATAGAGAATGCCATCAGAGCATCGCTTGTAAGTACCGGAAAGGCTTTCCCTGATAGCCTTCCGCTGACTCTTGCAGAGTCTGTAGCTGCAAAACTCTCGCCCGAAAGGGAATGGAGCGTAGAGGAGATACAGGACGCTGCGGAGAAGACGCTGATGGCTGCTGGAGAGTTCGATGCGGCCAAGAACTATATCCTCTTCCGCAATAGGCGAACCGAGCTCAGAAAGGAGAGAAACCGCATCCTTGATTCATTCTCAGATAAATCGATAGAGAATGTGCTTGTATCGATACAGAGAGACTTCCCTGATGATAAATACTCTCTGTCAATTCTTGCGGATAAGTTCCTTTCATTCTCCAAGAATGGCATGGGAGATGAAGATGAGGAGAATGCACTGGTCAGGGCTTCTGTTGAGCTTACTGGTCCTCAGTCTCCTTCATGGGAGTTCATCGCCGCGCGTTTCATGCTTCATTCATTCCATAGGAAGCTTGATGCAAGGATGAATGCGAGGAATATCATATCATTTTATGACAAGCTCAGATTACTCACCGATGAAGGCCTTTATGGCAGATATATCCTTGAGGGATATTCAAGAAAGGAGATCGATGAAGCGTATTCCTTCATAGATGATTCCAGGGATAGGATTTTCACATACTCAGGCCTTGATCTTCTTCTGAAGCGCTATGTGATACACTCCCATCAGAATGAACCTCTTGAGACTCCTCAGGAGATGTTCCTTGGCATAGCTCTTCATCTGGCACTTCCCGAGAAGAAAAACCGTATGGTCTGGGTAAGGAAGTTCTATGACATGCTTTCCCGGATGGAGGTTACTATGGCAACTCCTACGCTGGCAAACGCCAGAAAGCCCATCCATCAGCTTTCATCCTGCTTCATAGATACCGTGCCTGATTCACTTGATGGTATCTATCGCTCACTCGATAACTTTGCGAAGGTCTCCAAGTTCGGGGGCGGCATGGGGATGTATTTCGGCAAAGTCCGTGCAAATGGCTCTGCAATAAGGGGGTTTGAAGGAGCGGCAGGTGGCGTAATACGATGGATAAGGCTTGTGAACGATACAGCTGTCGCTGTTGATCAGCTAGGGGTAAGGGCAGGAGCTGTAGCTGTGTATCTTGATGTATGGCACCGTGATCTTCCTGAATTCCTGAATCTTCGTACAAACAACGGGGACGATAGGATGAAGGCCCATGATGTCTTTCCTGCTGTCTGCTATCCGGATTACTTCTGGCAGCTGTGCTCGGAGAATCTCGATCAGGATTGGTACATGATGTGTCCTCATGAGATCTGGACGGTGAAGGGCTATCATCTTGAGGATTTCTATGGTACGGAGTGGACGAAGCGTTATCTTGACTGCGTTGCTGATGGACGGATCAGAAAACGCACTGTTCTCCTTAAAGATCTTGTGAGGCTTATCCTGAAGAGTCTTGTGGAGACAGGAACACCATTTGCATTCAACCGTGATGAGGTCAACAGGGCAAATCCAAATAAGCATAAGGGTATGATCTATTCTTCGAATCTATGCACGGAGATCGCACAGAATATGTCGGAGATAGAAGCAGAGCCTGCAGAGATCATCACAGAAGGGGGCGAGAAGGTTGTTGTGACAAGGACAAAGCCTGGCGATTTCGTTGTCTGCAATCTCGCGTCGATCTCGCTTGGGAATATCGATGTCACGGACTGGGAAAAGCTTCATGATCTGACAAGAACCGCTGTCCGTGCTCTGGATAATGTCATAACCCTTAACTTCTATCCTGTGCCATATGCCCGTATCACGAATGACGAGTATCGATCAATAGGCCTCGGAGTTTCAGGCTATCATCATATGCTTGCGGAAAACGGTATCAGATGGGAGTCCGAAGAGCATCTGGATTTTGTTGATAAAGTCTTTGAGACGATAAGCTATGCGGCTATCGAGGCATCTTCTGAGCTGGCTACGGAGAAAGGATCTTATAAATATTTCAAAGGCAGTGAATGGGATACCGGAGAGTTCTTCGAGAAGCGTGGGTTCTTATCTCCTGAATGGACAGCGCTTAGGGAGAAAGTACATAGGAATGGTATGCGTAATGCTTATCTTCTTGCAATCGCACCGACATCCTCTACAAGCATCCTCTCCGGGACGACTGCAGGTGTCGATCCTGTGATGAAGCGGTTCTTCTATGAGGAGAAGAAGGGCAGCATGCTTCCTCGTACGGCTCCAGGACTGTCAATGAAGACCTGGTGGTACTATAAAGCTGCGCATGAGATTGACCAGACATGGTCTGTGAAGGCTGCAGGGGTACGGCAGCGCTATATAGATCAGGCACAGAGCATGAATCTCTATATAACGAATGACTACACGATGAGAGAGGTCCTGAACCTTTATATCCTTGCATGGAAATGCCATGTGAAGACAATTTACTACGTACGCTCCAAAAGCCTTGAGGTGGAGGAGTGCGAGAGCTGTTCTAGCTAGGAGGAACGTATGGAAGAGCTTAGAAGAAATCCTCTCTTCAACCCAGAAGGGGATACTGAGATCGAGAAGCGAAGGCTTGTCGGAGGCAATACAACAAATCTCAATGATTTCAATAATATGAAATATAAATGGGTGTCTGACTGGTACAGACAGGCAATGAATAACTTCTGGGTGCCGGAGGAGATCAATCTCGCACAGGATCTGAAGGATTACCATAATCTTCTCTCTTCAGAGCGTACCGCATATGATAAGATCCTCTCATTCCTGGTGTTCCTTGACAGCCTGCAGACCGCGAATCTGCCGAATGTAACGGAGTACATCACCGCCAATGAAGTATGCCTCTGCCTGCATATCCAGACATTCCAGGAGTGTCTCCACAGCCAGGCCTATTCATATATGCTTGATACCATATGCTCTCCCGATGAGCGCAATGATATCCTTTTCCAGTGGAAAACGGATGAGCATCTTCTCAGGCGCAATACATTCATAGGAAACTGCTACAATGACTTTGTTGAGAACAGAGATCTGTTCCATCTTATGAAAGTCCTCATGGCAAACTACATTCTTGAAGGCATCTATTTCTATTCAGGTTTCATGTTCTTCTATAACCTCTCAAGAAATGGGAAGATGCCGGGATCTGCTCAGGAGATAAGATATATCAACAGGGATGAGAATACGCATCTCTGGCTTTTCAGGAATATTATTCTCGAGATGAAGAAGGAAGAGCCTGGGCTTTTCACTCCAGAGAGAGTGGATATCTATAGGAAGATGCTTGAGGAGGGTGTAAGACAGGAGATTCTGTGGGGAGAGTATGCAATAGGAGATGATGTTCCTGGACTGACACGGAAGATGGTCTCTGACTACATCCATTACCTTGGCAACCTGAGGTGGCAGAGTCTAGGATTCGGATCACTCTATCCGGACTATGAGAGTGAACCAGAGGATATGGCCTGGGTGTCGCAGTATTCAAATGCGAACATGGTCAAGACTGATTTCTTTGAGGCAAGAAGCACTGCATATGCGAAGTCTACAGCCTTGATTGATGATCTTTAGTCTATATGACTTCCTTTGTCTTCCATCTGCCTGAGGTTACGCGCCACAGGTAGAGAAGACCTCGGACAATCCAGTCCATGTACATTGCATACCATATGGCTTCAACTCCAAAGCCAAGGCCTCTGATCATAAGGTATGCGCTTCCGACACGGAAGATCCACATAGATGCAAATGATGCTGTCATGATGAATCTGACATCTCCGACAGCTTTGAGCATATTGGGCAGCGTGAATCCAAGTGGCCAGACTGCAAAGCACATGAAGAGGCAGAGCCTTGCCATCGGTATTGCTTTCTCTATGGAATCCGGTTTCAGCCCATATATTGATATTACCTGAGGAATGAGCATTGACATTGGAAGAACTGTTATGAGGGCAGAGATGAATACAAGAGCTGTCAGCAGCTTCGTATAGTACGCTACATCCTTGAAATTCCCTTTTCCACGGCATTGGCCAATGACAGTTATCATTGCGAGGTTTATACCGTTTCCTGGGATGTTCGAGTAACTGTTGAAATTGCCGATGACAGCATTTATGGCCATGGCCGAAGTCCCAAGGCTTGCTGTAAGAGACTGCACGAGTATCTTTCCTATATTGAATGTTGCGCCTTCGATTCCTGAAGGTATGCCGATACGGAGTATTCTTTTTATCAGTTCAGGCGAGAACGGGCCTGAAAGTATTCCCTGAAGGCTGAGCTTATCCGTTCCTTTGTGCATCAAGGCGAACATGACAATGCATCCCATTGCTCTGGAAGCAAGCGATGCAATCCCAGCTCCTCTCGGCCCAAGGCCATAAATGAATATCAGGATGGCATTCCCGCCGATGTTTATCGCATTCATCATTACAGAGACAAGCATGGTCCTGACGCTTCTGTTCTCTGCTCTGGAAAGTGCTGTCAGGGCAGAGTATATCGCAAGGAAAGGGTAGGACAGGAGAATGGGAACGAAGTAATCATCTGTGTAGCCTTTCACATCGGCCCCTATATCTCCAAAGCATATGTCGATGATATATCCTCTGATCGGAAGGACTACCACGGTCATGATGACTGAGACTATTGCGGATATGTATATAAGATTCTTGGCACTGTCTTTTGCTTTCTCCTTATCGCCTGATCCTATATACTGCGCGACAACGACAGCTCCTCCTGTTGCGAATGCTGCGAAGAGCTGGATCAGCAGATTCGATATCGTATCTACAAGTGATACTCCCGATACAGCCGCCTCTCCATTTGATGAGACCATTATCGTATCAGCCATTCCTATCAGAATCGAGAGGAAGGAATCGATTATCAGTGGAATGATAAGCGCCGCAAGGCTGCGGCGCGAATACATGTGCTTTTCCATCAGGTTGTCAGAAGACCCTCATCAGAATCGAATTCCTTCCGTCTTATCTTGCGGAATTCATCAACAAGGCTCTGTACAGTGAGCTTCTTCTTCTCCTCTCCTGCGACATCCAGGATGATATGCCCTTCATCCATCATTATAAGGCGGTTGCCATAATCGATAGCGAACTGCATGTTGTGCGTTACCATCATCGCTGTGAGATTGAAACGTTCGATGTACTCCTTCGTGAGGTCCATGACAATCTCTGCATTCCTTGGATCGAGTGCGGCTGTATGCTCATCAAGAAGCATCAGGGAAGGACGTGAAAGCGTTGTCATCAAAAGCGTCAGAGCCTGTCTCTGTCCACCGGAAAGAAGTCCTACATTGTCTTCCATCCTGTCTTCAAGTCCAATAGGCTTCAGAAGCTCTCTGAACTTTGCCTTCCTCTCCTTTGTTAGGCTGAACTTAAGGCCTTTCATGCCTTTTGAGGAGGCAAGGTTCATATTGTCCTGGATGGACATATTTGCACTTGTTCCTTTTGTAGGATCCTGGAATATCCTCCCGATCATGAAGGCTCTTTTATACTCAGGAGCATGGGTTATGTCCTTGTCCTTCAGCTTGATCGTACCTGATGTAACAGGAAATGTTCCTGCAATCATATTGAATAGCGTGGATTTGCCAGAGCCATTTGACCCGATTACGCAGATGACATCTCCATCATTTACTGTGAGATTGATATCTTCTAGCGCTAGCTTCTCATTCACTGTACCCGGAAAGAATACCTTTGTAACGTGGCTGATCTCAAGCATTGTCTCCCTCCTTGAGGCCCTGTGTTCTCTCAAGAGCCTTCTTTCTTGCTCCCTTCGCGCTGGCCATTGCTCTTGTCTGGGCAACTGTGAGTGAGATGATCACCAGTATGCCTGTCAGCAGCTTGAAGTCATTAGGAGTAATGCCGATCAGATAGCCATATTTCCTTCCGAGGAACATCAGTGCCTTGTATATGATTCCTCCGAGGATAGCTCTCAGGGTTATCAATGATATCCTGTTCGATGAGAAGAGGAACTCTCCGATCATGATAGCTGCCAGTCCCTGGACTACCATTCCCTGTCCCAGGTTCGCATCCGCAAATCCCTGATACTGGGCAAGAAGGGCACCAGAGAGGGCTATGAGACCATTTGACAATCCCACGCCGATAAGCTTCAGCGTAGCTGGATTCATTCCCTGGGAAAGGATAACCTGCTCATTTCCTCCAAGGGCTCCAAGTGCAAGTCCAAGGTCCGTACGGAAGAAAAGATCCATAACCAGCTTCACGACAAGGACGAATATGAGAGTTCCGAGAAGTGAGGCGAATGCCTGCGGCAGGAATGAGAATGCTTCCGGGAAAAGCCTGTAAAGGGTGTCAACACGGACAAGCGATACATTGGCTTTGTTGCCGAGTATTCTCAGGTTGACTGAATAGAGCATTGTCATTGTGAGAATACCTGCAAGGAGTCCTGGGATGCGGAGCTTGTTGTGTATTGATGCTGTGACAAGCCCGCAGAGGACACCTGCCAGGAATGCCAGCACGAGCCCCGCTGTGATCCCAAGTCCGCCAACAATGCACATTGTGGCCACCGCGGCGCCCGTCGCCACAGATCCATCGCATGTCAGATCTGCGAAATCGAGGATTCTATAGCTTATCAGGATGCCTAGAACCATAATGGAGAAAATCAGACCTTCTACGAAAATTCCTTCAATCATTTCATTCTTCCAAATCTGTTTATTAAGTCAAAGCAGAAGACCGCCAGGTTGGCGGCCTTGCTGCATTCTAGCATATCTTTATTTCTCTGTCTTCACTCCGTCCTTGATGACTACTGCGGCAGAGTCGAGAAGATCCTGCGGTATTGTGATACCTAGATTTTCTGCTGTATCAAGGTTGAACCAGAGCTCGAAATCCTTCGGGTCTGTAAGGAATACTGTCCCAAGGGATCCTGGATTCTCTCCGTTGTGGATCTTCTCAATGAGCTTTCCGACCTCAACTCCGATTGAGTTGTAGTTGAAGCCCCATGCTATGAGACAATTAAGTCCATCTACTCCTGAAGGATCTGCAGAGAAGAGAGGCTTTCCCGCTTTCGTACAGACATCATCAACTGCAGCAAGTGCTGAGATTACATTGTTGTCCGTAGCAATATAAATTGCATCGACACGGTCGATGATTGACTGGGTTGCCATCATGACTTCCGATGAGTTCGCTACAGCGACTTCAACGAACTCAAGACCGAGTTTCTCACATGCGGCCCTTGCCTGCTCCATCAGAACGACACCATTCTGCTCTCCGGATGAATATACGTTTCCGATCGTCTTTGCACCTGTGATCTCGGAAAGAAGCTCAATCTGTGCCTCGACAGGATTCATATCTGAAACACCGCAGACATTGCTTTCGGGATCTGCCGTGTAGTTGTCAGCGACGAGGCCCGCGGATGCAGGGTCTGTTACTGCAGCGAAGAGAACAGGCCTGTCTGAAAAGATGTTCGCAAGAGCCTGAGCCGATGCTGTTCCGATTCCGAGAACTATATCACAGTCCTCGCTCTTGAACTGCTGAGCGATTGAAGCTGCAGTGGAAATGTCTCCCTGAGCGTTCTGGAAATCATAGCGGACAGGAATTCCTGTTCCGGAAAGATAGTCCTGCATTCCAACTTCAACGGCATCAAGAGCCGCATGGGAAAGGAGCTTTGATACGCCGATAAGCACAGTTCCGTCATCTGCGCTTTCCTGGCTTCCCCCTGCAATAAGTGCGAAGGAAGCAATAAGAACAGCCATAAGAGCAAGTAGTTTTTTCATAAAACCTCCCTGAAGGATAGTTATGAATATAGCTGAAGCGATTTTTTCATTCAATGTTTCATATGCACGCCTACGAATAATTATGCAAAATTTATTCTATCAGGTATTTTGCATCAGCAATGATTTCTTCAGGGATTTCCAGCCCCAGCTCTGCAGCGACTGCCATATTTATATAGAGTTCAAGATCTGTAAGGTATTCAGTGCCTATTTCTTCCGGATTTTCTCCATTGATCACTCTCTGTACGATTTCTCCGGTAAGGCGTCCCGATGCATAGTAGTCGAAACCTCCAGCAAGGAGGACATCCGTCCCTTCTGCAGATGTGACATCTGCACTGAATAGCGGCACTGAAGCTTCCTTGCAGACATCAGATAGTGATGCAATGGCAGAGACGACGGTATTGTCTATTGCTACATACATCGCATCGACTCTGTCGATTATGGACAATGCAGCCATCCTCACCTCTGCAGAGTTTGCTACCGAAGCAGTGACAAGCTCTGTCCCGTTTTCCTCGCATATCCTCTTCATCTGTTCCATCGCTGATATACCATTTGCCTCTCCGGATGTATATATCATTCCGATTCTTTCCGCTCCGGTTATTCTTTCTATCAAGGCATAGTGCTCTTCTGCAGGAACCTGGTCGGAAACTCCGCATACATTTGATATTCCATCAAGGCCAGCGGCTTTCACATCTGTTACTGATGAGTAGATTACTGGAATATCCTCAAAGACATTGGCAAGCGCCTGGGCTGTAGGTGTTGCTATTCCTATCACAAGATCCTTTCCTTCTGTTCTGAATACCTGTGCAATCGATGCAGCAGTGCTGATTTCTCCGTTTGCATTCTGCACTTCGATGTCCGCATCTATTCCGGCATCCATCAGGTAGTCTTCAATACCTTGTTCGATTGCGTCCAGAGCAGGGTGGGAAAGAAGCTTTGCAATCCCGATTCTCAGTGTTCCATCCTCTTTTGCACCTTCTGCTGCAGCAGGCAGGATGAGTATAAGCAATATAGTCAGAAGTATAGTCAGTTTCTTCATGTGATTCTCCTTGTAGTAACAAGATTACTGTAAGAAGAATCACAGGGAATTGTCAAGATACTTCTAAAAGAAACATCAGAAATCTATATCGAATTCCTCATCGTCCAGATCTTCATATTCGCTTTTCTCTCCATCATCGGCTGCATTTGATTCAACATCGGGGATTATGGAGAAAAGCTCATCGATATCGTCATCATATCCATCATCTTCAAAGCACATGAGGAAAGTATAACATGATGGTCGCTTCCTGCATCCTGGAATGAAATGAAAAGAACGGACCAGAGGCCCGTTCTCCAGGTAAAGCAAGGGAGTTCCTTTTGCATTACATATTGCCAAGCATCTCCATTACTATGCTTGCGGAGTTATCGGCCGCCTGATCGCCGAAGCCCTCATATGATTCATGAGCAAGTCCATCTGCTTTATCTGACATGCATCTGATGACGACGAATGGCACTCCGTACTGGTAAGCAACAAGCCCGACAGATGCTCCTTCCATCTCGCATGCAAGTGAGTTGAAGCTATCCTGCAAAGTCCAGACATAGTTCTCGCTTGCGACGAACTGGTCTCCTGTTGCGATGTTGCCTTTGAAAGCGCTGTCTTTGCCCACGACAGCCACAGCAGCTTCATATGCCAGATCTGCAAGACCTGCATCCGCTGGGATTCTGCCGTTCTCATCTGAGCCTGCGACTTTGCCCCATACAAATCCATCATTTGTCATATTGCCGTAGTCATGGACAACAAGATCCGTTGAAACGACAATATCCATGACTTCCGTCTTTTCACCTACGCCGCCTGCGATTCCTGTGAAGATTATGGAGCTTACATCGAACTCGTTGATAAGAGTAGCCGCGCCGGCAGCCGCAAGGATCTTGCCGACTCCTGCCTTTGCAAGGACGACGTCTTTCCCCTGAAGCGTGCCAATATTGTAATCAACACCTCCGATAGTCTCTGTCCTGCTGATATCCGCATTCTCGAGAAGAAGGCTGAGCTCATTCGACATTGCAGTAATGATTCCGATAGGACCATTTTCCGAGGCCATGACAGGGGCTGCGGCCATAACTGCAATAAGTACTATGATAATGGATTTCTTCATCATTTCCTCCTTCTTCTCTTGTATCCTTGAAACAGGTTTGTGGCAACTGCCCGATAGGTTTTTGATTTTTAAAACAGTCTGCAAAGGATTGCATGAATCTGCTGTATGCACGTGAATTTGACAGCTGATTTTTCCCGATTTACAATACTTATATAGAATTACATTCATCCGTTCCATTATTTTGCTGTATTGGGGGTCTGCAATATGGACGCTGTGTTTTTCTATAAAAGGGGGTTTGATGAAAAAATGGCAGAAGCTGCTGGAAGAAAGCTATAGGAGCGTAGAGGAGATTTCAGGGATGCTCGGTCTGGATGCCGATGAGCTTGAGAAGCTTCATGGTATCGAGGAGAAGTATCCCGTATGCATCACCGATTATTATCTTCGTCTTATCGACCCTGATGATAGGTATGATCCCATAAGGAAGATGGCGGTGCCTGATGCTATGGAGTTCTCAGAAGGCGGAAGCACAGATACCAGCGGAGAGTCAGATAACACAGTGATTCAGGGAATGCAGCACAAATATACTCAGACAGCTCTTGTGCTTTCAACGAATCAGTGTGCTATGTACTGCCGGCATTGTTTCCGCAAGAGGCTGGTAGGGCTTTCGTCCGAGGAAATAGCGGAAAAGCTGCCTGATATGGTGAAGTATGCCGAAGAACATCCTTTTATAAATAATATTCTTATATCAGGAGGGGATTCCTTCCTGAATACAGATGATGTGATAAGACGATACCTTGAGGCTTTCACTTCGGTGCCGACGATTCAGTTCATAAGATTCGGGACAAGGACTCCCGTGACTTTCCCTCAGCGTATAACCGATGATGATGGCGAGCTTGCTTCAATCCTCAGGGAGTACAGCTGTAAGAAGCCGATCATCATCGTGACGCAGTTCAATCATCCACATGAGATAACACCAGAGGCAAAAAAGGCCATAGATGAACTCCGGAATGCAGGATGCACCATACGTAATCAGACTGTGCTCCTGAAAGGGGTAAATGATGAGCCTGCCGTGCTGGCTCTTCTTATGAATAAGCTTGTCGCAGCTGGTGTCGCCCCATACTATGTCTTCCAGTGCAGGCCTGTTGAGGGCGTGAAGAATCAATTCCAGGTCCCTATCCTCAGAGGATCGAGGATCATTGATCTTGCAAAGGCTGGTATGAGCGGGCCTGCAAAGTCCTTCCGCTATGCCATGTCCCATCCGACAGGGAAGATTGAGATACTTGGACAGAATGGTGACAGGATGCTCTTCCGATATCATCAGGCTAAGTATGACAAGGATCAGTCGCGGATTTTCACAAGGCCTTTGTCAGAAACGGAATGCTGGTTCGGAGATCCTGATGCAGAATAGGAATTCTGCTGCAGTTTTTGTTTTGCATCTTTTCGTAAGCAGTGCTAGATGTTATCATCCGGATATGCTCAGATACGCAGTACTATCCATGGGAGAAGCTGCAGGAACATCTCCGGAGATAATCCTCCGCTCTGTCATTGCGCTCTCCGCTACGCCTGATGCTGGCCTGATAGTCACGGGAGACCGTGGCGTCTTTGAACGGGTTGCATCCGATCTTTCTCTTATGCTGCCGTTCGGTGCTTATGCTGATAGTTCTGAATCATTGATAGAGGCAGAGGGAAAGGATGAGAGGCTTATATTCTACATATCTTCATCTATAGATATGTCAGCATTCAGCTATGGCATTCCTTCTGCTGATACAGGAAGGGCTTCATATAAAGCGCTTGAGACTGCTGTCGATATAATACAGAATGGACTTGGACAGTCGCTTGTGACATGTCCTGTCAGCAATATCTCGCTTCATGAAGCAGGGTATGGGGAAAAGAGCGTTCACGAGATGCTCAGGAAGTTTGCCCAGACAGATAGGCTGGTGAACATGGTGAATGCCGGGAATATAAATGCATTTGGTCTTACCCATCGGCGTTCTGTCAGATCGGCTATAGATAAGATAACCAGAGAGAATGTCATGGAGGCTATTATCAAGATCGATGCCCTTAAGGTATCAAGTTATTTCGATAAAAGCCTTCCGATAGCCGTTGGTGCTCTCAATCCACAGAATGGAGATGGTGAATGGCTTGGCGCGGAGGAATATGATGCGATAATCCCGGCTGTCACTATTGCAAAGAGCCTCGGAATGAATGTGGAAGGTCCTGTTGCGGCTGAGGAGCTGTTCTCCAGAAGCGCAAGAGGGGAGTTCGCTGCCATCCTTGTGATGACAGCAGGGGAAGCATTCGCAGCATGCGGAGCAGCCTCCCCTGATGAGATGCTGATTATATCATGGGGACTTCCTTTCCTGAGGATAGGGATTCCCGGAGATGCTGGACTTCGTCAGGCTGGAAAGGGAGAAGCCAGTCTGAAAGGAATGATAAGAGCGGTTGGAGAGGCACTGATCCTCCGCGACAATAGTTTTATGGTCTGAACCAAGGAGTTGAATATGCTGAAAAGAAGACTTGCTGTCCTGCTTGTTGCAATACTGATGCTTTTAGCTTCATGCGCAACAGAGATTGCCGTCCGCTATATGCAGCCTTCTGAGATAAACATGGGTGCATACAGGAATCTTGCTCTTGCTTCTGTTGTTCCATACAAGGGCTTTGTATCGTCAAGCGGATGGATACGTACTATCGATATTGGAAGTGCTGGCATACGTATCAGGCCTTCGTATTCCTACGATATAACAAATAGCATTGCTGCATATGCTACCGATAGGCTGTATTCTGCGCTTTCCTCATCTGGCTATTACAATATTCTTCCTCCGTCATCAACGGATCAGATCATACGTTCAAGCTGGGATGAGTCCAGAGAGTTCCGGGATCTTGGATATGATGCTGTCATGATTCCGCGCATTGATGCGATGAATGTGGATGAGCAGGTATATTCTGTCAGCCGTACAGCGACTGAGTATGATGCATATACTCACTCATACTATACGTATTATTACTACGACTACTATGTGAAACAGGTTGCGACGATTACATATACAATCTCCGTAATCGATACGAATACTGAAAAGATCATCGCTTCCAGGACTTTCCAGGATTCACGGACGAATACAGAGATGATCGATCCCGATTTCCCGCGTTTCGATAAGGCTGAGCTTCTTTTCCAGCGGATGATCCGCTCATTCGATTCAGGAATAATCCGGCTCTTTGTTCCTACTGTCAGGAATTACAACGTTGCTCTTATGGATAATAAACCTGAGATCAAGGAGCTCAAGGATGCCTATGATGCAGCAAAGGATGGCAATACAGAGGCTGCGCTTTCTGCTTTCATCGCTGAATGGAACCGTTCCCATCATGTTCCTTCAGGCTTCAATGCAGCAGTGCTGACTGCCGCCCTTGGTGATATCGATGGAGCAATCGAAATCGCAGAGGAAGTGGCAGGATACAGTAGTGAGAGCAGGGTAGGATCGCTTCTTTCTGATCTAAGAAGGGTCAGGAAATCCAATGAGGAGGCTGAAAAACAGCTGACGACCCCTCCTGCATCTGTCCTTGCTCCGGAAGGACTTGGGCCTGATTACTCTGTCTATGACTATCTTACAAGATGATTACTTAATGACTATTAAGTATATATTGTAAAATTTATTCATTTGATATCCTGCTGGATAATCTGACGTGGTTAAAAATACGGTTTTAATTGCTGTATTCCATCGTTTTTGCTATGTAATCAGTGGCTTCTCAGGCCACTGATTGCTTTTTCCTGTGATTCTGAGATCTTTTTTGAAGTTTGCGGCTCTTCTGCTATAATGCTTTTCCAGTATAGGTGGCCATGCCATCGCAAGGAGGTAGCAAATGCTGCTGAACATGACTATTGCGAACTTCAAGTCCGTAAAGTCTCCTCAGACGATCAGCTTCCAGGCAGTCAAGGATTCACGTCTTCCTGCGTCTAAGGTCGTCAGTGTGAATGACCGGCTCGATGTCATAAAGACAAGTGCAATCATCGGACCTAATGGTGCAGGAAAGAGCTCGTTTGTACGCGCCCTTGAAGTTCTGAAAAGAATCGTTATGGCTGCAGATGGACCTGAGAATCCGCTGCAGGGAACGCTTACTGGTACGACTTTTGCGTATGGTATAGATAAGGCCACGCCGGCGACTATCCAGATAGAGGTTCTTCTCGATAAAGGCGATGGAAGCGACGAGAATCCTACTACAATCGCCCGCTATACGCTCAAGGCAAACAAGGAGAGAATCTACGAGGAATCGCTCTACTATATAATCAACAACTCAAAGAAGCTGATGTTTGAGCGTACACTCGGAGAGGAGCTTGGGCAGTACGACTATCGCTTTGGAAAACTCTACAGAGGTGAGAAGAAGAGACAGGCTGCAAAGCTTGCTGAGAACAGGACATTCCTTGCCGGTTCTGCCAGGAAGGGGGGACAGACTTCCCTCGAGCTTTATACATGGTTCGAGAAAACGCTCCATATCCTCCCGATGGGTGTAAGTTCAAAGGCTGAGGCATATGCCTGTGAGATGCTCAAGGCGCATCCAGGCTGGGGAGAGCAGATCCTGAACTATCTCTGGGCTCTTGATATCACGGATATATCTAGGATCGAGGTAAGGACCAATGACAATGGAGAGGATCATCTGAGATTCACCCACATCTATGTCAATGACAAGAAAGCTGAAGGCTATGCCAATATGTTCCAGGGAGAGAGCCTCTCGCTGAGAAGACTTACTATAGTGGGATTTGCTTTCTTCGAGGCATTCATCACAGGAAAGACACTTGTGATCGATGACTTCGGACAGCTTCTCCACCCCGATCTTCTCTGCCATCTTGTTGAGATATTCGAGAACTGCGACAAGGAAAGCCAGATGCTGGTTGTGGACTGCAATCCTTCGCTTCTCCGCGATGGACTTCTCCGCCGTGATGCAGTATGGTTTGCACAGAAGGATCAGGAAAGCTCAACAGTCTATTATTCGCTTTCGGATTTCAAGGGAGCCCGCGGAAAGATACCGACATCGAGAAGGTATATGCAGGGGGCTTTCGGAGCCTTGCCTATAACAAGCGAATTCTATTTCGTGCATGATGGTACACCGGTTGAGCCGGAGAAGAGCGAGGAGGAAGCAAATGATTAAGCGCAGGAAGAACATAACAGCGCCGAAGCAGACTCTGCTTCTTGTGTGCGCTACAGAGGCAGAGGCCCTGTACTTCTCGCAGATGCGCAAGGACTGCAGATATGTCAATCTGACAGTGCTTGCTGCTCCGAATGCGAAGAACCTGAAGGCTCTTGTGGACTATACCGCAAAAGAGCGTAATCATGGGAAATTCGATTCCGCATGGGCTCTTTTCGGTTTCGATGATGTCGGCACAACGGTGGATGAGATAAAGGAGATGGATGAGTATGTGCAGAAGAAAAAGGTGAGACTCTGCTATTTCAATCCATCATTCGAGCTCTGGTTCATCTTCCATCTTGGAGCGCCGGGTGCTTTCATCAGCGATATCACTCCGTTCAGGGGAAAGCTTGCTGAGGCTCTTCCGGGATATGAGTTCACACCGGAATACCTTCTTACGAAGGGACTCAATATGCATATCAGGCTGTTCCCAAGACATGCTCAGGCCGATATCAATGCACGCAACTACAACGCTGCAGCGAGGGCCGCGACAGGTCTTGATGCAACCACCATGCCTCTTCTCAATGAGGATATAACGGCTATCTGCGGCTCTGCGGATATGTCCCATAACCAGAAGGTGAGAAGATAGCAATGGAGGCAGTCCCTCTTCTGCTCAGTCTGATAGCACTGGCAATTGTCAGCATGGATCTGGCTCTTGCCATTGTATGGAACCGCAGTGCGCGATATACATGGTCGCGCACTTGCGTTGTCTTCACAGCAACTCTTCTTGGTGCTGTTGTCGTATTTGCGCTCGATCAGTATTCCTATCTTGCATTCTCCGGTACTGTGCGCTATGTGCTTCATTACGTCTGGGAGCTGCTTCTTGTAGCTGATTCAGCGTTCATCCTGGGGATGCTTCCATTCTTTGCTTCCTGGATAATCGCAAGGCCGATGGCAGGATATGAGAAAGCGCTTGCGATAGCTTTCGCGCTTTTATATGTGGCTGATTCAATTGCATGGATATTCGTCCCTATGCAGATCTTCTCGATACTCCAGTATGTGATATGGATGATCTTTGTAACCTATTGCATCGTGATCATGTCCCGTGTCAGGGATACTATCGATGATAAGTCTGTGAGGACTATGTGCAAGACTCTTGCGATAATATCGCTGGCGATGCTTCCTGTGATTATCCTTCCTATGCTGTTCAGCCAGTTCAGGGAGCTTTCAATCCCCATTGTGTCACTGGCCTATACCATCGCTATCCTCGTCTTTCTGTTCATAGCGATATCCCGCTCAGAAAAGAAGACCGAGGCATCGCCGGAGAGCAAGGAAATCTCTTTTGCCAAAGCAATGGACAGATACCACATCACCGAAAGGGAGGCAGATGTCGTGAGGCTTATAAAGAAAGGCCTTACCAATAAGGAGATCGCTTCAGAACTTGATATATCCGTCAATACTGTGAACAATCATATAGCGAACATATTCGCAAAGACGGAGGTTAGAAGCCGGATCGATCTTCTCAATCTCCTGCAGGAGGCATCCTGGTGATCATCTACAGGTATACGGTCCCTATGAAATGGTATGAAGGGGTATATGAAGATAGGAAAGCGCCTTGCAGAGCAGGGCGTTCATTTACATTGCAGCATAAGGAAGGAAGCGATAAGGCTGTGCTCCTGATCCATGGATATACAGGATATCCAGGGGAGCTCGTCCGCCCTGCTGAGGATTTATACGATCTTGGTTTCGATATCTATGCGCCACGCCTTCCTGGTCATGGTACCACAGGTGAGGATTTTATGAAGACTGGACGTAAGGACTGGGTATCTGTAGCTGTCAATGCCGCAAAGGACCTGAGGGGAAAGTACAGTACATTCTATATCCTGGGCCATTCAATGGGAGGAGCTATCGCTGTGATAGCGGCTATCCAGTCCGGATGTGACAGGCTTGCTCTTGCAGGTCCTGCTGTCGCGTATCCGGGGCAGAAACCTCCTGTGCCGATTCCAGTCATGTTTCTCTATTCCAGATTCTGCGGCAGGAAGCCTAATGACTGGCACAATGATCCAGAGTACGTTATGTACTATGAGAATGCCCCTGCAGATGATGAATATCTCGGAAGCCAGTACTGGTCATGGCTTTATCCAAGGCAGATATATGAGCTTGTATCGCTGATGAAGGAGACAAGGGAGCTGATTCCGTCCCTTTCAATCGATACGCTTACTGTCTCTGGCACGCTTGACACAATAATAGGAGAGCAGTCATCCGAGTACATAGCCCAGTCAGGGAAAGGGCATAATAAGCATGTCTCTGTCCAAGGCTGTACGCACTATATGTTCTACGATAAGGACAAGAGTGCTGAAGATGAAGCTGTTAAGGCTGTTCTGGATTGGTTCTCAGTTGCCAATCAAGAGGGAAAATAATACTATAGACACCTGACAATTCAAGGAGAAAACCATGGACGTCCGCGTTCGTTATGCCCCGTCCCCGACAGGGCTTCAGCATATCGGGGGTGTGCGCACTGCGCTCTTCAATTATTTCTTCGCAAAGGCTTCAGGGGGTAAGTTCATACTCCGTGTTGAG
>CALXKZ010000091.1 GCA_944389065.1 uncultured Spirochaetaceae bacterium
AGCAGGGCGGCGATACCCGTTCCCATCCCGAACACGGAAGTAAAACGCCCTCGCGCCGATGGTACTGCGGCTCGTCCGCGGGAGAGTAGGTCGCCGCCAGGTTCTTTTTTTGCCTTTTCACCCCCTCCTTCAAGAGGGGTTTTCTTTTATTTGTCTGAAGCTGTCAAGTACAAAAATGCAATTGATTACAGCGATTCAAGAACCTAGGAACCCATGCTTGTTAATGGATAGGAAATACTCAAGAAAATAGCAGTAAGAAGGCATGAAGAAGCGCCCCTGCATGAAATGAGGGTTGTGCAAAGAGCTGATGGAAGCTATCCTGAATCTGGTTGGGAATTCAGGGGTGCTATCCGTTCAGTTCTGGAAACATGCTGGTATCGATAGCACTCAGCTTTTCTTCCCTGAGCTTTCTCTTCAGCCTGCTATAATCTCCGAATCCCCTGTATAGCTCTTTCTTCTTCAGTAGAACCCATCCGATGGAAAGCATCTTGTTTGCTGTATGCACGGCAATAGTGGATTTCCTCTTATGCCTTGCAGCAAGCGCATCCCACTCATCCTTGAGCGGACAGCGGGCCTTGAGTGATTCGATGCTCCATGCTCCCTGGACTATATTCTTCCTGACAGGCTTGCAACCCCTCCACGAGATATTCCCCTGGAAGCTGTAGTCGCCGGACTGCTGGACCATAGGCACAAGGCCGACATAGTTCCTGAGCTGGGAAGCGGAGAAGAAGCGGATTCCGTCACCTATATATGCAAGAAGGGATGCTGCGACAATCGTTCTTATCCCGGGAAGGGAAAGCCAGACAAGCGAGATCCCAGGATGCTTCATGAGCGCCCCATATATTCCTCGATCTGTGATTCTATGAGCGTAATCCTTGCCTCAACCATGCAGGCATCATCAATAGCCATTCCTTTCAGGTATTTCGCTATATTCTCTATCCTGTCTGGATTGTTCTGGAGATCGGACTTCTTCAGGAATGGAATGCCGTTCTGATTGAACGTGGCATGAAGCTTGTTGATGTTCATCGTCCTATCCTTCTTGGCAAGGTTGTAGGAGTTGATGACTGCCCTCAGCTCGGACTCCTCTTCCGTAGGGACCTCAACAGTGCACCATGATGACTGCTTTGTATCCCTCACATAGTACGCAATCCTGACCGCATCAAGCCTATCTGTCTTGATCTGTGCCTCAAAAGCCTTGTGGAGCTTCCCGGGATTGAGGACCACTGCTGCAGCCTCTGAATATTCCATGAGCTCCCTCACGGAGTTGAAGGATGATGTCCCTCCTTCCATTGCAACAAGGTCTCCGGCCTTCACCATTTCGGTGATGAAATGCATCCTACCATCTGGATCCATCTCTCCTGTGATGATCCTCCTGTCCTCGAAATTCTTCTCTTGAGTGAGTAAGCAGCCCTTGTAGGCCTTCTTTGCAAGATCCAATCCTATGATGCGACTGAACCTCCCGATGTCCTTTGGCACTCCTTCCATGGATATGCCTCCTTAGATTGTATTCAGCCGAGGAAGAAACGATCCATTCATCGCGGAAGTGAGCAACGCCCCTTCAATTTTATTATTGGGCTCTGGCCTGCGCCTAAGCGCTGACCAGTCCCCCTGAATAAGTAATCGATGAGCTGAAGCTGCCCACTTTTTAACAAGAGGTAGATGCAAAACTGCACTCCATCACTAAAAGGCCTTGGCTTGCTTCAGCCTCTTCTGGCCGTCACCAGAAGATTAGCATCGCTTTTCTTCTTCAGCTAAGGACATCTTAATTTTAACTAATACTTTGCTGTAAAAGAAAATCTCTTAAGGGTACTATTCCAAACTCCGTAAACGTTATATATTCTCTCCGGTATGATTACTAAGAACGGATCAATCAGGAATATTGCTATTATCGCTCATGTTGACCATGGTAAGACAACTCTTGTTGATGCTCTTTTCCATCAAAGCGGTCTTGAAGGAAAGGGGATGGATGTCGATAGGATTATGGACAGTGGTGCTATCGAGAGAGAACGCGGAATAACAATCAGTGCCAAGAACTGTGCAATAAACTGGAAAGGCGTCAAGATCAATATCATCGATACTCCGGGACATGCTGATTTCGGAGGAGAAGTGGAGCGTGGTCTTTCAATGGTCGATGGTGCTGTTCTTCTTGTTGATGCTGCTGAGGGCCCGCTTCCTCAGACAAGATTCGTTCTGGAAAAAGCGCTTCTCAGGAATCTGTCCCTCATTGTCGTCATAAACAAGATAGATAGAGCTGATGCGCGGCCTGATGAAGTTCTGAATGAAGTCTATGACCTTCTTCTTGAGCTATCGCCAGATGAAAGGATGCTTGAGGTCCCAGTCTTTTATGCAAATGGCAGAGAAGGCCGCTGCGGTACATCTTTGGATGATATCAAAGGCAATATGCATCAGCTTCTTGATGCGATTCTTACAGAAATCCCTGCACCTCAGTATGATGATCAGGAACCGTTCCAGATGCTTGTTTCCGATCTTTCATACTCAGATTTCCTTGGCCGCCTTGCTGTCGGCAAGGTAATCAATGGATCAGCAGCTGCGAATGATTCTCTTGTATGTGTCAAGGAAAGCTCTGTAGAGCCACTCCGTGTTACACGTATTCAGGCCTACAAGGGCCCTGTTTTCTCCGATGTTCCGAAGGCTGAGCCTGGAGATATCATAGTGCTTGCTGGAGTGAATGATGTATCTATCGGGGATACAATCTGCACAAAGGATGAGATCAAGGCACTTGAGCGCATCTCTGTTGATGAACCAACGGTCTCAATGCTTTTCACAAAGAATATTTCTCCTCTTGCTGGCAAGGAAGGAAAAGCAGTGACAAGCGCAAAGATATGGGAACGTCTTGAGAAGGAAGCCTTACGCAATGTCTCTATCCGCATAGAAAAGAATATGGATGATACATTCACTGTAAAAGGGCGCGGGGAATTCCAGATGGCCATAATAGCTGAGGAAATGAGGCGTGAAGGATTTGAGTTCTGCGTTGGACGGCCTAAAGTGATATTCCACACAGATGAGAACGGGAACAGGACAGAGCCTATTGAAGCGCTTCTGATTGATTGCCCTGAAGAGTTCTCAGGGACAGTGATGGAGAAACTCGGTAAAAGAAAGGCTGTCATGAGTGATATCACATATACAGCTGGAAACAGAGTCAAGATGAGGTTCGATATCCCTGCCAGAGGGCTCATAGGCTTCAGAGATGAGTTCCTGACTGATACAAAGGGATTCGGCATAATGAATACTTACCTGAAGGGATACGAGCCCTACAGAGGCGATTTTCCTGACAGGCTTTCGGGATCTCTCGTATCTGACAGGGCAGGCAATGCCGTCGCATATGGAATCTGGGAGCTCGAGGACAGAGGGCGATTCTTCATCGTTCCTGGAGATCCTGTATATGAAGGGGAGATCGTAGGGGAACGCAACAGGGAAGGAGATCTCATGCTCAATCCTACAAGGACCAAGAAGCTGACAAACCTCCGTGCATCAGGAAAGGATGAGGCTGTATCCCTGACACCCGTTATGAAGCCGACTCTGGAGCAGGCTATACAGTTCATCAAGGAAGATGAGCTTGTAGAAGTGACTCCTCAGTCAATAAGGATGTGCAAGAAAGTCCTGGATACACAGCAGAGGAAGATTCTCCAGTCCAGAGGGGAGATTCCTTCATATCTTCTGAAATGAATCAGATAAGGTCGAGGAAGATCGGTGCATGATCAGAGCCCATTACAGTGCTGAATATTCCTGCATTGGTCATTCTCGGCTTAAGATCCTCTGATACAAGGAAGTAATCAATACGCCAGCCTGCGTTCTTCTTCCGTGCCTGGAACATATAGCTCCACCATGTATATGCTCCTGTCATATCAGGATAGAAATGGCGGAATGAATCCACCATTCCATCTGCAAGGAGCTTTTCAAAGCTTTCACGCTCCTTTGGTGAGTATCCAGCATGGCCTTCATTCGGCTTGGGATTCTTAAGATCCATAGGTGTCCTCGCAACATTGAGATCTCCTGTAAGGATCACTCCCTTCTTTTCCCGCAGCATAGCGATATGACTGCGAAGCGCAGAATCGAAAGCAAGACGGAAATCGATCCTCTTAAGCTCTTCCTGGCTGTTCGGGACATATGTATTGACAAAGTAGAAATCCGGATACTCAAGTGTGATCACACGTCCTTCGTGATTGAACGCATCATCCTCAAGGCCGAAGGAGAGAGAAAGAGGTTCACGCTTGGTATAGACTGCGGTGCCGCTATATCCTTTTCTATCAGCAAAACTGAAGAAGGATAGGTATCCAGCAAGCTCAGCGCTGATGCTGTCCTCCGATCCCTTTACTTCCTGGACTGCGATGATATCTGCTCCAGACGAAAGCGCAAACTCATTGAAGCCTTTCTGGATGCATGATCTGAGCCCGTTTACATTCCAGCTTATCAATCTCATATTTCCATTCTACCGAAAGAGGGCATTCATGTCTTTAATAATATAATAATAAAATATATAATCCGTATTCGGTATTTTATATTCATTAAAATAATCAGAATAATTTAATACAACATATCAGATTGTGTAATAATGAAAGCAATATAATTTTATAGTTATAGAAATTTTCTATAATATTTTTATTTGAATTATATATTATTTATTCAATTACAATTTATTGTCATATTTTTTCATTTAAAAGATTGTGGTTTTGGATATTATGTCATATAATCGGCTTTAGTTTGGAGGATAGATGTCAAAGACAGTTGCGTTCCATCTTCAGAAGGGCGGAGTAGGCAAAACAACTATATCCGGTACCCTGGCCTGCCAGTCAGCTCTGGAAGGCCATAAAACGCTTGTCATTGACTGTGATCCCCAGGGGAACCTTTCTTCATGGTTTCTTAAGAATCCTCCTAAATATGAGCTCTCAGATGTGCTTCAGGGACGCTGTTATGTTGGCAATGCAATAGTTGCCGCTCCTGAATTAGAGAATCTTAGTATTCTTCCGACCTTTGGAATCGGGGGCACTCTCAAGAATTACAGCGAAACAAAGCTTGCTGAGGAGCCATTTATTCTCCAGGATCTGGTGAAAGAGGTCTCTGATGAGTATGAGCATATCATACTCGATCTTTCTCCGGGACTAGGGAGGCTAGAGCGATCCGCCTTGATTGCCAGCGATGAAATCGTCACACCCATGACGCCTGAAGTATTCAGTCTTGATGGGTTGGAGATATTCATAGATGAGCTTGCAAAGCTGAAGAAGAATATGCGGGCTGCCGTCAAGCATAATAAGATCATCATCAATTCATATGATGAGAGAATAAGGCAGCATCGTGATATCTTCAGCGCTGCAGAATCATCTGGACGGTTTCTTGTATATAGGATTCCTGTTGATCCTTTGTTCAGAAAGGCGCAGGAAGCGGGTAGAATCCCTCAGCTTTACAAAGTAAGGGGAAGGGGAATGAAGATTGCTACGCAGCAGGCTATACTGGATCTCGACAGCAGCATCTGGAGATAGGGGAAGAAGAAAATGGCATTGAGAAAGACAGAGGAAAATGTTAACGAGAGCCTTAGTGGAATGAAGGCAAAACAGGTATTCTCCAATAAGGAGAAGAAGGTGCTTACGACATTCTCGATTGAGCCGTCATTCAAGGCAGAGCTTGAGGCTCTCTTTTCTGATATGGGCCTTGGATGGGCCGCAGGAGTCAGGTTCGCTCTTAAGGAATTCCAGAAGAACCACGCAGATAACTGATCAGTCTGCAGAAAGCCGGTGAGTGCTGTGCCTCTTTGTATCAGAGAGGCACGGTTTTATTTGCATCGATATTTGTTTATATTCTATTTGATAGCAATATTATTGATTAAATCTTTAATTATTATTGTTTTTTATATAATAAAAATAAAATTATATAATGATTTTACAATCATTGCTTTCGGTTAATTACATGTTTTGCTAGCATTTCCCTGAGCATTTCGGCCTGTGCTTTTTTTCTGTCTTCAGGGCTTATCTCCTCATTGTTGAAAAGCTCAGGAGGTATCTCCTCAAGAAGCCTTGAGGGTATTGCGATCTTTTCCTCTCCTTCTCTTGTGATGATATTGTCTGAATAATTTATTATGAGCTTCTCCCTTGCTCTTGTGATCGCTACATAGAATAGTCTTCTTTCCTCTTCGATATTCCTTGGATTCTCTTCAAGCGAGCGCGGGGATGGTATTATTGAATCATTGATGCCTGAGAGGTATACGATACGGAATTCAAGTCCCTTTGAGGCATGCATTGTCATCAGGTTGACTTTGTTCCCTTCATCCTCTGATGATTCATCGCCGGCAAGAGTCACTGCATTTATGTAATCCTTCATCGTGCTTCCCTGGTTCTGGGAAATATACCGCCTGAGCCTTTCTGAGAGTATCTCGATTCCATGCATACGGTAATCCACAGCCTTGGGATTATCCGGGAACTCTTCGGAGAGCATTGCCTCATAGCCTGTATCAGAGACTATCCTTTCTATTATGCTCTCTGTATCAAGAGCCATTTCCCAGGAGGATATCTTCTCAAGAAATGCCTTAAGATTGCTTCTTGTGCTGTCCCTCAGTCCTGACGATTCTCCTGAAAGCTCAGAGATTGACTCAAAGAGGGAGATATTCCTCTCATCGGCATGCTTTCTTAGCTTCTCTACAGTCGTGCGTCCAATACCACGCCGCGGAGTATTGATTATCCTCAGCAGAGATGTATCATCATTCTTATTCAGAAGGACTTTGAGATAGCAGAGGATATCGCGTATCTCGCGTCTATCGAAAAAGCTCTGGCCTCCGGATATCCTTACAGGGATATTCATCTCGGTGAAGGTGTTCTCAAGCTCGGTTATCAGCTGATTGGTCCTGACAAGAACCCCTATATCCCCATACCTGAGGTTACGGATCTTCATGTCATTCCTTATCCTGGCGCCTATCCAGATTGCCTCTTCCCTGTTGTCCTTATGCCTTTTTATCGAGATCGCAGCCCCTGTTCCTTCTTCTGTCCAGAGCTTTTTGTCCTTGCGTTCGGTATTGTGGACAATGAGAGAATTAGCAGCTCTGAGTATATTGCCTGTTGATCTGTAATTCCGTTCCAGCCTGAATTCCCTGCGTTCAGGGAAATCATGCTCGAACATCATTATGTTCTGATAGTTAGCTCCTCTCCATGAATAGATCGACTGATCATCATCGCCTACGACGGCAATGTTCCTGTACTTTGATGCGATCATGGAAATGAAGCGGTACTGGAGGAGTGAAGTATCCTGGAACTCATCAACCATTATGTAGCGGAACCGATCCTGGACCTTTTCAAGTATCCAGGGCTTTTCCTCGAATATCTTTATCGGCAGGAGAATCAGATCATCGAAATCGACAACGTTATATGCTTTCTGGGTAAGCCTCCATTCGTTGTAGATCTCTGCAATCGCACCATCGGGATTCTCCATTCTCTCCCTGCCGGTCTTGAGGTTGCTGAAGAAAGAGAGCAGGGTGCGCACATTGTAGTCCGGAATCTGATACCCGCATGCAACTATGCAGTTTTTTATCAGAGCTTCGTTGTCATTGGTGTCGTATATCGTGAAATCATTATGGTATCCGATATGCTGGATATATTGCTTAAGAAGTCCGAGCCCGAACGAATGGAAAGTTGATGCTGTCAGGTCCTTGAGATGTCTTCCAACCTGATCCTGTATCCTGTCGCGCATCTCCTTAGCGGCTTTGTTTGTGAATGTGAGCGCCAGTATGCTTCTCTCATCAATGCCTTCCTCGAGCATGTGCGCGATGCGGTATGTGATCATGCGTGTTTTGCCAGAACCTGCTCCTGCGATAATAAGAAGCGGCCCCTCGATCTGTGAGGCAGCCGCAGCCTGTTCTTCATTGAGAACCGATGATAGATCCGTCTTCAAGATTCAAGCTCCTTCCTGCAGATCTGCATAATCTCCACAGCAGAAAGCAACTTGCCATAAAAGGCCTATGCAGTCAAGAGACTTCAGACCATTTCATTATGGATCCATCCGATGACCTTTCCCAGGATCCTGACACCATCTGACTCCGCATCTATTATGCGCACCGGATAGTTCTTGTTCTCGCTTATTATGCTTAGCTTGTTCTTGGGCGCATCGAAAGAAAGGCGCTTCACCATGATGTCCCCTGCAAATGCGATAACATATATGCCTTCACCTTTTATCAGCCCCTTGGAGAAGAATACATAGTCCCCGGGGAAGATGTTCGCATCGATCATGCTGTCTCCCTTGACCTCTGCGCTCACAAGGGTTGATTTATCGGCAACACCCTTTGTAAGCGATTCCGGGACCTGGATTCTTTTCATTGTGATGCTGTCATCATCAAGGAAATCCTCTCCATAGCCAGCGGATATCTTCTGAGAGATGAGAGGAATGGAGATGTACTCCTTTGCATTTCCGGATACTCCGGGAATATCCCAGCCGAGGATATCCCATGGATCGACATCAAGAGCTTTCGCAAGTGCCTGAAGCTTCTTGTTCGGGATTGTATCTACAGCCCCTGATTCATATTTGAAGATGTTCTGCTTTGTTGTTCCGATTGCCTTACCAAGCTCATCCTGGGTCATCCCTTTTTTTTCCCTGAGCTCTTTGATTATCATTCCCTGTGCAGACATAGAAACTCCTTGATTACAAGAGTAAAATATTAATTTGATTATATCAATGGTTTTCTTCTGTATCCATACCCTGCATTGAACACAATAGCCTTGACTTTGAAATGTTCTGTTTCAAGGCAGGTAAAGAAATGATCTTTTGCTGTTTGGTCTTATTGGCACTCCGTAATAATAGTCAATTCTTTATAATATTCAATCTTGATTCTTTTAAATATTTTTTGGACTTATAATTCATTGCGTTGCAGAAAACTGAATGGATTTTAGATTCTTAGAGATACTTGTGGATATTTACTCGGCGAGGTCGATGTGTGGTCGATTTTGCACTTTTTAGGCTTTTCGAACAGATTGTATAATATTAAAAAACCCTCTTTTGCACCGTGTTGAAAATAGTGGAATAAACTGATAGGTTCGAGATGTTCATGAAACAGCATGATGGAAGATGTGGAAGTCCTCATCATGCTGTGGATTGGACATAGGACTTCCACAAATGAAACAACATAAGAAAGCAACGGGATCCAGGAGGAAGACTCCCTGGACGGATAGCAGTAACGCGACAGGACTGCAGAAATTCATAGACAGGCACAATCAGGAAAACTATTACGACAAGCATCCGCTGGTAAGGGATTCGGATGAATGGGAGTTCCTCAATCTGATGGAAGCGGAGAGATGTCCATACTGCGGGAAAGAGGATATAAGCCATTTCGGATATACAGCCAGCCGTATCAGGAGATTCAGGTGCGGGAGCTGCCATCGGACGTTTACCGTACTGACAGGAACCGTATTCGACTCGCATAAGATACCGATTTCCGAATGGATAGAGTTCTGTCTTGCGATCTTCAGGGAACAGAGCTTCACGTCGACATCGAAGACAAACAAAAACAGTTACACCACAACAAGATACTGGATTGAGAAGCTCATCATGGCTGTAAGCGGCA
>CALXKZ010000092.1 GCA_944389065.1 uncultured Spirochaetaceae bacterium
TCATTCTCTATGAAATATTCGAAGCTGAATCTGTCCGTCGATATCCCTTTCATCTCGTCATCAGTATAGCATCCAAGCGCATTCTTATCTGTATCCATATGAATACCTCCTGATAGATATACGCGCTAAGTAGCTCTTTCTGACACGCTGAACTCTAAAATAGTCAATAAATCTTCTCTCCGGAATTAGTACAGGGCATGGCTATATCAGCATATGCATAGAAAATATGTAATGCAACATACTCTGCGGTCTCATATGCCGATTCTCTAATATAAGAGGAACCTGCATATGAGGATTCTTCAATTTCTCCTATCTTAATTCCATCCATTGTATAAAGAGTAAAAAGAATAGGATTAACAAAATAAGTCGTCCTCGAATAAGCTGTATTTGCTGTATTGAAATCGTATGTATATGAAATCTTAATTAAGATATCATTATTTATGTCGGTCCGTTCTTCAGATTTAACCATGAATACAGCTTTTTCAGCATCCTCAAGGCTATCAACAACAGACGATGAGTCTTTATCAAATATAAAATTCTCTGCTACAAATTGCAGAAGACAGCCATTAACAGCGTAATTTGCATTCTGAGGAATAAATCCATCTTCAGAAAAAGCATGAATATCTGAGACTTTTTCCGTAGCCACACCTATGACACTATAATCATCATTAAATACAGGTCCTCCACTATTTCCAGGTTGGATAGGTGCTGAAAACTGGAATTTCAAAATAGTATCATAGGCACCTGTTTCAGAACTAACTATCCCCTCCGTGATTTTACATTCTCTGCCCATGATTTCCGTATAAGGATATCCCATCACTGTAACATGCAAACCCTTTTCTACATCATCAGATAACTTAAATGAATATGGTAACTCTACAGGCACTTTGATAATAGCAAGATCCACGTCGGGCTCATTATGAACAACATCTGCCTCAATCTCATCAGTACCGATGATAACTGTTACAGTATCAGCAGAACCCACAACATGTGAATTAGTAACGAGCATATTGGAAGAGACAGCAAAAGCTGTTCCTGTAGAAGAAGAAATCAATCCAAACATTTCCCGATCAGAAACAGCAACAGCTTTTAAACCATAGTCAGAAAGTTTCTGAGCCACCACAGCAGATATTCCCAGAGGATCGTCTGAACCATCTATCCAGAAAGCCGTATTGGCAATAGTTGAATCCCCCGGAAAATCAATATCATATAAATCAAGTGATGTCTGACATGAACAAAGATATATTATGAAAAATAATAAAAGCAAAATTTTCTTCATTTCTCTCCTCCGGTAGGATTATAAACCCTATTTTGAACGATTATCCAGTTTTATCAGTCATTGTCTACAAATCTATATCGGTCAAGACCTTGGCTATCAGTTCATCGTAAAATTACAAATTCTATACTAATAGTCTTTATGAGAAACTAATAAGAGACCATGAAAGTGAGTTGGGGATAACCCCTTCCCCCACCACACCTGCAGAGCAGGTGGTTTATTTATCCCCCAGTTTCCCTTGGGGATCACCTTAAAGGCACTAAAAAAACAGGCCCCAGCGGAGCCTGTTTTCCAATCGATACTGATTGCGTTCTATTAGAATGCAACAGATACCTTCGGTGTGATGGAGAATCCAGGAGCCTTAACAGAGCCTTCGGAGATATCGCCACCAATGAGATCAGAACCACCCTTTGTAGCATACTGAACGTTAGCTGCGAGTGTGATTCCATCATAGACCTCGTAACCAATGTTTGCACCAACATACCAGTTGTCAGAGAACTTAACAAGATCAGCAGCACCGAAATATGCGTTGAGGAGAAGTCCCTCGAGAACGTTGATATCAGCACCAACATAGAGCATGTTAACCATATCGCCAGTCTCTGGAGTCTTGAGGCCATACTCAAGAGCGAGATTGAATACATCGATTCCACCATAAACGGATGCGAGGAAGAGGTTTGTCTTGTCGCCGATGCTATACTTGTCAGCAACATCAAGACCGAATGTCCAATCTGTGCCAAGAAGCTTTCCAAGATCAAGGCTTGCTTCAGCGTTGAATGAACCCTTATCAACAGCAGAACCAAGCTTATTCTCACCATTAAGAACATAGCCAGCAGAAATTCCAACTCCATCAATTGGCTTTACCAATGCAGATACAATGAAGTCAGCGTTGTTGTCACCAATCCAGTTGGTATTCCACTTGTCATCTGTGATTCCGCTTTCGTCGGCACCATCACCCTTAGAAAGCCTTGGACCACCAGCAACCTGGACAGATACAAGATCACTGTAAGCTACAGAGAGGCTAGCCCAGAGGCCCTTCTCATATGTTCTGATTCTATCAAGGTTAAGACCTGACTGGTTTGTGTATGCTCTGAGACCAGTTACACGATTGTTTGCATACATACCGAGCTTGATGGAGAGATCGCTGTCTGCACCAAGGATAATCTTTCCGAGATCGACATTGAGGTTACCACCAAGTCTGTTATCAGCAATGAGGGCGCCCTTCAATGTCACATCCCAGTAGCCGTTCTCATCAGCTGCCTTTACATTGATCTTGATAGGAGCAGTATCGATTCCATCCTGACCCATTATGTGGTAGTTCCACTCGTCATTGAAATACTGGAATGTGTAACCAGCAACAACTTCACCTGTGAAATCAACTGCTGCAAATGCGCTTGTCATTGCGAGAGCAAGAACGAGCAGTGAAACAAGTACTTTCTTCATTACTTCCTCCAAAATAATCCCAGGGGCAGTCTCGAAGGAGGCCGAAAATCCCCTTTTCCGTTATTCTTGTGTAGAATTGTAGCAACCACTACATTCAACTGTCAAGTTAAATTCATATTCAATACAATGGTTACACTATAAAAACGATATTTTTTCAAAAAATATACAAAACAGGACTTATCGAACACGGATTTATAGCTTTGTTCGATAACTACTAGCTAACTCTAACTAGTTCTTACAGTTATTGAAAAAGTGTCAGCATGTTGAGGAGCCTATTTCACCCCTCTTTTCCGTAGGAAAACAGAGTAACGGGAAACTTGTGGAAACTGCAGAATTTCTTTTGGAAAATAATGGATTCAATCAAAATCCGGAATATCAAGAGACGAAGAAAGCCCCGGGATTCTCCCCCAGGGCTTTGAAACCGTGCTTCAGATTATATTAGAGAACTCTGAAAGCATCGCGGCCGGCATACTTTGCTGTATCACCAAGAGAATCCTCGATTCTGAGAAGCTCATTGTACTTAGCAAGCCTGTCGGAGCGGCTCATTGAGCCAGTCTTGATCTCACCTGTCTGGAGAGCAACTACAAGGTCAGCAATGAAGCTGTCCTCAGTCTCGCCTGAGCGGTGGGAAACGATAGCTGTATAACCATTGCGCTGTGCAAGATCAATAGCCTCGAATGTCTCTGTGAGAGTACCGATCTGGTTGACCTTGATGAGGATGGAGTTTGCAACACCCTTCTCAAGACCCATCTTGAGGCGCTCTGTGTTGGTTACGAAGAGATCGTCGCCAACAAGCTGTACTCTGTCACCGATCCTGTCAGTGAGCATCTTCCAGCCTTCCCAGTCATCCTCAGCCATTCCATCCTCGATGGAGATGATAGGATACTTGTTGACCCAGCTCTCCCAGAGGTCAACCATCTGAGCAGAAGTGAGCTGCTCACCAGTTGTCCACTTGAGTGTGTACTTACCTGTCTTCTCGTCATAGAGCTCAGAAGTAGCAGGATCAAGAGCAATCATGAAGTCGCCATCGCGACCTGCTGTATAACCAGCGTTCTTGATAGCTTCCATGATGACATCAAGAGCTTCCTCGTTGGACTGGAGGTCTGGAGCGAAACCACCCTCATCACCTACTCCTGTGTTGTATCCCTTGCTCTTGAGAACGCTCTTGAGTGCGTGGAAGACCTCTGCGACCCATCTTACAGCCTCACGCTCTGATGGTGCGCCGATAGGCATGACCATGAACTCCTGGAAGTCAACCTTGTTGTCTGAGTGGGCTCCGCCATTGAGGATGTTTGCCATCGGAACAGGAAGAACACATGCATGATATGCACCAAGATACTTGAAGAGCGGCAGGCCGAGGAAATCAGCAGCAGCACGTGCAACAGCCATTGAAACACCAAGGATAGCATTAGCTCCAAGGCGGCCCTTGTTAGGTGTGCCATCAAGCTCGATCATGGCGCGGTCGATTGCTACCTGATCAAGAGCATCCATGCCCTCGATAGCTGGTGCGATGATGTTGTTTACATTGTCAACAGCCTTGAGAACGCCCTTGCCTCCGAAGCGGTTCTTGTCACCGTCACGGAGCTCAACTGCCTCATGCACACCTGTGGATGCGCCGGAAGGAACAGCAGCGCGGCCCATTGAGCCATCTTCAAGGATTACATCAACCTCTACGGTAGGATTACCGCGGGAATCAAGGATCTCTCTAGCTTCGATAAATTCGATAATGCTCATCAGAATCTCCTAAATAATAAGTTTCAGTTTTATTGCTTTAAATATCGATTGTTTCATATTAAAAGTCAAGGAAAGCATAGCCCAGAGGATGACGGCAACATATTATATTATATATTTTCCTCATTTTTGCCATTCGTTAGTTATATAAACAATATAAATCCCTGAATTCTTCATTTCCCGGGACAATTCAGGTCACATCCGGGCAGAAAACAATCAGCAAAAATATATTTATTTTCCAATTTGTACCCCTCAAACACTTTATTCATATAAAAGAAAGCGGTAAATTCCTGAACATGAATACTCTTGTAATAGTTTTGATTGCAGTCGTGTGTCTTGCAGCAGCATACGTTGTCTATGGACGCTGGCTGGCAAAGAAGTGGGGAATCGACCCGAAGGCCAAGACCCCTGCTGTTGTTCATAACGATGGGCAGGACTATGTGCCCACGGACGGATGGACGGTTTTCGCCCATCAGTTCTCATCAATAGCAGGCGCAGGTCCTGTAACAGGAGCTATCCAGGCGGCAGTATTCGGCTGGGTTCCTGTTTTCCTCTGGATTGTCATCGGAGGCATATTCTTCGGAGCAGTAACGGATTTTGGCGCTCTGTATGCAAGTGTGAAGAACGATGGAAAGTCCATGGGACTTCTTATTGAGAAGTACATCGGAAAGACAGGACGCAAGCTCTTCCTTGGATTCTGCTGGCTTTTCTGTCTCATCGTAATTGCTGCTTTCGCAGATATGGTTGCAGGGACATTCAATGCCTATACAGTAGTTGATGGAACAGAGACTCTTGTTGAGAATGCAGTCATAAACGGAGCTGCGGGCAGCATCTCGATATTCTTCATCATATTCGCTGTCGTGGTAGGTCTTATCCAGCGCAAGGCAAAGCTCTCAGGCTGGAAGGAAATCGTTCTTGGACTTGCATTCACAGTGCTCTCATTCATCTGCGGAATGAATCTCCCCATTCTCTGGGACAAGGATGCCTGGGTTTACTTCTCATTTGCATTCATTTTCGTTGCAGCTGTCCTCCCGATGTGGCTTTTAATGCAGCCAAGGGATTTCATGTCCACATTCATGTTCATCGGAATGATCCTTGGAGCTGCTCTTGGACTTCTTTTTGCCCACCCGACAATGAATCTCCAGCCGTTCACAGGATTCAACAACCCTCAGCTTGGAACGCTCTTCCCTATCCTCTTCGTAACAGTTGCATGCGGAGCAGTCTCCGGATTCCACAGCCTTGTCTCATCCGGAACATCCTCGAAGACTGTTTCCAATGAGAAGGACATGCTCAAGATCGGTTATGGAGCAATGATCCTTGAAAGCGTGCTTGCAGTGATTGCTCTCTGTGTCGCAGGTGCTGCCGCAGGCATTGATGGAACACCAGCTGTGGGAACACCTTTCCAGATCTTCTCATCGGGAGTCGCTGGATTCCTTGAGATGTTCGGAGTCCCTGTATATGTTGCACAGAGCTTCATGACAATGTGCGTATCCGCACTTGCATTCACAACGCTTGATTCCGTTGCACGTATCGGACGCATGTCATTCCAGGAGCTCTTCAGCGTAGATGATATGGCCAATGCTGCTTCTTGGAGAAAGGTGCTCTGCAATAAGTACGTATCGACATTGATCACACTTGTATTCGGCTACATACTTACACAGGTCGGATACTCCAACATCTGGCCGCTCTTCGGAAGCGCTAACCAGCTTCTGAGCGCACTTGTTCTGATCACTCTCTGCGTATTCCTCAAAGTCACAGGAAGAGAGCTCAGGACGCTTGTACCGCCATTCGTGATCATGATCATTGTCACATTCTCCGCTCTGATCCAGAGATTCATCGCACTTGTGAAAGCATTCTCAGCAGGAACCGGTGTATTCATGGTCGAAGGTCTTCAGCTCATTGTAGCGATCCTTCTCATGATCCTCGGTGCGACAATCGTATACACATCAGGAAAGGAGCTTATCACAAAGAAAGCCGGACAGAAGGTCTGATAGCTTTCATAGCTCATCTTCAGACAGCATCGGATCATCCGGTGCTGTTTTTTCATAAAAGGCCCCGCACGGACGGAAGGACCTTGATATCGGCAGGTAGCCAGCTGACGCTGTCAAGCGTATCAGCGGTAAGCCATCGCAGAGCAATATGCTCATTTGCCTTGATCCTCCCTTCTTGGATATGGGCAAGATAGCAATCCATTATCAGAAAGAAACCATCGTACTGATGCTCTACTGTGCAGAGAAAGCAATCTATTGCTATAGTGACGCCAAGTTCCTCCTGGATTTCACGTATAACGGCTTCCTCTCCGGATTCCCCCACTTCTCGCTTTCCTCCAGGGAATTCCCAGAAGCCTCTGTATTCACCATAGCCCCGCTCTGCGGCCAGGATGTACTCTCCATCCCTTATCACCGCAGCACTGACACGTATTGTTTTCATCGTTTCTGATTCTAAATCTTATATGCATCAATGTCTTCTGGATCATGAAACAATAGCGATTTGCTCCATCCCGTCGTATCATTGCTGTATGGATAACAGATTACAACCACTATTCACACCATGGAAAATAGGAAGCTGCGAGATAAAGAACAGGATCGTTCTCACAAGCATGGGAGGCACTGACCTGTTCGGATGGATGGAAAAAAACCATTTCGACAAGGATGGTGCAAGATTCATCATGGAAGTCGCGAAAAACAATGCAGGACTTGTGCTTCCCGGATGCCAGCCTGTCTATAATCCAATGTTCGGCCAGTGGCTGCACAAGAACAAGAAGATGTATAAGGATCTTGCGGCATGGATGCCAGAGTTCCATAAGACAGGAGCCAAGCTGTTTGTCCAGCTGACTGCAGGTTTCGGGCGCTCCTTCACAATCAGCAGCATGATGGAGATGCTCTATACCAACCCTATTCTTAGAGTACTGTCAAAGCCCGTGATGGATCTGGACAGGATAACCGCATCGGCAAGCCCATCCCCGAACCGATGGTCAGACAAAGTTCCTTCAAGGGAGATGACGACAAAAGAGATCAAAGAGATGGTGGAGGCTTTTGCTGAAAGCTCAAAGCTGCTTAGGGAAGCCGGCGTGGATGGGGTGGAGATCCATGCGGTCCATGAGGGATATCTTCTCGATCAGTTCACACTGCCCTATGTGAATAAGCGTACAGATGAGTATGGCGGATCGATGGAGAACAGATACCGCTTCGCAATAGAGATTGTGCAGGCGATAAAAGACCGGTGCGGAAAGGATTTCCCGGTATCGCTCAGATACAGCGTGGTATCGAAGACAAAGGATTTCAGGAAAGGCGCTCTCCCCGGAGAAGAATATAAAGAGGCAGGGCGCGATATGGCAGAGTCTGAGAAAGCTGTGAAGATGCTCCAGGATGCCGGGTACGATATGCTCAACTGTGATAACGGAACATATGATGCATGGTACTGGGCCCACCCTCCTATCTATATGCCAGAGAACTGCAACCTATCCGATGTAGAGCATATCAGGAATTTTGTGGATATCCCGGTAGTAGCTGCGGGAAGGCTCGATCCATACACTGCAGCAGAGGCTATCAGGGAAGGCAGACTTGATGGAGCAGGATTCGCAAGACAGTTCCTGGCAGATCAGGAATGGGTCACAAAGATGCTGAATGATCAGGCCGAGGATATAAGGCCCTGCATTCTCTGCCACAATGGCTGCTTCAATATGTGCCATTACAAAGGTGTGCCGAATGATCAGGATCTCTCTGACAGTCTTCACCTTGCACGCTGTGCTGTAAATGCGGAGACGATGCAGTGGAACAAGCATTATATAAAGAAGACAGACAACCCCAGAACGGTAGCTATCATCGGTGGCGGAATAGGTGGAATGGAAACAGCCCGTATATTGAAGCTCAGAGGCCACAATCCCGTGATATATGAGAAAGGGAAAGAGCTTGGAGGAACATTCATCGCAGCAAGCGCTGAGTCCTACAAAGGAAAGCTCAGGGATCTTCTTGCCTGGTACAGACGGCAGATGGATAAGCTTGGCATAGAGGTAAGGCTCAATACTGAAATCCATAATACATCTGATATCGATGCCGATGAGATTGTGGTTGCAACGGGAGCGACAGCAAAGAAACTCCCGGTGAAGGGCTTTGATAAGACCATAGAGGCCTGTGATTATCTTACTGGAACACCTATAGGCAATTCTGTTGTTGTCATCGGCGGTGGACTTACAGGCTGTGAGATCGCATATGAGCTTGCCCTGAATGGACATGATGTAAGCATCGTGGAAATGAAGGATGATCTGATTTCGCAGAAAGGTGTATGCCTTGCAAACAGCTCGTACCTCAGGGAATGGTTTGAGCTCAATAAGACTCCAGTCTATCTTGAAGCATCCGTCAATGAGATCCAGGACAATCTAGTGATTGTGAAACTCAAGGATGGAATAATTAAGTCCATCCCGTGCGACAGCGTTATAAGCTGTGTCGGATACAGCCCGGCCCCGCTTGGGGGTTCCAAGGGCAAAACACATCTTGTCGGGGACTGTGTCTCTGTCGGGAACCTCAGGAGCGTGATCTGGGGAGCATATGAGACAGCAATGAAGATATGATCGGGATGGGAGCATATGCTCCCTGCCCTCCTATCTTTCAACTATTACAGTACCATCTTCGCAGACAGTGATTCTATCTCCAGTCTGGACATAGGAAAGGAATTCCTCTCCTAGATTATCGACAGTCGGCATCGGACTCTCTGTCCAGACATCTGCAAGAATCGCTCCGGCAGCAGCCAGTGAGTCAATCTCCTTTGAGAAAAGGAGGCAAGCAGGCTGCCTTGACATCGATGCTGCACAGTACAGCACCAGCCCTCCGGTTGTAGATCCTATTGTCTGTGGCATACAGAGAGCCTTCCCGGCCATCGGTTTTTTATATAGATCCGGATTGTTCTGATCGGAGCACTTTCCTTCCTTATCACCGAACATCAGTGCATGCTGATAGCTTGCAAGGGTATTGAATCCACCCTTGGAGACCAATGCCTCTGCTGTTGCATTTCCTTTTACGACCGCCCTTCCCTTGAATATCTTCTTTGTCATGCCATGCCTCCTGTGATGACTTTAAGGAGGTCATCTTCCTTATAGTACTTTGCAGATGTATAAGTCCTGAGCTTGTTAGAGCATGTAATCACAGGCATCGATGCGCACTTTGGGTTATTCATATACATCAGCGGACAGATATGGCTGAGCACGACTCCAGCCTTCTGGATTCTCTGGGCTTTCATGCTCTTCTTGAAATCCTCCATTACAGCCGGGGCAGCAGTCATGACAGTCTTAATGGCAACTTTGCTCCTTCCATTCTTCTGAAGAGCCTGATCTATCCTGTCACTCCAGTCCTCAAGCTGCTGGGAGGAAAGATGCGGGCATCCTATGAAGGCAAGCTTCGGAGAAGCATTCCTATCCTTCCAGATAACAGGGTAATTCTTCTCAGTCTCCTCAAGAACAGCATCATCGATGATGAATGTCATATAGTTTTCACGTAGAAGACTCCGGCCCTGCTTATTTGCCTCAGGCGTGAGATTCTCTATATGATACAGACCTACAGCACCATTCGAGGCAGTGGCCGCTCCAAAATCCTTGAAATATGCCTTAGCCTCATCATCAAGCCCTTTGAAGTACTTATCCATACCAGTGACATACGGCACCTGCTCCATTACCTTCATTCCTATGGCAGAGCCCAGAAGCTGTGCCTCAGGACGCACCGATGTCTTCACCTCGACAAGCCAATCTGCCTTCCGGCCATCATCTGTCAGAAGACCGAAATACGGAACGCATCCGACGATTGATCCAAACAGATCAAGGATTCCGCTGTTGCGATTGCATCTTGCTCCTAGGATGCTGTTCGCATAGACAACAGCAGAGCTTTCCGCCCAGGAAAGTATATCTCCTTCCTCAGGAATGTTGCCGACCTCATCCATATAGCAGGTACATGTATATGCATCATCGGACATAATCCCCAGAGTTCTGAGCTGCTTGTCGTAATCAGCCTGTTTTGAATACATCACCTTAAAGAATATGTTCTGGATGAAATTACGGGGAACACAGTCCTCAAGCGGCCGCGGATCGACTGAGAACTTCTGAGAAGAAAGCGCACCTCCTTCGATCAATGTATCCATAAGATCATAGACTGGCTTCATCACAGAAAGCCCGAAACTTGTAACAAGATGTCCATATTCCCCTGTGATATCAACCATCTTCGGAGCACCGAATGTCTCACCGTACATCACAAGTGTCTTCATTACCTTTGCTTTGACATCCCCTTCCTTCCCATCGAGGATATCCTGCTGTCTCTTAGTCAGTTCCATAGCAAACCTCTGAATACAATAGTAGCATGGGATGAAAATCCCTACACAAATAAAACCTCCCGACTCTGCAGGACAGACGGGAGGCTCTCATCACACGATATTCATCTCAGACATTAAAGCGGAAGAATACTATATCACCATCCTGGACAACATACTCCTTGCCTTCAAGGCGAAGCTTGCCAGCCTCCTTTACATGGGCTTCAGAGCCATACTTGATAAGATCATCAACGCTATAGACTTCAGCCTTGATGAATCCCTTCTCAAAATCAGTATGTATGATACCAGCACACTGCGGAGCCTTTGACCCCTCATGGAATGTCCATGCCCTGTCTTCATCAGGACCTGCAGTGAAGAATGTCCTGAGGCCAAGGGACTTATAAGCTGCACGGATAAGCGGATTAAGGCCGCTTTCCGTAAGGCCGGAAGCTTCAAGGAACTCCTTTCTGTCCTCCTCGCTCTCCAGGGCTGCTATCTCGCTCTCGATCTTCCCGCAGATAACAACAACTGGAGCATTCTCTCCTTCAGCAATCTTCCTCACTTCCTTCACATAGCCATTATCCTCTGTGATTGAGTCCTCATCGACATTGCAGACATAGATAACAGGCTTAAGAGTAATAAGATGAAGATCATATACGAGAGCCATCTCATCCTCATCCAGACCAAGAGTGCGTGCCGGTATTCCATCTCCAAGGCACTTGATAAGCCTTTCATAAAGCGGCAGAAGCTTCTCGTTCTCCTTCTGCTGCTCCTTGGACACGCGTGAAAGCCTGGACTGCTTGTCATAGCGTTTCTCAACAGTCTCAAGATCGGCAAGAGCAAGCTCTATGTTTATCGTCTCGATATCGGAAGCAGGATCGATTCTGTTGTTCACATGGATGATATCACCGTTGTCGAAGCATCTGACGACATGGGCAATAACACCGACTTCACGGATTGAAGCAAGAAATCTATTCCCCAGTCCTTCGCCCTGGCTTGCGCCCTTCACGAGCCCTGCGATATCCACAAACTCCACTGTCGCAGGAACGACACGCTTTGTCGGAATCAGACGCACGATCTCATCAAGTCTCTTATCTGGAACAGATACTATCCCGATATTCGGATCGATTGTGCAGAATGGATAGTTTGCCGCCTCAGCAGGTGCCGATGTAACAGCTGAGAATATTGTCGATTTACCTACATTGGGAAGTCCCACGATACCGCAGTTCAGTGCCATGCCTTTACCTCTTTTCCGTGTTCGATAATCAACCAACACAGCGATTGTGTCAACGGCATCTTATCTATAAACGCCTGGCAGTGTAGAATACTGCTGTGGAAAGCAACATACTATTGATTACTCTGAGAAAACCAGGAGAAGACGAGCGGGCGGCCTTTCTCCGTTCTGCTGAGATAAGAAGTCTTATATCTACACTTGGTCTGAATATCATCTATGCAATTGAATTCACCATCAAAGAACGTATGAATACAACTTATATCGGCAAAGGACAGGCAGAAACAGTAAAGGAAGCGGTCCTTGCCTATTCGCCTGATGAGGTGATAATAGATGCATTCATCACACCACGTGAGGAGAACAATCTCGAGCGTATATTCGGAGTGCCCGTCTCTGACAGGGAAGCTGTGATTCTGGCCATATTCTTCCAGAATGCAAGAAGCCGGGAGGCACGGCTCCAGATAGAGAAGGCAGAAGCTGAATACCTCAGACCAAGGCTTGCAGACAGGGAGGCAAAGCTATCACAGCAGCGCGGCGGGGTAAGAGGTGCGAAAGGCGAAGGAGAAAGGAAAATCGAACTTGAGCGGAGACGGATCTCTGAACGGATAAGAGCTCTTGACAGAGAGATAAAGGCCACTGCTGATATCCGCAAAACCCAGAGAAAGAGCAGGGAAAGATCCGGTATCTTCTCATTCGCGCTTCTCGGATACACCAATGCAGGGAAATCGACGATACTCAATGCCCTGACAGGCAGCGAGGTGCTTGCTGAGGACAAGCTTTTTGCAACCCTTGATACCACTACACGTTCACTGAGACTTCCCAATGGCCAGAAAGTCCTTCTTTCAGATACTGTAGGCTTCATTTCAAATCTTCCTGAAGGACTAGTCAAAGCATTCTCATCAACATTGGAGGAAGCGCTCGCAGCGGATGCGCTTATCATCGTTGCCGATGCATCCCATCCCGATGCCTTAGGATGTCTTGAGGAGACAGAGAATACGCTTCTTGCCCTGGGAGCATTGGATAAAGCACGCATACTGGTGATAAACAAGACAGATTCAATTAATGATGATATCTCATACGCAGCACTGAAAGCGAAGAATTACATCATCGCTGAAACAAGCATGAAGGATAAAACAGGTATCGACAGCCTTCTCGATGCAATGATGAAGGTAACGGATGATTCTTTTTCAGACATCACGATAACGGCAGCATGCTCTGCTTCTCTTATCAGCGATATCTACCGCGATGGAAATGTGAAGAATATCGAATATGGCGATGGGGAGATAACAGTCACGGCAAGAATGAGAAAGGAAATTATGGCAAAATATATGGGCCATCCTGATGGACAGCCCTGATATAATCTCAACCTGTAATCAGAATATGTACAGGACTCCGATTGAGCCTGCCCCACCGAATCCAACTTTGAAATCCGGAGCAAGAGCCATATCAATACCGAGCCCTACACGGAGATAGAAGAGAACAGGAACATCTGGAATCTGGTACTCTAAGCCAACCTGGGCAAGGACACCAAGATTCATTGCAAATGGATTGCCGAAGAAGAATGACATCGGAACCATAGCCCCGACTGTAATAGGCATATGATGGCCACCGCCAAAATCCGCATCATATACTTCATAGCTTATCCCTACATCAAAGCCGAGTCCCATACCATTCGAACTAATATGCAGAACATCGAGACCTACATCAGCAAAGATATCGAACTTGCCCATGCCGAACTTGAGGCCAAGACCATTGTTCGTACCAAGATTCAGGCCTATGCCGAATGAACCATCATCAGCTGCGCCGCGGGTGGAGGCCGCCATTGCCGGGACTGCAGCCATAAGGGCGATTACAAGAAGCACCAGTACTCTCTTCTTCATCATTTCCTCCTGCTTTTATCTAGAATGCACTACATTTATCCTAGTCCAGTTGCATGGTGTGTACAAGAGCCAACTTAAATAATAGAATCCTGGGCATGGATACTTCTAGAAGCCCGATCACGGTACGCGGATTGATTGTAGGAATCATCGGTCTGGTGATAATCACCGCTTCAAGCATGTATGTTGCTCTCCGGATGGGAGCCCTGCCATGGCCTACTGTATTCGTAACAGTGGTTTCAATGGCAATTCTCGGCAAAGCAAGGAATTCAACGCTTGAGGAAATCAACTGTACACATACATTGATGAGCGCAGGAGCAATGGTCGCAGGTGGCCTTGCATTTACCCTTCCAGGACTATGGATGCTGGATGCACAGGCAGAGTTATCTCTCTTCCAGATTGCTGTAATAGCTATTACAGGCGCTCTTCTCGGAACATTCTTCACCATGATATTCCGTCATACTCTGATAGAGAAAGAAAAGCTTCCGTACCCAATGGGAGAAGCAGCATATAATACGCTTATCGCAGGAAAGGAAGGGAAAGGCGCGCCCATCCTATTCTCTTCTCTTACACTCTCTGCCCTGTTCACATTCGTCCGCGATGGATTGGGAAAAATCCCATCGATCCTCACTGTATTCGGAGGAAGCACACTGTTCCCATCGCTTTCAGTATGGGTTTCGCCTATGGCATTGGGCATTGGTGCCATCATAGGTCCCGTGCTGGCCCTTATGTGGTTCCTTGGATCTGTTCTCGGATACTTTGTCCTGACTCCAATAGGACTTGCGTCAGGCTTCTTCTCATCGATGGCAGAAGCAGATTCTTTCAGAAGCAGCCTTGGCATAGGGCTTATGATCGGAACCGGGCTTGGTGTTGCGATAAAAGCCATCATAATGCTTATCAAGCGAGGAAGAAGCAGGAATGGCAATATCCAAAGACTTCTTTTACCTGCCGCAATCTTCTCAGCATTCGCCATCATTGTTCTGGCGCTCTTTACAGAGATCACCATCCTTGAGGGAATACTCCTTATCATTGGCGTATATCTCACGACATATCTATCAGGAATGCTCACTGGTCAGACTGGTATCAATCCTATGGAAATATTCGCAATCCTCGTGCTTCTGGCAGCCTCGGCTGTATTCTCTCCGACAATCGGAGCCGCATTCTCTATTGCAGGTGTCACAGCAGTTGCTTGCGGACTTACAGGAGATGTCATGAATGATCTCAGATCCGGATCGCTTATCGGAACAAGCCCGCGTTATCAGATAATAGCGGAGGGAATCGGAGGCATGATAGGAGCGATTGTTGCGGCAGTGGCTCTTGAGGTACTGGCTGCAAGCATGGGAGGCTTCGGTACAGAAGCCCTGCCTGCTCCTCAGGCTGCAGCAGTTGCTGCAATGGCAGGAGGACTTGATAGTCCTGCCGCATTCGCAATCGGTATGGTCATCGGGATAATCCTGTTCCTTACCGGTCTTCCTTCTGCTACTCTCGGGCTTGGTGTATATCTTCCGACATACATCTCCTCTGCAATGGCTCTCGGTGCTGTCATAATGGCAATTGCAGCAAAGCTTGGCAGGAATAAGGAAAAGAGTCAGGAAAATGCAGCACTCATATCGTCAGGACTTCTTGGAGGAGAAGGTATAACAGGCGTTATAATCGCCATTATCTCAATGCTATGAAAAGATCGATACTTACAGATAGCTATGAAGACATTGCAAAGAACCTGAAGCTCGATAAGCCATTCCAGGCAAAGATCATCTATCATGCCCTGATATCAGGCATAACCGAATTTGATAGAATAACATCCCTTCCTAAGGCACTCAGAGAACGGCTTACGGATGAATATGATTCCCTTCTTGCATCAAAGGTCATCAATACAGCAGAGTCTGACTATGCAGTGAAGCTTGCCCTGCTTCTGCAGGATGGCAGCATAATCGAATGCGTAAGGCTTTCAGATGGCAAAGGACGCTACACAGCCTGTCTTTCAAGCCAGGTAGGATGCGCAATGGGATGTGCATTCTGCAATACCGGCACAATGGGATTCATTCGGAATCTTGAGTCATACGAAATAGCAGAACAGTTTCTCCAGCTATCTCTTCTAGGAGAGGAAATCAGCCATATTGTATTCATGGGCATGGGGGAAGCTCTGCAGAACTTCACTGCGGCAATGGATGCGATCAAAGCACTTCACAGAGAGGATGGGTTCAATATCTCATACCGTCGCATGACAATTTCCACATCAGGCTATGTACCAGGAATCAGAAGGCTTACAGAAATATCCGTTCCATTAAGGCTTGCAGTGTCCCTTGTATCTGCTGATGATAAAATCCGTTCTGATATAATGCGGATAAACAGAACCTATCCACTATCTGAGCTGAAAAGCGCTCTCCTTTCCTTCCAGCATCATCAGGATAAGAGGATAACGTTTGAATACTGCATGCTGAGTGGTGTGAATATGGACAGGGAAAGTGCGGAGAAACTCAGATCTTTCATGAAAGGGCTGGATGCTATTGTCAATCTTATCCCATGGAATCCTGTAGAAGGGCTTGGGTTCAATGCCCCGTCAGAAAGTGAGATCCACAGATTCACTGACATGCTGGGATCACTAGGGATAAAATACACAATCAGAAGAAGCAAGGGGCAGAATATCGCAGGAGCATGTGGCCAGCTGGCAACGAAAACCAGACGTTCTATAAGGCAGTGAGAAAAGGGCCTGTAAGATAGTTTGTGTAAATGGGAAATGCTACTGTAAGGAAGGAGATACAGCAGATGACCAGGAAAAGCACAAAGGAAAAGGATGCCATCGACCAGATACTCGACCAGCTGGACCTG